>CAZKVT010000013.1:0-45322 GCA_964556365.1 uncultured bacterium | reverse complement strand
TTTAGTCATGAGTCAAAACCCCACCCCACAACACTAAAAAAGTATTGAACCACAAAGCTCACAAAGATCACAAAGCTTTTTTAACAACAAATCTCACAAATTACACGAATAAAGAAAAAGTTTTATTTGTTTTGACTAAATCCTATATCCGAAATCCTAAAGTTTGACTGGCGACTAGTGACTATGTCTTTATTTCACCTTTCAATATCCGATTCTGTCGATATATCACCAAAAGTATTAAATGGTTCGGCGTTTAATATTCTGAGGGCTTTAGTGGCATCTTCTTTTTTTACTTGAAGTCTTATTTCTGAGGTCCCAATAAAGTGGTTATGTGACAATTTAGTAAACTTTTTATTGGGTAGAAAACATTCTATGCCTTCCGACTCAATTCTAGACGCTATTAAATACGCGTCTAAGAGCCGGTTAAATTTACCAATTGTTATAAATTCCTTATTTTTCATATCATTCATAATAAATATTTAACAAGATACTTTTTTTAAAGCAAAAAATCTCTTTTTTAAAATTCGTCAAAGTTGTTTTTATATTAAATTAGACCCACTTAAACGCAAAAAGTTCATTTTTTATTCTTTACACGTAATTCGAAACTTTAGTTGCATTGTCAAGGAATTTTTTAGCCGTTAGCTGTTTTTTGTTTTTACTATTTGCAATTTATCTATTCAACAATTCAACCGATCCAAAGGATCAACAAACAGGAGGTAAAAAAAGATTAATTTAACCCCAGAAATAAAAAAATATCTGTTTTGCTTGTGACCCAACGAACTCTATGAACACTATAAACTCAACAAACTAAGTGTTTGACACTTTTCAAAGAAGACCTGACCCAGTTGGTCCTATCTTATTCCTTGACATCTAATTTTTTTTAAATATAATTTATAAAAAAGTTAAATAAATGCACATTGATATAGATATTTTTTATCCAAATAGAACAATGAAAGCGAAAAAATCCACGGGTTTTTACCAGAGCTTACGAAAAACAAATTTAAAGGAAATTAATTTTATAATTAAATACAATTCTCCTGTAATAGTTTTATTTTCAATATTCGTCCCAATTCTATTTTTAATCGGATGTTCAGCTAAATACACTATAAAACCGCAGTCGAATTTAAAAAGTAGTTATGTTTTAGATAACATCGAAATAAATGACTTAAGACCGGAAGAGGAAAAATCTTTTAATATAAAAGAGTTTCCTTTGCCTATTGATACAACTCTTGTAATATCTGGTCCAATGTGTCCGGAAGAAGAGGATTTTTTAAGATTAGGCAGGGGTATTGATTCCATTCTTGATTCGTTCTTTCCGGATAAAAAGAGCAGTAAAGTTGACGTTTATCACTACAAAGTTATGGTGTTTCCCGGAAAAACACAGAGAATTATAAGAGAGGTTTCTATTATCCCTTGCTTTTTAGGTTTGATTTTACCTCAGACTTCTTTATTGCTTAAAAGTATTTCTTTTGGTGGTATAACGTTTTTCCTGCTTGGAGCAGAGGTTTTCCCTATGGTGTTAAGAGAAGTACAGTCTTCCGTTGAAGTAGAATTGGAAGCTGATAGTACAGTTGTACATTCTAAGGGTGAATATAAAAAACGAGTCTCTTTCCCGGCTTCCAATCAAGCTGAATACAAAGTAGAAGAAGATAAAGTTATTTATAAGGGTATAAAAAAAGATTTATTAAAAAATCTCTTAAAGAGCGCAGAAGATTCTCTGCTTCTTAATCTAAGAAACGAGTTACTTTTAAATGGGAAAAAGTAGAATAAAATCCAGATGTTTATCTTGTTTCTTTATACTTCTTCTTTCCTGTTCTGTATTGCTTTTTGGTGATGATAAGGGTAGCTTTTTTAGTTTTGGTAGCTGTTCGGTAGGAATCCCCGTAACGGGTTATTTGGAGCTTATTAATTTTGGTTACAAGCTTGATCTTCCCAGACCTTATGACAATATTTCCTTAAATTGTTCATTCTTGGGATTTTCAGGATTCTATAAAGGGAGAAAAAGAGGTATGGTTGCAGGACCAGTATTTAGTATAAAATACGCCTATGAATTTAAAAACCAAAAAGGCAAACATTATATTGCTCACTTAAGCTCCCACCCGGGTGCTTATCGCAATTATCGTAGACCTGAAGGAGAAACTCAAGGATGCATGGGTATTATATGTTGGGGTGACACTGAGTACGATAATAATATCTGGGAAACCTACTTTATTCTCTTAGAATTAGGTCTTATTTGGGAAAAAGGGCAAAATCCTTCCAGTTTTTCTTATGGGGTAGTGTTTGGATGTAATTATTTCCGGTATCACGAGAATTTTTCGGATCCTTATTCCCCCTTACAGGACGAATTTAATATTTTTATAGGCGGGAAAGTCGATTTCTAAATTGAACGTTTATGTGTGATACATCTGTAGAATTACTGTTAACGTAGAGATTGTTTTACTTATCCGTGCGGCAAAGAGAATTTTGTCAATCCGGATTCCGAAATTAAAACAGATTGAACAGGATTAAGAAGATTTTTTATTTGTTGTTTTATTAGCACGAAACACGGAACTTAAAACTCGAAACTTTAGTTGCAGTGTCAATGAATTTTTTAGCCGTCAGATTTTTGTTTTTAGTTTTGACTAATGACTGGTGACTAGTATATCTGGTATATCTGGTATATCTGGGGTCAAATCTAGACATTGGACAATTCTATAGATTCTTCGAATCTAAGTTAAATTGTTAAATAAAAAAATAGTCAAATGGTTATGTTAGGATTTTGGATTTAGGGGTTGGGATTTGGTGGAACGATAGAAAAAACTTTCTTATTCAATTAACTAGTTTTTCGAGTGTGATTACTTCTGTTTCGATATCTCCGTGTTTATAAGAACTTATACTTTTCTCCTTATATCCCATTTTCTTCCAGAAAGGGAGGGCTTCTTGATTCGGGATAAGTACACCGATTCTTATTCTTTCGAAGTTTTTCCAGCCTTTTATAATCTCTTCAAGTTTTTTGTGAGCTCGTGTTCCTAATCCTTTTCTTTGATTCTTTTCCGATAATAAAAGAAGACCGATTGTAACCGTTGTTTCTTCGGGATATTCGCGACACAAATCGATACATCCTATTAAATGATTGTTAAGATATATTCCAAAAACAAACTTATCATCGTATTCTTTTCCAGGCGCGATTGAGGAAAAGATTTCTTTTGCATCCTCAGGAGAGGCAGGTTTTCCAGAAACATTGATGCAATATGTGGGAGCTTCCTCCAATATTCTCTGCACCTCGGCTATATTCTCTTCATTTCCTTTTAGAATTTTTAATTCAAGTTTTCCGTTTTCCATAAATAAATCTTACAAGTATTTGTGAATTTTACAAGCGTTTGTATTAAAAGAACTACCTCAACCGTTAAGTTTACACTTTTGTCCCGGACAAAAGTGTAAACTTAGGGAAATATTATATAAACTTTATAAGAGTTTAAGAAAAGGGAATCCTGTAAATCTGCGTTCATTTCATAGATTCTTCGAATCTAAGTTGAGATATTAAATGGTTGAGTGGTTAAGTAGAACATTGGGTGTTAGGTCTTAGTGAAAACAATCAACGGCTTAAAAATCCTTGACATAACTTTTAAATAATTTTATATTAACTGCGATATAAGTGAAATTTTTATATATATCAGAAAGGGGGTAAAGTATTAAGATATGAAGAAATATAGGAAAAACTTTGGCTTTGTTAGTATAATGATTTTGCTGTTTTCTTTAGGATGTGCCCGGACTCAACATTTCAAAGAAATTGAGGGGAGATGGGTTCTTACACAGTTTCCTCAATATTCATTTTCTCCTCTTAATTCACGCTGGGAGCCTCATCCTCTGCCAATAGGTAACTGTGCGATTTTCTACGGAGAAAAAACAACAGGTACTCATATAGGAGTTTTTTTTGCACGACCTTCCAGCCGATTATGAGCTTATAGATTTAATTGATGGATTTTTAGTAGATGATAATATAAGTGATAGAACTGTAATCGATACTGTTATGCCGTTCGGAAATAAGGGATATATCGCGAGTTGCGAGAATAGATTTAAGTCTCTTGGGGCGGATGTTCTTGCTGTAGATTACTATGTGGTTTTTCCTACCTCATCTTCAATAGCATTCAGTTGTTCATTTAAGAAGAAAATAGAAGTGAAAAGCCATGATTTCCGTAGGGAAGAAGGTAGTAAGGTCCTTCAGAATATAGTCGATATTGCTCCCGAACTTAAAGAATTTTTATCTTTCTGTAAAAGTTTTAGAGAAGAACTGTAAATAAGATTGGGTGAAAAAGGAACATCCGGATTCGTAATTTCAGAGTCATACAATCTCATCATCTCAATAGGGTCATCTTCCTTGTATTAACATAGCCATTATTACTCTTCAGTTGATAAAGATACACACCGCTTCCCACCTTATGTCCGGCTGAGTTTGTGCCGTTCCATTCTACCGAATGTTCACCTGCCTCCTCTATTCCATCTATCAATGTTATAACTTCACACCCAAGTAAATCATAAACTCGTATGGACACGCCGATACTTTTTTCTAATGACGGAACCGTATATATAATTTTTGTAGATGGATTGAACGGATTAGGATAATTTTGATTTAATTCAAAAAGTTTGTTATTCCGCTCTTCTATACCGGATGGCAAACGATATCGATATACGCTTGAACCCGCGGTTATATATAATGTCTGCCTATCCGCATCCCCCCAATTACAATTTGATGGAAATACCGGAACATGAATCGTATCGATACAAACACCATCCGGCGATATAACCCATACCCCTCCCGGTCCGGTACAATAAAGATTTCCTTCCACGTTCACTTTCATTCCGTCGACATAGCCCATAACCGGTATCGTGAAAAAGACCCTTCTATTTGTGATTGTCGAGTCATCGACAACGTCCCATACATAGATTATCCCTCTGGGTGATTCATTTACATATAACTTCGATTCATCGGGTGAAAAACAAATACCGTTTGGTTTGTCGAATGTCGTACTATCCAATACCTGAATATTGCCGTTTCCTCCTATTCTGAAAACACCTTGAAAATCCAATTCTTTTGGCTCACCAACCGGGGTGTTAAAATCCGGATCGGTAAAAAAAATAGAACCGTCGGATTTAACGACTAAATCATTCGGGCTGTTGAATCTTTTCCCGTCGTAAGTTTCGGCAAGAGGAGTTATCGAACCGTCTGATTCCCTGCGTGAAACGCGTCTTTTCCCCATTTGAGTCAAAATAAGATTGCTGTCTCAATCGAATGTAAGACCGTTTGAACTATCCGATGGATTCATAAACTCAGTAACCGAACTGTCGAACGGCGACCAGCAATATATAATATTTGCCGCGATATCGCTAAATAAAAGTCCGACTCCGTCCATCCAGACAGGACCTTCCGGCTGCTGGAATCCTGTTGCCACTTGTTCTACTTGAGCATTTAATGGATTGATACAGCTAAAGAAAAACAAAAAAATACAATACTTTAATTTTTTACTCATCTAATATTCCCCCTTTTAACCAATTCTTCACTCTTCATTTCATTAAATATTACTTTATTTTTAAGTAAAATCAATGGTAAAAATAGTCTTGTATATCTGGGGTTAAATCTAGACAATCTTAAATAATTGAGTCATTAGTCACTGGTCGACAAAAGCGAAAACAATTCCTATAAGTTCTACATATAAATTAATTTGAAAAAATAATATTTGTTACTTGACACGTGACAGGTTACATATTATAATATAAATAATGATAAAGTCATTCAAGCATAAAGGGCTCGAGCAGTTTTTTAAAGATGGAAATAAGAAAGGAATAAGTCCGGAACACGCAAAAAAGATTGCGAGAATATTGGATCGTTTGGATGCGTCTACTAGCCCAAAAGATATGAATCTTCCGGGATATAAGCTGCATAAATTATCGGGGAAGAACAAAGATGTTTATTCGGTATGGGTAAGTGAAAATTGGAGAATAACTTTTAAATTTAAAGGTGTAGATGCGATTATGGTCGACTACAAGGATTATCATTAAAAGAGGTGATAGAAAATGCCTAAGAAAAGAAAACCAACACATCCGGGTGAAATTTTATTAGAGGATGTAATAAAACCCCTAGGATTATCGATTGCCGAAGCAGCAAAGGATTTAGGGGTTAGCCGGAAAGCTCTCTATGAGCTTATTAACGGAAAATCGTCATTAAGTCCGCAGATGGCGGTAAGAATTGGCGAGGCGACCAAAACCAGTCCTGAGAGTTGGCTTAATATGCAACTCAAGTTAGATTTGTGGAAAGCCATGAGGCATAAGCCGACTAATATAACCAGTTTTCCGGAAAAAGCGGCAGTTGGTAATAAGTAGATATTAGTTAGAATTTGGAAAAACAAAAACTACAATTTCTACATGTCCTACATGTGAATTTTTTTGGTGTGGTAGAGAGTTAGGCTTCGCTGCACATCAACCGGTACGGACAGAATTTACAGTAATCGCCTGCATCGGGTACAAATGAAATATCCGGGTTCGAGATTTCCTCAAGTATAAAACCGAAAACCTCGAGGTAAACTTCCATGTTTCCGACGGGAAGACTGTTTCTCCCCCGTGGTTTTCTTATATTGAAAATTTCCGCCCGAATTTTATCGATCGGTATTTTATTGGCTTTTGAATAAAGGTAAACATATATTGGTAATTGTAACGTTTTGATTTTTTTCTTTACTGTATCTCTGCTAAGTTCGATTTTGCTATCCTTTATTTTGCCGGGCATTGTTACGATTCCCGTTTTGTAATCGATTACATTCAACACCCCGTTTATTTCCTCGACTCTGTCGATTCTGCCTTTAAGTCTGAAGTCGTCGCCTTCTGCTTCAAAGACTCCGGAAACCCCTTTTTCCAGGTCTTTGATGTATATGTCCTGCTCTTCCGCGCGCTCTATTTCGTAATCCATAAATCTTTTTAAAGTAGTGTTTATTATATCTCTTAAAATGAGCTGACCTCCGCCTTCGCGGAAATTTTTCTCGAGTTCATTTTTTAACTTTCTCTCAAAATCAGTTTTATCCGGATTAAATTTTCTATTAATAAATTGTGCGTAGTAATCTTTTAAAAACTCGTGAGTAAATTTCCCGATAGCGCTGTGCTCGACTTCCTCCTCGATATCCATAAATTCTTCGAGACCGAGAACGTATCTGTAATAAAACTGCAGGGGACATCGGATGTACGTATCGATTCTTGTTGGAGAGTACTCCATTTCTTTTAATCGTTCCAGAGCTTTTTTACTTTTTCCAATCTCTTTTTTCTCTAAGACTTCTACCGATGGTAAAAAGAGCCTGTTGTCATGAGATTTTTTCTCATTTTTCTTTTCTTTCTCCCAGACAATTTTTTCGATAAACCTGGATTTAATATTTTTATCGATACTTCGAAGTTTTCCTTCCTTAAATATTAAATGAACTTCACGTGCGCCGTCAATCAATCTGAAGAAATTATGCGCGTACATTGATTCTTTTTCCTCGTAGGTTGGTAAATCTATTAACTTTCTTAAACCCTGCGGAAGGAGCGAATCGAATTTATTTACATCGGGCATCGTGCCTTCGTTAACGTCCAATAGAATTATCCGCTCAAAGTTCAGGTTTCTACTTTCAAGCATACCCATTATCTGAATCCCTTTTAACGGTTTCCCGAAGAAAGGAACCCGTAGTGTGAGAAAAAAACTTTCAAGGAAAGTTATAATATCGTAACTATCCGCGAAATTTATATCCGCAAACAGAGAATTTTTTATTTCTTCGAGTTTTTTAAATAAGATTCCCACGAATTGATTGTTTAAGGGATACTTACTTATGCTCGATTGCGCGTAGAGAAAAGAAATCAAAGAATGTAACTTCTCGGATGCCTCTTTTAATGATTTTAGTTCATCGAATGCTTGTATGGAAAGATTGTGAATTTTTTCTAAACTATCCAGCGCGTCTGTTATTGCTTTTTCATCCTCAAACCATTTTGTAAGGTCTTTTGCGAATAGCAGTTTTTTTATTTCGCCAAGAGAAAAGAAATTCTTCGCTTCATCTCTATTCTGTTCTATTAGTACCGGCACGAGACGGTTTACAATAAGTCTAAAGTTTTCTTCGTCCTGTTCGTTTTTGATTGTTTTTATCCAGGGGTGCTGAATCAAATTTAAGTAATCTTTAAGGTAGTAGAGGTTTTTTTCTTTAGTTTTTTTCTTTGTTTTCTGCAACGAAAAAACGTATTTTAAAAGAGTAAAAAGAGAAGTTCTTTTTAAAGGATAGCCCATTGTTATATTAAAGTCGTTTTTGCTTGCCTGAACCACTTCGGAGATAAGAGGGATTAGGGGCGCCGAATCGGGCAGGACAATAGCGGTGTTTATATCTTTTTCTTTAAAGTTTGATAGAATCTCTTCTGCGGTTAAAATTTCCGTGTGGCTATCGAAACATTGATGGATTTCCGTTTTGGGTTTTTCACTGTTTTTTTTGTTAAATTCTTTAAAAGTTATTTCCCAATCTCTTTCCCATTTTTTATGGAAATAATAAGGAGAGGTTAAAGGCACTGGTCCTTTTGTTACATCTGATTGAACGATTATATCCGCCCTGTTCCGAGAATAAAGATATTTCATCATTTTATCTTCCGATTTGTTTAAGGCGTAAAACCCGGCAAATATAATTTTATCGAATGGAATCGAATCGGTTATTCCCTCGATATTTTCAGAAGCCCAGTTGTAAACTTCGCCCTTGTACGTAAGATTATTGGCTTTCAGAAGATAATAAAATTTATCGCGGATAGAGGTAAAATGTGTCCAGAAGTCTTTGACCCAGTTAAGAAAATTTTCGTCGTACTCGGCGAGCCCTTCAATTTCTGTTTTTTTTGCTTTCTGGATTTCGAATTCTTCCATCGCTCCGAGGAGTCTTTCCCCCCAGTGAATATAATTGTTTACCGAACTGGTAAGTCCCAGAAGGGAGCTTTTTCCATCTATTCCGCTTTCGATGATCGCCCGGTACAGGAGATAAATAAGGTCGAAATTACCATCGGGGATTCGTTCGTCGCGTTTCAGCGAGAAAAGATACTGCATCCACTCGTTGATTGAAAAACGACCAGGCGGAATAAATGCCCCGGGGATTTTTTTCTTTAAGTAATCGAGAAGGAAAAGAGAAGGTCGCTCTCCCTGGAAAATTATACAAACAGAGGAGAAGTCTCTATTATTGAAATTTTTACATAGATAATCGCCTACTGATTCAATGAAGTTTTCGGAAAAAGGGACTTTCAGCAGATTACTCAATTTCGATTACCTCCGCAGAAATAAGGTTTACTATGTAAGTCTTTATTGTTTTGTCCGGGAAGTATGAGCTTATAACTTCTTTGTATCCCTCAAGTTGCTTTTTCCATTCGGGTAAATACTTCTTTTCTCCGGATTTGAAATCGACAATGTGGACTTCTTCGTTTTTGAAAACAACTCTGTCGAGTTTGCGTGAAATACCTTCAGCAGAAATTATTTCTTTTTCTCTCCATGCCTCGACTTCGGGCGAAAACCATTCTTTTATCTTTTCCTTTCCAAATATGTTTTCAATAATTGGTTTTATTTTTTCTTTTAAAACCTTCCGCTCGCCGGGATATGCGAATTCATTTAAAGATTGGTTAATTATTGAATCGAGTTTCTCGAGGTCTCGTAAATCTTTTATATAGAACAAAACTTTATGCAGGATTTCTCCCAATTTACGGGATCGGTTTATTTCTTCATTCATGAGTTCGACTATATTGTTTTCCCGCATCATCAATCTCGAAGAAGTTGCCTCGACACTTTCTTTTTCTTCTGTTTTTATTTTTAAATATTTAATAGGAATTTTTTCTTCTCTTTCTTCTTTCGGTCTATTTTGAGGTTCTCCGGTAATGTGGGAATCTCCGTCGATATAGCCATCTAAGACTTGTTTCCACAAACCGTTATAAGTATTTGGTTTTGAGTCGGGCAAGAAAACATGCAGTTCGTATTTAGCTCTGGTCATAGCCACGTAGAGATTATTGGTTTCTTCTAAAGTCCATTCCTGTTTTCTCTCGAGAATCTTTTTTCCGATTTCGTTTTTGAGTTCCTCGTTGTATTCGGGAAAAATGTTTTCTCCTCTTTTACTTTTGGCTCTTACGATTCTTTTAATACCTTTATATTCTATTACCACCTCATTTTTATCCCTGTCCTCTGTTATATAAGGGAAAGGAATAATGGTAACGGGAAATTCGAGACCTTTTGCCGAATGGATAGTCATTATTCTTATGGCTTCTGCCGATTCCGGCAGAAGAATCGAAGGAATTTCTGAGGAACCTTGAGCTTTTTCCCATTCGAGCAGCATCCCTTCTATCGACGTTACGGATTTTTTTTCGAGATTGTGAACGAATTCGATAAAGGATTCTATGAAAGCTTCAGAGCCCATGCAATTTTCAGGTATTCTAAAAACACGTATTATATCGCTTATTAAATCGTAAACAGGCAAGAATCCGACATTTCGAAAAAATGTTTTTATATATTTTTCCCAGATTTCCGGGAATTTCTCTCTGAATTGGACGTAGAGAGGATTTTTCGGAGCGGAATTTTCCGCGAAGTTTATTATATCTTTTTCTTTAAAGGCTGTTTTTTTCAGGAAAAAAGGACTGATTAAAAATCCCAGAAAAGAGGTGTTGTCTATGGGGTGCTGCAAGAATTTAAGCGCGGAGAGTAGTCCCTTTATAACAGGATTGGACGCGAGATAGAGAGTTTCATTGGAAACGACAGGATAATCTTTTTCGCATAAATATTCTGTGATTTTTTTTGCGTCTTTATTAAGACGCACCAGTATTGTTATATCTCCCTTACTGTAGCCTCGGTTTAGAGTTTCTTCTATGGTTTTTTCCAGCTGGTTGTTAATAGTAGTGAAGATATCTTCTATATTTTTGCTTTCGGATTGAATTTTCTCCAACGAAACCAGCCCCTTAAAACTTTCCCATTTTTTATCTTCAGGGATTTTTTGCGAGACTGCCTGTTCGTAGAAGTTTTTCTTATTTCCTAAATCTTCTTTTACTTCTCCGGGAAGATTCGAAAAGACCTTTCCGACAAAATCGACTATCGCGGGAGCGCTCCGGTAATTCTTATCGATATAATTTTTTCCTCGTTCATTTTCATCTACCGAAGCGAACGATTCCTGGGGGATATTGAAAAGTTCCACATCTCCACCCCTCCACTGGTAAATAGCCTGTTTCGGGTCACCGACGTAAAAAAAGGAGCCTCCCTCTGAAAGGGCGTTATCGATTAGAGGAACAAGATTTTGCCATTGGTTTTTGCTGGTGTCCTGAAATTCGTCGACGAGAAAATGCAGAAATCTTTCTCCGATTCTGTAAAAAACGAAAGGAACGGAAAAGTCCTTAAATAAACTTTTAAGTTCTTTATTTATATCTTCTATAAATCTTATTTTTTGCCTTCTCCGAATATCGTTTAATGTTTCCGTGTATTTTTCGTATATACCTATTTCATGGTTATAATCTCTTAAGAGATCTAATTCGTAGTATTTGTAGACGGATTTTTTTAATGGTTCAAAAAACCTGCGGAAATCCTCCGTGTTTCCTTTGAATTTTTTTGTCGGGATTCCCTCCGCTTTTTTCTTTATATAAGAGCTTTCCAATAATTTATTAATATCTTTATTCCCAACGCATTTACGCAGGGTTGTTAAAAAGGTTTCATGTATTCCCGGATTGTTTTCCGAATATTCGAGAATTTGTCCGGCTAGCTTTAGAGATTTATTTATATGCAGAATTATATTCGTGTCCATTTCCTGCAGATTTTCGGTAGGTTTCTCGAAAATAATGTTTTTATTTGTTTCATAGTTTTCCAGACGGTCCATTCCACTTCGGAGAGTTTTCCTGAAGTTCCAGCTTACGTTTCCTCCTGTTTCGATTCGCTTTACGATAAAATTAATTAGTTTTTTTCGCAGATTTTCGTCTTCCTCGACAGATTGTATAAGCGAATTTACGGCAAAGTCTTTATAGTAATCTGAATCCATTATAAGTTCCGCTTCGGGGGTAATGCCGAGCTCTATTGAGAAAGCTTTAACGAGTGAGTTAACAAAAGAATCTATTGTACGAACGGAGAAATCGCTGTAATTATCCAGGATGTAATCGATTAGTTCTTGCGAATGCTTATTTCCTTCTCGTAAGGCTTCTTCTTTCAGTAATCCGAGGATTCGTTCTTTCATTTCGGTCGCGGCTTTATTTGTGAATGTTATAGCGAGAGATCTTTTAAGGTTTTTATTGTTTCCTTTTAGTAGATTTTTATACCGCGTGGAAAGACGGTATGTTTTTCCTCCGCCCGCGGAGGAAAGAAGACGTATTAATCTGTTCTTTTCATTCATTTGATTTAAGGATAAAATCCAAGAGGAAAATGTCAAGAGTGTTATTTGTTGGTTCGTTGGGGTGGAATTCTGGTTCCTGGATTCTGTTTTTTGATACGATTTTCCCACTATTGACTTATCAAAAAAAAATGCTTATAATTAGTATATAGTCAGCAAATAGGGGGTAAAATTTTATTAGACGATTTAGAAAGCTCAAAGTTTAAGAAGATCGATCTGGAAGATTTTAAGCAGATATTAAAAGTTCTTCCTATTCCAATAGATATTGTTGATACGGATCTAAATATACTTTATATGAATGAGGCTCTTAAGGATAAAGTCGGGAGAGACGCCACCGGAGAGAAGTGTTTCGAGGTGTATAAAGATGACAATGTTCAATGCCCTTTTTGTCCGGTGAAAGCAGAATTTCCGATTGGAGAAAGTAAAACAATTGAATCGAATGGAGCTTTTGGCGGTAAAACAGTCAAAATAAAACATAAGGCAATTGAATTAAGCGGGGAAAAATATATTTTAGAAATTTTCGAAGATATCACAGATGCCATAACCGATGATCTTACAGGATGCTATAACCGAAGAAAGTTAAAGGAAGATCTCAAAGAAGAACTTGAACGTTCTGAGCGATACAATAAAAACTTATCTGTTTTAATGATAGATATCGACTGGTTTAAAGAATACAATGACTTTCACGGGCATCAAGAAGGAGACAAATTACTCATAAGATTGGTCAGGAAATTTTCATATAATATTAGGTTGACTGACAAATTATACCGTTACGGAGGAGAAGAGTTTGTGGTTTTACTCCCGGAAACTAGCGAAGAAGAGGCAAAAGAAGTTGCAGAAAAACTTCGCAAGAAGGTTGCAGAAAAGAAATTTGAGGGTGCGGAAAAGAGTCAGCCTAATAGGATTATAAGTGTTAGTATAGGACTTTCCAGTTATCCGAAAAACGGAAGTTCTTCGAACGAAATTATACACGCTGCCGATTCTGCTATGTATGAAGCAAAAAGTTCCGGGAAAAATATGGTTAAGGTTGCAAAAAAATAATATTCAATTATTCCAGTGCCAACCAGTCGGTTTTTACTTTACTCCATTCTGAAATTGTGTGTCCAATATCAACATAGAATTTTTTTACTTGAGATTCTTTATATCCCAGTATGTCTTCCAGAACAGGTGTAAGAATACTAAGAGCACTGTCCGAAAGCACTGTCCTTTTTGAAATGTGCCCCAGGTATGGTGAGGATGAAACGGCTATCGGATATCCTCCGTAAGCGTTAACATGCAGCATGACATGTAAATCGGATGACCCATCTCCTACATATATTATTCTGTCACGTGGAATCTTATTTTTTTCTCTCAGGTAATCCAGGTTGGTTACTTTGCCCTGTCCCGCTCCCGTCCTTTCTATACTCTTGACGTAGTTTTTATCATCATAAATGAAAGTAGTGCCGAAAATATTATCCGGCGGGAGGATTCCCTTTAAAGCGGTTTTTATTATTTCAGCCGGACACGCGGACGTAACATAACAGTAAAATTTATTTTCTTCTATACCTTTATCAAGTACCTTTATTAATTTCGAAACATCTTTTTTTAGTTTTATATCTTTCGCGACTTCATGAAAGAGTTTCTTTGAGACTTTTCCCTTATAGTCCGGGTCGGTTGTAATTAGTTGGGCAAGCTCTCCGCCCAACTGGACTATATTCCTTTCTCTTACCTTGACGAGTTTCTGCTCGAAGGTCTCTTCGTCGATTCCTATTTTTTCACTTAAAATGACACCTGAATCATCGAAGCTTAATGTTTTGTCGAAATCGCATATAAACAGGTATCTTTTCTGTTTTTTGCTCATTTTTAAAAAATCTCCTTTATTTTATACTTTATAGATAAACTATTTATACTTAAACGCAAGTTCTGTATTAAAGATTTTTTATTAAGATAGTGTTAAGGTAATAATATCTTTGTTGGTTCGTTGGATCGTGGGGTCGTTGGTTCGGATTTTTTTAAAACTACCTAACGACCTAACTGCCTAACGTCCTAACATTTTAAATGTATTTTTCATTTAAAATAATCCTCTTGACTTATGGGTAAAAAAAACATATGATTATGTTGATAAGGATAAGGGGGTAAATTGGATCAAGAAGACAGTCTAATTGAGGAAATACTAAAGAGATTAAAAAGTATTGACTATAGGTTAAATTCTATCGAAGGATTTCTTAAGGGTGAACAAGAGGAAAAAATACCGGAAGAAAAGGAAGAACGAGTAGCTCATCCTGTTAAAGAAGAACCTGAAGAGATTGAAAACGAGCGAGAAATTTTTACACCTGAAGCTCGCAGAGAGACGGTCAGAACAAAGAAAACTCCCGTTTCCCCGGTCGACCAGGAAAAAATCTGGATTAACGTTTTACACAAAATAGGTATCGTTGCTCTTATTTTGGGTGTTGGTTTTTTTATTAAATATTCTTTTCCGTATATTGGACTCTGGGGTAGAATCGCGATAGGTCTTTTAATAGGTACCGGTTTGCTATATGTCGGAGAGAAGTTAATAAAAGAATACGGTACGTATGCTTTAGGAATTTCAAGCTGCGGAATTGTAATTCTGTATTTTTCGTTTTATGCCGCAGCGACATTTTATAATTTAATCCATCCTGCTGTAGCTTTTCTTATGATGGCGCTTGTTACAATCGTTGGTGTTCTATTATCTCTCAGGTATGATAACAGCGTAATTTCATTTATTGCCGTTATAGGAGCATTCCTTACTCCTTATGTTTTCAGGGGTGGGGAAATTACTCCGTTAGCACTTGTTGTACTTTTTTCGTATCTTGCCCTTATAAACGGTTGGATTCTTACGGTAACAAAAATTAAAGAATGGAAATGGCTGAATATCCTGGCTTTTTCTCTTACGGCAATGATGATTCTTACTACTATTAAATATTCTTCAGAAAGTGTTTATCCCTGGGTCTTTCTGGCATTCTCTACGGTATTTTTTGCTCTTTTCTTCATAATTCCTAAAAAAGAAAGTATCGAATCTTTAATCGTTCTTTTTTTAAATCCATTTTTATATTATTTTGTCCTCTGGTTTATAACCTATAGAATAAATCCTTATATAGCGGGCACGTTGGCGTTGGCTTTATCGGCTTTTTATTATTATACGGGTTCGCGAACCGAAGAGAAGGAATCCCTGGACGTTGCGTGGGCTTTTACGAGTCTTGCGGTTTTTTTTCTCACGATTGCGATTCCGATATTTTTAAAATCGAGTTGGTCTACTTGTGCCTGGGCTCTCGAGGGAACTGCTATTCTTTCTCTACGAAGGAAAGAAAAAGTCCTGACAATTTTCCCTGTTATACTTGTGGGAATTGCTGTTTTTAAAATGTTCTTTATCGATTATCTATTTATTGAGTTATTCCCTTTCTTTGTTAACTCGGTAATCGTTATTATTTGCGTATTTCTAAGCGCGAAATTTCTTTCTAAAATTGCCGGAGATGAAAATAAAGGTTTAGTAGGTGTTTTAAGTATATTGGGACTATTTCTTGTGTTCTGGTTTACTCTTACCGGAACAGATAAATTTTTTGACAAGTTTGGTCATTTAAGTGAAATAAAATCTCTTGTGGTTTCGGTTCTCTGGGGTGTATATTCACTTATCTTATTCATAGTAGGTATAACGAAAGAGAGTTCTCCTGCTAGAATCGCCGGATTTTTGGTGGCTTCTCTTACTATAATAAAAGTGTTTTTCTATGATCTTTCTTATCTTGAAACAACGTACAGAGTTTTATCCCTTGTTGTGCTTGGAGTTATTCTACTCATAATTTCGTTTGTTTATCAGAAAAAGATGGGCGGGAAGGAAGTTAATGAATAAGCGATACGTCTTATTACTTGTTTTTATAGCAATGATAGTGAAAGCGGATTTTTCGAAGATGGATTGGCAATATAAAAAACAGATTGGAGTAAGCGATATTGAAGGTATAGGCCGGGTTAAAATCGATGTAGAAGTTTACAATAATTCTAAATATGATTTATCAGATTTGAGAGTTATCGATGATGACGGGAAAGAAGTTCCTTATAAAATAGAAACGCTTAAGAGTGAAAAAGAAGCAGTCTGTTTTGAACCCAAGATGTACAATCTTTCCAATGTTCCTTATGAATACACGGAATTTTACCTGGATGTGGGCGAAGAAAATAAAACCATAAACAGGTTACAAATTGTAACGCCGGATAAAAATTTTAGGAAAAAAGTTGAAATCTGGGGGAGTGATGATGGTATAAAGTGGTTAAATATTAGAGATGATGCAAGTATTTTCAGTTTTTATAACGAAGAGTACAGAACTTCATTAACCGATATAAAATTTCCTGATACTAGAAGGAGATTCTTTAAAATCGTTATATGGGATAGAGAAGAAAGATCCCTTAAAGTGGAAGGGTGTCTGGTGTACGACGAAAAGATAGTCAAAGTTTCGCTTGGGAGTTTACCCTTTAAGATACTATCGAGAGAGGAAAATAGTCAGAAGAAAAGGACCGAGATTATCCTGGATGTTATTTACAAAAACATTCCAAAGAAAGAAGTAAATCTTAAGTTTTCTTCCGATAGATATCACAGAAACGTTTGGGTTTTTGGTTCGGATGATGCTGAAGACTGGCAGTTCCTGAGCTCGGCAATTATATACATGTTTAATAAAGAAAACAAGAATAATATTATAAGCTTTCCGGAATCAAGGAATAGATATTTTAAGTTATTTATATACAATCAGGATGACCCTCCGATTAAAATCGATGATATGTCTATTAAAATCAATCAATGCTTTGTTAATTTTCCTGTAAAGAGGAATAAAAAATATTATTTGTTTTATGGAAATTCTTATGCTGAAAGACCTTTGTATGAGTTTGAAAGATTGCTTTCATTTATGGAAACCGAGAAAAAAGTATTGCTGGATTTAGGGGATGAGCAATTGAATGAAAAATTCAGTAGGATTAAAGAAGTAATTATGGAAGAGGAGACTGTTTTTGTCTGGTCGATGATTGCTTTTGTGATTATAGCTCTTGGATATTTAATCTTTAAATCTTTAAAGGGGATAAATGAAAAAAGAAGAAAAAAGAAAAAAAGGGAAGAGTGGAAAGAAAGGTACGAGAAGCAAAAAAGTCAAAAAAGAAAGTTCCGTTAAAAAGAAGAAAAGGACTACTACCCGGAAAAAAAGTGGCAGAATAAAAAAGGATAAAAAACCAAAAGCCGTTAAAAAAGTAGAAGAGTCGAGGCCGTATGAGGATATCGATTACGAAAATTTTGGTAAACCTAATGATGTTGGACGTTTGGGTTTTGTCGAGTATCTCAAGTTAATTCGAAATTGCGTTGTGCTTTTAGCCGCTATTATAGCTATTATCTTTTTTCTGAAAAAAAGTTTGGTGGTGTCCGATGAGATAGATCTGATTGTTATATTTTCATCTATTATATTCAGCCTGGTTGCTTTTCTATTATTTGTTTTTTTTGTTAAATTTATACAGGATATGAGAAAAGGTGTTGTTTGCGTTTATAAAGGTTATGCCCATAAGGATTTTGATGATGTTCTTTATTCCTCTTATTTACCGTTTTGTACCATTATATTGAATGGGATGGTGCATTTTATTGGTATTTATAATTATTTACAAATTAAGGATAATAACTTTGTGATTATAAGAAGAACGCAGGTAACCAGAAGTATTGTTGGTTTTGCAGTGGCTAGTGAGGAAAATCAATAAAGTTTTATTGTTTTTCATTGAAAATCCAATGTGGAAAATTATACGCTTCCGCGAATAAGGGTTGTCTACTATAACACAATAGATCGATTCTAAAAGTATGCTAAAGATAAGAACCGCTGCAAAAAAAGATTTATCTTCTATTACTGATATATATAATGAGGCTGTTTTAAATACTACGGCAACGTTCGATGTTGAGCCAAAGTCGGTTGCCGAGCAGGAAGACTGGTTCGATAAACATACCGGTAAATATACCATTATAGTGGTAGTCGAGGATAATATTATAGCCGGCTGGGCTGCACTTAGTCCGTGGTCCGAAAGACGCGCGTATTCAAATACCGCGGATGTTGCCGTTTACATAAAAAAAGAATTCCACGGAAAGGGAATAGGGAAGCAATTAGTAAAAGAATTAATAAACAAAGGTTCTAAAAACGGACTTCATACCGCTATTGCGAAAATTTGTTCGGAAAATGAGGTAAGTTTCAATCTGTTCAAAAAGCTCGGGTTTAAGCATATCGGGACTATGGAAGAAGTCGGATATAAATTCGATAGAGTGTTGGATGTCCATCTGATGCAGATAATATTTTAATCTTTAAAAGAGTTTTCTGAATGTTTAATTCGGAATTACAAAGAGGTTTCGTATATGGATGAAGTATATCTCTATGGTATGGTTTCTATGAGTACGGTTTATGTATTGGATAAGGATTTCGTATTCCCCCGTCCGAATGAATACGCGGAAATAGACCAATCGGTATTTTCTATAGGAGGTGAAGCGGCTAATTCGGCAATTATGTTATCGAAGCTGGGAATAAAGACAAAACTCGACGGCAATTGGTTGAATGAGAAAAATGCCGGGAAAATAAAGAAATGTTTAAAATCTTTCAAGATCGATATCTCGCGTTTGACCGTAAAAGAAAATTACGGGACAGAAGAGATTGTAATTACCGATAAAAATTCACGTACGGTATTCGGTAATTACGCGAGTTTCCACAAAGGAGAGAAACAGTGGAATACACCGCAGGAAATGGATATTCGGAACGCAACGATTGTTTGTTTAGACCCTTATTTTAAAAATGAATCCCTGCTTGGCGCGCAGCTATGTTTAGATAATCAAAAACCCTATGTTACTTTAGATTGCAGATATGATGATTTTATTGCCAAAAATGCGGAAGCAGTTATTGTTTCGCACGAATTGCGGGATAAAGATTATAGTGGTGAAAATATGGTCGAGGTTTTCGAAAATTATCAGAAGTATTGTAAGGGACTTATCATATTTACTTTTGGAAGTGATGAATTATGGTACGCACGCAGGGGGCAAAAAATCAATAAATTTAAACCATATATTATTAAACCGGTAGATACAACGGGTGCGGGTGATTCTTTTCGCTCGGGTGTTATTTACGGTTTAATGAAATCATGGAACGATAGGTCGATTGTAAATTTTGCTTCGGCAGTTTCTGCCTGCGTATGCCTTACGTTCCCGCATACGTTAAACGCGCCTGGATTAGACGGCATAATTAAATTTATGGATGAAAACAAGAAAAAATAGAATACAACGAATCGTTATGACCAACTTAATTCAAATAATGTTTTAATCGAGGAATTTTAAAAGGATTTTTATGATTCGCAGGGATTACTTGATGAGGCTAATAGAACAGTTTACCGAAGCTTTAAGCAGGCTTTTAAAGTTAAAAGAAAGCAAAAATTATAAAGAATCGTTCTTTCTTATCGGCCAAACATACAAGTATCTTCTTGGTTTCGATTCGCTTTTCATAAATTCTCTGGGTACGGAGGACTTAATTTCGATTATTTCAACGGATGGAGTTCCTGACGTGAACAAATGTATAATAATTGCAACTTTGTTAAAAGAAGAGGGTGACGTTTACGAAGCGCAGAATCAGAAAGATATAAGTCGCAGGAGATATTTAAAATCTCTGGATATTTTTCTCAGGGGTCTATTATCCGGGGGTGAAATAATGCTGGATTATCATTCTTATGATTTGGAGAAGATTGTTGATAAATTAGGAAAAGAAAATCTTGCCCTCGATATCAAAGAACGACTTTCCAGATACTATGAAAAAATTGTTGAAAGAAATAAATACCGATTGAATTCCGGAAGTAACTGCAATTTTTAAGAGTCAAGAAAATTTTTCGAATAAAAATGCCAGGATATTAGTATATATTAAAAAGGAGAAATATTTATGAATAAGAAAACCACAATAATCATTTCGGTAATATTGTTGCTTTCTTTTGTTGTAGGTTTATATTTTTATCCGCAGATACCTGCGAAGATGGCTACACATTGGAATGCCCACGGAGAGGTGGACGGCTATATGTCGAAATTCTGGGGAGCGTTTTTTATACCTTTTATACTTGTTGGAATAACATTGATTTTTGTTACCATTCCCATGGTAGACCCATTGAAAGCAAACATTGAAAAGTTCAGAAAATATTATGATGGATTCATCATCATATTTTTGATTTTTATGCTCTCTGTTCATTTGCAGGTAATTTTGTGGAATATCGGAATCCGGATAAGCCCTAATGTGATGCTGCCTATAGGACTTGGTCTTTTATTCTTTTATATTGGCATTCTTTGCGAGAATGCAAAAAGAAACTATTTTATAGGAATCAGAACACCCTGGACACTAAATAGTGATAAAGTATGGGATAAAACCCATAAAATCGGCGGAAAGTTATTCAAGATTGCCGGAATTATTGCTTTTATCGGGATATTTTTCCGGAGCTATGCCATGTTTTTTATTCTCGTTCCGGCGATGTCAGCTGCTGTTTATTCGATTGTTTATTCCTATCTTGAGTACCGAAAGGAGAATATTAAGTCCTAAAGCCTCCTCACTCGTCCCAATCGTCGGATCTGAATGAAGAAGCGGGGAGTCCTTCTTTGTTGAAGAGGCTCGCTTCCGAACCATTTTTAAAGGCGTATCTTACCGCGATAGGGTCATAGGCTTGTTTGCTGTAAAGTATTACTGTGTTATTTTCTATGCAGGTCTGGGCATCCACGAAAACTTTATCTTTTCCCGCGAGCTGAAATCCGGTAAGGTTTCCGTAATCCGACGAGTCGGTCTTTGCGACAAGACCGCTTCCGACATGGTCAAAGCGTAAAGTTATTCTGCTGCCTTTTTTTATCATTTCTTTGAAGACCGGGCCGGAATAGATAATATCGTTTTTTCCGTAATCTTTGGCAAGAGCCCAAAGAGCAAGGCGATTTCCCACATCGAGTTTGTCTGATGGATGAATATTGTCAACTTCTCCTATATCCAGGGTGACAGCCATTCCGGTGTTTTTTACCGATAACATGGTTTCCAATTGTGCCTCACGCAGTTTTGCCGAAACCGGGTCTTCTTTGTCGTCATAAACGTAAGGAGCTATTTGAACAAAGTAAAACGGGAATTTGCCCAGGTTCCAGGCAGTTCTCCAACTTTCTATCATAGCAGGGAAGAGTTGTTTGTATTGTTCGTGTCTTCCGACGTTCGATTCTCCTTGGTACCATATTGCGCCTTTGATTCCGTAGGGAACAATGGGCGCAATCATTGCGTTGTATAAAACCGTAGGAGTGTATGCGGTCACTCCCATAAAATCCGGTCTTGTTGTATAAAAATCATTTTCTTCCGCGCCGAAGATATAAAAGACACCTTCTCTATATTGCGCAACGGGAAGATATTTCCATGTCCCAGCAAGTTTTATAGGTTTTGTATCAGTTTTTAACGGATAGATTTTCATTTGTGCTTCTTCGCCGTAAATGCCTCCACCGCCCTGTAAATCAACCACTCTTACAGCTATTACATTTATGCCCTTTTTAACTAATTTTGAAGGGATTGTATATTTTCGTTCGACTGTCCAGAAACCCATACCTTCATAACCTCCGACTCTCTCGTCGTTAAAAAAGGTTATATCTATGTCATCGATGGGACCGAGCTCAAGGATCAAATCTTTACCTTTCCAAGATTCCGGAATATTGATTTCTTTTCTGAACCATACCACCCCGTCAAAAATACCCAATTCGGTACTTTCCCATAGAGTCGGAAGACTCATTTCTTTCCAGTCTGAATCATTTAAATCCGGAAAAGGACAAATTGTATCATTAAAGGATATTCCTTTACCTCCGCGTTCGTCTTCGCTGGTTGGCGTAATTACAAGATGAGAACCAAGCCAATCAACATATTCTTCTTCCTGCAAAGAGAGTTTATCCATATTTTTTACGAAGTCGGAAAATCCTTCGACTTTTCCCAGATATTTGGGAGAAACCCATGATTCGGCGGGTGTACCTCCCCAGCTTGTATGTATCAACCCGACAGGTATTCCGAGTTCCCTGTGAATTTTCTTGCCGAAAAAATAAGCCGTCGCGCTGAAATATTTAGCCGTTTCGGGATTACACTCTTCCCATGATCCCTTGCAATCTTCTTCAGATTTTACCGAAACACTCTTTACTACAGTAAAAAGACGGATTTTTGGGTAATTCGCATTTTTTATTTCTTTCGCGGAATTTTTAATTGTGTCTCTCGGAGGCCAGCCGGCAAGAGGCATTTCCATATTGGATTGTCCCGAGCATACCCATACTTCACCTATGAGTACATTTTTAAATGTTATAGTAGTATCCTGCCCCTTTATATTTAACTCATAGGGACCGCCCGCTGCAGGTGTTTTGATTTTTGCCATCCATTTTCCGCTGGTTTTTGCCTTTGCCGTGGTTTTCTCTCCCCACGATGAAGTTATTTCTATATTTTCTCCTGAGGAAGCTTTTCCCCATATAGGATTTTCCGTTTTCTGCTGCATAACCATATTGTCACCAAAAATTGCAGGTAGTTCAAGCGCTTTCGATTCGATTGCCGTGATGCCGATTAGTAAAAAAGACACAAACAACACAAATTTTTCCATCTTGTCTCCTCCAGTATTTAATTTGATTTGTCAATATTTACCATAATACAAGAATTTAACTTTTTCATTAAGAATATATATGATTTTTGCGGAAATTCAAGCGGCAATTACCTTTTGCATTCTATTATTATCTGGATAATGTCGATATTGGAAAGCAGATCTATTTAGTCCAAAGTCCAGGGTCCAAAGTCGTAACTAAATCCCAACTCCGCCCAAAATGTTCACATGTAGAACATGTAGTAAATATAGTTTTTTGTTTAAACTAGTTCACTAATACACTAATTTACTAATAACTAAAGCTATCTGAGCTTATAGCCGTTCTTCTCTATCCTTTTAATTACCCTTTCGTATCTTGAGCAGTATAGATGTCCGGTTAATCTTACTTTTAAAATCGGGATAACTCCGAACTCTTTTTTCCCTTTTATAAACAAAAATTTTATATTCCCTATTTTATCTTTTAGCCAGCAAGAAAATGCTTTATCCTGGATCAGATTCTCTTTTATATGGTATTTTTTGATTTCTTCCTTGGAAATGTTAAAATAACCGTTTTCTTTGTCTATTAAAAAATCACGTAGTAAATGTACCTGGTGCGAAGCGTAAGCGGATATTGAATACTCTTCTTTGTATTCTAGGGAGGGGGCTAGGAAAAATAATAGCGCGCGAGTATAGGCGTCTCCAATTTTTTTTGAATATTCGTTCAAACCCTCCAAATCTGGAATCGTGTTTTTCCTTTTTATGTCAAAGTCAAAAACTTCGAACATTTTTTTGATTACTGTTTTTAAGCCGCAGCCGTTTTCTATATCGTAGGTAATCACTTCCGAGATAGCTTCTTCTAAGTAGTTTTTTATTTCGGGCTTATTTTTATTATAAAGAAAGTTTATAATTTTTGATTGTTCGATTAAAAGGTTTTTTTGTTCTGATTTATCGATATTGATATTATCAACAAAATCATCGATACATCTAAGATATGAATATAAAAGGTTAGCAAGACGCCCTCTTTTCCCTCTTATGAACAATTGTGTTGCCAGGTAGGCTTCAAAATTATGTTTTTTTAGTGTTTTCATATATGAACGAATGTTTTTAATTAATCCCCTCCAAAAATTTATAAGGCAAAGATGATAAGTCAAGTCTAACTCCTATTCCCCAAACATCCTTTTGCATGTAGGACATAAATCGATAGGCTTTTAGGCGGCAAATTAGTGAATCTAAACTTAGCTACCATATACCGGGTTTTGGATCCTAGTTATTTTTAGTTGGTTCGTTTGGTCTTGGGGGCGTTGGCTTGGGATTCTTACTCCTGGCTCCTGACTTCTGGATTCTGATTTATCCCCTTGACAAAATATTTTATAAGCATATTAATTTTTTACGGATGTAAGGAAGGAGGTATAAGTGCCAAAAGTTATTTATGATTATAGTAAATGTACTGGGCTTGCTGATTGCGCTGAAGCTTGTCCCGTGGAAATCCTGGAAGCCAGTGAGAGCGGAAGATGGTGTAAACCTGTGGACGATGAGGTTGAAAATAAAGAGGTTCTTGAACAATACCATAGGGAAGTCGAGCCTAATGATTCTTCCAAGCTAGTACTCGCCTTTGATATGCCGGAATGTATAGAATGCCAGGCTTGTGTTGCTTCCTGTACTCTGGGCGCGATAGAGATAGCATCGGATTAAACTAAAAAGTTAGGAGTTGGAAGTTAGAATTCAGAAGCCCTTCCCCAAAAAACTTATTATACGTTCAACGGTTATGGGGTTGACGCGCTTATGATGATTGGTAAATTTAATCGTATTATTATTTTTTTTCTTCTATTTGTTTTTTCATGGCAAACTTTAGCCGGAACTAAAGGTCAAATTGAGGGTAATATAGTCGATGTGAAGACCGGAAAGACTCTGTCGTACGTTAATGTGATTGTTATCGGAACAAGCCTGGCGGTCGATTGTAAAAAAAATGGTTCGTATAATATAACGAATATACCTCCAGGTATATATGATATTCAAGCCCGGGGAATAGGATATCTCCCTTTAACAGTAAAGAATGTTGTGGTGGAAGCGGATCATAGTACCAGGTTGAATCTCGAACTGTTCGCTCCCAGGACGATAAAAGGTACTGGGGTAACAGTCGAGGCGGAAGAAGAAATTCTTAAAATGGATATATCTTCTAAAATATATTATTTCAATATTGAGGAGATAAAAAATATTCCTCTTGTTTCTGAATTTGAAGATTATCTTTCTTTTTGTTCATTGAGGGAAAAATTGGGAAATAGGGAAAGAGAAAACTCCGACATTTTATATTTGACGGACGGTTTTAACGTATCGGATAACAGGTTAAATGAACCGGTTTTAATGCCTCCGCTGTCAGCGGTTAAAAATGTTATTGTTCTCGATGGAGGTTTCGATGTCGAGTATGGGAATATAGGTTCATGTGTGGTTAATGTTATAGAGAAAGAAGGAACGAGAGACGGATATCATGGTGCTGCTAATTTCGTGTACATTCCTTCTCATATGCCGCATCACGGAAGTAGTATTTTTAATTCCCAAAATGTTCATCTTCGTCCCTTTGTCGATAAGACAGACAGTTTGTGTTGGAATGGTACTTCCGTCCTTCCGGAAGAAGAGGCCGATGATTATGAAGGTTTTGAAGGCTGGACTGGGTACGCGGAAGATAGAGAAAGCGAAGGGGATACTCTCACCCCGAATGAGTGGAGAGATTTGTTTATGTATGTTTATAGAACCGAAGGGAGTGATTCTCTTGGCCAGATTCCCGGAAGTTACGGGAATAAACCGGGATACGTTTGTGATTTTGGTTTTGGCGGACCTTTTCCCGGAGTAAACATCATAACTTTTTATGTTTCTAATATTAGGAGAGTAGAGCCTTTTTCTTTGCCCGTAACGAGAGAAAATTGTGTTATAAATAAAACAGACTGGAAAATGACTTTTCACATTAAGCCCGAAATAAAACTTAACGTAAGGGGCTTATTCGAGATTACTGAAACCGTTACCAATCATTCGAGTGATATATCTTCTGACGGAAAAATTTGGGCGGAAAGCGGAAATATTCTGAGCGATGTAGCCGGAGGGGATTTTATGTACTGGGTGGACGCTTTAAACCCTTACAGTATAAGAAGATATGGATGGGGTTTTGATTTAAGCCATTCTGTCAGTGCTTCTACCTTCTATAATCTAAAGGTATTTTATTCAAAATTCAAACATTCGTCGACTCCTATCTGGGAAGATACAAGTTCCGATATGTCTTTCAGAGATACAACCGAACTTAAATCTTTTGGGAATATCAGCATACCGGAGGAAGTTCCTTTTGGTTATGAACGTTTTCCGGGTAGCGAATATTTTTATAAAGATTTATTGCCTGCTGATTTTATTTTTAGTAATTCCGGAAGAATGCAGAGAGATACTTCCCGGGTTAGTACGATTAATTTTGCGGCTGCAGTAACCTCACAGATTAATTCTAAACATCAACTTAAGGGCGGGATACAGGTAATCCATGATAATATTGAATCACATTTGTATAGCGGTTTGCCCGGAGAAATCTCCGAGGAGGTTTCCTGGAGTGAAGATCCTTTTCGGGCGGGTCTTTATTTGCAGGATAAATTTTTTTTCGAGAATTCTTGCACAAAGTTCGGTTTAAGGCTGGATTATTATAATTTCGGAAGAGATAATATCAGGTGGCGATTAAGTCCCCGATTAGGCATATCCACACCAATTAAAGATTTTGGTAAAATTTACTTAAACTTTGGATATTTTTCCCGTATGTGCGAACCTGAAAGACTTTATGGTGAATATACAAATTATACAGATTCTATAGGATTTCTTGGTAATACTCAATTAGATTTTCTTGAGAAAGTTTCTTATGAAGTAGGTTTTGAAAGGAGTTTTTCAGCGCAGTATTTATTTGGCATTTCTTTATATAACAACGATTATGATAATCTAATAGACGAGGTCTATTTTCGAGAATATGGAGATATTTCTTATAATACTTATACCGATAATTTTTACGGAAATCTTAAAGGTTTGGAGTTTTCTTTAAGGAAAAGATACGGGAGACATTTTAGAGGTTTTTTGAAATATAATCTTAGCACAGGTTCATACAAAGGATCGGGAATCGATGATATCCCGATAAGGGCAAAAAGCTCTTTTCGCCTTCTTTTAACTTTTAGCTCATTCGATGATTGGGGAAAAGTGTTTAAAGATATTTCTGCCAGTATTCTCTATACTCGAGAAGGCGGGGATTATTTTAGTTTTGACCCTAACGCGGATAATCCTTTTGAGCCAAGTGAGCCTGCTCATATAAATAGTCTGAAATGGCAGGACGAGGCTTACTGGAATTTGCTGTTGAGTAAGGATATGTCAGTCCGCGGTTTTACATTTAGTCTTTACGCGGAAGTCAATAATCTTTTCGATTCTAAATATATAACTAACGATAATTGTTTCAGAAGTGATTCGGCGAATACGGACAAACTCGAGTATCTTCGTTCCCTTCATCTTCCAATGTACAATGAGGAAAGATATAGCCTGGATCCTCTTCTTGTAGGAGGAAATGATAGAGTAGGAGAAACGAATAAGGATTATATAGATAAGCCGGATTTCGAATATTTATATTATACCAATTCGAGGTTTTTGAGGTTGGGGGTAAGAGTTGTCTTTTAAATTAGCCACGATGGCACAAAGGGGATAGGCGCAGATGAATGCTGATTCTAAAACTTTTTTTATTCGTTTTTTTAACATAAAACTCTAAACCTCAAATACAAAACCATAATAAATCTCTAAGCTATAATAATGTTAACTTGATTCTCAGTTCTTTTACTACCCGGATAATTGGGAAATATATTATTGTTTTGCCTTAAAAACCTTATAACTATGGGGTGTTATATATGAATCGAAAACAATTTTATTATCTTCGATTCTGCCCTCTATTTCCTGATTCGATTGTATCTCCACGAGCTTACTGAATTTTTTATCCAGAACAATTTGAATGCTCGCGCCGTGTTCTTTAAACGAATGAATTATAAAGTTATTGTTGTCGTACACGAAAAGACTTACTTTGCTGGGGCTTTTAACAATAACATAAAGGTTTTTCATAAGCAGAGTTTTGATAGCAGATAGGATTTCTTTGGGGAATTCATACAACTCTCCGAAATTTTCCGGAATTACAAGGACGTAAAGTTTTCCTTTTCCATAGCTTGCCTGTTGGATAATAGGATAACCAACGTCACTATCTAAAGCGGTAATGAGTTCCCATGAATCATTTGTGGCATACCGAATTTGAGGAATCGTAATATCGTTTTCCGAAATGTAAACGTCTCTCCAGTCGTAAAATTTATGCACCAGCGCTTTTTTGTCGGTATATTCCAATTCGACAATATCTTTGATGCCTTTATCTTGAAGAACTTTATACAATCCCGAAGTAATCATAACTTCTTTACCGGCTATGAGTTGTTCTTTGATTTTTTTAATTATGTCTTTGTCGAAACCGGCTTGCCTGGTCAGGAAGATCATTTTTTCATCATAAGGAAATTCGGGTGTTATCTCCATCGGAATGCCTAACATACCAATGTAATTAGGCAGGAAGTCTTCTCCGTATGAATTGTAAGGTTTATAACATTTAATTCCGATAGGCTTTCCGAGTTTACCAAGAAAAGCGTCCGCTTTCTCCAGGCTGTATCCGGCAACCGGGGCAATGATGCTCATTGGTTTGGAAGAGCCGTCTTCTTCTATAATCGATTCTAACAATACCCCGAAACAAAATAGAGTTATCTCTTTAGGTTTGGCAAACATTGTCAAACTTAGTTGTTCCGCGTATCTATCGAGATATCGACGGGCAAAAGGATCGACCCATCCACCGCCATTCCTGCCCGGAGCAACGTTCTCAAAATATCTCATTATGGCGTAACTTTGATATGGCTGCAAATGCTGGTGAGTATAAACAGGGTCCCGGGTCTCGGTGCCCGTATAAATCATGTCAAATATCTTGGGTTCTCGCTCTAAATCATATCCGCAGTTTTGAAAATGGTCATACCAGTTTGGATATTTTATAATTATATTTATCTTGGGATTTATTTTCTTTATGGGGTCTATAATAAGTTTTCTTGAAGCTTCTTCCATCGCGTCTAAACGGAAACGAGTCCAGCTTTTGTTCCCTTTGGCTTTAATACTTGATTCACATTTGGTATTGGCAAACCAGAAGTCGTCCAGTATGATTTCATCAAACATACCGGCTGTATATTCTGCGATTTCTTTAATTTTTTGACGATGTTCGGGGTCTGTTAGACAGAAACTCACGAATTGATGACCTTCTTTTCGGCAGTAAGTAATACCTCCGGAGGTTTCAACCCCTCTGTCGTTAAAAAATTTTTTAACTTTTAACATTGTGTTTTTGTCAACCATGTCCAGGCTTCGATGGGTTTCGAGATAAACTTTATCGATATTGAGATATTTATCGAGCAGGTTGTAATTCTTTTCAAGCCAATCTAAATCAGCCATCTTTTTTACATCGCGAACAGGACAATATATAGCAAGTTTAAAATTTTTATAACCTTTTTTTGCCAATACATTAAATGAGGTAATAATAAAACAAAATGACAACAAAACTAATTTGCTTAATATACTTTCCATATTAGATGCCCCCGTTTTTTGTTACTGTTTTTTACCTGAGACTTATAACTTAACTTTAAGGTTTATATAGCTTCATGCTTTGGAAACCCGATTTCATCGAGAATTTTCTTAAAAGGGAATTGAATATAAAATGTGATTTTAAATTTTTCGAAAAAATATTTCTACTTAACTGTTTTGTTTTTTTGCGATAACGTTTTTCAAAGTTTTCCGTGGATTTATTAAGCACTGTTGCTAAAATTAAAGCGCTTCTGAAAGCGTAACTTATACCTTCAGCAGAACTCGGGCTTATCCACCCGCCTGCTTCGCCCAACAGTGCGATTCCTTTTGTGCCTGTAGTAAGCTGGCGTATGTTAACAGGGCGCCTTATGAAAGCTCCTTCTCTTTTAGTTGCCTTACCAAATTTGAAACCGTAGTCTTCGAGTTTTTCTTTGAGAAGCAAGAATTTTCCCTTCGCTTTATCGTTTGGATTAAGCGCTGCTCCTATAATCAGATGTTTTCCTTTAGGAATAGTCCAGCAGTAATAGTCGGTAATTTCCTGATCGAATACTGTGGAAAAATAAGGCAGTTTACTGTTGTCGGCTTCCACCCATTCCTGAATGGCGAAATATGATCTTGAAGAATGGTTTTTTAAAGCTGATTGCTTGTGTACCAGGGAGGATGCCCCGTCCGCTCCTATTAAGATTTTAGTTTTATCTATGTAGGTATTACTCCTATCAGTAAATTTTATTTTGAAACTATCATTTTCCGTTTCGTATGATTTAAATGTAGAGCCCAGTCTCACGTCTACATTCGAAGGGACCATCGATAATAGCCAGCGGTCAAAATTTTGCCGGTCCATGTTGATGTAATAACGCTGATAATATCTTTCTAACTTTCTTCTGGCGTCGATTGCCCTTACTACGAAAAGTTGGGGTTCGACCAGAACGTTTTTTGGTAAACCTAAGCCCATTTTTGATAATAACATTTGCGCATCGGGAGCCAGAAGCCCTCCGCAGCATTTTACAGCAGAAGCTTTTTCCGGAGAGGAGGTTAAATTCCTTTTCTCTATCAATAGGACTTTATATTTGTTTCCGATTAATCTCGCCAGAGTACTGCCGGCGGGACCGGCACCTATAATAGCTATATCATACATAAGAATAGTTCCACATTTAAAAATATTTAGCAAATCCAATAAGTCAAGGGGTGTTGCTTCGCACCGGTGAATCAGTATATGAGTAAATCAGTAATATTAGGTTTTGGGGTTTAGGATATTGGATTCAGAAAAAACAACAAAAACTCTTTGTGGTCTCTGTGTTTCTGTGTGGGATATTTTTTCATGTGTTTTTTTAAATACATATTTAATTGGAGTGGTTGGGTTTCGTGTTTTTCGTGGTTAAAAATAAAAAATCTTGTGATAATCTTGTGTAATCTGTGGTTCAATTTTTACAAGTTTTCAGGAAGTCGAAAATAGAATCTCGCGGCACCGAGACAGTAAGAACTTCATTTTTATAAGAAAACTTAATACCTTCGATATTAGATACCAGTTTCCTTATCTGGTCTTTGCTTAAAGTGTTTTCCAACTCACAGGTAAAGGATTGTATTCCTTCGTCTACTTTTCTTATTCCAAGAGACTCCGCCGAGATTTTAATCTTTGCCCATTTGAGTATTCGTATTACATTTGGCGGTAATTTACCAAATCTATCTTTTATTTCATTTTCTATTCTGTTTACCTCTTCTAAGTTCTCCGCGGATGAAATTCTTCTGTATAATTCTATCCTTTCATCCTCTTCCGAAATATAATTTTTTGGTATATAAAAAGAACCCTGAAGAGAAACTTCCGCTTCTTTTCTTTCCTCCGGTTCTTCTCCTTTTGCTTTTTGTATTGCTTTATTTAAAATTTTCAGATATAGTTTGTATCCTATATTGGCTATATGTCCGTGCTGTTCTTTTCCTAAAATTTCTCCCGCGCCTCTTATTTCGAGATCCTTAAGCGATATTTTGAATCCCGAGCCCAACTCCGAATAAGTTTTTATGGTGGAGATTCTTTCTTTTGCTTTGCCTTTTAAATCATGCGGTACAATCAAATAGCAGAAGCCCTGTCTCTCGGAGCGTCCGACTCTTCCCCTTAACTGGTGTAAATCCGATAAACCGAAGTTTTCGGCTTTATCGATTATTATAGTATTGACATTCGGTAAATCCAGTCCTGATTCTATTATAGAGGTTGAAAGTAATAAGTCATATTTATGATTTAAAAAATCCGTCATTCGTCTTTCCAGGATTTTTGTCGACAATTGTCCGTGTCCGACAGCAATTCTAATCTCGGGGATAATTTTATCTAACTTTTTTCGGATTGTTTCAATGCTATTGACTCTGTTATGTACGAAGAAAACCTGTCCGCCTCTTTCCGTTTCTCTTAATACTGCATCCCGGATTCTTTTCTCATTCCAGTGAGTTACATTTGTTACAACTCCTCTTCTGCCATGGGGAGGAGTTTGTATAACTGAAAGGTCTCTGATTCCGAGCAGAGAAAATTGTAAGGTGCGGGGTATAGGGGTCGCACTCATCGATAGAATATCTATATTTGTTCTTAATTCCTTTATTTTTTCTTTTTGTTTAACTCCAAAGCGTTGTTCTTCATCTATTATTAGTAAACCTAAGTCCTGAAAATCAAGTTTTTTATTGAGAAGCATATGGGTACCTACGATTATATCGCATTTACCCGATTTTATTTTTTCGAGTATTTTCTTTTCTTTTTGCTTTGTAAACCTCGATAATAATTCCACATTAACAGGAAAATTTTTGAGTCTCTCTTTGAAAGTACGATAATGTTGTTCCGCGAGAAGTGTTGTCGGCGCCAGAAGAGCCGATTGTTTAGATTCGTTGGCAGCTTTAAAAGCGGTGCGGAGAGCAACCTCGGTTTTGCCGAAACCTACTTCTCCGCAGAGGAGTCTATCCATAGGTTTTTCTTTTTCCATATCCTGATAGACCTTTCTTATCGCTTCTTCCTGATCGACTGTTTCCTGAAAAGGAAAGGATAGTTCGAGTTCTTTTATTAGTGAGTCGGCTTGAGAATACGCGTGACCTTTTGTTATTCTTCTTTTCGCGTAAAGCGAAAGAAGATTCTGCGCGTACTTTTCGAGGTCTTTTTTGACTTTCTTTTTCTTTTTTTCCCATTTGTTTTTCGAAAGTTCGGAAAGTGTCGGTTCTTTTTCCCCTCCGGATATATATTCTGTAAGAAGGCTGGATTTTTCGACCGGAACGAGTACTCTGCTTTTGTTTTTATATTCGACTACGAGGCATTCCCTTTTTCTTTTGTCTATATCTACTATTTCGAGCCCATCGAATCTTCCTATTCCAAAATCTTCGTGTACGATGTATTCTCCGCGATTGAATCCTTTTTCCTCTTTGAAAGGTATTTTTTCTTTTTTTGTTTTATGTTTCGCTCTAAGAGCTCCGAAAATGTCCGATTCTGTAAATACGGCAATTTTTTCCTTCTTTAGAATAAAACCTTTAGATAAGAAAGTGTCTAAATATTCTAATTCAGGAAATTCAGTGTCAAATAAATCTCGAAGGCGATGTATTTCACCCGGTGTTCCCGCAGCTATAAAAACAAGATATTGTTTAAGAGATTTTAGTTCTTTTTTGAAGTGTTCGAGGTTTCTATTAAAAGAAATAGCTGGAGTAAAAGTTAAAGATTTACCTGTAGGTTCGAATTTTACGTCGGCTTTAAATTCCTCGGTTGTACTTCCTATTTTGAAAAACCCCTTGAGCGCTTCCGAAAGAGATTTGTGTTCTTCCTTTTCTATAAGAAGATTTGTGTTTTTTATGCGTTTGATCGATAATTGATTGCTGGGATCAAAGAATCTTAAGGAGGCTATTTTTTCATTTTCAAGTTCTATTCGCAATGGATTCGCATGATTTGAGCTCCAGACGTCAATTATTCCTCCTCTCCTTAAATATTCTCCTTCCTCGTAGACGCGGTTTCTGTGCACGAGGCCGCCTTTTTCAAAAGACGTAAGAAGTTTTTCTAAAGTAATATTAGCTCCGACTGTAAGGTTAATAGATTGTTGTTCGGGTATTTTTAGTTCGATTTTCTTTTTGTATAGAATTAAAATATCGAAATCTTTAGAAGCGATAGTTGCCCCTATACGATTCAAATTTTCTTCCGTTAGTAGAAAAACTTTGTCGAAAAAAAATTCCGCATCCTGAGCTACTTTTGTCGGGTCTTCTTCCGTTAGTAAAACAAGAGGTTTTTTATCTTTAAGACCATAAGCTAAAAGAAGTTCTCCCGGATACGAAGGCGAATTAAATACCCTATTTTGCCCGATTTCTTTTCTTAGAAAACTATGTAATTTTTGCTTAAACTTCACAAAGATAGGCCCAGAAAGCCTGCGAAGCCAAGAAAAGCGAGTCCCATAAGAGCGGCGATTACGAAGGATATAGGAAGTCCTTTGAGAGATTCAGGGATTGGAGCATTTTCCAATCTTTCTCTAATCGAACCGATGAGAACAATTGCCAGGAGAAAGCCTGCGCCGCTGCTGATAGCAAAAACAATTCCTGAGATTAGACTGAAATTATTATCTATATTTAAAAAGGCAACTCCGAGTATCGCGCAATTTGTGGTGATTAGAGGCAGGAATATTCCGAGTGCGGAATATAGTCCGGGTAATTGTTTTTTGAAAAAGAGTTCGAGGAATTGAACAAGAGAAGCGATAACAAGAATAAATACTACTGTCCTTAGATAAATCAAATCTAAAGGCATAAGAATATATTGGTACAAAAACCAGGTTATCACCGTGGCGAGAGTCATTACGAATATAACACTCACACCCATCGATGCCGCCGTTTTCATTTCTCTGGAAACACCGAAGAAAGGACATAAACCTAAGAATTTCATTAATATTATATTGTTAACCAGAAAAGCGGAAAGGAATATCAAAAAGATATTATCCATTGTTCTTCCTCCAGTAGTTAAAGAGTCCCATTAACAATGCGATAGTTAAAAAACCGCCCGGCGGAAGGATGAATAAAATAACTGAAGAATCCGCGAAAGAGGAACCAAAAACTTTTATTCCCGGAAAAATACCGGGAATATTAAGCCAGATACCCTGTCCGAAGATTTCTCTAATAGTTCCCATTATAAAAAGGACAAGGGTAAATCCAATTCCTGCTCCCAATCCATCCATTAAAGAAAGATGCACGGGGTTTTTATAAGCGAATCCTTCCGCTCTTCCCAGTATGCCGCAGTTGACCACAATAAGAGGCACAAAAACTCCGAGTTGAATGGAAAGAGGAGGCAGGTAAGCTTTTAAAGCGTAATCTATCATTGTTACGAATGAAGCAATTATTATTATGAATATGGGAATTCGCAAATTGCCCGGTATTATTTTTCGGAGCGAGGAAACAATCAGGTTGGACAGAATTAAAACAAAAGTTGCTGCGAGTCCCATTCCTAGTCCGTTATAGGCGGATGTGGTTACGGCAAGTGTAGGACAAAGACCGATTGCCAGAACTAAGATTAGATTGTTTTTAATTATCCCGTCGATAAGAGTACGTTTTATTTTCCCCTCCATCTAATCTGTTCAACATAAGTTGTTCTTATTTCTTTCCTCATTTTTTCCGCAATTTCTTCGATTTCGGACGCGAATTCTATTTTATGAATATTCTTAAGTACAGCACCTTCAAATTTCTTTTTTAAAGCTTCTTTTAAAATTTTATTATCTTCCGAGGTTTTTTCTTTTTCTGTTTCTGGGTCTTCTATGAATATAGATATTTTTTTAATTTTTTTGTTCTCTATTTCCGTAAAGAAATGAAAAACGGAAGAAGAATCTTCTATTTCTGAAAGGAATATATATTTGTCCGAGACCTTCCATAGTGTTTTAGGATCGATTTCTACCGGTAGCGAGTCTGAAGTTTGTTTTAAATTTTCTATATAGTCTTTTTTGAATTCTTTTAACGCGTATTGGGGTAAAAACTCTTTATATTTTTCTAATCCTTCTCTTATAGCTTTGGTGGCGGCCCTGGATGAGATGGTTGCCGATGTTACCGCGTCTATTTTTCCTTTCTCTTTGTCTTTTTTCAAGAAAACTTCATCAGCGGTAAGATTTTTAAACTGCTCCAAAAATGTTTCTTCTGAGATTTTCATTCCCAATCCCGGGGTTTCGGAAAGTTCGGCTTTTGATATTTCTACTTTTATAATTTTCCCTGTGGAGTCGACTCCTACGATCGGTTTTATCTTACCTGAATATCCTTTTTCTTCGGATTTAAAGACCATACCCATATATTCTTCTTTAAAAGCTTTCCATAAAGAATCAGATTTCACTTCTTCGAAGCGAACCGATGGTTCGTCGAATACTTCGCTTAATGATTTCTTCAATGATTCTTTTTTGTACTTTGATATTACGGGTGCTGTTTGCCCGTAAACGAAAGAAAGAAGAAAAGCGGAAATTATTCCTACTGAAAATAATACAGATACTTCTTTAATTTTTTGCAACATATTTACCTCCCGAATATTTGTTTCTCGGATATTTTATCTAGAAGAGGTACAAACATATTCATAATTAAAATGGAATAAGATACGCCTTCGGGATATCCGCCCCAGATTCTGATAAGCACACAAATTATTCCCCCGCCTATACCAAATATCCATCTTCCTTTTACGGTTACGGGAGAAGTTACCATATCGGTTGCCATAAAGAGACCTCCGAGCATTACCCCACCGGACAGTATATGAAAAAGCGGTATTGTTGGTGTTTGTCCTAAATAGTATAAAATACCCGAAAAGACAAAAACAGAACCAATATAACCAAGTGATATTTTCCAGTCCGCGTATTTTCTGATAAACAGGTAAAGAGCGCCGACCAGCAGTAAAATTGCCGAAGTCTCACCTATGCATCCTCCTACATTGCCAAAGAAAAGAGATTTGAGCATGTAAGTCGAATTCAAAGATTGTGCTATCGATGCGCCCGAATGTGCTTTAAGTAAAGTCAGAGGTGTTGCCTGGGTTATACCATCGAAAGCCTGTAGAGGTAAGCCGGACAAAGTTCCAGAAGCAGGTGCTTTCCAATTTCCTGCCATTAGACCCGGCCAGGAAGCCATAAGAAATGCTCTTCCGGCTAGAGCGGGATTAAAAATATTGTAACCTAAACCGCCAAAAACTTCTTTTACTACGAGAATCGCGAAAGCAGAACCCGCTACGGGAAGCCACCAGGGAGAATTTGGTGAAATATTGAAAGCCAATAGTATTCCCGTAATAACCGCGCTTCCGTCCGAGATAGTGATTTCTCTCTTTGTTACTTTTTTAAAAATATATTCTGTTCCCACTGCTGAAATTATGGACAGTAGGGTCAGGAAAATAACTCTTACTCCGAATATACTGACAGAATATACAAAAGACGGCATTAAAGAAGCTACAACACTCCACATTATCTTTTTTGTGCTTATAGTCGATTTTATATGGGGAGCAGGGCTAATATTTAACATTATTTATTTTCTTTTGTTATTCTGTTTTTCGCAATCTTAAATTGCTGGGTGAGAGGAATATTCGCGGGGCAAACGTATGAACAACTGCCGCATTCCATGCAGGAAAGAACTCCTAAATACTTTGCTTTTTCAAGATTATCCATTTCAATATATTTATTAATTTCTGTGGGTAATAGTTTCATCGGGCAGGCATCGACGCACGCGGAGCATCTTATACAGGGCTGAGGGCTTTTTTCTATGTATTCTTTTTTGTTTTGAATTAGAATTCCCGTGGTGCCTTTTAAAACCGGAACTTCCGTTCGTGATTGCGCGATACCCATTAGAGGACCACCATTTATAATTTTGGAAAGTTTTCCGATTATTCCTTCGGATATTTCAATCAAGTATTCAAAGGGTGTTCCTATTGGGGTAAGAAAGTTCGACGGGTGTCTTATGTTTCCCGTTAAGGTAACGACTCTTTCGAATAAAGGTTTGTCAAGATACACTGCTTCATATATCGCGAATGCTGTACCAATGTTTTGGACATAAGCACTGGCATCGAAAGGTAAGCCGCCTTCCGGGATTTCTCTACCGGTTACCGCGTCTACCAGTTGTTTTTCGGAACCCTGGGGATATTTGGTTTTAAGGGTTATGAACTGGGCCCAGGGAAATTGTGAATCGGTGTCCTGCAAAGCATGAAGCGCATCGGGTTTATTTGCTTCGATTGCAATCCATATATTTTTAGGTCTTACTATTCTTCTTATTATATCGACACCCTTCATTATTTCTTCCGGTTTTTCTATCATCAATCTGTAGTCGGAGGTAAGATAGGGTTCGCACTCGATCCCATTTATTATCAAATCTTTTATTTTTTTGCTTGGAGGTACTTGTAATTTAAAATAAGTTGGAAAGGCGGCTCCGCCCATTCCCACAATACCGCTGTCTTTGATTATACTGATAAGTTCTGTCTTAGATAAACTTTTTATTTTTGTTCTTTTTTTTTCTTTAAAGGGTTCGGGATCTTCTTTGTTTACTTGTATTTTCATAGCTTCCTTCATCCCTCCCAGGGGATGAGGGTAAATCGTTGTTCCCATGTAAGTTCCATTTACCGGAGAATGAAGAGGTACCGATAATTTGCCCGAAGCTTCTGCGATTTTTTGTCCTATTTTGACTTCTTCCTTCTTTTCTACTATCGGTTGGGAAGGAGTTCCTGTATGTTGAGATAAGTGAAGATATAAAAAATCGGGCGGGGAGATCCTTTTTATTTGTGAGTTTTTCGACTTTTCTTTATAGTCGTGGGGATGTACGCCGCCTTTAAACGTTAGTAGTCTCAAATTTCATTTCCTTTGAGGTTGATTTTACTGCTAACTTACTCCCTATCATTCCCAGAACTATCCCAAAGATTACTGTACCTATTATTATCAAATTGTGCGGGAAATAAAATTTAACAAAGAATTTCGAACTTAATTGGTATATCAAATATAAAAGACCTCCGCTCATAATGCCTGCCACACCGCCTTCTATCGAACCGGCAAGTATAAATGGAGCATGAATAGTTTTTTCGGTGGCTCCGACGAGCTTCATTACTTCTATTGTTGTTTTTCGTGCAAGAACCGTGAGACGCACAGTATTCGAAATAACAAAAACAGACGCGAAACTAATAACTATTCCCAGAAGTATATCGAAGAGAAACAATATTTTCACTACTTTGTCTAATTTGTTTATCCAGCTTTCTCCGTATTCCACGGCAATAAACTCATCGAAGATTTTTATTTTCTCCGATATTTCTTTTACTTCTTTTGGAGAAGTATATCCGTCTTTTAATCTTATGCTAAAAGAGGCGGGTAAGGGGTTTGTTTTTACCGCTTCAATTAAACTGGGAGCGTCTTTTATTTCCTCCTGGAATTTTCCCAACGCTTCTTCTTTGCTAATATATTCCACCCCATCCACTCCAACCATGGACATAAGCTTGTCCGAAAGTTCTTCTATTTGTTTTTCGGGCAAATTTTCCCTTAGGAATGCGTTTATTTCGACTTTTTCTCTGGCAAGTCTTATTACTCCAAAAAGGTTGAAAGTGCCCCAGAGAAAAGCCCCAAATAGGAAAAGAGAGAAAAACATTATGCCTATGGCAATAAAGGTCATAACGCCGTTTCTTCTGAGTCCGATTAAAGCTTCTCTTATTGAAAACATTTTACTCCGCTACTATTTGCCCCTGCTCGAGATGTATGAAGTTTCCTCCCATTTTTTTTGCGAGGACTACATCGTGAGTTGCCATTAACACCGCGGTTCCCGCGGTGTTCACTTCCTGAAGTATTTTTATTATATCCTCAGAACCTTCCGGGTCGATATTGCCGGTAGGTTCGTCCGCGAGAAGAATAAAAGGTTCTCTAACCAGTGCCCTAGCGATTGCTGTTTTTTGCTGTTCTCCTCCCGAAAGAGTGTAAGGAAAATCATTCCTTTTATGAGATAGACCTACAAGGGTAAGAGCTTTCATTACTTTTTCTCTCATTTTCCTTCCCGATTGACCGGTAACCTCGAGTGCGAATGCCACATTTTCATAAATTGTTTTATCTTTTAATAATTTGAAGTCCTGGAAGATAATCCCTATTCTTCTTCGCAGGAAAGGAATTTCTTCTTCTTTTATTGTCGACGAAAGGAATCCGGCTACAGCTGCTTCGCCTTCGTCCGGGAAAATGTCCATGTATATAATACGTAAAAGTGTGGTTTTACCTGAACCGGTTTGACCGGTAAGAAAGAGAAAATCACCTTTTGCAATCGATAAATTAATATCTTTTAGAGCATACCAGCCCTTTTTGAACTTTTTGCTAACGTTTCTTATTTCAATCATTGCCTATGTTGCTTGTAAGATTATATTAACTGGTGGTTTTGTCAAGGTTCTTTTTAGCCATAAAAAAACATTTACCACAGAGAACACAGAGAGAATAAAGAACACACAGAGATCACAGAGAAAAAACAAATTATGTTCTTTAAAAACGCTCTAACACACCAACGCTCTAACTCAAATGCTCTTGACAGTGACACGTGATTGGGTATATTCTTAACTTAAGTGCGGAAGTGGCGGAACCGGTAGACGCGCTGGGTTCAGGGTCCAGTGGTGAATAGCCGTGGGGGTTCGAATCCCCCCTTCCGCAGGTATTCCTTACGAAAAAATTGAACCACAAAGTACACAAAGAGCACAAAGCCCACCACACCCCAATTTATTATACTTATTTAACCACGAAACAAACTAAGGACACTAAACTTTATATTGTAATTTTTTAAACTCAACCCATCCCAAAGAGAGTAACAACAAATCACACGAATAGCACGAATTAATTCTTCGTTTCCCCCAAATCCCAACCCCTAAATCCAAAATCCTAATATGGCCTCACAGGAATTATATTCCTTTTCCGCTTGCATGTCAGTTGATACTCTTGTGTATATTGCGCATTTCATGATAATTTCTCTCCCTTTCAAACTTAAAATAAATTAAATTTTCAGATAACTATTTTATTCAAATCACTTATATATTATATATTACTGCTCTTGGGGAAAAGAACCTGCAGTTTTAGAACCCCCGTTCTCTTCCTTCTGATCTTCAGAACTCTCTTCGCGCTCAGGGAAAGAGCCAGCTGTATACAACGCACTAGCAGGGATATTTTTTAAATTTTCTACTAAATTAGCATAATTTTTTGCAACTTTTTTATAAGCCTCAATTGATTTTCCAAGCGAAGAATCAACTTTTATTCCATCCGCATAAAAAGATGCCATTTCTCGAATTTGCTCTTGAGTCTTTTCGAGTTCTCCTTGCATCTTCAAAAAACCTGAAGGAATAAGGTCTAGTTGCATAAGATTTGGAAGTTCTGGTAATTTTAGCTTTGAATGAAATTCCATCATCTCTTTTTGCCTCTTGAGGATACCAGAATCCGAAAGAAAATCAGATAAAGACTTGAATTCATGCTTTCTTTTAATTTCTTCTATAGATTTCTTATCTACTTTCTCTTTAAGGTATTTTTCCTGAGCATATTCCAGAAATCTATCAGTACTATATATATAAAATAAAACATTAGCTTCTTCCCTGAAATCCCTAATTAATTCGGGGCGGGGCGATATTTTGCCCTTTCCAATTTTAGACCACCAATCTTCCTTTAAATCGTCCGTAACTAGTATAAACGGAGTTTTTAACTCCTTAGCTTTTCCAATGATTTGCTTCCATAATATTAAATCACCATACTCGTTTTCTGGTTTACCTTTATCTTTGTAGCCAGGAGGCACATCATTATCATATCTTTCTTTACCCTCCTTATATAAATTTTCCAAATCTACTTCAGAGAAAGGTTTTCCTACTTTATTTATAAATAGTTTGTCAATTTCATCTCTAATTGGATCATAATCATATGACCATTTTGGATGTTTTTCTTCCTCTTTCCGAATTTTCTTAATAATAGAACTAAGATCTTTCTTTATTTTTTCTTTCATAGTATCAAGATCAATAATTGGATGTTCTTTTAAAGAATTAATTGCTTCCTCGATCTTTTTTAAACTTCTTTCTAAAACATCACAAAGAACATTATATATTCTCTTCTGCTCGTTTATTTTTGTAAGTCTATGCTCCTGGTACTCTAAACCCGCTTGATGGGATAACCATATACGGTCAATTATTTTTTTGTTTTTCAAAACTTCAAAGAATGTTTCCCTAGCTTCTTCCGAATACATATAAAGATTTAAAAGTACATTTGAATCAAAAGTAAAAATACAATCATTCCATAAATTTTCAAACTCTTTATCAGTTGGTCTATAAAACTCAGAGAATTTATCTTTCATTAAAATTTCCTTTCTATAATTTTAATTAATTAATAAAAATCCAAATGTCAAGGGGTAAAATTTTCAGAGCAATTCTTATCCCAAAAACAACAGACTGAGGCAAATTTCAACAATCAGCAGAAAATTTGATTAGACATGCGACTCATTGTTTTACAAGAAAAGATACCCAACTGCTTTTTTCCTTTATCATTTTTCCAACTTCCTGAGAAGTACTAATCAAGGTCCCATAACCAAAAGGTAATAAATTAGGAATAAGATTTAAAAGAGTCTTTTTTGGCGTAGTAATCCTTTTCTCTAATTCTTCGATTAGTTCTTTCGTAAATTCCGTTGAAACCAAAGATTCGAGTTCTTTCGGATCCTTAAAATCCTCCAAATTTTTCTTAACCTTGTCAATCACTCTACTTATCATTTTTCTGAATTCTATACCCGCTGAGGATTCCCGAGCTTTGTGTACTTCGTCCCAACTCAGCTTACTCCAATCAGGGAAAGAATAAGAAAGCCATATATTATAGAAAACTTCCTGAAGCGTTGGATAAAGAAGTTTTTTAATTTGAGAATTTTTCCATAGCAGTATAGGCTTAAACCGATAATCAACACAAAAAGGTAACTGTAAAGATTCCGAAATTAGTGAATCAATATAAAGAGCCTCCAAGATTTTTTGGGAAACAAGAAGATTACCTGGAAAAGGTTTTTTAATATTTTTTTGACTTACATCTTTTTTAGCTAATTCTTTACTTAACTTTTTACCATCCTGATTTAAATCCCCGCCCATCCAATCGATATAACCTTCTTTTGCCAATCCTGCTTCATCCAGGATGGCATAAAAGTCCGCCTCAAACCGAAACTTGACTTCCTCTTCGAATAAAGTCGATTGGTCTGCAGATCCAGTAGAGTTGATCTTCAGCGAAAATCGTTCCTTACCCGGGATAAAATCCTTTATTTTTTCTCGTTTTAAATCTTTAAAGTTAGCAGGGATAAAAGAATCTACGGAAGTCTTTTCTCCTATCGAACAATAATACCGACCATCCTGAAAAACAATTTTATCGAAGAGTATAATATAATTTTTTATAACTCCTTCCAAATCTTCTTTACCTTCTCTTGAAATAAACCAACCAGCGTTTGATCTCAGAGGAAAAAACATCAAACTCAATATATAACCTCCTTTAAAGAATTTAGTCGTACTATCGTAATAGAGTAAATAAATCAAAAAGCCTTACTACAAAGTAAATTACTATTCTACTTTTTAGGCCACCAAACACCAATTATTATCCAAGTTCCAAATTGCAATGTCGTTCCAACAAAGAAATGAGTATCTCGTTCAGGAGAACAAATATCTTCTAGAAATTTTTCTTTTACCTTCTCCAACGCAGAATCTATACCGCTACATGTATCTCTCATTTTTCGATAAAGTCCCATAACTTCCCAATCTTCTATCATCATCTTATGACCCTTACAGTTTTTGTCTTCGCAATAAAAAAGATATGAAAATTTGTAGGGGATTTTCTCTACCTTTTTATAGTTTACATTGTCAAAAAGACGCAGTTGCTTCAAAGCACTCAATTGTCGCTTAGTCCAGTTTGGGTTACTCTCCTCCCAAGAAAAATCTTCAACTCTTCTAGGTTTCACAATAGCTAAAGAAATATCTCTTTGCGATTGTTGGTTTAACCAACACATTCCCTTAACCCCTTTTTTAAAAACATACTGCTTCCGCTTAGCCCATTTATTTCTTGTGTCTATTGGTGGGCCAAGGACTTTAATATCTCCCAAAAGCCTATAGCTCTCAGGTCTTGGATCCCTAGAGTATTTTTCTAAATCAACCTTTATCCATTGATATTTCTTATACCGTTGGGAATAATCTCTAAGTCTAAAATCTATTGGATAAATTCTTACCCAAGAACCATCTTCTAATACTCCAGCCGTACAGACAATTTCTTTATACCTTGTGGAAGGAGTTGGGTACGTCTTAATAGTTACGAGAACTTTTCTTAATATTCTCTCTCCTCCCAGCGAGTAGTTTCAATATTGAAATCGATTACTTTTTCCTTTGTTTTCGTATGTATGAGATCACTAAGAACATGGCGATGACATTCATCAACGTTCGCCTCGAAACACATTAAAGCACTTGGATATTCTGTCAAAATTTTTATAGCATTATCTACTTGAGAGTTATCCATAATTTCTTTATATTTTTTCCACAAATCAAAGCTATTTAAAGAAGCTCTATACTTCTTAGGAATTCCTAACTTTGAAAAATTTACATAATTTATACCAAATTCCGGAAGATTTTTCTCAAGCCAATATTTAGTAAAACCATATTTAAAGGAAAAGGGATTATTTCTTACATCAATAATGTATTTTATTCCTTTTCTAATCAATATATCAACAAATTTATCAATCGAAAGATTTTGATAACCGATAGTATAAATAAATTTCTTGGAGTTATTAGCATAATTGTTTTTGGACTTTCTTATTTTAGAGTTCTGGCAAAAGTAAGGATATTTTTGATAAACGTAATCTAAAACTTCCGAGGAGGTCTTTTTTGAAAATTTGTCGATAATTTTATCTATTATTTCATTATTCTCAGAATTCGAAAAATCAATTTTTTTATTTATAATTAACTTATTTCCTTTATTAATAATATGATTATCTTTTATTAATTTTCTAATATCCTTATCCATTTCGAAGGAATAAGGACCATATTTATATGGTACAAAAGAATAAAAACCCTCCAATTCTTGACTTATGAGAAAAGCCATTTTAAAGAGTTTCAATCTCTCAATACTTCCCAGTTTACGTATAAGAATCAAAATTTTTTTCTTTTTATCTTTCATCTTTTAAATATCACCTCTTTCAACATAAAAATTTATTCATAAAAAAATTATCAATTATTTTTTTCTGAGATTTTTTCCTGCTTTCCCTCTAACATATAATATAAAATTATGATAATACTTGTCAACCCAAAATAAGCGAATAGGAACTTCTCAAAAATCGAAAATCTCGAAAACAAGAAAAAGGTTTTGGAATTTGATTTAGAGGGGATACAACTTTCAATTCAAAAAGAAGAAAAAGAAAAGTTTGAAACAAAAATTGTTTTAGAAAACTTAAAAGATTTTTCAAAAAAGATTGGCGAATTTTCCCCCGAAGACCGACCCCAGCTTTTTCAAAGTCTTATCAAGTCCGTATCCTACGGACTTGACGTAATTTCGTTGGACATTTTCTATTTGCCTCCGAGATACATTCAAGGGTTCGGAAATCACCGAGCCTATTCCGCGGGGCAGGCATCCGCGGAAGGGCGGTTGCATTCTAAGCGAGGTCGCCGAGCGCCCTCGTGCGAGGCGGACGAGCATGGGTTGGGAATTGTGCAGTGGAGCGCAGGTGGTAATTGGTGTTCGAAAAATCGTAAAGAATGGCTGCTCACTCCGTACAAACTTCGAACTCTTCGTCTGACATTTAGAAATACTATCTTTCAGACA
>CAZKVT010000012.1:0-47023 GCA_964556365.1 uncultured bacterium | reverse complement strand
AAAATAATTTTAATATTATATCACAAAGTGTAAACCATGTGCCTTGGAACGTCTGCTGTGATATGGAACTCACTTGACAAAGTTAAAAAAAACCGTATAATTACTAACGTACATATTTATTCGTAACTACAGTATTAATAAAACAAGTTTAAAAAAAAGGAGGAGGAAATATCATGAAGAAATCAGTAGGATTAGTATTAGTTGCTTTGATGCTTTTAGGAACCATTGGTTGCGCGAGTAATCAGGCAAAGGGAACAGTTATTGGCGCCGCTGCTGGAGGAGTTGTCGGAGGCTTGATTGGAAAAAAAGCTGGAAATACTGCCGTAGGAGCTATAATAGGCGCTGTGGTTGGTGGTGCCGCAGGAAATTATATCGGCAATTATATGGATAAGCAGGCTGAAGAAATGAAACAAGATATCGCGGGCGCAAAGATTGAAAGAGTCGGAGAGGGTATTAAAATTACCTTCGATTCAGGTTTGTTGTTCGACGTAAATAAAGCTTCATTGAAACCTGCAAGTATTGATAACTTAAACAATCTTGCCAGAATTCTAAATAAGTATGAGGATACCGAAATAGTGTTAGAAGGACATACGGATTCAGACGGTTCAGAAGAGTTAAATCTTACGTTGTCTCGTTCCAGAGCAACCTCGGTTGCGAATTATCTTAAAAAATTGAATGTTAGAGAAACTCGTTTTACAGTGATGGGTTATGGTGAATCACAACCTGTTGCCAGCAACGAAACTGTGGAAGGCAAACAAATGAACCGCAGAGTCGAAGTTGCTATTTTCGCAAATGATAAACTTAAAAAGGCTGCGGAGAAACAAGCCGGTTAATTAAATAATCTTTAATTTAAATTAAGAGGAGGAGACTATAATAAGTTTCCTCCTCTTTTTTGCTTTCCATAGTTGATTTCACAGATATTTCTTAAATAAAGTTTATGTTTTCAGTTGTTTCATTCAGTAGTAAACTTATAAGTTAGATGTTGACATAAGTAAGGAAAAGCATAAAATGACTAGTAGGAGGTAGCACATGAAAAATAATGTTAGCAGATGCTCAAATGTTCTTTTTTTCGTTTTCTTGTTTTGTTTCTTTACGGTAAATATTGTACTAGGAGCCGATAAAACACCTGTCTATAAGAATCCTGAAAACTCTCTTGAAGAAAGAGTCGAAGATTTACTTGGTAGAATGACTCTGGAAGAGAAAATAGGTCAAATGAACCAGTACAGCGCTCCTTTCACCGAGGAATGTGAAGTTCTGACTGAAAAAGGTAGAGTGGGCTCTTTTTTAAATATAACAGGGAGAGAGAAAAATAGAATTCAGAAAATTGCTGTAGAAAATACCCGTTTGGGAATACCATTAATATTTGGATTAGATGTAATACATGGTTATGCAACTGTTTTTCCTATTCCCCTTGGAATGGCGAGTAGTTGGGATCCTGATTTAGTTAAAAAAGCGGTTTCCATAGCAGCTAGGGAGGCAGCGTCTGATGGTGTAGATTGGACATTTGCACCCATGGTTGACATTGCAAGAGATGCAAGATGGGGGAGAATAGCGGAAGGTGCTGGCGAGGATCCTTATCTTGGCTCTGTTATAGCAAAAGCTCAAGTTGAAGGATTCCAGGGAGGAGATCTTTCCGACCCTAATACCATTTTGGCCTGTGCTAAACACTTTGTAGGTTATGGGGGAGCTGTTGGTGGGAGGGATTATAATACCGTTGATGTTTCCGAAAGAACTTTAAGAGAGGTCTATTTACCTCCTTTTAGAGCTGCAGTGGTTGATGCTCATGCTGGCACGATCATGAGCGCATTTAATGAAATAAACGGGATCCCTGCAACTGCGAATCCTTTCACTATTCAAAAAATTCTTCGTGAAGAGTGGAGTTTCAATGGGTTTGTTTTGAGTGATTGGAATAGTATCGGAGAACTTATCAGGCATGGAATTGCAAAAGATCCGGCCGAGGCAGCTTATAAGGCTTTTAAAAGTGGTGTTGATATGGATATGTCCGGGAATTATCGTGATGATTCAATTACTGGAACTCCTGATAATATCTATCAAAGAAACTTAGATAAGTTGGTCAAAGAAAAATTGGTATCCGAAAAAGAAATAGATGAGGCAGTTAAACGAATACTTAAAATAAAATTCAAATTAGGTTTGTTTGAGCGTCCTTATTTGGATACGACTCGTGCGTGTATTAATATAAAAAGCATTGAAAATATCAAGGTGGCACGTGAAATAGCCCGAGAATCTATCATTTTGTTAAAAAACGATAATAAATTATTACCGCTTTCAAAAGCGACGAAATCTATTGCCATTATAGGACCACTGGCAAACAGCCGCCGGGATCCCCTGGGTTCCTGGTCTGCGCACGGAGACTCTTCCGATGTTGTAACTATCTTGGAAGGTATCAGGAACAAGGTTTCGTCCAAAACTAAAGTTTACTATTCAAAAGGATGTAATATTTTGGGAACTTCGACTGAAAATATTGATGAAGCGGTGACGGTTGCAAAAAAATGTGATGTAGCTATAGTTGTGGTAGGAGAGGCGCGCAATATGAGTGGAGAAGCAGCTTCCAGGGCTTATCTTGACTTGCCGGGAGTTCAAGAGAATTTGATTAAGGCTATTTATGAAACCGGGGTTCCTGTTGTTGAGGTGTTAATGAATGGAAGACCCTTATCTATCTCCTGGTCGGCAGAAAATATTCCGGCAATTGTTGAGACATGGTTTTTAGGTATTCAAACAGGAAATGCTATTGCTGATGTACTTTTTGGCGATTATAATCCATCCGGTAAACTGCCGGTTACTTTTCCGAGAACTATCGGACAAGTACCTATTTACTATAACTACAAAAATACAGGAAGACCCTATAACCCTGATAATAGATTTTCATCCAAGTATATCGATGTGCCAAATACTCCTTTATTCCCATTTGGGCATGGATTGAGTTATACCGACTTCGAATACAGTAATTTAAAAATAGACAAAAAGAAAATAAGAAATACTGAAGAAGTTAATATTAGCTTGAACATCAAGAATACAGGTGATTATGAAGGTATTGAAATAGTACAATTATATATGAACGATGTTGTAAGTAGTGTTACTACTCCCGTTAAAGAGCTAAAGGGCTTTAAATCTGTAAGTTTAAAACCAGGTGAAGAAAAAACTGTGAGTCTGATCGTTAAAGCCTCTCAATTAGGAATATACGATTATAATATGCAATATGTTGTCGAACCCGGAAAATTTGATATTATGATAGGTAAATCATCGGAAAATATACAATTGATCGATAGCATTGAAGTTGTTGACAATTAAACTGTTAAATAGTTTTAAAAATAGGAGAGGTATAAATTATGATAAAAAGAAAATTGAGTATTGTAATCATATTTTGTTTTTTTCTGATTAATTGTGAGGAATTGAAAGAACTTATTACAACGGTTTCCGGTAAGGTTTACGCGGACAACTGCAAGGTTGTTCTAGCCGTTAAGGGAGAAACGGACTTGTTTTATTATCTTGATAATATAGATGGAATTGATGAGGTGTCTCTGCGTGATGCCGAGATATTTAGAGGTTTTGATCTTATGATAGGTGATGATAGCTTATATAATATTACGATGTTGTCTTTCGGCGAAACATATTTTCTTGCTATAATAGATGATGGTGATATTCCAAACGAACTCGATAGTGCGGATAATGTTGGATTCTACGGAACACCGACTACCCGTGCTATAGGTTCCGATACTTTTGCGTATTCTGTACCTGAAAGGGTTAATATAGAAGAGGGTGTCGATGAAAGTGATATCGATATCAGAAATTTTATCGAATACAAATGGTTCGTAACGATTTATAATCTAACTAATCCTTGAGTAGTAGTAGGTTTTAATTTTTAAATATTAGGAGAAAAAGAAAAAATTTATGACGTTTTTTTATCCTATAGTTTTGAGGTTCAGATTTAAAGTTTTTGATTAATAAAACAACAAAAAATATCTATGTAAATCTGTGGCTAATTAAGGGGTGAAATTCTGTATTCTGACTTCAGGCTTCAGGCTTCTTTTTTTTCTTACTTTCTTTTTCTGAAAGGTAATAGCTAAGGCGTGCTAATTCTGAAGAAAGATCAATATTTCTAACAATAAAATTATCCGAGTAATTATTGAGAGAGGAGAGATATGCGGGGGTAAAATTCAAAATAGCTTCGATAGTGGATTCTTTAATCCTTTTTATTACATTAACCACTTCTTCCGATGGGACAGCAATTATAGCAATTTTTATTTTTTCTTTTTCGACTTTACGTTTAAAATTCTTAATATCGTCGATTTCAACTCCTCTAAAATTACTTCCGATTTTTCTTTTATCTTTATCGAAAGCTAATGCTATTTTAAAACCCTGGGCTTTGAAACCGTAAAAATTTAAAAGCGCTGAACCAAGTTTCCCCACGCCTATTAACGTTACTTTTGTTTCTTTATTTGGAAAGGCTATTTGTTTTATTTTTTTAAGCACATCATTGGTGTTGTATCCTACTCCACGTTTCCCCATTGTTCCGATATAAGAAAAATCTTTTCTTACCAATGTCGGTTTTATGTTTAAGCTGTTTGCTATATCATCAGAAGAGAAACTTTTTCTACCCTCTTCACAAAAACTTTCGAGACATCTCGCGTATATATATAATCTACTTATTACTTCATCAGGTATTTCTGATTTGTTTAAGGTTTGTTTTCCCACTTTGTGATTATAATAACAAATATCGTTTTGTCAATATTTAAAATCCAATAAAGGCACTAACCATAAAGCCCCTACAAACATTTTTTTGGTATTTCTTTGCTAAAAAATTAAAGAAAGGGTCTATAGCTAAAAACCAACATCGTTCACTAAAAAATAAGTTTTCCCCTTGAATATTTACCGAAAAATACTATTTTGTAAAAAGGAGGCAATATGTATGGAATAGATTATAAGAATGTTGTGATTAAAATTGTAAAAGGTGACATAACAGAGCAAAATACAGATGCTGTTGTTAATGCCGCGAATAAAAGACTTTCACCCGGAGGAGGGGTAGCGGGTGCGATTCATTCGGCGGCTGGTTCAGGTTTATGGGCAGAATGTAAAAAAATCGGCCATTGTGAAACTGGTGAAGCTGTTATTACTAAAGGATATAAGTTGCCGGCGAAATGGGTTATTCATACTGTAGGACCTGTTTGGGCAAAACGCAACGAAGATTCTAAACTGCTTTATGATTGTTATGTTAATTCTCTTTCCGTAGCGGATCAACATGAAATAAAATCTGTATCCTTCCCCGCAATTTCTACGGGAGCATTTGGATATCCTCTGGAAGAAGGGGCTAAAATTGCTGTAAACGCAGTTTCTGATAAGATTCCCAGTCTTTCTTCCGTTCAATTAATTCAATTCGTTCTTTATGACGATAAAACTTATAATATTTTCGAGGAAAAATTAAAAAATCTGGAGGAAGAAGAAAAGATATAAGATTTGCAACAGTTAAAAATACCAAATTATAATATTAAACACGAAAAGCACTAAATACAAGAAACCGCACCTCTTATTTTGGATTTATTTTTTAAAAAAACACACTAAAAACCTAATTCTTACAGAAAAATACAGAGAAAAATATATTTTTATTGTTTAAAAAACCTATCCGATGCAAAGGTTTTTTTGCGATACAATATACCTTAATATTTTAACTATTCTCTTTAGCTAATAAAACTACAGCAATAGCATTATCTTCGGTATGCGATAGAGATATATGCGTTTTGATGTTTTTCATTTCAGATTGTAACTTATTATTCAGAATTTTGATTGTAGGTTTTTTCTTGGATATTACTTCTATTGCTTTCCATCCGTAATTATGATTTTTGGCTTTATAAAAAGATTCTTTGACGGCAAATCTTGCGGCATAACACTGGGATTCACTATTTTTATTTTTACAATATTGCTTTTCGTTTTCGGTGAATATCTTGTCTATAAAATCATCACCCCAGCGATCTATTGCTTTTTCTATCCTGCTTACTTTAATTATATCTACACCAATCATTTAACCTCAATTTTTGGGTTGCGGTAAGATTCTGGATTCTGAATTCAGGTTTCTGGCTTCTCTATCATTTTTCGTCGTATATTATTACCGTGTCTCCGGATTTTATCATTCCCAATTTTTCTCTTGCTATCTTTTCGATAAGAAAAGTGTCTTTTTTTATCTTCTTTAAGGAATCGAGCAAGGCTTCCTCTTTTATTTGAAGTTCCTGTTTTGTTTTCCTGAGATGGCTTTCTTTTCTTTTTAGCTTAAAGATATTTATAAATCCATAGGATCCAAAGAAAAGATAGTAAAGAATTCCAAATATTAATAAGCCTAAGAAAACTTTCTTTAAATATTTTTTAAGAAGATTCTTAAATGGCTTGGAACCTCGCGGCATCTCCTAATTCCTCTTCGATTCTAAGTAACTCGTTATATTTTTCTAAACGTTCGCTTCTTGATAAGGAACCGGTTTTTATTTGTCCTGTGTTTAAACCGACTGCAAGATGAGATATAAATGTATCGGCGGTTTCTCCGGAACGATGTGAAACAACAGCAGTCCAACCGTTATTTTGAGCCATTTGAATTGCTTCGATTGTTTCTGTGACTGTTCCGATTTGATTAAGTTTTATAAGTACGGAGTTACTTATGTTTTTATCGATACCTTTCTGTATTATCGAGGTATTGGTTACGAAAAGGTCGTCTCCCACGATTTGGATTTTTTTTCCTAATTCTTTTGTTAAAATATCCCAGCCATCCCAATCCGATTCCGAGAGACCGTCTTCGATTGAAATTATTGGATACTTATTTACCCATTCTTTATACACGGAAACCATATCTTCAGAGGTTAGAGAATCTCCTCCGAAATTGTAAGCTCCGTCTTTATAAAATTCAGAAGCGGCGCAGTCCAGGGCAATAGCGATCTCCGTTCCCGCTTTATATCCGGCTTTGTCTATTGATTCGAGAATTAAGCTTAAAGCTTCTTCATTGGTGGAAAGATTGGGGGCGAAACCGCCTTCGTCTCCAACACTGGTTGCATAATTTTTTTCAGAAAGAATTCTCTTTAATGAATGAAATACTTCACTTGTTGCCCTAATAGCTTCTTTAAAATTAGGGAGTCCTATTGGAGCTATCATGTATTCCTGAATATCGAGATTGTTGTCTGCGTGTTCTCCGCCATTTAAAATGTTGCAGAGAGGAACGGGAAGACGGCACGCGTTTGTTCCGCCGAGGTATCTATAAAGTGGTATATTTAAGAAGTTACTTGCGGCTCTCGCGACCGCCATAGATATCGAAAGAATAGCGTTAGCACCGAGTTTTCCTTTATTTTCTGTTCCGTCCCTTTTGCACATTGTAAGATCGATCAGTCTTTGGTCTAAGCAATTTTTCCCCGCAATTTCCTGTCCCAATATATTTTGAGCGTTATTTACTGCCTTAAGGACTCCTTTTCCTCCGTATCTTTTTTTATCATTATCTCTAAGTTCAAGCGCTTCTCTCGTTCCTGTCGAAGCTCCGGAGGGAACGGCCGCCCTGCCATAAATACCCGATTCCAGAATACATTCGGCTTCTATTGTTGGGTTTCCTCTTGAATCGATTATTTCTCTTGCTTTTATATCGATTATTCTCATTGGAATATTTCCTCCTTAATCTTTATCCACGCCCGGAAGGATTCGAACCTTCAACCAGCGGATCCGAAGTCCGCTACTCTGTCCAGTTGAGCTACGGGCGCAAACATTTATATAATAACATATTTAGCTTAAAGCCAAGCTGGTTTTAACAATTTTATCAAATCACTCGAATATATTGATACATCATTGTTTGTCAAGTATGAACTTAGGTCTTAGATGTTAGGTTTTAGGTATTAGAAAAACCAAAAGGAAAAAAATCGTGATATTCGTGTGATTTGTTATTTTTTTCGTCCATTAAGCGTTTTATGACAGAGATTAAAGGGGATGTGATGGGACTTTAAGTCTTTATGCCTTTGTGGCATAATTATTTTTATTGGGCTTGACAAAAATATAGTATTTTTTATACTTCTTTTATGATATTAGTACTTTTAATGGGTTTTTTTTCTGTATTGATGCCAGACCCCTCTATAAGGGCTCAGAAATGGATAGATAACGGGGAACTAACACTTCCCTATGGTTTTTTGCCTCTATTTGAAGATACTAATACTGTAGATATTTCATTTTATTCGGTTGTAGATACTGTCAGTTATCTTCAGGTTAGCCCTACAATCAAGCAGCGATTTGGAAAATGGGGGGGAGAAGTTTCCCCTTATTTACGTTGGGGAGGAGATTCCTATTATCCAAGAAGAAAAAAATTTGGTGTTTATTCGGATGTTATAAGAGGTTCTATTTTTTATAAAACTGACAATCTTTTATTTTCTTTTGGCAAAGATGTTTTTTCTATGGGATCGGCATTTGAGAATAACGCGTTTCTTTCTCCAAATATTCCTCTTGATTATTTAAGTTTTACTCTTAAAAAACCCAAGTTTGCGTTTACCCATTTTATAACAAGGCTCGAGGATTACGAAGGTGTTGAATTTGCCTGGAAAGATACTACATCTGGAGAGGTAACAAACGTAAATAGATATCTTGGGATACATCGACTTGAAATAAAACCAATGGATTGGTTTGCTTTTTCGGTTTCCGAAGTAATGCTAATAGGCGGAGAATCTTTGAGTTTTCCATTCGAATTGTTGACACCTCTTACAATATACTATGTAGAACAGCATAACAGAAAGAGAAACACCAATATTTTATGGAATATTGATTTAATGGCAGTTAAAGGGAATTTTCTTTGTTATTTCGACTTATTTATCGATGATTTTCAATACGAGGCGGATCCATGGAAGGAGCCAAATCACATAGGTCTTTATTGCGGCATTCAAAGCAAAGATTTCCCCCTAAAAAATTCGGAAGTTTTTGTTTCATATAACCTTATGACAAGATGGGTGTATGATAATATACGTGTGTGGCAGAGATATTTAGAAAAAGATATGCCTCTCGGCTCTAGCCTCGGGTGCGATTACGACAGATTTGTTCTGAAATACTTATATAATATTACCGATTTTAAATTGGGTGCCATGTTTTCTTACACGAGAAGAGGGGAAAACCGAATAACAACCGCCTGGCCTGTAAATACTAATACTCCAGCTTCTCCGGAGAATGAGTTCGAAGGAACGAATTTTTTAACCGGAACAGTTGAAAAGAGATTAACCTTAGCCCCCATATTAAAGTATAAAAACCTTTTTGAAATTATTCCCGGAGTTTCCTATTTCAAAAACTATGAACACGAACAGGGAGAAACAAAAGTCCTCCCTTCAATAGAGTTAAAGTTAAAGCAAAGCATATAGAACTTAACTTTTTGTCAATCAAAGCATTATATTCTATAATTTAAACATTAAATCGCATCATTTTTTGTTGGGTTGTGTCTTAAATTAAACATCAAAATTCAATGTATTCTCCGATATCTAAGTTGAATAGATGAATTGAAAAATAATCGAATAGCAAAAAAATATATAGGGTGTGGGGAGGATAATTTGACTGTTTGACTTTTTCCGGCTTCTTCTTTTTAACAGGTCAAATGAAGGCAAGCAACCACATTTTTGTTATTTTGTATTTTTTCGTTGTATATATTAACTGCCTCTCCAGTTTTTGCGGTTGTTGTTTCAATGCCGATTTCGTTTAATTCTTTGAGGGTTTTTTGGGGGACTCGCATAATCCCTTCCGCTCCGGTTCCTATTATGACTAAAATTGGCTTAAATTCGATGACTTTTTCCAGATCTTTTAAAGATAAGTTGTGTCCTTCTTCTCTCCACCAGGGGCAAAAGACTGTATCCGGAAATATTATGACATCTTGTGTATATTTTTTTCCGTTTATGGTTATTGAACCAAAGCTATATTCGTCAATTTTCATTTTAATTCCTTGTTATTCATTGTTTTCTACTCGTATTTCTTTAAATATACTTGGAGGTTTTTTTTATGCAAGAGTTTTTGTAAAGATATTAACTGCCAAGATTTAACCTTTAAAAGCTTGTTTTTCGAAACTAATATGGTATAATCAATAATTAAAAAGGTCGTCAGGAAAAAATACACTTGTTGACTGTTAGTAAAGTCAAAAACTACAAGTTCTACATGTGAAAAATAGGGTGGGTGGAGGGTGTTGACAATGCCAAATGACTTATATATAATTATGGTTGATTGATTGTAGTTGGTGGGCGCGAGAGTGGCGGAACTGGTAGACGCGCTGGACTTAGGATCCAGTACTTAGTGAAATAGTGTGGGGGTTCAAATCCCCCCTCTCGCAAATGATATACTAAAAATAATGGAGGAGTTAATTGCAAGACTTAACAGTAGCTTTTGAAGAAAAAAAGTTGAAAGAAGAAATGGATAAATTAGCCCAGGAATTAAAGAAAGATGTTTCGATTCCTGGATTCAGAAAAGGTAAAGTGCCGGTTCATATGATAAAGGCACGTTTTGGTCCGCAACTAAGATCGGAAAGCTTACAAAAGTTGATACAGGAAAGAATTGTTGATATCATAAAAAAATATGAACCTTTTGTTTATGGGCCGCCTGTAGTCAAAAATTTCAAAGAAGAAGACGAAGAAGTACGTTTAGAAGTGTCCCTGGATATTCCACCGGAAATAGATCTCGATTTATCCGCTATTGATATAGAAAATACTAAAGAAGAAAAGATCGATGTTTCAACCGAGTTGGAAAAGTTAAGAGAAATAAATAGTGAGTTAAAATCTGTAGATAGGAAAGTTAAAAAAGGCGATATTGTTTTTTTGGATGTGAAAAACGAAAAAGAAGTAATTCCTAATTATTCATACGAAATCGGCGATGATTTCTTTTCTGAAAAACTCAAAGGTATAGAAACTGAACAAAAAAATGAAGAAATTGAGATTGAATTGCCGGAGGGTTTTCAATTAAAGGGATTTGAAGATAACATAAAATCTGTTAGAGTTAAGATAGTTGAGATAAAAGAAAAGGTTAAACCTTCTCTGGATGATGAATTTGCTAAAGATTTGGGTTTTGTCAATCTGAATGAGTTGAAAGAAAATCTTATGGATAACCTTAAAAAAGAAAGTGAAAAAGAAAGTGAAAACGACTTGAAAGATCAGCTCGTAAAAAAAGCTCTGGACTTAGCCGATGATTTTGAGGTTAGCCCGTCACTTGTTGAATTAATTAGTAGAAGAGGTTTAAATGAGGATGAGGCGGCCGATAACGCGAGACGAACAGAACTGCTCGATTCTATAGCTCTTAAGGAAAAAATGAAGGTAGAGGAAGAAGAATTGGACGAATGGATGGAGAAAATAGCTGATTCTGATGACGAAAGTTTTGAAAACTTAGGCGAAGAAGCTATACGTTTCGTAAAGCAATTAATATTACGTAAGAAAGCTTTGGACTTCTTATTTGCTAAAGCAAAAGGGGAGGATTCTAATGCGTAATCAGTTAACGATACCTTATGTTATAGAGAAGACGGCCCATGGTGAAAGGGCTTATGATATTTATTCACGGCTTTTGAAAGATAGGATAATATTTATCGGATCAGAAGTAGACCAACCTACATCTAATAGTGTTATAGCTCAGTTATTATTTCTTGAAGCGAAAGCCCCTGATAAAGAAATCCAAATTTATATCAACAGTCTTGGGGGAAGCGTTTCAGATGGACTTGCTATTTATGATACTATGCAATATGTTCGTTCTCCTATATCTACGATATCTGTTGGTATTTCTGCTTCTATCGCGGCAATAATATTAACGGCCGGTACACATGGCAGACGATTTGCTCTGCCTAATTCAAGGATCCTTCTTCATCAGCCTTCTGGTGGTGTTAGGGGAGTCGCGTCCGATATTGAGATACATGCCGATGAAATTATAAAGATCAGGGAGAGATTGCATAGAATTCTTTCTGAGCATACGAAACAACCTTTAAAAAAGATTAAAACTGATACTGATAGAGATTTTTGGATGACAGCAGAGGAATCACTTAATTACGGTCTTATCGATGAAGTTATTAAAAAACAGAAAGGAAAGGAAATGATTGATGCAGAAAAAAAATAGCGGTGCGTTTTGTTCTTTTTGTGGACGCCCTCATCATGAAACTTCGAGGCTTATATCCGGGAAAGATGACACATATATATGTGAAGATTGTATAGAACTTTTTGCCGATTTCTTGGGAGAGGCATCCGAAAGTGTTCCCGAACAACTTGATTTTGATATTCCGACGCCCGCTGAAATAAAAGCAAATCTCGATAAATATGTTATAGGGCAGGAAAAGGCGAAGAAAATCCTTTCTGTAGCAGTATATAATCATTATAAAAAAATAAAATATAAGCCAAAGGATATAGAAATCGATAAATCGAATATGTTACTTATAGGTCCTACCGGCGTAGGAAAAACTCTTCTTGTCCAAACACTTGCCGGAATTTTAGAACTTCCTTTAGCTTTATCCGATGCGACTTCTTTGACTGAAGCCGGATATGTGGGTGAAGACGTGGAAAATTTACTTGTACGTCTCTTGCAGGCCGCGAACTATGATATAGAATTAGCTGAAAAAGGTATAGTTTATATTGATGAATTGGATAAAATTGCCAGAAAATCGGAGAATCCTTCTATTACAAGGGATGTATCCGGTGAAGGGGTTCAACAAGCTTTACTGAAGATAATAGAAGGGTCTCTTGTAAATGTTCCTCCTCAGGGAGGTAGAAAACACCCCGAGCAGGAGTTTATAAGTTTAAATACTAAAAATATTCTTTTTATTGCTGGAGGAACCTTTGGTGGGCTTCAGGATATAGTAAAAAGCAGATTGCAATCGAATCCGCTTGGCTTTAAATCCTCTATAAGTAATGATAAATTTAACGACTCTAAAGATGTATTAGAAAATATCGAGCCCCACGATCTTATGCATTATGGTTTAATTCCCGAGCTTGTCGGAAGACTTCCTGTAATTGCTACTCTGAACAGGCTTTCTATTTTAGATCTTACCGATATTTTGTGTAAGCCTAATAATGCTTTAGTTAAGCAATATAAACAACTTTTGAATTGGGATGGGATAGAATTAACTTTTACTCGTCCTGCTTTAAGTGAAATTTCCAGGAGAGCTTCAAAAATGAAAACCGGAGCAAGGGCATTAAGAGGAATAATTGAAGAATTAATGCTCGATTTAATGTTTAATTTGCCTCAGATGAATAATATTGAAGGTTGCCGCATTACTAAATCTACGATTACCAAACACACTCCGCCGCAGATAATTCGTAAAAAGAAAAAGGCTCAATAAGGCAGGATAGTATAATTTTTAAGGCAAAATTTCCTTTAAGAAAATGAATAGATGGTCTCCTTTTAAGTCTATATCTTTTGTTTATATTACGATAATTTTATTGGGCGCGATTTTTCTAAAATTCCCAATAGCTAATAGAGGCATTTCTTTTATAGATTCAGTATTTACTTCGACTTCAGCGGTTTGCGTTACCGGGTTAATTGTTAAGGATACTGCTTTAGATTTTACTTTTGCCGGTAAATCTATGATCTTATTTTTGATTCAAATCGGAGGAATGGGGTACATGGCTTTCGCCAGTTTATTTATGACAATATTTGCAATCAAACCAGATAAGAGACAAAATATTGTGATTCAACAAGAATTCAGTTTATTTAATCGAAATAATACTCTAACATTTTTAAGATTAGTTGTCCTGACTACTTTTATTTTTGAGATGGTGGGTTTTATTCTATTTTTATTGGGATTTAAAGAAGTTTTCAGTACTAATGAAGCAGTGGCACACGCGATTTTTCACTCCGTGAGTGCCTTTTGTAACGCTGGTTTCAGTTCTTTTTCAAAAAATCTTACAGATTTCACTAATACGCCTATTATAAGTTTAACCGCTGCTTTTCTCTTTATTGCTGGAGGGCTTGGTTTTGTAGTCCTTCTTGATGTGATAGAACGTCTAAGGGGAGAAAAAAGATATCTGACTGAACATTCCAGAATAGTTCTTTATTCAACAATAATCCTAATTGTTTTTGGTTTTACCTGTGTATATTCATTAGAATACGGAAATATTTTGTCGGGAAGTAACATAGGAGATAAATTTATTATATCATTCTTTACCGCGACCACACCCAGGACAGCTGGTTTTTCGTTAATAAATATTGGAGGTTTGCTTCCGACTACTCTTTTGATAATAGTGTTTCTTATGTTCATAGGAGCTTCCCCGGGAGGTACTGGGGGTGGAATAAAAACGACAACCTTTATAATAATTGGCAATTTTTTTACTTCGAGGTTAAGGGGTTTAAAATCGGTTAATATCGAGAAACGTCGGATTCCCGAAGAACAGGTAAACAAAGCATTGACTCTTTTTCTTATTTCGTTAATATTAATAATAAGTATGATTGGTCTTTTAAGTTTTACGGAAAGAAGTATAATCAATAAAGTTGGGATATTGCCTGTAGTGTTTGAAGAGGTTTCTGCGTTTGGTACTGTTGGGTTATCTATGGGATCTTGCACGAATCCGGTGCTATCACTTTCTCATGACTTTACTGTTCTGGGTAAATTAATAATAATAATAACAATGTTAGCGGGAAGAATTGGACCTCTTACTCTTGTTGCTACGGTTTTGAAGAGAAAGAGTGAAAGTTTTCAATATCCTCTCGCAAAGGTGCAAATTGGATGATCGGAAAAACTGAAAAGAGACAGTATTTTGTAGTTGTTGGTTTGGGTACTTTTGGGCTAACGGTTGCCTCTGAGCTTCTTAAAAGAGGCTGTCAGGTTACTGCTATAGATAAAGACGAGAAAAAAGTTGAATTAGCGTCTGAGTTTGCGATAGACGTTATAATAGCTGACGGAAGAGATAAGAAACCTTTAGAAGAGGCTGGAGTTTCTTCCGCTGATGCTGCTATCGTCTCTATCGGAGAAGACCTTGAAGCTTCATTTTTAGTGACTCTTCACTTAAAAGAATTGGGAATAGATTGGATTGTAACCAAAGCTTCTTCTTCGTCTCAGGGGGAAATTCTCGAAAAAATCGGAGCTGATAGAATTATCTATCCTGAGGAAGAAATGGCAAAAAAACTTGCCGATCAACTTCTTAACCCCTCTATAATAAATTATCTTCAATTAAATGATAAAGTTGGCATAATGGAATCGGAAACGCCAGATCCTTTTATCGGTAAAACACCTAAGGGGCTTTCTCTGCGCAATAAATACGGTTTAAATTTGATTGCCATAAAAAGAAAAGTTAAGGAAAAGAATGCCGCTGAAGTTGTTGAAGACTTAATTGTCGTACCTTCTTCGGATGAAAAAATAGAAGAAGGCGATACTTTAATTGTTATAGGTGACCAAAAAGCTCTCGAAAAATTCAAAAAAATGCAGCGTACCGGAAATGGACAGGATGAAGATTAAAGATTTTAATATAACAAGACTTCTTGAATCTTTATCAACAGGATTAATCTTGATAGATAAAAATAAAACAATAATCGAAGCCAATCCCGAGGCAAAAAAACTTTTTGGCGAGGATATAGAATCCAAAGATATAGAAGAAGTTTTTAAGAATGCTGAAAAAAGTATTTTTGATAAAGTTTTTAAAGGAGAGCATGTCGAAAGAAGTGTGATTGAATTAAGCCGCTCGCTGATAGGTTTTAGCGCTTCTCCCGTTTTTGACGTTTCAGGTAGCATTATGGGTTCTTCGATTATTTTAAGGGATATAACAGAAATTCGTGAAATGGAAGAAGAATTGAGGAGAAAAGATCGCCTTGCAGCTCTCGGTGAAATGGTTGCGGGATTAGCACATGAAATTAGAAACCCGCTTGCTTCTATTAAAGCTGGTATCGAATCTTTATCCTTTAAAGGTGGAAAAGATAGCAATGATTATAGGTTTCAGGCAATAGTTTTACAAGAAATAAAACGTCTCGAAAGAATAGTAAATGATATGACGCTTTACGCTTCAGATAAGGATTTAATGAAATCAAAAGTGAATCTGAAAGGGTTAATTGGTGAAATACTATTGATGTTTGGGCAGGAAATAGCGGAGAAAAACATACATGTAAACAATAATTTAAAGGGAAATCTTACCTGTTACGTTGATAGAGATAAAATCATTACTGTCTTAAATAATTTATTTTTGAATGCGATGGAAGCCATAGTAGAGAATGGGAATATTGAAATCAGTATTAGAAGAGGTAAAAAAAACATGATAATACAGGTGAAAGATGATGGGGGAGGCATACCCAAAGATATTATTTCTAAATTATTCATTCCATTTTTTACTACAAAGAATAAAGGAACCGGTTTAGGTTTGTCGATCGTTAACAGGATAATTCAGAATCATCACGGAACAATCAAAGTTAAAAATGAAGAAAAAGGCGCCTGTTTTACAATAACTTTACCAAAGGAATAACTGATGTCCGAAAAAATACTTATAATAGATGATGAAAAAAATTTAGTTGAAGTTATAGAAGCTATGCTTTCTGAGTTTGGCGATAATGAAGAAGATTTTTATGAAATAAAAAAAGCTTATAATGCTTCCGACGGTATAAGTACAGCTATGAATTTTAAACCTGATGTAGTTCTTCTTGATCTTAAATTGCCCGATCGTCTGGGGACAGAAGTTTTAACCGCTTTAAAAGAACAAGATAATGAAGTTCAGGTAATAATGATGACCGCGCACGCCTCTATTGAGACAGCCATCAAATCAGTTAGAGAAAAAGCTTATGATTATATACAAAAACCTTTACCATCACGAAATCAATTGCAAAATCTTATAAAAAACGCTCTGGATAGAAGGCATTTACTTCTGGAAAAAAAGAAACTGATGATGGAAATATCTGACGCGAATATGGCGTTAGAAGAAGCAAATTTGGAACTCCATGAAGCAAAATCAAATGTTGACCAAAGATTAAAGAATAAAGTTAAAGAGCTATCCTTGTTAAATAAATTTTCTCTATCTCTTTTAGAATACAATGATCTTGCCGGATTAATCGAAAAAATACCGGAAGCAGTTATGGGACTTACTGCTTCGAGTGGTCTAGTTCTTATACTAAGAGAACCAAATACCGGTAAGTACAGCGTACACTCAATCGGAGGAGAAGTCGATTTATCTTACGGGGATGAAGTAAAAGAAGGAGAAGAACCATTTGGACTCGTTAATAATAAGGGTCCCTGGGAAACTGATGAATATATTTGTTCTCCGCTTACTTATATGAACGACATTTTAGGTGTACTTGGAATAAAAAAAGCAGAAAAGGAAATATCTCCCGATCTCATACAGACTATAACAAGTAATCTTTCGATTTGTTTATATACAGGTCTGTTAAATGATACTCTAAAAGCAAGTTATATTGAAGCGGTACTTTCTTTTATAAAGGTAGAAGAATCGGTGAATCCGGAATTGAAAGCTCACAGTGAGAGAGTAAGTAAACTTTCTGTAAAAATTGCAAATATTTTAGGTATACATAAGGGAGAAATAAATAATATTAGATTTGCCGCGCTTCTTCACGACCTGGGTAAATTGGGAAAAGATGAAGAAATAAGTTCTGAAGGACTAAGCGCAAAGATAATAAGCCCTCTAAAATTTTTAAAGAAAAGTAGGAATATACTAGAACATTTATATGAGAATTATGACGGTTCCGGAAAACCGGACGGACAAAAAGGAGAGGCTATTCCTATTGGTTCCAGGATTATTCGTGTTGCTAATGAAATAGATAAACTTAACTCGCAAGGTAAAAATAAAAAAGAGATCATAAAAGAAATAGAATCAGGAAGTAAATCCATATATGATCCGAATGTAGTAAAAACTTTAGGAAAAATTATTTAATCTTGATAATGTTTAATAACCGTACAGTCGGACAATATTGGAAAGAAAGATTTGGGGAAAAAGTTTATCGTGTTAGTATCGATGGTGGTTTTACCTGCCCCACAAGAGATGGAACTAAGGGTTATACGGGTTGTTATTTTTGCGATGAAGAAGGTTCAGTAATCCATAATAATGAATTAACCAATGATATTTCAGTACAAATTGAAAAAGGTATATCGAGATTGAAAAAAAAGGGTATAAATAAATTCATTGCTTATTTTCAGTCTTATACAAGTACTTACGCACCTGTTGATATTTTACGAAAAAAATATTTCTCCGTGTTTACTCATGAGGGTGTAGTTGGTATTTCAGTATCCACAAGACCCGATTGTGTAAACGAAGAAAATGTAAATCTTTTATACGAAATTGCAAATCAATATTACACAATTGTTGAATTAGGGATTCAATCGGTTCATCAACGATCCCTGGATTTTTCGGGCAGAAAACATACCGTTTTAGATAGCAAAAGAGCGGTGCAAATGTTAAAACAGAAAGCAGGTATTGAAGTCGTTGCTCATGTTATTTTGGGTTTACCTGGTGAAACCAAACAAGATATGATAGAGACAGCTAAAACTATTTCCGAATGGGGAATAGATGGCATAAAACTACATCATTTATATATTGTAGAGAATACTCCTTTTGCCCGTGAATTCAAAAACGGCAATATTGAAATTTTTGAGAAGTGCGAAGATTACGCGGAAATAGCAAGGGAATTTTTAGATAATTTAACTGAAAATATTGTCATACATCGTTTTTCCGGGTATGCCAATGAGGATAGATTGATAACGCCGGATTGGACTTCGAATCGTCACGTCGCGAGAAATCTAATCTTAAAAGGAGTGAAAATATGATTTTTTTACTTGACAATAAACTAAACTTTGTTAATCTCCCATATTGGAGATTAATATGTTGATATTAATATTTTTATCATATTCTTTCGGGGATCTTGGAAATGATATTTCTGATTTCTGGGAAAGTCTTAATAATACAGGAGGACCTACAGGGTTTGAAATACTCCAATTGGATATGCACGCAAAGACTAATGGAACAGCAGGTAATAGTTGGGATGGAGGAACTCATTCTTTATTTACTAATCCTTCTGAAATTATGTATTCTTCGAATGAATCAGATAATACGCACAACTTCACCTTTGCTTATAAAAAGCTATTTTTGGATATGAATACAAATTTTGTTGGCTTTACTACGAGAAATGGTAGTAATGCTTTTGGATTTTCTTTTTTGGGATTCTATTCCGGAGATATGGAATTACAAGATTATTCTCCGGGAGATCCTTTGGGAGTATATTCAGGGGATGATATTATTTTAGGTATAACTTACGGAAGAAGTTTTGGAAATTTAAATATCGGAGGGACAATTAGAACTCTAAGGGAAAGAATCTTTGAAGTTTCCTATTCGACTTATTCTTTTGATTTGGGGATGAGCAGGAGTTTTAAAGCTTTTAAAGACAAAGATTTTAGATTCGATTTATCTTTTCTTCACTTAGGTCCAAAATATGGCCCCCAAGGCGCAGAAGAAGATTTTCGCCTGCCTGTAACATGGCATCTCGGACTTAAAGGGAATTTTAACCCTTTATTTATTGGTTTTTCAGTAAATAAACCATTAAATACAAAGCTTCAGTATAGTATTGGTGCTGAATATAAAATAACGGATTACTTTTCTATCCGTGCCGGTAGAAAAGCCAAGAATCCTTTGGAAATGTATTCCTTTGGTTTAGGATTACATAAAAACAATATGTATTTCGATTATTCTTTTGCTCCAACGGTTATAGATGTTGAAGGTTCACATCTTTTTACGATTTCTATAGGTTTATAATGACTAAATATTTAGATTTTGAAGAACCAATAATTGAGTTACGTGAAAGAATAGATGAGTTAAAATCTCTCAATGGGAATTTAACCGGAAAATATGAAATTGAATTAGAGAAATTGAACGCTAAATTAGATAAAGCGAGAAAAGAGATATTTTCTTCGCTAACACCCTGGCAGAGAGTCGAAATGGCGCGGCATCCGGGGAGACCCTATACAAATGATTATGTAAAACAATTATTTTCTGATTGGCTAGAAATCCACGGAGATAGAAAATTCGCGGATGACGCGGCTATAGTGAGCGGAATAGGAAGTTTGGAAGGGGTTTCTTTTGTTGTAGTCGGGCACGAAAAGGGAAGAAAAACAGCTGAAAAAGTTAAGAGAAATTTTGGAAGTGCTCACCCCGAGGGGTACCGTAAGGCTCTCCGTGTGATGAAATTAGCAGGAAAATTTAACCTACCTGTGGTTTGTTTTATAGATACAGCCGGAGCTTATCCCGGTATAGGAGCGGAAGAAAGAGGGCAAGCTTTAGCAATAGCAGAGAATATTAAGGAAATTGCTGTTATTCCGGTACCAGTAATTGTAATAATTACCGGTGAGGGAGGAAGTGGTGGCGCCTTAGCTATAGGGGTTGCCGATAAGGTATATATGCAGGAGTACGCGATTTATTCCGTTATCTCTCCTGAAGGGTGTGCTTCTATTATTTTTAGAGACCAAAAATACAGGAAAGAAGCTGCGGAATCGTTAAAAATAACGGCAGAGGATTTAAGAAAATTTAAAATTATTGATGGTATAATTAAAGAACCTGAGGGGGGTGCCCACAGTGATTACGAGGAAGCCGCGCGTTTAGTGGGAGAAACTATACTTAACACTTATAATGAGTTAAAAGATATTCCAAAAGATGTTCTTATAGACAAGAGAATTGAAAAATTTGCGCAAATGGGTGTTTATGTAGAATAATGGCGTTAAGAGGCGACCTTAAAGATTTCGAATTGAATGACATATTCCAATTTATACAGATGGGGGGTAAAGAGGGAGCTCTTCACTTGTCTGGTAACAGTGAAGTTGGGGTTATTTTTTTCGAGCATGGTAATATAAAACATGCTGAAACAGGTAAACATGAAGGTACTGACGCAATAAATTCCTTTCTAAAGTGGGATAGCGGTACGTTTGAGTTTATAATGGGAGAAAAAACGGAGAAAATTACAATAAATCTTCCTGTTAACAATGTCATTCTGGAGGCTGCCAGACAGATCGATGAATGGAATAAAATGGAGGATGTTATACCTTCAGTTGAATTAGTTGTTGATTTTGTTGAAGAGCCGGATATTAGCGATATCGAATTAAGACCTCTTGAGTGGAAAGCGCTTTCCATAATCAACGGAGAAAGAACGATAAAAGAAATCTCGGAAGAGCTTAAAATGAAAACTTTTGATCTTGCTAAAATTTTGTATGGATTAATTCAATCAGGTTTAATAAAAGTTAGAAAAAAGTAAGTTTGCTTAAGAAAACGATTCAGGTTTCAGTAAAGGAGGAAAGTTGATGGACAGAAGAAATATTTGTATTGCGGGACACGCAAATTCGGGTAAAACAGCATTGGGTGAAGCAATATTATATAAAACCGGAATTACCAACAGATTAGGCTCTATTGATAACGGGACTTCAATTTTTGATAATATGAAGTATGAAAAAGAAAGAAAATATTCAGTTAGCCTTGCCGCGGCTACATTCGAGTATGACGGGGTAGAAGTGGACTTAATAGATACTCCCGGATATCTCGATTTTCAGGGAGAAAGGATTGCTGGTCTAAGTGTTTGCGATTCAGTGGTTATAGTTGTGGATGGTACTTCGGGAATGTCTTTTACAACAGGACAGGTGATCGAATATGCTAAAGAAAGAGGAATCCCCGCTTTATTTTATGTAAGCAAAATAGGTAAAGAAGGGGTTAATTTTGAGGGGGTTTTAAACGAAATAAGAGATGAGATAAAAAGCGGATTACTACCGCTTGTTATTCCATTATTCAAAGATAATAAGTTAGTCGGAGTTGCAGATACCCTGCAGATGAAGATTCATTTGCCGGAGGGTGTAAAGGATATTCCTTCAGAGTTTGAAAAAGAAATAAAACAATATAGAGAAAAATTGGTTGAAGCGCTTGCGGAAGTAGACGAAGAGCTTATGGAAAAATTTATTGAAGAAAAAGAAATCACAAATGAAGATTTAAAGAATGGCTTAAAAAGAGGATTTCTAACAGGGAAACTCTATCCCTTAATAACCGGGGATTCTATTTCTCTTCTGGGTATCGATTGCCTTCTTGAGTACATCAGAAAGATTTTTCCCACACCTTCCGAGGCAAAACTTCCTTCCAAAATTGAATCAATTGACGGTCCAACCGTGGCTTTTTCATTTAAAACCAAAGTTGAGTCACACGTTGGGGAATTGAATTTAATAAAAGTCTGGAGAGGCAAAATTAAGTCGGGTGATACTTTGATTAATACTTCAACCGATACTGAAGAAAAAATAAACCAACTGTTTGTTCTAAAAGGGGATGAGAGGGAACAGGTGGATGAACTTAGCGCGGGTTCGATAGGTGCTTTGGTCAAGTTAAAAAATACTTCTGCTGGCGATACTCTGGCAGATCCTGATGATCCTGTCAAGTTAGATAGGGCTGAATTTCCAAACCCAGTGGCGAAAATAGCCATTGAGGGGGAAACCGAAAAAGATAACGATAAGATATCCAAGGGGTTATCTAAACTCAAAAAATCAGATCCTACTTTAAATTATAACTTTGATTCAGAAACAAAACAATTAATTTTAAAAACTATGGGTGAGCAGCACTTGCAGTTTGTTAAATTCTGGCTTGAGGATAATTTTGGTGTTAGTCTTATAGAAAGTAAGCCGGGTGTTCATTACAGGGAAACGATAAGTAAGCAATCTGCCGGACAGGCAAAATTCAAAAAACAGACTGGCGGTCGAGGACAGTATGGCGAAGTTTACCTTAAAGTAGAGCCACTTGAAAGAGGAGCGGGAACCGAATTCGCAAACGAAATTAAAGGAGGGAGCATTCCCAGCAAATATGTTCCGTCTGTTGAAACGGGTGTAAACGAAGCATTAAGTGTCGGAATATTAGCTGGTTATAATGTTATTGACTGTAAGGCTACGGTTTATGACGGTTCTTATCATCCGGTTGATTCTTCAGACAACGCTTTTAGAAGAGCGGGTTCAATGGCTTTAAAAGAAGCCCTTTTGAAGGCTTCTCCTTTTTTATTGGAGCCTATACTTAAGGTTCAAACTGTTATAACCGATGAATATACTGGTGATGTAATGGGTGATTTAAATTCGAAAAGAGGTAGAATACTTGGTATAGACTCAAAAGGGAAATTCCAGGTAATTAACGCTTATGTTCCTGAAAAGGAAATGTTCAAATATTCTTCAAGATTGCGTTCTTTAACTCAGGGAACAGGGACTTATTCTGCTGAGTTTGCTTTTTATGAGAGGGTTCCGGAAGAAGTTGCACAGGAAATCATGGCGCAGAGGAAAAAGAAAGAAGAATAATAATGTTTTTACTCCTTTTAGCTCTTTTTGAAGGTGAAGTATTTCTGGTAGGAATTGATGCCGGAAGCTTGGGAAGAGGTTCTACTGGTTTAGCCTATCCTTCCAATGGATACAAGAATCCTGCTTCCGCTCTAATTCTTGAGCCATTCGTTTCTTTTACGGGTTCGAAGATGTTTGGAGATCTTGCTAATGTTGTAAGCGGAGGACTTAATCTGCAACAGGGGCAATATGGTTTCGGTTTACACTTTGTATTTCATTCAGTAGGAGATATCAGCGATACTAGAAATGCCTGGGGTGACCAAGATGGTGATGGAGTACCCGATCCCGGGGAGCCTTTTTATGATGATTTAATTAGTAGTTTTTCTTCACGTGAGGGAGCGGTTTTTACTACATATTCGAGGTGGGTAGGAGATTTTTCCGTAGGAATGGGGTTGAAGTTTATTTATCGGAAAATTCACGACGCGGTCGCGATCGGAGCCGGAGCGGATTTAGGGGTTATATACCAGATGGAAGAATATTCGATCGGAGCAGCAATAAAGGATATTACAACTTCTCCTATATTTTGGGACGGAAGAACCGAACATATCGCGCCTTCTTATCAAATAGGTCTTGGATTTAATAAAAAGATAGGAAAAACACCAGTTCTTATGGAAGTTGATCTTATTCAGGATGATTATGGCTTCAATCATCATTTGGGACTTGAAGTTGGTATGAATGAATGGTTGGATCTTAGAGTTGGTTTTGTTAATAGTAATCAGTTAACGGCAGGTTTTGGAATAGAAAGATTGCGATTTTTAGTTGACTATGCGGTAAATGTCCATAAAGATATGTTGGCGTCTCATAGAGTTTCCTTATTGTATAAGTTGTAGATTCTTCGAATCTACGTCAAATAGTTAAATTGAAAAATTGTGAAATAGGAAAAAATAAATAAGGTGTGGGGAAGACGATTTAACCATTCAATAATTTGCCAATTTAACTTGTTCTCCAATTTCCGAATTCTATATTAAAACAAAAATTAAGCCCTATATACTCTTTATGTTTTTTTTGGATGGAGTTTATGTGTTTTCGGGGTTAGGATACTAAAATAGAGGTATTTTAATGCGTTTTAAGGAAAATCGGTGGATAACTCTATTCTTTAATTTCTTTTTTTAATTCATATAGAGCATTAAGGGCTTCTTTAGGAGACATATTATCCGGGTCGAGGGATTTTATCCTTTTCAATAAGATATTTTCGATTTGAAAAAGAGAATTTTGTCTTGTTTTCGGAGGATGTTTTCTTATGACCCTGTCATCATCTCTTAAATCTGCGAGTAAATCTTTTGCTCTAGAGATTACGTTCTCAGGTAATCCCGCGAGTTTCGCGACTTCAATGCCATAACTTCTGTCAGAAGACCCTTTTTTTACGTTTCTTAAGAAAATAACTTCTTTTTCTGTTTCCTTTACCGAAACATTGTAATTTACTACTGTATCATAAAATTCTTCTAATTCTGTCAATTCATGATAATGAGTCGCAAAAAGAACCATTGGTTTTTCGGGTACAGAATTAAGATATTCTATTACAGACCAGGCAATTGAGAGTCCATCGTAGGTGCTTGTTCCTCGACCCACTTCATCAAGAAGCACAAGACTTCTGTTTGTTACATTGTTTAATATGTTTGCGGTTTCATTCATTTCCGCGAGAAAAGTCGAAACTCCGCGTGCCAGGTCATCAGAGGCTCCGATACGTGTGAATATACTGTCTGTTATCCCTATATCCGCGCTTTTTGCGGGTACGTATGAACCAATCTGAGCCATGATTGTTATAAGAGCAATTTGACGGAGATATGTGGACTTTCCGGCCATATTAGGGCCTGTTAAAATAATTATGGTTTCTTTTTCGTTTAAATTAACTTTGTTTGGTATAAATTCCCCTTCTTTTAATATCTTCTCAACAACCGGGTGTCTTCCTTCTTCTATTTTAATACCTTTATCTGTTGATATTTTTGGGCGGCAGTAGTTATTTGTCAGAGCAAGTTCGGTAAAACCGGCTATTATGTCGGTTACGGAAACGGTATTTGCTGTTTGTTCAAATTCGCTAGTATATACTTGTAATCTTTCAATTAAATCTTCAAATAGTTCTTTTTCAATTTCATTTTGTCTTTCTTCCGCGGTTAATATCTTCGATTCAAAATCTTTTAATTCTTCTGTTATAAATCGCTCAGAATTAGTTAAGGTTTGCTTTTTTATATAATTTTCAGGTACTTCCTTAAGTTTTGCCTTGGTGATTTCTATATAGTATCCGAAAACGGAGTTATATCCTACTTTTAGCTTATTTATACCGGTTACTTTTCTTTGTTCTTCTTCGTACTTTAAAACCCAATTCTTACCTTCTTTCGCAATTGCCCTTATTTTGTCCAATTCTGAACTGTAACCTTTTTTAAAAATTCCCGAATCACTTATTTTTACAGGGGGATCTTCTATAATAGAAGTATCGATTAAATTAATTGTTTTCTTTAAGTCTTTTATTTTTTTTACTTGTTTTTTAAATATAGAAACCTTTAGCTCAGAAATAATTTTCTTTAATTCTTCTGCGAGAGAAAGTGATATTTTTAAAGAGATAAGATCACGGGGAGTAGCTCTTGACGAGGATATACGTCCATTGATTCTTTCGATATCATAAATTCCGGAGAGTTTTTCTCGGATTTTTTTCAAGATATCTCTCCTGAAAATCAATTCCTCTATGCCATCAAACTTCTCTTCTATTTCTTTTTTATCTGTAGAAGGGAATAACAACCATTTTTTTAAGAGACGGCTTCCCATTGCACTTGATGTTCTGTCGATAGTATATAAAAGAGCTCCTTTACGATCACCGTTAATTTTTTTTATCAATTCGAGATTTTTTATTGTGGCTCCGTCCAGTGCCATACTATTTTCGGGATTAAAGCGTGATATTTTTTTGATGTGTTTCAATGTGTTTTTTTGATTCTCGGTTATATAAGAAAGCAGTGCTCCGGCAGAACGAACAGCGGGAGAAGTTTCCTGAAAACCAAAAGAATCTATGTTCAAAATACCAAAATGGGATTTAATAAGTTCTAAAGAAAAATCTGTATCAAACCTGTAAGGTTCAATTTTTGTAACCGGGATAGGTTCCGGGAAATCGATTTGCATTCCTTCTGGAATTATTAATTCTTTGGGCGATAGACGGCTTAATTCATCGTTCAAATTTTTTACTTCTCCTGATTGAAATTCACCTGTAGAAATATCAGAAAAAGCGATTCCGTATGTATTTTCGTCCTTTATAACTGAGACAAGGTAATTGTTATCAGTTTCATTTAAGAGAGAAGGACGCATTACAGTGCCGGAAGTTATAACTTCGACAACTTCACGCTCTACGAGACCTTTAGAAGTTTTTGGATCGCTTATTTGTTCACAGATAGCCACTTTTTGACCTGAACGAACCAGTTTGTCTATATACGTATCTGCCGCTTTAATAGGTATGCCAGCCAGTGGGGCTCTTACACCCTTTCCCATAGGTTTTGAAGTTAAAGTGATATCTAGAATTTCAGAAGCTATCTTTGCGTCGTCATAAAAAGTTTCGTAAAAATCACCTATATGGAATAATAGAACTGAATCTTGATATTTCTTTTTTATTCGGAGATATTGTTTAAGGAGTGGAGTCAAAAGCTACAAAACCGTGAAAACCTTTATTTTTTAGATCTTCAAGATATTTCTCGACTTCGCTGCGGTTCTCGAATTTTCCGGAATAGATTTTTGAATAACTGCCTGCTTTTTTTACAAAATATTCTACATTATTTTCTTTAAGTTTTGCGAGAAAATATTCGAGCCATTTCTTGTCTTCGTAGGCTCCAATCTGTATTGTATAGTATCCGGTCCTTTTTTCTGTTGTTTCAGATTCTATTTTTGTTTTTTCGATACTATTTTCTTCTTTATTTATAGGATTTTCGGGAATGTCTTTTGTGCCGATTTGGGATTCTTTATCTTCCTCTTTTGCAGTTAATTTCAGGATAATCGCTTCCATTTTTTTTGATTTTGTTGAATCTCCCACATTTCCGTAACAATATTTTAACCAATAACATGTTTTGATAAACATTGCGGATTTTGTACCTTTCTTAAATATTAATTCAAAATGATCTATGGTCTTTTCGAAATCACCTAAAAGGTAATAAAGCATACCAATCCTAAAAAGTGAAGAATCCGCGTAAGGACTTTTGGGTGACTCTTTTATGATTTGCCTGTAACATTCAACTGCTTTGTAAGGATCTCTTATCTTTGAGGCTTCTTGATATTTCTCTTTTAGGGAAGTTCCAGCGCTGATAAATACTAAAACAAGGAGGAACATATGTTTGTTTTCAATACGTGCTTAATTCCAATGTCCCAAAAGTCCCGCATTTGCTGCACTTCCAGCTAAATTTATCAGTTTCACTGGCGCATTTAGAACATTGAAAAAATTGATTCTTTTCCATTTTATTTTTAATTTTAGTAAGATACGTAGAGAGCAAATTACTATCTATCTCATTAGAAATGATGGCTACAGATAAAAGAGTGTTATAATCGTTTAAATCAAAGTTTTTTATAGAATCCTCGAGAATTTCGTTTGCTTTTTCTAATTGTCCTCTTTTCTTCAATATAGAAATATATGAACTAAGTATATATATATTATCGGGATTTTCTTCAAATTTACTTTTCAAATATGGTTCAAGAACTCCGAACTGCCCTTCTTCAAACATGTATTCTTCCAGTAGAGGCAGATATAAAAAAGCTTTACCCGGGTCGATCGATATACTTTTTTTAATAAGTTCTATTCCTCCGCTTTCATCTCCCTGTGAAATCAAAAGTTTACCGTGCAAATAGTACGCATAGGAGACATTTCCTTTTTCCCCTATTGAAATAAACTTTGCCGCTTTTTTGGAATTTTTTTTGGATACTTCTGTTACAAGATTAGTCACGTAATTGGCAAGCTCTTTCCGGTCGAAGAATTTGTTTGCTATATTAAAAGCTTTATCCCATTTTTCTAATTTTTCATAAACAAACATTAATTTATCTGATATTATAGTGTTTTTTTGATTTGTATGATATATTGTTTCGAGCATTGGGAGTGCTTTTGCCCAATCTTTATTTTTCAGGTAGTCTTCTGCTAAGGCTTCTTTCAATCTGTTTTTCTGTTCATTTGTAAGCAAAGGATTTACAAGAAGATTTTTATGGATTTTTATCGCTCTTACTATTTCCCCTTCTTCCCTTAGCAAATTACCTGTGTAAAGATAACCTTCTATATTAGAGGGGTCTTTTTCTAAAACATCCCTGAATAATTTTATTGCTTTGTTTTTATTCCCCTCAATCATTGCTTCCAGACCTTTTATGTAAGAAGTAGAATGGCTTTGACATTTAAGTCTTTCGGACATTTTTGAGAATATAGATAAACCCAGCCAGATGAGAACGAAAAAAAGAACTAGGTATATCAGCAGGTTCATGCTATGTCTTCCTCCTCCTGTTCTTCTTTTGTGTCATCTTCTATGTCTTCTTCCTCTTCATCTGGTTCGGCAAGATCCGGGATAACTTCTCCTTCGCCTTCTCCTTCTTCAAAAGGTAAATTTTTTAAAGCTTTAATTTCTTTCTGTAGATTTTTATTTTCCTTTATTATTTCTCTTGTTTGCAATTTTAGTTTTATTGTGTTTACTCCCGCTAAGATTATTGTAATAAAGAAACCGATAAGAACCGATTCTATTACCAGTAAAGTCAAGGGAATGTCCTCGAAGTGCCATTTAAGCAGATGAAAGTCGACCATAGTATTACCATTTTGAGTGCCAATTATGATACCGAAAATTAACAATATACCTGAAAGTAAAGATATTATTAAAGTCATCCAACTGCCTCCTTTTTTATTTTCCCTACAGGGACCCATCCGTTAATTTCATATATATTGATGATATATTCAAATCCGATTTTAGCAACCCCGGGAATTACGACTAATTTTCCGTTTTTAGTTTTTCCAAATTTTTTACCATCTTTTGCTTTGTTGATTGTCAAAACGCTTTCTTCATTACCTATCAGTTCTTCTGCTTTTTCTTTTGTGATTTTATTTTGAGTATTTATTAAAAGCCGCAACCTTTCTTTTTTTACAGTGTCTTTTACCTGGTTGGGGAGAAGAGATGCAAGAGTACCATTTCTTTTTGAATACGCAAACATATATGCAAAATCGAAACGAATATCTTTAATTGCTTTTATCGTATCTCGAAAATCTCTATCCGTTTCCCCAGGAAAACCGACAATAATATCTGTAGTGAGAGTTAAATCCGGCATTAAATCTTTTGCTTTTTCAATTAAATTTAAATAATGGGGATACTGATATCCACGCATCATTTTTTTTAGTATTTTATCCGAGCCCGATTGTACAGGAAGATGAAGATACTTGGTAATTAAGGGGGATTCCGCCATTACCTGAAATAAGTTTTTAGGTAAATCCGCCGGGTGAGAGGTTAAAAAGCTAAGAAGTTTAAGTCCTTTAAGTTTGCTTATTTTTCTTAAAATATCAGGGAAATCTACGCCTTTATATAAATAGGCGTTAACATTTTGACCTAAAAGAGTAATTTCATTTGTACCTTCCCCTATTAGTTTTTCAGCTTCCCTCAGGATATCTTCTACGGGACGGGATCTAAGTTTACTCCTTAAGTAGGGGACAATACAATATGAACAAAAGCGATTACAACCTCGTGTAATTGATAAGAAAGCGCTAGTTTTTCTCGTAGAAGTAAATATATCGGAGTATTGTTCATTCGGGTTTTCTGGTATGAGTCCGATTCTATTTTTCTTTATTGCGCCTATAAGCGAACGATATGAATCGGGAGGGGCAACAAAGTCGACCACCGGATGATTTGTAAGCTCCTGTTTGTATTTAGCAACACAGCCGAGAACAGAAACAGAAATTTCCGGTTTCTCCATCTTTAAACTTTTAAGAGAATCCAGTCTTCCTATTATTCGTTTTTCCGCATTCTTTCTTACCGCGCAGGTATTAAAAAATATAAAATCAGCCTTTTCAATATCGGAAACTTCTTTAAAGTTTTCCTTTAATAAAAGTGTCCTAATGATGTCAGAATCATATTTATTCATCTGGCATCCGTAAGTTCGTATATAAAATTTATTCTGTTGTTTTGCCATATACAAGTCCTTTTTCTATTTTATATATTTTAACAGGTATTATCCCCTTTTTCCTGCCGTTGGCTGTAAAATGGATTTTTATGTAGTTTGGGGTTATTCCGGTCAACCATTTTTCTCCCAGTTGGCTTCTTCCTTCGATTATGACTCTGTAAACTTTGCCAATATTTTCTTTGACGAATTTTTCTCGTTTTAATTTTCCTAAATCTTTAAGTATATTAGCTCGTTCTTTTTTTGTGTAATCATGAACTTTGTTAGGGTAATGGGAGGCAAGAGTGTATGGTCTAGGTGAATACCTGAAAATATGGAGATGGCTAAAATTCGCTTTTTCTACCAAATTTACCGTATCTTCGAAATCTTTTTTTGTTTCACCCGGGAATCCTACTATAAAATCCCCCGCCAGACGGATATCTTCTCTCATTTTTCTTAGTTTCTCTGCGACCCACAGCGTTTTTTCTCTTGTGTATCTTCTTTTCATTTTTTTTAGAATCTTATTACTTCCAGATTGCTGAGAGATATGTACATGAGGCATAAGGTTTTTATTATTGAATAATTGAATAAAATCTTCATCAAAACAATCGGGCATTATAGAAGTCAATCTGATTCTGATATCCAAATTTAAAAGTTCTTTTAAGAGTTCTTTCAAACCGATTTTTTTGTATCGATAATTTCCGATATGGATTCCTGTTAAAACTATCTCTTTGTATCCATTTTTTATTAATTTTTTAACATTTTCTATAATTTTAATGTTCGATAGGGAATAACTTTTTCCTCTCGCGTAAGGTACTATGCAATAAGAACAGAAGTTATTGCAACCAAATTGTATTGGAACATAAGGGCGAGCTCTGCTGCTAATAGTTTCAAACTCTTTATCTACTAAATCATGTTCATCGATAAAATATTTTTCTTCAAATTCTTCCGGGAAAAGTTTTGCCTGACAACCAAGAATTCTTACTTCTCTGGCATTTGTTTTCGCTTTTCTGTATAAATTCCTGCTTTCCGAACCTGCTCTCGCTGTAACCGCGCAGGTGTTTATATAGGCAATATCTGGTTTTTCTTCAAGAGAAACCACTTCATTGCCTTCCTTAATGTGTTTTTGCTTTAAACAATTGGTGTAAAATTGATTAATTTTACACCCTAATGTGTTAAAAGATACTTTCATATCAACAATTTAGATAATTACTATCACTTGTCAATAGATGTTTTGCAAACATCAGTCATGGGTCAAAACAAAAACTAATTGAACCACAAAGATCACAAAGGACACAAAGTTTCTAATTTATTTTTTTAGCTAAGAGCCAAAAGCTAAAGGCTAAAGGCAAAAAGCTAAGTTTAATAACAAATGTTGACAATGATGGTACTTTTAGTTATAATACTGATGCATGTGGAGTTAACCATAAATATTGAAATCAGTTTATACGGCTTACAATGGAATATTTATGATTAATGTTAGTACATATTAATTATGTTAGCCATAAGAATACGATAAACGGCCTAAATAAATAGGAGGTTGAAGTGATAATAAGAAAAGAAATGGTTGCAGATATTGAGGCAATAACCGAAGTAACAATAGAGGCCTTCAAAACTCTCGCTATCAGCAATCAAACAGAGCATCTCATAATAAAAGCATTACGGTCAGCGGATGTACTGACTATCTCTCTTGTGGCGGAAATTGATGAGGGTGTTGTTGGGCATATTGCTTTTTCACCAGTAACAATTTCTGACGGAACAAAAGACTGGTACGCACTGGGTCCGATTTCTGTGTTACCAGAATACCAGAAGCAAGGTATTGGGAAATCGCTTATAAACAAAGGCCTGTCCTCGCTGAAAGAATTGGGCGGACAAGGCTGCGCTCTTGTTGGTGATCCGAATTATTATAAACAGTTTGGATTCAAGAATTTTCCAGAACTAATTTATGAAGGAATTCCACAAGAAGTTTTCCTTGCCTTACCGTTTAACGATAAGGTGCCGCAAGGTACTATTAAGTTTAATGAAAGTTTCTTAACAACTGGCTAACATGCGGATCAAGATCGATTCGAAAATAGCTTGCGACTTATCCGCAACGTTAGGGTTCAAAGAACCCTTTACCCTAAAATACTATACTCTATATTCTTACTGTTAATTAATAATTATTCTTCTTCGCTTTTCGGGGCTTTCTCTGCGGGACACTTCTTTTTACCTTCTACGAGTAAGCCGGCAACAAAACCTATAGCAAGACTTATTAGTATAACTACTATTTTTGATACCTGGAAATTTTTTATAAAAACCAAGTTCATTGGTTCGGCGTTGCCTATAATAAAAATTAAAACGAGTATTAAAGCTATTCCCCATACAATAAGTTTCACTTTCATGGAAACCTCCTGATTTTGGTAAATTTAGCGAATATAATAATAAAAGTCAAGGGGATAAACGGGACCGACGAGATTTGAACTCGCGACCTCTGGCTTGACAGGCCAGCGTTCTGACCAGGCTGAACTACGGCCCCATAGAATATGAACGTAATAATATTGAGTTACTATCTTTTGTCAAGGTATGTACTTAATTTGCCATTAATACAAAAACATTTTAAACTGTCGGTTTGTGGATCACTTAGTTTGGCATTCTAATCTAATTTTAATTTTTCATTGAATATTTTTCAATAAATATTATACTATATAAAACCATAAAAGGAGGTTTTATATGGTTTCAAAAAAATATTTGTCTATTTTCTTTATCCTTACGTTACTTGTTTTGTTTGCCTGTGGTAAAAAAGAATCTTCTGGACAAGGAAATCCGGAAGCGGAGAAAGTTGCAGTTGAGGTTGCGAACAAATGGTTGTCCTTAAACGATAATGGTCAGTATGCTGATGGTTGGGACCAGACAGCGGAGTTGTTTAAAAGGGCAGTAGAAAAACAAACGTGGGAAAAACAACTTACTGCGGTAAGAGAACCTCTTGGGAAAGTAATAAGTAGAGAGGTTATAAAAAAAGAATACATGACTTCTGTACCCGGTGCTCCTGATGGTGGATATGTTAAGATACAATATAAAACAGATTTTGAAAATAAGAAAAATGCAATTGAAACAGTTACGCCTATGAAAGATAAAGACGGACAATGGAGAGTGGCCGGATATTATATTAAATAAAGACAATAATAACCATTGATTAGCAAGGGTAAATAAGAATTTTCAAAATAAAATCAATTTATTTGTGTAATTTGTTATATTTGTTTTCACTATACTTGGGTTGTTAGGTTGGGTCTAAATAAACAAAAATAATTGATTGTTTTTCATCCGTTTTGTGGTTAAATATTTTGTTATATTTAGGTTGCCCTTGACAAAAAATCAAAAGGGGATAATTTCTAACGGAATAGAGCTTTTCAGGATAGCTAAAGTTACCTAACAGTGAGTTTAACTGTTGTTTTGTTTTTTATGGACCTTAAACCTTAGAAGGAGGCAAAATGAGTGAAAAAGTATATATATTTGACACATCTCTCAGAGATGGCGAACAAGCTCCGGGATTTAGCATGAATGTGGATGAAAAGGTGAAATTAGCCTTACATCTACAGAAGTTAAATGTCGATTGCTTGGAAGCCGGCTTTGCCATAGCCTCAGAAGGAGATTTTGAAGCCATAGCAGAGGTTTCAAAAGCTTTAAAAGGTCCGGAAGTAGCCAGTCTTGCCAGAGTTAGAGAAAAAGACATAGACAGAGCCTGGGAAGCTCTTAAACACGCAAAAAAGCCTCGAATTCACGTTTTTATAGCTACATCCGATATTCATATGAAACATAAACTTAAAATGGATGAGGAAGAAGTTCTTGAAGCGGCTGTAAAGGGTGTAGAATACGCATGTAAATATACAGATAACGTAGAATTTTCAGCGGAGGACGCGACGAGAACAAAACCTGAGTTTCTTGCAAAAGTTTGCCGGAGCGTAATAAAAGCAGGAGCGAAAGCGGTAAATATACCGGACACTGTTGGATATACAACTCCCGATGAATTTTCTAAACTGATTAGCTATCTTAAAGATGAAATAAAAAACACTGCCATTATAAGCGTACACTGTCATAATGACCTTGGGCTTGCTGTGGCTAATTCTCTTGCGGCGGTAACCTCGGGTGCAAGACAGGTAGAATGTACGATAAATGGTATAGGTGAACGAGCTGGGAATGCTTCCATAGAAGAAATTGTAATGATAATTAATACCCGGCAGGATTTGTTCGATTTTAAAACAGATATAAATACAAAGCACATATATCCTACGAGCAGAGCTCTTTCTTTGATTACCGGAGTACAGGTTCAGCCGAATAAAGCTGTTGTAGGTAAAAATGCTTTTGCTCATGAGGCGGGTATTCATCAGGATGGAGTATTGAAGGAGAAAAGCACTTATGAAATAATGAAACCGGAAGATATCGGATTGTCTTCCAACGAATTGATTCTCGGAAAACATTCCGGTAGACATGCTTTTAGAAATAAGCTTGAGGAACTCGGATATCAGTATTCAGACAGCGAAATAAATGAGCTTTTCACAAAATTTAAAGCTCTTGCGGATAAAAAGAAAGAAGTTTACGACGAAGATCTTGAAATGCTTGTTGCTTCTGAGTTATTTACAATAGAACAAAAATACAAAATGCTTTCTGTTAATTTTTCCGGTGGAACTAATGTTAACCCATCCGCTACTATAGAAATGGAAGTCGACGGCAAATATTATAAAGAAGAAGGTTCGGGAGATGGTCCGGTAGATGCCGTCTACGACGCGATAAGAAAAGTCCTTCCTGATGAAGTCTCAATCAGCCGGTTTAGCATAAGTGCTATAACCGGCGGTTCTGATGCTCAGGGAGAAGTGACTGTTTACATCGAGGAAAATGGGCTGGAATCGGTAGGTAGAGCCGCTAAAACTGATATTGTTATCGCGAGTGCTGAAGCGCTTATAAACGCTTTAAACAGACTTTCACTGAAGAAAAAAATAAACGAAAGAGAAGAACATGGAGTGTAATTTATGGGACATACAATAACGGAAAAGATACTCGCGGCTCACGCGGGTAAGGATGAAGTTAATCCAGGGGAACATATCGTCGCGAATGTAGATTTTATGGTCGCAAATGATGTAACCGCGCCAATATCGATTAATATTATCGACAATATCAAGGATGCCAAAATCAAGAACGACCAAATCGCTCTGGTTCCCGACCATTTTACACCTAACAAGGATATCAAATCCGCTGAGAATGTTAAGAAAATGAGAGAATTTTCAAAGAAGCATACTGTTAAATACTTTTTTGATACCGGAAGATGTGGAGTCGAACACTGCATGCTTCCGGAAAAGGGATTGGTTGTTCCGGGTGATTTTATAATCGGAGCGGATAGTCACACCTGCACTTACGGAGCTATTGGTTGTGTTTCGACTGGAGTCGGAAGCACCGATCTTGCCGGAGCTCTTCTGACAGGCAAAATATGGATTAGAGTTCCGGAAACAATCAAACTTGAATATACAGGAAAGTTGAAGGAATGGGTTTTTGGTAAAGATTTAATACTGATGACCTTAAAAAACCTCGGTAATGTCGCGGCTATATACAAATCTCTTGAATTTACCGGAAGTACTGTTTCCGAGTTAAGCATATATCAAAGATTAACTATGAGTAATATGGCTGTAGAAGCCGGAGCCAAAAACGGAATATTCCCTCCGGATGAGATTACCGAAGAATATGTTAAAAACAGAGCAAAAAGAGAATATAAGATATATCAGAGTGATGCTGATGCCGGGTATTCTGATGTAAGAAAATTTGATGTTTCAAAGTTGGAACCTCAGGTTGCAATGCCGCACCTGCCTTCTAATGCCGAAAACGTAAAAGATATAGGCAATATAGAAATAGATCAGGTATTTATAGGTTCATGTACAAATGGATGGTACGAAGATCTGGAGATTGCCGCTAAAGTCTTAAAGGGAAAGAAAGTGGATGCGAATACCAGATTAATTGTTATTCCACCCACACCTGAGATTTATATGAAAGCGCTTGAAAACGGATTGCTCAAAATTTTCGGTGAATCAGAGGCTGTAATAGGTCCTCCGACTTGTGGTCCGTGTTTGGGTGGTCATATGGGTGTTCTGGCGGCAGGAGAAAGAGCTGTGGCTACAACAAACCGTAATTTTGTAGGAAGAATGGGACATTACGAAAGTGAAGTTTATCTTTCCAATCCCGCGGTCGCGGCAGCTTCTGCTATTGCAGGAAGGATTGTTCATCCCGAGGAGGTGCTATAATGGATAAGATACAAGGTAAAGTGTGGAAATTTGGCGACAATATCGATACCGATGTAATAATTCCGGCACGCTATCTTAATATGACTGATCCGGGTGAACTGGCGGCACATGTTTTCGAGCCCCAAAGAGGGGAGCATTTCGATGATGTGATCGATGGGGGAGACATTGTGATTGGGGGCGATAATTTTGGATGCGGTTCATCCAGAGAACACGCGCCTATAGCGTTAAAAGCGAGTGGGGTGTCCTGCGTTATAACTAAAACGTTTGCAAGAATTTTTTACCGAAACTCTTTCAATATCGGTCTTCCACTTATAATTCAGAGTGAAGCAGCCGAGGAAATAAAAGAGGGGGAAACCGTAAGCGTTAATCTCGAAGAGGGAAGAATAAAAAACGAATCTACCGGCAAAGAATATCCTTTTCCTCCACTTGAAGGAATGATAATTAAGTTACTGGGAAATAAAGGATTAATACCTTATATTCTGAATGAAGGCTATAATTCTGCTGAATAGTGGTAATTAGCAGAAAAAATTGAAATTCTTTCAAATCTGTGTTTATTAGCTTAGTGCTTTACTAACTTTTTTATTTTTGCGGGTGGTTTAATTATATAGACAGCCAGTATAAAAAGGGCTACAAGTATTGTGCTTATACGTAGGAGTGTTTGATTTACATCGGGATAAACCAAATTCTCGATATAATAGACGATAAATGACCCCGGATAAGTGCTTTCGGGGTCATATTTTATTCTCGATATGTTTTCGAGTATGGTTAACGGGCAAAATCTTCTTAAAATCGTTAATATCCCTACGAAAAGTATACCTAAAAGATGTAACGTTCTAAACAACCACCAATCAAAGAATTTTTTCCAGAAAAATCCGTATATGGTTAAAAAGAAACCAAACAGCATAAAAATTATCCAGATGAAATGTAGGAGAACAATTATATCCGCGATTATCTTGTAAAGCATAATTTTTAAGAGCTGACAGCTAACAGCTTACGGCTGACTGCAAAAAAATTAATAAAAAAACTTTGTGTTCTTTGTGTCTTTGTGTGAGATTATTTTTTTTCATCTAAAAGAACTGCCACATAAGGAAGTTCGCGGAAGAGATTATCGTAATCCATGCCGTATCCAATTACGAATTTATCAGGGATTTCGAAACCCACATAATCGGCTTTAAATTTATTCACTCTCCGTGCTGGGTTATCAAGAAAAACACAGGTTTTTATAGCAGCAGGATTTTTCTCCTGAAAATATTCCTTTGTAAAAGCAAGAGTCCTACCTGTATCGAGTATATCGTCCACAATTAAAACCCATTTATTCTTAATATCGGTTGTAATGTCTCTTAGCATTTTCAGTTTTCCGGAGGATACTTTACCGGAACCATAAGATTCGATTGTAATAAAGCCCAGGGAAGGGTGCATATCGTAAAGATAAAAGAGCCGTAATAAATCCGATAAAAATATGAAACTTCCTTTTAAGATACCAATTACAATAAGTTCTTTACCCTGACTGTCTTCCGCAATCTCTTTTACCAATTCCTTTATGCGAGACTTGATTCTGCGTTCGCTTATTAAAGTTCTAAATTTCATTCCTTTTATTGTTTTCATAATTGAAATTTAAGGAACGCGGAAGTAAATGTCAAGAGCGTACCCAACATCCCACCTTAAAATTGTTCTCACACAGAGCACACGGAGAACACAAAGAAAAAACAAAGAACATTGGACTGTTTAAAAAACCCCATGCCATACCCCAAAAAACAAATTGAACCATAGAGAGTACAGGAAAATAAAAAAGTACAGAGTAACACAGAGCCCACATCCCAGGACCCAATAATAGGACGCAGATAAACGCAGATTAACAGGATTTAAATTTAAATTGTCTTAATAAAACAAAAAACAGTGGGGAAGGGGGATTGATCTGAGCATATCTGAGTCAATCTGTGTGCTATTATTTTTGTCTAATTTTAATCCTTTATTTTTTTCCAGATTTTTTTCAAAAAGGATTCCCTTCCTGAGCCGACCTTATAGTTTTGATACCTTATAGGACATTTTTTATAGTAATCTTGATGATAATTTTCAGCCGGATAGAATTCTGAGGCTTTTTTTATTTCTGTTACTATGGGCTTATCGAATTTACCTGAATTTTTTAATTTCTTTTTCGATTCTTCGGCGATTTTCTTCTGTTTTTCATTATAATAAAATATTGCTGTCTTGTATTGAAAGCCTTTATCCGCGAATTGTCCTGTTGGATCAGTCGGATCTATTTGCTGCCAGAATATTTCTATTAGGTCCTTATATTTTATCTTTGTCATATCAAAAGTAACCTGAACAGCCTCATAATGCCCTGTTTTACCAGAACAGACCTCTGTATAAGTTGGATTCTTTGTTTTTCCTCCTGTATAGCCTGAAACAGCCTCTTTTACACCTTCGGTTTCGTCAAAAACCGATTCTATACACCAGAAACAACCACCGGCAAAAGTGGCTTTATCTAAACTTTCTTTTTCCATATTTATTTCTCCTTTTTTATTATCTCCGTTTACGGAAAGCGAAAAAATAAAAGCTATTATTAAAAACGTAATTAGACTTTTTCTATTAAAAATCATTATTACTCCTTTTTTATAAAAGACTTTCTTTTAAGATGAGATGTTCCAATAAAAAAGCCCCTACGATAAACAGTAGGGGCTTTTAAGTAGAGTGATATATGCTCTAGATTAAGCTTTACCTGCAGAATTTAAGACATTTTCATTTTTATGTTTATACATATTTATTAAAGCTTCGCGAGCAGGTCCAAGATACTTTCTTGGATCAAAATCTCCCGGGTGTTCCGCGAGATGTTTTCTTATGGCTGCAGTCATCCATAATCTTCCGTCGGAATCGATATTTACTTTGCAGACATTGTACTTTACAGCTTTTTGCAGCTGTTCTTCAGGAATTCCGATGGAATCTTTTAGTGTACCGCCAAAACTGTTAATAATTTTTATTGCTTCTGGCGGTACCGAGGAAGAACCATGAAGAACAATCTGGAATCCGGGTATTCTTTTTTCGACCTCTTCTAAGATATCGAAACGCAAGGGTGGGGGTATTAATACACCATCTTCATTTCTTGTGCACTGCTCCGGTTTGAATTTGTTCGCTCCGTGAGAAGTTCCTATTGAAATCGCGAGGGAATCAACGCCCGTTCTTTTTACGAATTCTTCAACTTCTTCCGGTTTAGTGTAATGGGTCACTTCCGATACGACATGTTCTTCTATTCCTGCCAGAACCCCGAGCTCACCTTCGACGGTTACGTCATATTGATGCGCGTAATCAACGACTTTTTTAGTTAATTCTACATTTCCATCGAAAGGTAGGCTTGACGCGTCTATCATGACGGAAGAAAAACCGGATTCAATACAGGATACACAAAGTTCGTATGAATCTCCATGGTCAAGGTGTAGGGATATGGGAATTTCTTTTAATCTTTTTTCGTTAGCAATATCTTTCATCATTTCGACAGCTCCCTGCCCAAGATATCTCAATAAAGTTTGATTGGCGTATTTTCTTGCGCCTTTTGATATCTGTAATATTACGGGAGACTGTGTTTCTACACAGGCTGTAATTATTGACTGTAATTGTTCCATATTATTGAAATTGTAAGCAGGAACCGCGTATCCGCCACCCAGGGCTTTACCCATCATTTCGCGAGTATTAACAAATCCTAATTCCTTATAAGATACCATACTTTAGCCTCCTAATTTGAAGTTTGAATTTAAGAATTAAAGCTACGTTAATATAATAAAAAACCAATCTAACGCAATGTCTTTTATTTTTTTAAGACTGGTCAAAAAACCTAAATCAAACTTATGCCTTGACTTATTCCCCTATTGTTTGTAAAATTTCAATGCATACAGGAAATATCGCTATCAGTTTATATTATGGTTTTTGAAATTTAGAAGTATTAGGAGGTTTGAATTAATTGAGTAAATATAAAAATAAAAAAAAGCAATCGCATGTTGCCTTTGTATCAACTTTTCTACCAAGGGAGTGCGGTATAGCGACATTTACAAATAATCTTGCCGGAGCAATTTCTGCTTTATACGGTTTAGAATTAAAGAAAAACAACAAGATAAAAATAGTTGCTTTAACTGATTCAGAAAGCAAATACAATTACGGCAACGAAGTATCTTTTGAAATCCAGGCTCAAAATAAGACCGATTATTTGAGAGCGGCTGAATTTATTAATATATCTGATATAGAAGTCGTTTCGGTTCAGCATGAATTTGGAATTTATGGGGGTCCGGACGGAAAATACGTCTTATCGCTCCTGGAAAACTTAAAAAAACCTGTAATTACAACTTTACATACTATATTAATAGACCCATCGGAAAATCAAAAAAGGATTCTAAAAGAGATATGCAAGCTTTCAACAGAAGTTGTTGTATTGGCGGATAAAGGATTCGAATTGCTTTCTAAAATTTATGGAGTTCCTAAATCTAAAATAAAGAAAATACACCATGGAGCCCCTGATGTGCCTTTTATAGATCCTTCATACTACAAAGAGGAATTTCGTATGGAGGGACATCCTTTGATTTTGACTTATGGATTATTAAGTCCAAACAAAGGATTGGAAGTTGTTATCAATTCTTTGGCTGATGTTGTAAAAAAATTTCCTGAAGTTATTTATATAATATTGGGCGAAACCCACCCAAATATAAAAAAGCATTTTGGCGAAGAATACAGATTTTTACTCAAAAATATTATAAACAAAAATCATATAGAGAAAAATGTGGTTTTTCACAATCGCTTTGTAACCCTTGATGAGTTGATTAAATATCTTGTAATGACTGATGTATATATTACTCCGTATCTTTCGGAACAACAAATTTCATCGGGGACTCTATCTTATGCGGTTGCGTGCGGAAAAGCTATTATATCCACGCCTTACTGGCATGCCCTCGAGCTTCTTGATAAAGACCGTGGAGTTATCGTTCCTTTTGAAGATGTAAAAGCAATGTCAAAAGCTATTAAGGATCTCTTAGGAAATGAAATAAAGAGAGACAAAATAAGAAAAAAGGCACATAAATATGGAAGAAAAATGATTTGGGACGAAGTGGCTTCTTCTTATGTCGATTCATTTAAAATGATAGCAGGAAAATTCAGATCGGGAAAGAGAAAAAAAGTTATTGTTAAAAAAGATATAAGTATCAAAATCCAGGATTTGCCTGAAATTAACTTGAAACATTTAAATAACTTGACCGACGATACCGGTATTTTTCAACATTCCAAATACTCTATACCCGACAGGATTCACGGATATACAACTGACGATAATGCAAGGGCGGTTATTGTTGCTCTGAAGATGTGGAACCTTTTCAAAGATGAATGTGTATTGCCTATTCTTGTAAAATACCTTTCTTTGTTATCTGATTCGTATGATGAAAAGAGAGAAATCGTTAGAAACTATCTGTCTTTCAATAGAAAATGGCATAACTCAAGAATTTCAGAAGATTCACATGGTCGCTTAATTTGGGCACTTGGAGATGTTATATATGCGCCGCCCGTAGAAGAAATGGGGCATTTTGCGATCGAGCTCTTATATAACTGTTTGAAAAAGGTTCATTCTTTTTCTTCGCCCAGAGCCTGGGCTTTTTCAATGCTGGGGATAGTCAAGTACCTGAATAAGTATCCCGGGGATAAAAACGCCCGTAAGCTTAACGATGAACTTGCTAATAAACTAATTCATTTATTTAAAAAGAATTCATCTGACGATTGGCTCTGGATTGAAAATGTTGTTTCTTATGAGAATGCGCGTTTAGCACAAGCCTTACTTCGAGAAGGACGTTTTACCGGTAATGATGAAATGAAAGAGTGGGGGCTGAATTCATTAAAATGGCTTATTGATATTCAAACTAACAAAGAAACTGGATATCTTTCGGTTATTGGTAATAAAGGATGGTTTAAAAGGAACGAGGAGAAAGCAAAATTTGATCAACAACCTGTTGAGGTAGCTGCACTGATAGATGCTTGTTACGAAGCTTACCTTTGTACTGAGGATGATTTCTTTCTGAACAAGATGAATTGGGCGTTCAGATGGTTCCTTGGTCAAAATGCGTTAGAGGAGAGTTTATATAACCCAAAGACCGGTGGATGCAAAGACGGATTATTGCCCACCGGAGCGAATAAAAATGAAGGTGCGGAATCTTTGGTATCATGGTTATTATCATTGTTGAAAATGTATGAAACAGGGGTTCTGTGAAGAAAGAATTTAGAATTCAGAATACAGAATCCCATCCCAATCCCATAATTAGCCACTGATTTACACGAATAGCACAAATTGTTTTTTTTGACCAGTGACTAGTGACAAACGACTAATGACTGATTACTCACACAAAGATCACAAAGTTTTTTATTCTGACTTCTGTCTCCTGGCTCCTGAATTCTCTGTTGTTAATAATACCGTTGACAAAATTTCCGAAACACTTAAGATAAAAATATGAGAAAGGGCATTGCCACGTTACCATTGCACTGGGGAAAAGCTCCAAGATGGTTATTTGAAGAAATGAAAAAGCTTTCTCTCGGGCTTATGGAAGCTATGCTAATTGAATATCCGCCTGTGAAAGTCCTTGAAAATCTTTCCGATCCTTTCTGGTTTCAATCTTTAGGCTGTATTCTTGGATTTGATTGGCATTCGAGTGGTTTAACCACTACAACAATGGGCGCTCTTAAGGAGGCCTGTAAAAAGCTCGATGGTGGTATTTATATCTGCGGAGGAAAAGGTAAGACCTCACTCAAAACTCCCGCGGAAATCAAGCAAATAGGTAATGACAAAGGAATAGACGTTAACTCTCTTATATATGCAAGTAAAATGACTGCAAAAGTAGATAATTCAGCTCTTCAGGACGGATATTCTATATATCATCATACAATTATATTTACATCGAAAGGACAGTGGAGCGTTGTACAGCAAGGGATGAATACTGAAAATAAAATGGCAAGAAGATATCACTGGTTTTCTAAAGAATTGAAAGATTATACCTGCGAGCCGCATAAGGGAATTATAACAGACGGATTTACAACTCCTTTGAATATGGTTTCAGAAGACTCTTCAGGAGCAAGGAAAGTATCTGCTGAAATAGCTTTGGAATATCCGGAGAAAACGCTTGGTGAATTGAAGAAAATAAGAGAATTAAAAATGCCGTTGCGTCATTATATTGTCGGTTCCGACTTGAATTTACAAAAATTAAAAAAACCTCTGGAACTAGCATTTAACAGACAGCCTGAAGATTTTGAAAATTTACTGGGTATTAAAGGTGTCGGACCGGCGACAATCAGATCTCTTGCTTTAATAGGAGAACTTCTTTATGGCGAAAAACCGAGTTTCAATGATCCCGCCAGGTATAGTTTTGCTCATGGTGGTAAAGACGGAATACCTTATCCTGTTGATAGACAGAATTATAGGAAGTCGATACTTTACTTGAAAAAAGCAGTTTCTATGGCAAAAGTAGGGGAGAGAAATAGGCTCAGGCTTCTTAGAAGACTCGCTTTTATCGATAATGACAAATTTAGTTACAAAGAAAAAAATTTGTATAAGTAAGTGTGTAGACGTAAAAATCTAATAGAATTTTTTTATTAAATTGCTATTGCGTATAATAAAAAAAATAATAAACTAATTTAATGTACTCGAATTTCATGTCAAAATAAGTAATGTTAAACGAAAAAGGAGGTAAGTATGTTGAAGTCTAAAGTTAGTAAGTGTTTGTTGATTTTGTTATGTTTATTCGTTACCGGCAACGTTTTTGCTTTGACCTGGGCTGAGTTGAAGTCACAGATAGAAGCAAAATATGGTTCTTTCTCAGATGAAATCAAGGATATGGAAATGGTGATGGAGATGGAAAATAAGGGTATGGAGAAGATGCAGGGTCCGGGACCTTCAGAAGTAAAAATGTTGAGAAAAGGTGATAAGTATAGAATGGAAATGAAAATGAGTATGCCGGAAGGAACAGGGATGCCGACGGGAATGGGTGATATGACAAGTATAATTATATATGACGGCAAAGATTTATGGTCTGTGAACCAGTTTGCCGGTAAGACTAAAATATCAGCCGATGCCGATGCTGCTAAGGGGGATCAGATGAGCTGGTGGAAAGATATGCCGACAAATGGCAAAATCATTGGTTCTGAGAAAGTTGGGGATAGAGACTGCTATGTTGTAGAAGCCTGGGAAATAGATACATCATCTGTAGTAGCAGAAGGAGAAAATAAAATTAAAGGCTGGATTGAGAAAGGAACTCTCATTTTAATTCAGAGTGAGTTTAAAGGAACGAAAGACGAGACATTCAAAGCGGTCAATTCCAACTTCCAAAAAGTAAAAAATTGGGAATTGCCCTATACGACTGAAATATATGTGGGTGGAGAGTTAGTAACAAAAACTACAATAAAGACTCTTAAAGTTAATCAAGGTCTGGCTGATGATTTTTTTAATGCCGATAAAGTTAAATTGGACGGCAAGGGTACTGATATGCCGGATATGAAAAACATGATGAAAAATTTCAAACCGGGGCAGTAGTAGAAATTATCAAACGAGGTTAGGAGTTAGAAGAAGTATTAGTTTATAATTTAAAGATCAGGGATTAAGTGATAATGCAAAATATGTCATTTAATCCCTTTTTCTTTTTTTTAGTTTTTTTCGACTTTGGACATTGGACGCTGGACTGATAAAATAAGTTATAAACTTATTTTATCCAGCATAAACTTACTTACATTCATGTAATTATGCTCTTTCAACACCCAATTAAGACTTTCGGAACTCTTTTCTAATAGAATTTTAGGGTCTTTTAATATTCTCTCTAAAATTTCTTTTATATTGTCTTTATTCGCGTTTATAAAAGGATACGTTTTTAAAAACCTTTCATATTGAGGATTGATATAGGTTATACTCGGAATTCCCATGGATAGGCATTCCATCGAATTCATGCCATAACCAAAACCTCCAAAATCCGTTAACTGGTCTATAAGAACATCACACCTTTGTTCTTTAATTCTAATTACTTCTTCATGCGGTTTATTTTCAATTAAAAGAAAGTTAAAGTCGTATTTGTCTTTAAGTTCATCGACTGCTTTTAGAACATATTCTGTTCCTTTTAAATATCTTTTTGTGGGTGCGTGACAAATAGTTAATTTATCGTTTTTTAATATTTCTTTTTTATTAAATTTATCTACTTCAAAAGGAAAAGGAACATACTGTACCTTTGGATGAATAAAAGTATGGTCAAATTCTGTAGTAAAAATAGCATCCGCTAATTTTTCTATATGAGGAAAAACCCCTCTGAGCCTTACATCACTGCCGAGATACAGTATCGCTATTTTTTTATCTTTTTTCTTTAGTGTTTTTACTATCTGACCATTTCGGAGGAAGCCGAGTCCTCCATCCAGAAAATAATAATCGAAGGAATGAATAAAATCTTTTAAAGGATTTATTTTATAATCCCATAGAATATCTCTAAACAGGTAAAAAGTTTTTTCATAAGCTCCTGGTTGCCATTCGAGAGGATTGCCTTTTCTCTCTGAAAAGCCATAAGTTCCTACTTTGGCTTTGTTTTTTAAACCTCTTAGTGACCATGTATTTGAAAAAGGAAGATTAAGAACAATATCATCCCAGTGAGAACAGGGACTCTTGAAATAAGTCATTAGACGAGAGTAATGACCCATCTTTCTTTCTGCCTGAACGAGTATTCCGGGCACCCCGGCGACATTTTCAGAAGCTATATGTAAAATTTTCATAGAAACAGAATACAGAAGTCAGGAGCCAGAAGCCAGAATAGATGAGATATATCCACTAAGCAGTTTACTAACTTCTTCTATTTGAGATAATAATTCGTAGGTGTTTCCATATCCAAGGTCATTTGATAATATTAAATAATATCTACATTCTTCTAGAGAACCCTGAGAAATATTAAAGAATCTAACTTTATCTTTCTTTCCCCTTTTTTTAAAACCTTCTGCAATATTAGATGGAATAGAAATAGCTGCTCTTCTAATTTGTGAAGTTAATCCATAGTTTTCTTCTTTCGGAAATTTGCTGCTAAATTTGTAAATTTCTAACACGAATTTGTGAGCTTTTTGCCAGACAATTAAATTTCTAAAAGTTTTAGCTGTTTCTTTATACATATTTATGTCATTAAGACTTCTAAGTCAAATTTTTTAGTTGAGATGGGAAGGGATTCTGAATTCTGCCTCCTGGATTCTGGATTCATAATTTATAAGATTAGGCAGTCGCCGATCAATTTCGGCGTGATTTTCCTTGAATATCTTACGACCTTGATAGATTCAGGAGCCCGAAAGGGATCTTTTTCTTCAAGAAGAAGAACCTGTGGGATATCCAGAAAGAAAGCAATTGTTGAAAGGTCATTTCTTTTTGTAATTAATTTAG
>CAZKVT010000011.1:0-47122 GCA_964556365.1 uncultured bacterium | reverse complement strand
TTGAATAAGGAATTGGTGGCTCAATGAATTTTACAGAAAAAAAGGGACTTGACCTAAGTTTAACAGAGTTAAAGTTTGTTGTCGGGAATTCTTATTACTGTAAATTTTTTATTGTTTCTTTTATATTGGCATAGGTACTATAGAAATTTTTATAAAATAATAGAGAACTTTTTTGATAAATATATAAAAACTACCCCTTGCATTTTTTTATATTTTTTGTATAAATAAATCAATCCGGGGTGACGGCAAATATATTACAACTACTTAAAAAAATGTAATATACCTCCTTGTTTACGTTATAATGTAATGATATAACATGCCAGCCCCGGCATTTTTTTTCTCTTCGCTTTTTAATTTAGAATTTTAAAACCATTGTTCTGTTAGTATAAAATCGTACCCCGTGAGTACCGAATCGTTGCTTATTGTTATATTCTCATATACGGTATTGACAGAAAAACCCTCAGCGTAAGCGCTTATATTATATGTGTCTTCAGTAAGAAACAAAGAATAGCTTCCTGTGCTGTCCGATAGTGTGGTTATGGTATCTGTTGAATTTACGGCACTCAAAACGGCAAATTTTACGGGTACCTCTAAAGTGTCCTCTAATGTTATTACTTTTCCCTGTATGAAGCCTGCTTCAGAGTATTCGAATATCTTAAAAATAGGATTTAATTCATAGGGTTCCGATTCCCAATTTATTGATCTTGAAGCGTCAAAGTCGATAATAAGTGTAATGTATTCACCAGAGGATATAGTAAAGTCTTTTTCGAGTTCAATCTTAAACGGATAGTAATCGTCGGGTATTAACAATGAATCCGTTACACTATCTATTACTACTGAATTTATTTGGGTGAGCGCGAGTAGTACGCTTGTATAATCTCCGGTTTTTATATCGAGAAAATCCCCGCCCGTCCGGTAATTATAAGTGAGGGATGTAGATTTTCCTCCTGCAAGCCTGACGATATCGACTGTATAGAAATCACTCTGAAGGTCAATAATTTCCCCTTCAATGTTTCTTGCTGCCACTCCGAGTACTGTAATATATATATTTTTTACGTTTTGTGCGGGCGGAGCATCCGTTAGCAGAATCCTGATTTTCCCCTCATCTTCACCGCACCCGAGAATAAAAAAAAGAACAGTTATTACTAACAAAACTTTATTCAATTAAAGCCTCCTTTTATCTGTTATGACCTGTACATTCTGTTTTTGGTTCCATAATTAATAATAAATTCTATTCTTGTAGAATTTTTATTGCATATAGTATAATAATTTTTCGTAAATAGTCAAATCGGAATTTCGTTAACGACGGTCCAAAGTCCAATGGGCGTGTTGCCCAAACCCGATAAAGTGAAATTTACAGTCTAGCCAGGTCATTGCGAACGCTTCTTCTTTGCTCTGCCAAAGTGAAGCAATCTTTTCGTATATGATGAAATCGCGACGTTTGAGTCTAACAATTGAGATTGCTTCGCCGGGGTTAGGCAAGAAGATTGACTCGCAAAGACATTTCCCAGGATGAGAAAAAGCCTTTCGGCAACACTCCCCAATGTCCAAAGTCAAAAAGAAAGAATTGAACCACAAAGATCACAAAGAGCACAAAGCCCACCACACACCAATTTTTGTTGTTTTAACTAGAATTGAACCACAAAGAGCACAAAGATCATAAAGCCCACACCCTACAACCCATTTTACTTTTTGTTTAACTAAAACCTAAGACCTGAAACCTAATTATGGTTGACAAAAGATATATATCTCTTATATTGTTAGATATATCTAACAATGGAGGTGAAGATGGAATTAACAAAGAGTAAGGAAGATTATCTTGAAGCTATATGTGAAATCTGTGAGGAAGAAAAGGTGGCGAGAGTTAAAGATATCGCTTCGAACATGGCTGTTTCCCTTTCCAGTGTTAATTATGCGTTAAAAGCTTTGAAGGGTAGGGGTTTGATAAAACATAAAAAGTACGGATACATAGAATTAACAGAAAAGGGTAATGAAATAGGGCGGGCTATTTATAGAAAACATAAATTGATACGGAGTTTTTTGATTAATGTTTTGAATGTTGATAAAAATATCGCGGATAAAGACGCCTGTGGTATCGAGCATGTAGTTTCGGAAGAAACGTGTGACAAAATGAATTCTTATCTTAAATCTCAAGAGGTTTATGAAAATTATGATGTCACTTCTTGAGGCTAGAAAAAATGTCCCGCTTATAGTGAAATCCGTTGGGGAGGGTAAAAGAGACATGGCAGGCATGAGAGGTAGAGGCGGAAGAGGAGGAAGGGGTAGGAGAAACTGGTGTAGGAGATTTTCTAACATGGGCATTAGAGAAGGCTCTATTATAAAAAAAGTATCTATGCACCCATTTTTTGGTCCTGTGGTAATTAGGGTCGGGAATTGTGAAATCGCTGTTGGCAGAGGAATGGCAAGTGCTATAATTGTTGAAGAGGCTGGTGAGTGAAAAGGATTTTATTGTTCGGGAATCCTAACGTAGGGAAAAGTGCAATATTTACTCGTTTGACAGGGGTGAGGGTTATTGCTTCCAATTATCCGGGGACAACTGTCGAGTATCTTAAGGGGAAGACAAGGATAAATGGAAATGATATCGAGGTAATAGATGTGCCCGGGACTTATTCTCTTATCCCGGATTCGCCTGCAGAAGAAGTAGCGAGAAAATTTATTGACGAAAGTAATCCCAAAGAAACAGTAATATTAAATGTGGTCGACTCGACAAATCTTGAAAGAAATCTTAATCTTACTATTCAATTGCTATCGACTAAGTTTCCTGTAATTGTTCTCTTGAACTTTTGGGATGAAACGAAACACAAAGGTATCACAATAGATTTACAGAAAATGAGTAAGCTTCTTAAGGTTCCGGTAATACCTACTATAGCAATTACAGGTTACGGTATTCAAGAATTAAGAGAATCTTTCAGTAAAGCAGTACCTTCTAATCTTAAAGTAAAAAAAGATGATACCTGGAATTTTATTGGCAAGATTATTAAAAAGGTACAAATTATAAAACATCACCATCACACTTTTCTCCAGGTTCTCGAGGATATTTCCAATCATCCTGTGCTTGGAGTAGTTTTTGCCGGTGTAGTTTTATTTTTATCTTTTGTAATTATACGTTTAATAGGTGAGGGTTTGATAGGTTTTGTTTGTGAACCAATTTTTGAAAATTTATGGGTTCCTGTTTTAATGAAAATTTCTTTTGTATTAGGCGAATCCAGCTTATTACACAAGATTCTTATTGGTGAACTTATTGGTGGGAAAATAGATTTTTATCAATCATTTGGAGTTTTAAGTACAGGTTTATTTATTCCAATAGGTGCTGTTTTGCCCTATATTATCAGTTTTTATTTTGTTCTTTCAATTCTTGAAGATACGGGATATTTGCCCCGGCTTGCAGTTCTTATGGACAGACTTATGCACCAGATCGGTATTCACGGAATGGGAATTGTGCCTATGTTCCTTGCTTTTGGCTGCAACGTACCGGGTGTTCTGGCTACGAGAATCATGGAAACGAGAAGAGAAAGGCTTATAGCCGCAACAGTAATGTCAATTTCTATACCCTGTATGGCTCAAATTGCTATGATATTTGGATTATTGGGAAAATATGGTATTAAAGGTCTTGCTCCGGTTTTTTTGTCTTTGTTTTTGGTCTGGATTATTGTAGGTAAAGTGATGGCTAAATATGTTTCGGGAGAGAGTCCTGAAATATTTACCGAGATACCGCCGTATAGAATTCCCTACTTTAAGGTTTTGCTTAAAAAAGTTTGGCTCCGGGTGAGCTGGTTTCTTAAAGAAGCTTTACCTTTTGTGTTGATCGGTGTTCTAATCGTTAATTTATTTTATTTTTTTGGTTTTGTCGATTTCTTGGGTAAATTTTTCGGGTCATTTCTTACTCGAATATTGGGTCTTCCACCGGAAGCTGTAGCTGCACTATTTATAGGGTTTTTACGTAAAGATGTTGCTATAGGTATGCTTGCGCCTTTAGGACTTTCAATGGGACAATTGATCACGGCTTCCGTTGTTCTAACAATGTATTTCCCATGTGTGGCAACCTTTGTCGTTTTGTTCAAGGAATTGGGTTTCTGGGATACGCTCAAATCTTCCGTGATAATGGTTTCTTCTGCCGTTTTTGTCGGCTGGATTCTTAATTTGATTTACTGACATCAGGTAGTTCAGAGTCCATTGTCCAACGTCCAAAGTAAAAAAAATTAAATTACAGATAACACAGAGAAAAGAAAATAGCTTTTCCCTTGACTTATAATGGATAATTATTAATTTCTTGAAAACTTATGGAAGATTCAAATGTCGGAATCGTAGGCGCCGGAAATTGGGGGACAACTCTCGCTTTATGTCTCAATAAAGAGGGCGTAAAAGTGGTGCTTTTCGAACCAATTGAAGAGAGAGCCGGGAAGTTAAAAAATGATAGGGAGAATAAGGATTTTTTGCCGGGATATAGAATTCCCGAAGATATTGTTATTACATCCGACCCGGAAAAACTTGTAATTAATTCAGATTTTGTTTTTTTTGTTATACCCAGTAATGTGTTAAAAGAAGTCGTGGATTCTTTTACTAAATATATCGATGGGGATAAAATTGTCGCGAGTTTTACCAAAGGAGTGGATCCGGATAGGTTACTCCGAATGTCAGAGATAATTGAAAAAGAAATTTCATCTCAGAAGGGAAAAATTGTTGCTGTTTCAGGTCCATCTATTGCTAGAGAGGTTATTAAGGGAGTTCCCACTTCATTAGTTGCCGCTTCAAATAATATGCGTAGGGCGGAAATTGTTCAGAATAGACTTTCGAGTGATATAATAAGAATTTATACCTCTTCGGATATTGTTGGAGTCGAGTTGGGTGGTGCTTTTAAAAATGTTTACGCTATTGCTTCTGGTATATGTGATGGAATGGGGCTTGGAATGAACGCGAAGGCGGCTCTTGTAACGAGGTCAATGGCGGAACTTTCGAGGCTTGGAGTTAAGATGGGTGGTCAGAGTGAAACTTTTGCTGGACTTTCGGGTTTTGGAGATATTATCGTTACATCTTTCTCATCTTATTCGAGAAACAGAACTGTAGGAGAAGAATTGGGTGAGGGAAGGAAATTAGATGATATACTTTCGGAAATGGTGGAATTTGTTGAAGGAGTGAGAACAACAGAATCGATTTGTAAACTTGCCGATAAATATGAGGTAAATATGCCTGTGGCACGAGAAGTTTATTCTATATTGTATAAAAATAAAGATCCTTTTGATTCTATAAAGGATTTAATGAAAAGAGAATTAAAAAGGGAGAGGAAAAAATGAAGAAAATGTTTTACACAATCAAAGAAGTATCTGATCTTTTAGATGAAAATGAGTCGACTTTGAGATTCTGGGAGGGAGAATTCAAGGATCTTAGACCCAGAAGAAGCAGCGGAGGAAAAAGACTTTATTCCGATGCTGATATTGAATTGTTGGAAAAGATAAGATATCTTTTGAGGGAAAGGAAGTTTTCTATTGAAGGCGCAAGAGATCACATGTGTGGTAAAACAGAAGAACTGGATTTGATAGGAAGATTAGAAGAAGTAAAGAGGGTTCTTGAATGAAAGAATTAAAGTTAAAAAATGCACTAATATCTGTTTACAATAAAGAAGGTATGGTCGAGCTCGCGCGTGAATTGGATAAGAAAGGGGTGAATATTATTTCAACTTCCGGAACATATGCGAAACTTACAGGAGAGGGTATTAACGCAACTAAGGTCGAGGATATAGCATCCAGTCCCGAATTGCTTGGAGGCAGGGTTAAAACATTGCAGCCTGAAATTTTCGCTTCTATTCTCGTAAATAGGGATAAAAAAGAAGATCTTGAACAATTGCGGAACCTGAATCTTGAACCGATAGATCTTGTTGTGGTCAATCTTTATCCTTTTAAATCTGGTCTGGATAAGAATCTTTCCGATGATGAAATGATAGAATTAATCGATATCGGAGGGGCTTCTTTAATTCGGGCGGGCGCGAAAAATTATAAGAGTTGTTTGGTTTTATCTGAACCTTCTGATTACGAGATTTTTATTGAGAAATTTAAAGAGGGGAATGGCGTTATCTCGCTCGATTACAGGAAAAAACAGGCTGAAAAGGCTTTTCGTCAAATTTCTTTTTATAATAAGATGATAGCGGATTATTACATAGAGTCACTTGGTGAGGAAAGGGAAGAATTCCCGGATTTTCTATCACTCGATTGTGAAAAGATTATGGATCTTAGATATGGTGAAAACCCTCATCAGAAGAGTTCGGTTTACAGATTCATAAATGATAAAACAAGTCTGGTAGATGCGGAACAACTCTGGGGCAAACCTATGTCTTATAATAACTGGATGGATACCGACGGAGCTATTGGTTCGATATCCGAATTTGAGCAAACCTGTATTGCTATTATTAAACACGCGGCTCCCTGTGGTATTGGTGTTGCGGATAATCTTTTAGATGCTTTTAAGAAAGCTCAAAGTTGTGATCCTCTTTCCGCTTTTGGAGGAATTGTTGCCTCGAATAGAGAAATAGATATCGATACGGCAAATGAGATTAAGAAATCGTTTTTTGAGGTTGTTATAGCTCCGGAATATACGGAAGAAGCTCTTACTAAACTTAAAGAGAAAAAGAATATTCGCATTTTACTGGCTGATTCCGCGCTTTTTTCTCCTTTAAATTATAGGAAGTGTTACCCGATAACAGGAGGTGTTTTAATTCAGGAAAGCGATGCCGTTATCGAACCTTCATCCCAATGGGATATTGTTAGCGAGAAGAAGCCGACAAAAAAAGAGTTGAAGGATTTGGATTTTGCATGGAAAGTAGTGAAATGGGTGAAGTCTAATGGTATTGTTCTTTGTAAAGATCAAAAAACAATAGGAATAGGTACCGGACAGCCTTCAAGGGTTGATGCCGTCGAGTTTTCTGTACTGAAAGCGAAAAAACATGGGCATGAAACAGAAGGATCGGTATTGGCTTCGGATGCTTTTTTCCCGTTTAGAGATTCGATAGATAAAGCGAAAAAAGCGGGAGTTACCGCCGTTGTCGAACCGGGCGGATCGATTAGAGATAAGGAAGTTATCGACGCGGCGAATGAGCATGGTATTGCGCTTCTGTTTACCGGTAAAAGGCACTTTAGACATTAGTTTATGTACAGAAAGAATTAAGGGTTAAAAATGCGGAAATTTCTTTTGTTTGGACTGAAAAAGAAAAGAGGAGCGACTTATGAAGATAAAATCGATATTGTTATTTTCGATTGTTTCTATGTTTATAGTAAATCTTTGCTTTGCCGCGGATGACTTGTCGGCAAAGGTTACGGAGGATGCTATAAATAAACGTATATCGGAAATTAGGAAGGGTGGGATTATAGTAAAAACAAATCCGGGCGCGGAAGTTAAAGTGGAGCAGGTGAAACATGAATTTCTCTTCGGAACCGCGATTACGGATAATCTCGCGGAGAAGTCCGAAAACGCCATGTCGGATAAAGACAGGAAGATGTTTCTTAAAATACTTGAAGAAAATTTTAACTATGCTGTGCATGAAAATGCTTTAAAATGGTATGACACAGAAGTAGAATATAAAAAAGTCGATTATTATTTGGCTGATAGAATATATGAACTATGTGAAGAGCGTAATATCCCTATGCGTGGACATTGTGTTTTTTGGGCTAAAGACGAATTTCTTATGCCGTGGTTGAAAGAGCTTGATAACGAAGCGCTTCGCTCCGCGGTGGTTCGCCGGGCGACCGATGTCGCAAAACATTTTAAAGGCAGAATCGAAGAATTCGATCTGAACAACGAAATGATAAATGGTGATTTTTTCAGACGCCGTCTTGGTTATGGTGTTATCAATGAAATGGCGTGGGCGGTTAAAGCGGCAGATCCGAACGCAAAGTTATATATGAATGATTATGGAATTCTTGTTGAAGATGGTTTTAATAGAAGCTCTTACCTGATTCAAATCGAGAACCTTCTTGCAAGCGGAGTTCCCATCGATGGAATTGGGTGTCAGGCTCATTTCGTCACATCTAATAAGAATAATTCAGGAGCCAAAGCCGCTACTACCTCCGTGCATGTACAAAAAACGCTCGATCAATTGTCAAAATTCGGGCTTCCTGTCAAGATTACCGAATGTCTCGTAACTGCAGATACGGAAGAAGGTAAAGCTGAAGAACTGCGAAGATTTTTCCGTCTTTGTTTCGCTCACCCCAGTGTTGAAGCCATAATTATGTGGGGATTCTGGGAGGTAGGTCACTGGATTCCCGAGTCGGCGATGTGGAAAAAAGACTGGACTCCAACTCCGCAGTCTCTGGCGTATCGTGATCTTGTTTTTAACGAGTGGTGGACTGAAGTTTCCGGTAAAGCCGATAAAAACGGTACCTTTAAAACAGACGCTTTTTATGGAGATTATTCAATTACTTCGGATGGTAAGACAAAAGAAGTTACTCTGAGCAAAAAAGATAAATCTATAGAGGTTAGCTTCAAATAACGAAAACCTTACATTCGGGTAAATTATAGTGTATTGAGACCTGTCTGTTAACGATGTATGAGGGAGAATTATATGTTTTATGAATGGTATTTAGGGAATCTTAAAGAGAAACAAAAGAAATCTCATAGTTGGTTTTTATCGTTTTCCTTAAAAGTTATTTTTATATTTTTATTGCCTGCCTGTCTTTTTGCAGGTTCGGTTTCGGTCATTGTGGTGGGAGATATTATGATGGGGTCAGATTATCCCGACAACAATCTTCCTCCGCATGATGGGAGTAAACTTTTTGCGAACGTTAGTTCCATTTTAAAAGATGCCGATTTAACGTTGGGTAATCTTGAGGGGACATTATTGAAAGGTGGGGTTAGCATAAAGCAGGTTAAAAAAGGGAGCTGTTATGCTTTTAGGACACCTCCCGGGTGGGCAACAAATCTTCGCGATGCTGGTTTTGATTTTTTGAATTTAGCTAATAATCATATGAACGATTTTGGCGCAGGCGGGATAAACGGTACTACAGGAGCGCTTACCGATGTTGGTTTAAAATACAGTGGGGCCTATAAGAAGGTAGGGCAGTTTAATGTTAATGGAATCAAGGTTGCTGTGGTTTCTTTTTCGACCTCACCTAACACGAATTCTGTTTTAGAAATTTTAAAAGCCAAAGAGATAGTCGCGGAACAGGCTAAGCTTAATGATATTGTTATTGTATCATTTCATGCCGGAGCGGAGGGTCTTAAGTTTTTACATACTCGTGATACACTTGAATATTTTATGGGGTCGCCCAGAGGTAATATTGTTAAATTTGCCCGGGCGGTTATAGACAGCGGCGCGGATTTTGTTTGGGGTCATGGTCCGCATGTGCCCAGGGCTTTGGAAGTATATCAAGATCGGCTTATTGCCTACAGTCTTGGAAATTTCTGTACCTGGGGATTTAATCTTGTCGATGAACTTGGTTATGCTCCGATTCTCAAGGTAGAAATGGATTCATCCGGTGTTTTTAAAAAAGGTAATATCTTTTCGGCAATACAGAAAACATATAAGCCCTCCGAACCCGATTCTTTAAACCGGGCTGCAAAATTGATAAAAAAACTCTCGAAAGATGATTTTCCGCAATCGGCGCCCATTATTATGGATGACGGAGAATTTTATCCGAGGCAATGATTATAAGCTTATAGAGTTTTAGGTGATTTTTGGATTTTAAGTTGAAGCTTATTTTACTTAAATGGAGGTAAATTGTCCTATTATGGAGGCTAAAGTTAAAAACAGGTTGTTCTTCTCTATTTATTTGTTATTTTTTGTTGGTTTAGCGCTAAAAGCTTTTTATTCTGAAGCTTCACCAGATGTCCGCGTCTGGGAAATGCAGGAAATCGTTCTTAAGGTAGAGAAACATTATGATAACTGTTATAAGGAAGTGGAATGTTGGGTAGACCTCGAAGGTCCTGATTTTTCCAAACGAGTTTATGGTTTCTGGGATGGATATAATGTTTTTATTGTGCGGTTGGTGGCAACAAAACCGGGTAAATGGACATGGAAAAGCGGTTCAAATCAAAAAAGTGATAATGGTCTGAACAATCATACAGGAGAATTTAATGCCGCCTCCTGGAGTGAGGAAGAAAAGAAAAAAAATCCTAATCGTCATGGTTTCATTCGCCCAACTGATAATGGTCACGCTTTGCAATATGCTGACGGGACTCCCTTCTTTATGATAGGTGATACCTGGCTTGCAGGAACAACCTGGCGACTACCTTTAAGAGGTGTTACCTCTACAGAAAATTATGTACCCGGTCCCGGCATCGGTTTTGAAGATGCCGTGGCTTACCGCAGGAGACAGGGGTTTAATTCGGTAAGTATGATTGCCTGTTTTCCGAATTGGGAATCGGATTATAATCCCAGCACTTACGCTGATAAAAATGATATTTACCTGCGTAATGCCTGGGAAAAGTTCGATTATTTCACTAAAGAAGGGGAACTTACCGCAAAAAATATGAGAGATGAATACGGTAATAAACCTTTTCAAATGTCATCCGAACATGAAGGTGTCGCCGATTTTGACCGCATTAATCCTGAATATTTTAAAAGTCTGGATAAGAAAATGCAGCATTTATCAGACGAGGGTTTTGTGCCTTTATTGGAGACTGTAAGAAGAGATAATTGTCCGGCCTGGAAAGCATATTTTGATTTCAACGAATCATACGCGAGGTATGTTCAATACCTTGTTTCAAGGTATGGAGCGTATAATATAATTTTCAGCGGTATACACCTCGATTGGATTCCAAAAGAATACAGCCTTACCGCCCTTGAGTTCAACAGAGCATTAGCTTATCATTTCAGAAAATACGGAGCGCTGCCCTTCGGACAGCCTCACACGACTCTAATAAATAATTCCACATACACTCAGTTTGGTCATGGGGAAGATTGTCCATGGTTAACCATGCATAGTGTCGGTAACAAGCCTCGAGATCATCGAATTTCCGATTCCATCCAGATACTTTTTAATCTCGAGCCTCCTTATCCGGCCATTAATTTTGAACCGTATTATACTGGCTGGGACCATGAGATAAATATGCCGGGAGGTGAACGACCGTTGGCTAATTCATCTCGTGACAATTATTTCGCGCGCGCGCAAATGTACGGTTCGGTCCTTTCGGGAGGGCTTTCCGGACATGTTCACGGAACATCCGCTTATGATATTACAACCACGGGAGAACCCGACGGAATGAGGCATCACTTCTGGGACGCGTTGAAGTTCCAGTCGGCTCTTCACATGCGGCACTTAGGCTCTTTTGTTCTATCCGAGGGGGATAAGTATCAGGAATTGGAGCCCTGTCATGAAAATATACATCCGCGAAAGGCACCGAATAGTCCTGAGGAAGGTCTGGATGGTTGGGCATATATGATGAGCACTCCTGAAAAAGATTTTGTCCTTCTTTACTTTGAAAACGAGGCTGTGTCGCCTATGCTAAGTGGTTTTAAAGAAAATACTTTATATAAATTTCAGTGGTTCAACCCCCGTAACGGGAAATGGGAAAGTATCGTTCTGATTAAGTCGGATGAGAAGGGAAAATTGGAACTACCAGCTTTTCCCGATGGAAAAGATCCATCGGTAACCGACTGGGCGGCGAAAATTATTGAGTAAATGTTAAAAAGAAAGGGTATGAAGATTAATAAAAAATTTAATTGCATTATAATATTAATTAATACTGTTTTATTAGCTTTAAGCTGTGAAAATAACAATACGGGACCGGATGATGAATGGGCTTATCCTGAATTTGCAAATGAGGCGGAGGTTATTATCAACGGTTATAATAAAGACGCGATGGAACCTTTTATCAGTAAGGACGGCAATTTTTTGTTTTTCAATAGTTTAAACGACGGAGACAGTACGAGTTTATATTATGCAGCGAGAGTGAACGATACTGTTTTTAATTTTGAAGGGGAAATAGCAGGTGTAAATGGAACGGTTCCGCATTTAGATGCTGTTGCAAGTATGGATGAGAATAATATATTTTATTTTGTTTCAACGAGAGATTATCCTGATGTGTTTGAAAATTATCAGACCGGGAAATTTGATAACGGAGTAGTAACCGATCTCAGGTGCGCAATGGGGGACTTTTATATTTATGAGCCTGGATGGCTGATAATGGATGCTGAAATAAATCGGGAGGGAGATTTATTGTATTATGTAAACGCGCAGTTTAGTGGTAACCCCTTACCTGATCAGGCGCATCTTGGTATAGCAGAAAAAAAAGATACTGTATTTGAGACAATTAGTACTTCGGATGATATACTCGAGAATGTAAACGATCCCGATTATCTTGTTTACGCTCCCTCTATTTCTTCTGACGGAGATGAATTGTATTTTACAAGAATACGAAAAGGAATGTTAATTACGCAGATATGCGTTTCTGTCAGGTCCGATACTGTCGAAACTTTTAGCGTTCCGGAGTGGATAGAGATAGAAGGTAATTCGGTAGAGGCTCCGAGTGTAACAGATGACGGAGAAAGATTGTATTATCATAAAAGACTCGAAAGTGATAATAAATATCATATATTTACAATGAAAAGAGAATAATAGATTGTTTAAGTTTTTTAACTTAAAAGATAAGGGGGTATTTAAGAAATGAATACAAAAAAATTAGTAAGCTATGTGAAAATCTTATTTTTGTACCTTTTAATAGTAAGTCTTTCGCTTGGTTTTTTTTCGTGTAAAAAATCCGATGAGATTGAAACTGAAATTTTCTGGACGGAAGATAATTCCCCTGAGGTTATAGGAAGAATGGTTATCGATGATTTGTTTTCCCGAGAAGATTTAATGATGTATGTGGCCGATTTTTGGACAGGAGTCCATTATGCTGAAGCCTGCACTGGTTTTGGCGCGGCGCGTTTAGCCGGGTTATTAAATGATTCGAATGTTATTGATAGATTATCAGATCGTTATACGAGGGTAATAGAAGATAGTCTGGTAAAGGGTGCCGCACATGTGGACGCGAATGTTTATGGAATATTGCCGCTTGAGTTGTATATGCAGGGCGGAGAAGAAAAATTTTTGCAGCAGGGTCTCAAATTGGCTGACGGACAATGGAAAGATACTCTTACCGATGGCTTGACGAGTCAGGTAAGATACTGGATAGATGATGTCTGGATGATTGCCAGTTTGCAGGTTCAAGCATACAGAGCCACTGGTAATGAAATATATTTAGAAAGAGCGGCCAGAGTCGTGAACTCTTACCTGAAAAAATTGCAACAACCTAATGGATTATTCTATCACGGGGAGGATGCTCCCTTTTTCTGGGGAAGAGGTAATGGTTGGGTTGCTGCAGGGTTGTCGGAATTGTTGTCGGAATTACCCGAAAATAATGAATATTATCAGTTGATTTTAGAAGGGTATAGGAAAATGATGAATGCTTTACTCGAATATCAGTCTAAAGATGGTATGTGGAGACAATTGATAGATAACGAGCAGGCTTGGGCAGAGACTTCATCTACGGCAATGTTTGGTTACGCGATAACTGTGGGAGTTAAAAAAGGGCTTTTACCTGAAGATAAATTTACCCCCGCGTATCAAAAAGCATGGAAGGCTTTGGTAGAGTATATCGGGGAAGATGGGAAAATAACGGATGTTTGCGCCGGTACGGGGAAAGGCGATAATATAAATTATTATCTTGATCGTCCAAGGATAACAGGAGATTTACACGGTCAGGCACCTATCTTATGGTTTGCTTATAGCTTGTTGGCAAGTTATTAGGTCTTGGGTTTTAGGTATTAGGTTTTAGGAAAAAGAAAGGGATTTTTTTTGACTAGGAAGAAATTTAGATATGATCATATTATGAAAAAATTGGTAATTATAATTACTATTCTTATTTTTTGCATTTCCTGCGAGAAAATAGATGATGATCTTAAGAGGTATACGGATTTACTTATTGAATATTCTGAATATGATTATGAGGAAATAAATGATATCGAATTTACTTACATGGATAGTAGTGATGCAGATCTACGAGACCTTAGAGAAGAATACAATTTAGAGACAATCGCGGGGGAAGGCGATGAGTTATCCAGGATAATGAACTTGATGTTCTGGGTCAATGAAAATTTAGAGCACGATGGAAATTCCGAGAACCCATATCCTCCGAATGCGGTAAATATAATAGAAACTTGCCAGAATGAAGATAGAGGGGTAAACTGCAGAATGCTGGCAATCGTACTTAATGATTTTTATTTGTCCATGGGATTTAAATCGAGATTCGTTACCTGTAAGCCTCATGAACGTGATTTTGATGATTGTCACGTTATAAATATTGTGTATTCTACTCAGTTTGATAAGTGGGTAATGATGGATCCTTCTTTTGCCGGTTATTTTGAGGATGAAAATGATACTTTTCTTGACCTTTTTGAAGTCAGAGAAAAATTAATCAATGACGGCTTATTGGTTTTTAGCAGTCATCTAAACCATAACGGCGGTAGATACACAGAACAAACATATAGGACTTATCTATCGAAAAATCTATTCCGCTTTGCTTGTCCGGTTGAAAGTGCATATAATTATGAGGCACAGGCTTACAACAGTAGAACATATATAGAATTAATCCCTTTAGATTATTCTTCGCCCGGGCAAAACCGTTACACATATACAAGAAATCCGGATATTTTTTGGGCAGCACCATAATGTTTTTGTACCAGTTAAATCGTTAAATAGCAAAATAGTGAAATAGTTATTTTAAGATTTAGGACGATAATAATTTTGAATTATTAATCTTGAATGACAAATTGAAAACATTAATTACGAAAAGAAGGGATTAAGAAAAATACTTATCACTTATTACCTATCACTTATCACATACCGCATAATTTTCTTTGTGGTCTTTGTGTGCTTTGTGGTTCAATACTTTTTTAGTGTTGTGGGGTGGTTTTTTGACTCGCGACTCAAGACCTATTTGGTTGCCAACGAATAAAGTAGCGCGGTGCCAAGTGGTAAAGCATTTTCGTCGATATTGAAATCGGGGGAGTGAAGTTTGGAGTGGATGCCTTTTTTCTTGTTTGCTCCTCCCATAAAGACAAAAGTTCCCGGAATTTCCTGCAGGTAATAGGCGAAATCTTCTCCTCCCATAATCGGACTTTCCATGAATTCTATCTTTTTGAATATGTTTTTTGCGATTTTTATTAGATTTTCTGTTTTTTCAGGGTCGTTTTTCATTATGGGATAGCCTCTCTGGTAGGCAAGTTCATAATCTACGCCTAAGGAAAGGTTAAGTCCTTTGAGAATGTTTCCTATCCATTCTGGCGCTTTTTGCCACAATTCTTTTTCGATTGTCCTAACAGTGCCTTCCATTTTAACTTCTTCAGGAATTATATTGAATGCAGTTCCGCCGTGTATTGTACAGATGGAAATCACAAAAGGTTTTCCGGGGTTTGCCTTCCTGGATACAAGGCTTTGAATTTGATTTATAAATAAAGCGGAAGCGTAAATTGGGTCTATGGTTTTGTGTGGTTCTGCGGCATGCCCTCCTTTGCCTCTTATAATTATTTCCATTTCATCCGCGGCTGCCAGCATAACTCCGGGTTTTAAGGTTATAGTTCCAACTTCTGCTTCGGGGTCGATATGAATCGCGTAAATTTCCGATATTCCTTTTAAGGCACCCTCTGCTATCATTCCTTTTGCTCCTCCGGGAATTTTCTCCTCGGAAGGTTGGAAGAGAAGTCTTACCGGAGGGGGGTTTTGGGTTGAGGATAAAAGTTTTGCTGTTCCAAGGAGCATTGCCATGTGGGTATCATGTCCGCAGGCGTGCATATAACCTTCGTTTTTAGACTTGTAGGGAAAAGAGTTTTCTTCCTTGATAGGCAGGGCATCTATATCCGCGCGTAAGGCTATTCGGTCTTTTCCTTTACCTATATCTGCTATAAGTCCTGTTTTATTTAAAATTTTTGGTTTGTATCCGAGATTTTTTAACTCTTTTTCGATAAAAGCATGAGTCCAGTTTTCTTTGAATGCGGGTTCGGGGTGTTTGTGGAGTTCATGTCTTGTGTTTATTATGTAATCTTTAATTGAATTTGCTTTCTTAAGCGCGTTTTTCATACCGATATTTTATTGAAAAAAATAATTATGGCAAGGGTAAAGTAGCACGCAGATTTATGGAGGTACTCAGTATAAGTAAGGGGAAGGGGTTTTAAACTGAGCGAAAGGTATAAACCTGCGTGCATAAAATAATATTCTTCTATTCGATGGAGATTTTGACTTTTTCGTGTTCGTTATTTACTTCTACAAGGGTAAAACTTCCTTCGACTTTTTGTATATGTTTAAGCGCCTTTCTTAAAAATAATTTAGCTTTCTTCGCGTCTTCGGCATCTTCTCCGATTTCAGGTATAAGGAAAGGTAAAATTTTGACGAAAGTCAAAGGCAGCCTTAGATTTACATTATCTTCTTCATTCTCGCTTTGAACGTTTACAATCAGTTTCTTAGGAGTTCCGGCTTTCTTTATTATATCTTTACTGTCCTTTATCCAGAAGCGAACTACATCATCTCCATCCTCGATCTCCATTATTGGTTCACCGCTTATCTCGGATTCTTTTAGAATTTTAAGAATGCTGTCACGCGGGATTTTTTCCTGGTCTTTTTCCCAGGCTTCATCGTAGAATTCCGAGAATTCGAGAGCTTCTTCCACTAAAGCCTTCGGCACATTAATCCTGACAGTTTCTCCGTTATTTTCCGAGATTTCTAAGGTTAGAAACGGTATCGCTAAATTCAACAAAATTAATAAACTCATAATTCCTCCTTTTTAATATTGTACTAATATAATAATACAAAATTTAAATTTGTCAAGGGGGTACTCAAAAATATTTAGTTGATGGTCGAAAATTTTGGTAAATTAGTAATTGGTTTTAATATTTGTATTTTTTCTTCTTTGGGTAGGGTGCTTGACACAAAAGTTGAATTATGTAAATTAGATGTAAAGGTAAGTTAAATAAAAAATTAGGAGGAAAGAAATGAAAAATTTCAAATATTCGTTAATTTTCTTTTTTGTTATTACTGGAATGCTGTTATCCGTTAATAATGATGTTCTTGCTGCCGCGGCGACTGTCGATACCAGCGAAGTGCATCAAACGATGGAGGGGTTTGGCGCATCGGTTGCCTGGGAAGTTTGGCAGCTTTACAATCATTCAGAGAAGAGTGAGGTTTATAATTATATTTTTAAGGAGCTTGGCTTGGATATACTTCGTCTGCGAAATATATATGAGAATGTGGGGGAGGAGTATATTTTTGGTTTATATGGGGAGATTGTGGACAGTTTTTATTCTCTATCGGAGAATGAACCGAAGATAATGATATCTTCCTGGTCGCCGCCTGCGGATTTGAAGAGTAATGATAATCTTGTTGGGGGTACCCTTAAGAATGAAGGTGGTGAATATGTGTATGGCGACTTTGCGGAGTACTGGGTTAATTCATTGGATTCATTTGCAGCGGTTGGTATTGTTCCTGATTATATTAGTGTTCAGAATGAGCCTGATTGGTTTCGAGATCATGAAACATGTAGATTGGAGCCGACTGAAAATGATACATCGGCGGGATATGATCAGGCTCTTGATTCGGTATACCAGAGATTTCAAGGATTGGTTTCTCCGCCAATAATTTTGTCCCCCGAAGTCTTAAGTATCGGTTATAATAGTTTTCAAAATTATGCGAGTCAATTTAATCATGACCATGTAGATGGGTACGCTTATCATCTCTATCATGGTGGTGATGGGAACGTTAATCCTGACGCGTTTAATTCCAATTTAACAGCAATAGCGAATAGCTATACGGGTAAGCCTATATTTCAGACGGAATATGATAAAGGCGATTGGTTTAATACAGCCTGGCTTATGCATAATTGCCTGGTTCACGGTAATGTTTCAGGGTATCTTTATTGGGCATTGGTATGGGGTCCGGCGGGCAAACCGCTTGTTACATTAGACGGAAGTTCATATACGATAAATCAGGTCTATTGGGCGTTCAGGCAGTATTCCAAAGCTATTCACTACGGATGGAAAAGGGTGGGGGCGGATGTTAATGCTGATAGTTTACGTATATCGGCTTACATTAGTCCCGAAAGTGATGAATTGTCGATTGTAATAATTAATATTGGTCATAGTGATGAAACCCTTGATTTGGATATTACGGATTTTGATATTGCGGGAGCAAATATGTTACGAACATCTGATACGGAGGAAAGCGTTCTGGTGGGTTATTATGACGGCTCGACTGTAAATCTTCCGTCCAGGTCGATTACAACGATTTCTACTATGTACATTTCAGGCGTAGATGAAGAAAATGATAAAGATTTTAATACAGGCGATTTTTCATTGTCTCAAAACTATCCTAATCCTTTTAATACATCGACAACCATTGAGTACTCGATAGCGGATGCGGGTTTTGTAAAACTTTCGATTTACGATGTCTCAGGTCGAGAGGTAGAAATATTGGTCGAAGAAGTGAGACCGGCAGGAGAATATAGCGTTAATATTGACGCGAAGAATTTATCTCAAGGAGTTTATTTTTGTCGATTGGAAACAACTGGAAATAAAATTCAAAAGAAGATAATTTTACTTAAATGAGTTTAACAGCCTAAAGGAGGTTGTCATGAAAAATAGAATTATTCTCGTTGTGTTGTTTTTTATTTCAGGAGGTAATCTCTTTGGTCAACTGCGGCCATTTCCTCAAAATGTGGATTATCCGTATGGTTATAAAACATCGGTAATTTCCGCGATCGATGTACAAATTCCTTACGAAAGATGGAAAAATTTGTATCTTAAAAGATGTGATGGTATGTATCGTATTTGTACGGGAGATACTTCTATAACTATTTCGGAGGGGATGGGTTATGGTATGTTGCTAAGCGCATATTTTGGGGAAAAAGATATTTTTGATGGGTTATTGGATTTTTATAAAAGTAAAAGGACGGATAAAGCTCATCAGTTTGTGGCGTGGAGAGTGACCTGTGATAGTATTATTGATCCGGGAAGCGCTACAGATGGTGATCTCGATGTGGCTTTTTCTTTGATTGTAGCGCATTATCAATGGGGAGAAGAATATCTCAAAGAAGCGAAAGGTATAATCTCGATTCTTAAAGAGCATTATTTTGTTAATTGTAAGGGTGTTTATACGATGAAGCCGGGAGGCCATTGGGGTGGTTGTGATATAACGGATATATCATATTACTCACCCGCTTACTTTCGAGTGTTCGCGGATGAGACAAACGACGCTTTCTGGGATAGTGTTGCGGATGACGCTTATACGATATTGTATAACGGAGCCAATGAAAATACGGGATTGGTTCCGGACTGGCAGTCTTATGATGGTGTTCCCGGGGGAACTTCAGATTCAGATTGGGAATGGATAGATTATTATCGCTATGATGCCTGCAGGGTTCCCTGGAGAATGGCTCTGGATTACATCTGGAATGGAGATGAGAATGCCCGGGATTATTGTATTAAGGTATCTAATTTCGCTAATTCTATCGGAGCAGCCAATATAATTGATGGATATGAGTTGGATGGGAATTCCCATGAGGATGCGCAATGGAATAATACTCCTTTTGTGGGTGGGTTCGCGGTTGGTGCAATGTGCAACAGTCAGTCTATAGTCGATGATTTTGGTTTGAGATTGTTATATCTCGATAGTGCGGGAGAAGACAATCAATATTTTAATCTTTCTCTTCGGAGTTTGTATGTACTTGTTTTAACAGGAAATTTCTGGAAACCGGGTGCTGCGAATATAGAGATGAGGTGATTGTTGCTATAGTTCCTTAAGAACTTCAAATATTAAAGAATGTGATAAACAATTATAGTGTATGTATATAAGTTTACCGTTTTAGTGAAATGTTGAGGGAGAAATGAAGAAACAAAATACGGTCACGAAGAACTGGTTTAAAAATTGGGCTAACGAGTATGACAATACCTTAGGTAAAGTTCAGAGACACCATAAATTGTTAGATTTAGTAGTGGAATCATCTGAAATAAAAGAAGGAGAGCTTGTTCTCGATATTGGTTGCGGAACCGGATTGCTGTCTCTTAAATTTCTTCGTAAAGCAGATTGTTTAATTTATGGAATCGATAGCTCTCCTGAAATGCTTGAAATCTTTAAAGAAAAGATTACTAAATTGAATTTATCGGGAAAAATTTCACTCGAACTTGAAGACGCCGAAAATATCGATTTTAAGAATGAAAATTTCGATATAATCGCATCGACTGTCACCCTTCATCACGTAAAAAATAAACTACCTGTCATAGAAAAGATTTATAAACTCTTAAACCCGGGCGGAAAATTCCTTCTCGGAGATATCGATGTGGAAACTTCCGGAGATCTTGGCGATCCGGAACGTTTATTGAGGATCCTTGATTTTTTGAAAGAAGAATTTGTTCTCGTGTTAGAAGAAGGTGGTGTTAAGGCATTCAGTAGAATGTATGATAACGGCAAAAAACACATATTAAATGATGGTGAGTACTGCGTAAGTTTTAAACAGTGGAAAGAAATTTCCGGGAAAGCCGGTTTTGAAAAAATTACTATAAAACCATTACCGGAATTTGAGTGGTTTAAAGTTTTAATTGCTATTAAATGAAAGCAAGTAGGTCGAAGTTAGCGAATAGTTTCGAGATACGGATTTCGTGTTTCGGGTCAAAAAAATAAAAAAATTCTGTTAATCGTGTTAATCCTGTCTAAATTTTGGGTTGGGTATTGGGATTTAGCAAAACAACAACGAAAAAAATCCTTTTAAATCTGCGTTAATCTGCGTCCAATTAAGGTGTTGTGAGTTGGGTTTTAAACAACAAAAAATCTCCGTGTTCTCTGTGTGTTTACTTTTTCTCTGTGTCCTCTGTGGTAAAGATTTGGAGTGGGGTGGGGTTAGGTGAAGAGAAACCCGAGAAGACTTATTCCAACCAGCAAAAAAATTGTTAATGTTATACCGAATGCGGGCAATAAAAAGAAAGAAAAAAGTAATGCGCCGATGCTCCCTCCGATAAGGTCATAGGCGTAAACTGAAGGAGCCGCACTGTATTCCAGTTTTTTGTTTTTAAAAATTATTCCTGCGTTTGTGTATGTCCATCCGACAACTGTTCCGCATAGAAAACTTATGAGAGGAATCAGAAAGAAAAGCAGGGAAATAGGATTTTCTATCCGTAAAAGCAGGTACTGAATGGATAATAATATTGCCAGTATCAGGAATGGTTTTTTTAACTTTTTTTCTAAATTCAATTTTTCGGAAAAATAAGTTCCTATTCCTACACCGAACATAAATAAACCGGTTATCAGTCCTACAAGGTGGTATACGTTACCGTAAGTTATTTGAAGAGTTAATATGCAAAGATAAGAAACGCCTATGGCGATAGCCCCGATCAGAGATACGCGAAATCCTGTTTGTCTGAATATAATCGGGAGAGGTAGTATTAATAATACCAGGAAAAAGGGGATTTTAAAAATGATTTTTATGAATTTTGCGATTCCGCTGTACTTTTCCAGATAATGCAAAAGGGAAAGCAGAAAGGCTCTGGGTTTTTTATCTGTATTGAATCCTATAAAGTTATCATGTAATTGTCTTTCAAATTTTTCAATTTTAAATTTCTGGAGGGAAGAACTTATAGTATATTCATCCAGATATTGAAGATCTAGATATTTTAATTTCTCTTTCACTCTTTTTTCCTCATAAGCTATGGGGGCATTTGAAAAAATATATCTCGCATTATAACCGGGTATCACTAAGTAATTGGAGAAATTAAATTTATATGTCCAGAATATAAGGGAGTTGTAATCGAGCGTGTTCTTACTTAAGTAATTTTCTCCCGAAGAAATCGAAAATGTAACTATACCTTTATCTGTTACTTTTTCTGATAGTATTTTGCAGAATTCAAGAGTGTAAAAACGATTGCTTGATATTGAAAGCGGGTCTCCTATTCCCAGGAATATGCAATCGAATTTCTTGTCTGTTTTGTTTAGAAAAAGTCTGGGATCGGAAGCTGTAAATTTTACTTTCTTTAAGATTTTATTGTCGATTTGTTTTTCGAATTTTTGCTGAAATTTACGGTCCGGATGTACTATTGTTAAATGATTATATTTGGAAAGTTCTCTTATTTCACCGGGACCTGCCAGACCCAGGTAAAGGATTTCTTTTGTTTTACCGGAAGAGAGTAGTAAAGGCAGGTGAACCTGTTCTGAAGTTAGTTTATCGGGATAGGTATATGATAGAATACCGTTTAAAAAAAGAGAAGTCTGGTTATCTTTTCTTATTTTTAAATATCTTCCATATTTGGTTTCTGTAATATTTTGAACTTTGAATCCAGTGTATGATTTTTCATATATTTTTTTTATCGAGTTTGTAAAATCGAAGAAAAAAAGAAAAAACAGGAATATTAAGATTATAGGTATGAATCTTTTACCTTTTAATATTACTACAGGTAAAATGAATAGCGAGCTTACTAAGAGGAGATTTTTCCCTGGAGAGAAAAAAGACACGAATATATAAGAAAAGAAAATCCCTCCCATAAGGTCACCAATAGAATCGAAAATGTATGGTCTTGTTATGCTTTTGAGTTCATCTTGTGATAAGCTCGAAAATTTTTTCTGACCGAGAGCAAAGATGAGCCCGAAATTGAGGTATATTGGAAATAAAAGGAATATGTTTTCCGCAATTAGTAGTGAAAGGGGAAAGACTTCACCCGCTTTGTAACCTAAAATTCCGGGTAAAAAGCGCAGTAGATATATAGAACAAGGAAAGTATAAAGAAAGAATTAAAAAAGGTAGATATAGTTTGTCTTTGTCGATTTTTTTACCCCAGAGTGCCCCGATACCAACGCCAAAAAGCCATAAAGATACCACCAACCCGTATGTTAGTTCGTTGCCGTGAAATATCATATAAATTTCACGAATCAAAATATTTTGTGTAAGTACAGATAAAATTCCGGAGAGGAAAAGGAAGAATAAATACAATTTAATTCGTTACTTTAGATATTATTTCTTCAATTTGATTCTTCTTTATCGGTTTCCCGTCTTTTGATATAAGAGCAATGAGAATATTGGTTTCAGGCATCTCTATTCTTGAGAGAGTAATCTTGAATTTACTGCAGAAATTAAGTAGTTTCCCCGAAAGTACCTTTTCTTTTGGAGAAAGAAATATTATAATTATACCGTTTTCTACCAGTAAACTTTCATGTAGAATTCCCTTTTTTTTGTGTTCATTTATTAGCTTGTATGTTCTCTCTAAAATTCTTTTAATATCTGAACTGGGAATGCTTATTCTCCAGAAGTCTTCCAGAGAGTAGTATAGTTTTTTTATTTGTTTTTCGGGGATCTTCGGAAAATCCTTTAAAACAGTTTCTATCTTTTCTGAATCCATTTCTCTTATGCCTTCGTCAAAATCACGTATTTTACCGAGTGCATCCCTAAGAACTTTTTTGGTTTTCTGGTATAATTCGGAAAGAGCTTCAAACTCATCGAGGTCGGCTTTTATATCGAATACCAATAAATTAGAACTTCCACGTTCTCTCGGCTGATGTGTCGAAAGAAGTTTGAGGCCTTTTATTTTATTGAAACCGTTTATTATTTTGTGATTTTTATTTTCTGCTTCTTCTTTGTTGGTTACTATCAGGATCTTAAATTCAAGAAAAAACTCTGTGGAATTAGTAAGAGAAAAATAAACTTGAGTTACTCCGCTTTTTTCGAGTTCTTTAATCAGACGTGGTATTATAGCCCTGACGTAATTTTCCAAACCCGTCGAGATTCGCAGAGTTTTTCCCGTATCCTCGCGTCCTTTTTTGTGTATTCTTTTTAAAACTTTTCTTATCCTGTTGTGATATGGGGGAGGATAGTATTTTCCTTCTCTATTACTGATTTCAATCCTTGCGACCATGACTCCTTCGGGAGTTGTAAACTCTTTGTTATATATTATTCTTGAATCTGGTAAAACGAAAGATATTGTATCCAGAATGACTTTTAAAGTTAAATCTTTTTCGTAAACTCCAACAGTGATACAGGTCAGATTCTCTTTGGTTGTTTTTAAATTCCTTATGTATATTTGGACTTTACCGTTTTTTTCTATTACATCTTTCTGTGCTCTGTAATTTATTATTATTTGCTCCGCGAGGTCTTGGGGTTTTCTTTCGGTAATATATGCTTTAGTTCGTGAAGCGAAAAATTTAAAAGCTTCTCCTTCTGGACCTAAAAGATCCGGTAAGAAATTTTCTTTGCATTCTTTCTTTATAATATTTATAACTTTAGAGTATATTTCAAGACGTTTTGATTCGACCGATAAAAGTAATCTTTTGGCAAGACTTCCCGTTGAAACATTCAAAATATTGTCCGTTATTTCTTTCTTGTCTTCTCTGAATTTCCTGAGAGCCGATTCATTTTGAACCTCTATCACAAATATGATGATGCCTGCCTGTTCGTTTTTTATCTTTAGAGTCAGGCCGGATTCGTAGGATAAATTCCAGCCTTTACCGTGAATTACTCCGAGAATTGCTGTAGAAAAACCGGGCCAGTCTTTACCAATAACGCCCATATAAAAATAAAAGGGATATGAAAGTTTTTTGGAAATTTTACTTTTGTAAATTTGTATTCCCGAAGGGTCTTTTTCCCATTTGTGAATCAACTTTTCTACTACTTTTTTTTCTTCCTTTACAGGGAAAAAATTACGTAGTTTTTCGTAATTGTGTTCGTCCATTAGTGAGTTATCGCATAAATATATATGTTTATGCCCATCTTTAAAGCTTTTTCTCTGAGTTCTGCGGGGTCACGGTATACGGAAGGGGCTGCCCATCCGTCCGAAATATTACTATTAAAAGTGTAAAACAAAGCCAATCTACCCTTTAAAAATAACCCATAGCCTTTCGGAGCACCTTTATAGTGTTCATGTATTTTTGGCAATCCTTCCGGGAATTTGAAAAAGACGTTATATATTTCATGATCGACCGGCAGCTGGACTAATTTATGTTTTGGAAAGGCATTGTTCAATTGTTCGCGAAAGTGTTCATCCATTCCGTAGTCGTCATCCGCATAGATAAAACCGCCGTTCCAAAGGTAGTTTCTTAGGTTTTCTAATTCGGATTTTGAAAGATTTATTTTACCGTGTCCTGTAATGAAAAGAAACGGGTAGGAATAAATATCGGAATCATTTAAGGAGAGAATTACTTCTTTTTCAGATATTCCGAGTCCTGTTCTTGTATTTATTTCTGCCGCGAGATTCGGGATGATATCGGGATCATTGTACCAGTCTCCGCCCGAATATCTTAATCTTACTATCGAAGGATTTATAAGAGAGAAAATATAAAAAATAATCACTTTATCCCCGAGGGTGATATGAAGAGACTATTTTTCTTAGATAGTTTCTATCGATATGTGTATATATCTGGGTGGTAGAGATATCTGCGTGTCCCAAAAGAAGTTGTACTGTTCGGAGTGTTGCTCCTCTCTCGAGTAGATGAGTGGCGAAAGAATGTCTGAGTGTATGAGGTGTAAAGTCTTTTTTTATTCCGCTTTTAACAATATATTCTTGGAATCGTTTCCAGAGGCCCATTCTGGAAAGTTCGTTTCCTCTTCTGGTTAAGAACAAAAAAGGAGATTTTCTCTTGTTTAAAACGGGTCTTAACTCTGTCATATATTTAATAAGAGATTTTTTAGCTTTTTCCCCGAGAGGGACTATTCTTTCCTTATCTCCTTTTCCTTTAACGCGGATAAAATCTTCTTTTAGAAAAATATCTTCTTCCCTAAGGTTAAGAAGTTCCGAAACCCTTAACCCGCAGCCATAGAGCAATTCTAAAATTGTTATATCCCTGAGGGAATATTTAAAATCACCATTGACGCTTTCGATTAAGGTTTCCATTTCATCAACAGATAAGAATTTTGGCAGTCTTTTTTCCATTTTAGGAGATTCAATGTTGGTCATTGGATTCTTATCGATTAAGCCTTCTCCTATCCGGAAAAGAAAAAACATCCTTAGAGAAGACATCTTTCTGGCGACTGTCGCGGTAGAGAGATTTAAACCGTTCAAGCGGTCCAGATAATTTTGAACATCTTGTTTTTTTATGTTTTTAATATCCTTCTCTGTATCGGCTACGAATGATAAAACATCGTGTTTATAACTTTCTACAGTGTTTTCGGATAATCCTCTTTCTGCCTGTAAATAATAAACGAAATCTTTGACTGATTTCCCGGAGTTATTCATCGAATGCGAAGGATGCGAGTTCCCAAAAAACTGAATCAGAAAGTATTTCTTTTTTAATTAGACCTATGTTGGGCGCAAACCATTCGTATTGTATCAGAGAATCGTTATCTTCGATAATGGTTCTCCTTAGACTGTATACATTTTTATAATTTTCTGAATTTAGAATTATTGTGGTGTTTTTAACTGAATCGATTTTTACTAAAAAATTTTTTTCTATTGTATCTCCATTGTGAACTGAATGGAATCGAAATTCTTTTTCCCAGTTTTCACCCTCGATTGGGGGCAGTAAGAGATATGGTTCATATATTATACCGAATGAAACTTTATCTCCTTCGTATGTGGTAAACAGCTCTCTTATTCTGTTTGCTTTGCCCGATTTTCTTTGGAATCGCTTAATCTCTCCGCCTGTGTTAACTGAAAACATGCTGTCACCTTGTATGTTTTCAATACCTGTTACTTCAATCTCAATTTGGTAATTATTGTCTCCTTGTACATCGTATACCCATTTATTCCCTTTTTTTAAGGGAAAATAATCCGCGGTCATTCTCGCGGAAAATGAATTCTCACATCCTAAAACCAATACCAAGATCAAGGAAATCGGCACCCACTTGACCATTGAAAACCTCCCTTAAAGAAAATCCAATTTGTAAAGTTGAACGTTCTGTAGTAAACAAGTACGCGACGCGTACCAAAAAAATAGGAGATAAGCCGTTCTCTGAAACTCCTTCCCTTATTCTTTTACCGTTTACTAATCCTATTTCCGGTAAAATAGAAATTTTTTTTCCAAGCATTAGTTCTTTTCCCACGGCTACCCCGTAAAGATTTATATAGTAGTTGGATTCGCTGTAGTGTGAAACTATATAATTGTAGTCGACTTTATACTTTCCTCCTATCGTTAAAGTAAAGCCTGAGGGAACATCTGTTTCAGCGGTACCCAACGGGACCGAAGAACTTACAAATAAATTAAAGCCAACGAGTAATATTATACTCATATTCAGATATTAAAGAACTATCTAATTTTGTCAACTGTAAAAAAACAATTACCGCAAGATAGTGAATGCGTTAATGGGTTAATGGGTAGGTGGGTGGTTCCTTCAACAACTCAACGATTTAACAATTCAACCATTAAACTTAAATTCAGAGAATTTAAAAGGGACTTGACTTTTTGTCCTTTTATTTTTAGAATAGAAAAAAGGAGGAACTTGATGTTTGGACCCATTGGATGGCCGGAAATATTAATTATATTGGTAGTTGCCTTATTATTGTTTGGAGCAAAGAGGCTTCCCGAAATAGGTAGTTCTATGGGGAAGGCAATAAGGGAATTCAAGAAATCTTTTAAGGATGTATCTGATGATTTGAATTCCGATGAGCCTGCTTCCTCTGAAGAAAAAGAAAACAAGTAGTTTAATTTATTCAAAATTCAGTGATAGAAGTCTTTTTTTTATATAATGAATTTCAAAATATTTGATTCACACTGTCATTTACAGGACAGAAAATTTAAAAATGATTTAGAGAAAGTTGTTCATAATGCTAAAGAATACGGTGTCGAAAAAATATTGGTTCCCGGATGGGATCTGCGTTCGAGTAGAGAAGCGGTAATTGTTTCGGGCAAATTTGATAATGTTTACTCGGCTTGCGGAGTTCATCCTCATGACGCGAAATCTTACGATAAAAGTGTTGAGAAAGAAATAATAAAATTCACCGAAAATAACAAAGTCGTAAGTATAGGCGAAATAGGTCTCGATTATTATAGGGACCTTTCTCCGAGAGATATCCAGAAAAAGGTGTTTAAAGAACAGCTTAGAATCGCGGAGGACAGAGATTTTCCCGTAATTATACATACCAGAGATTCAATCGAAGATACAATTGAGATAGTCTCGGATTTTAACTGTAAGGGTGTTTTTCACGCTTTTGATTATACAAGGGATTATGCGGCAAGAGTTATAGAAATGGGTTTTTTTATTGGAGTTGGTGGTGTTGTAACATATCGTAATAGCAAAATATCTGATTCCATAAAAGATATTCCTCTCGATTATATTTTAATTGAAACCGATGCTCCTTATTTATCGCCATACCCGCATAGAGGTAAGAGAAATGAACCCGCGTATACAAAATATGTGGTTAAAAAAATCGCGGAAATAAAATCTAAAACCTACGCGGAAGTGGCGGAGAAAACATACAAAAACACAAAAGAATTATTTGGTATCTAGAGAGTAGTAGGTGGAAAACAGTAAGAATATAGGGTATAGTATTTAGGGTATAGGGTATAGAAAAAAATTAGCGCTTTTTGTGTGTTTAGTTGTTTAAGTTTAAGTGAATGAGTCGATGAGTGTATGGGTGAATGGTTTTGACTGCTTTTTTACCCATCTACACCTCTACTCATTTACCCATCTACCCTTTTACTTCTCTGTATTCTCTGTGTCTCCGCGATGATTATTTTTCAAAAAAGGGCTTGACAAATTTAAAAAAAACGTTAAAATCTTTGTAAGGCAAAGAACTTTGAAGGGAGGTTCTGAAAATGAATAAAAAAGAAGCAGAGAAAAGTTTTGAGGAGATAAAGCGTCATCTAATAGAAACGGAGGAAGACTTAAGGAAAACAGGTATTTACGCCGTAGATATTCAATTTTTGTTGGGTATTCTAGTACTTGTAGGTCTTGGTTTGACGGTTTTTCTTCTCGGGAAAACATTGTATAATCTTATATGGATAGTGTGGACTTGTATTTTAATTGTCGGTTTCTTTTTCGGTTACAGGCTCGCTAAAAGGATACCTCTTATGACGGGGGTTACATCTTTTGCCGGGAAGTTAATAGGTATGGTTTGGTTAGGTATAACAATAAGCGTTACGTTGGTAATGTTTATTGTTTGGTACTCCGGATATACTCCTTATTTGGAAAGCTTTATTGCTTTGCTGGTGGGGGTCGGCTTCTTTGTGGAGGCTTTTGTTTCCTGGAAGGAATTTCTTATTGCGGCTATCCTTTGCTGGATAGGAGCGTTGGTTGATGGGTTTTTCCCCGATGTTACTAATTTGGTGTTCGCTTTTCTTATTTTCGTAACTATGATTGTGCCGGGAATTGTGGTTAAAATTAGGTTCAGGGGGAAGGAAGTATAGATGGGAGATTTTAATCCTGCGGAAGTAAATAAATTAATTCATGCTCCAATAAGGCTTGGAATTATGACTATTTTAAACTCGGCAAAGAAAGTTAATTTTATCTATCTGAGAAAAAAACTCGACGTTACGGATGGTAATTTGAGCAGCCATATGGAAAAGTTAGAGAAGGCTGGATACGTTAATGTGAAAAAAACATTTAAAGACAAGAAGCCTAACACTGTTTACAGTATAACGGAAAAAGGTAAAAAAGCCTTTAGGATTTACCTGGAGCATTTAGAGAAAATTCTTGAGGAAAGTTAAGATTAATATAAGTAAAGTCTGCTTTATTTTCTTTCTGCCGGTGTTACTTCCGGGTAATACAGTTATTGCGGGACGGGTAACAGGTGAGAAAAAGGAAGCTCTTGAAGGGGTGAATGTATTTTTGGAGGGGACTCTCGATGGTGCTTCTTCGGATGAGGAAGGTAATTTTAAATTTACAACCAAAGAAACAGGTAAGCTTAATCTTTTGATAAGAATGATGGGTTATAAAGAATTCATACAGGAACTATTTCTTGAGGGAAAGCTTATCAGGATTGAAGCAAGTTTAAAAGAAGAAACAATTAAAGGTGAGGGTGTTACAGTCAGAGCTTCTTCGTTTACAACCGGAGAAGAAAGCGGTGTTACTCTTACGCCGTTAGAGGTAATCATGACTCCCGGAGCGGCAGCAGATGTTTGCTGGGCTATCAAGTCTTTTCCCGGCGTTCAGCATGTTGAAGAAGGTGCGGGTCTGTTCGTTCGGGGAGGAGAAGTTACTGAAACCAAGTTTCTTCTTGACGGAGCAAATGTTTATCATCCTTATAGATATGAATCTCCGACCGGTGGATTTTTCGGAACTTTTAGTCCTTTTCTTTTAAAAGGCACTTATTTTTCTTCGGGGGGTTTCGGAGCCGAGTATGGTAATGCTTTGTCGGGAGTTTTATCTATGGAAAGTCAGGATTTGCCCTCGGAAAGAACTATTGGTTTAGGTATGGGTCTTGCGAATTTTTCGGTAGCGGGAGCTGTTCCTTTGGGAGATAAACTGGGAGTTAATTTTTCGGGGAACAGGAGCAATACCAAGCCGCTTTTTGATTTCAATAATGTTGATGGTGACTTTACAGAATATCCTTTCTCCTATGATCTGAACTTGAATCTTGCATGGCGGTATTCGGAAAAAGGTCGTGCTAAATTGTTTTTTTTTAGAGAAAAAGATAATGTCGGTGTTTCTCTTCAGGATCCGGCCTGGGTAGGAAATTATTATGGAACCGAGAATAGTAATCTCTATAATTTAAAAATAGATCACGCTCTATCTGATAATAGTTTTCTCGAATTTAATGTATCGCGTACTGATTTTGGGAAGGAAACGGAAATAACTTCCGGCGATGAATATATTCTCGATTTAAAAGAAACGGATAGAATTAACCAGGCAAAAATTTTGTTAGAGAAAAAAACATGGATGTTTTTTAAATTCGGAGGAAGTCTTGAGCAAAGGAAAAGTTATTTCGAGGGTTTTGTTCCTTCCGAGGAAGACTCTTTAGACCCTTCGGTTCCCAGTAATTATTACGATAGGGAATACGAAAGTTACATAAGTTCGGTTTTTGTTGAAGGGACATCTTTCTTTCCTTATAATTTATCTTTGACTTCGGGATTAAGGTTCGACCGTGATTCGAAAAGCGAAAAGAATATTTTTGATCCGAGGTTTTCTTTATCCTGGGACGCAGCCGATGAAATTACCCTGGCTTTTGCCACCGGAATATTCCACCAGTTTTATGAGCCCTGGAGGTATGATCCGGATTACGGAAATCCTGATTTAGAACCCATGGATGCAAGACATTATATTATTTCCGGAACATGGAAAAATGATGGAGGGATGGTAAGAGTGGAGGGTTATTATAAGGATTATGAGAAACTAATGAGAGAAGATGATTCTCTAAATTATATTTCTTCCGGGTTTGGTTACGCGAAGGGAGTCGATTTCTTTATAAAGAAAAATTTTGAAAAAATCGAGGGAAGAATTGCTTATTCTTATCTGAAATCGGAAAGAAATTGGCAGGATTATTCTGGTCTTTTTCCTCCTGATTTCGATATTACGCATAATTTAAGTGCTATTTTGAATATTTCCCTGACTTCGTCTTTTCAGATGGGAGCAAAATATATGTACGCTACAGGTAAACCTTTTACTCCGATGGACGGAGATTTTCGTGCGGAACGGCTTCCCTCATATTGGACTCTTGACCTTAGCGCATCTTATTTGCATTCATTCTTCACTAATAATTTAACAATATTCTATTTTTCAGTTAATAACGTGACAAACAGGAACAACATTTTAGGTTACTACAATGGGGATAGAGATGAACCTATAGAGAGTTCTTATGGTAGACTCTATTATTTCGGTGTATCTTTTCAAATGTAAAGGGAGGTTAAAATGAAAAAAGTTTTATTAATAATGTTCGTATTTATAGTATTGGTTTTAAAGGCGGATGATAAACAAACGGTAGATGAACATTTGTTGACAATAAAATCAGCGCAGCAGGAAGCTGTCGATGAAGGAGATGTGGAAAAGCTAAAAGAAATTTCTACGAAATTAGAACGACTTTCCACTTTTGGAGATAAAGAATGGCTTGTCAATTATTATCTTGCTTTAAACAATTATAGAATTAGTACGATTTTGTATGAAAATAAGGAAATGAGTGCAAAATATCTTGAATCCTCGAAAGAAATGATTCAAAAATCGATAGAAGGCAAAGATGACTTTGCTGATTCTCACGCTCTTTTTGCCTCTATTCTGGGAATGGAAATAGGTTTTAAGCCCGAGCTCGGAATGACCAATGGAATGAAATCCGCGCAGGAATTAGAGAAAGCAAAAAAGCTCGATCCCGAGAATCCTCGTGCTTATATGATCGAGGGAACCTCTAAATTATATACTCCCAAGATGTTTGGGGGGGGTGTGGATAAGGCGATTGCGCTTTTTGAAAAATCTGAAGAACTATTTCTGCAAGAAGAAAACCGGGAGATTTATCCAGATTGGGGCAGTGATGAGATATATGTATGGTTGGGTAATGCTTATAAAGAAAAGAAGGAAGATTCCGTCGCGACCGAGTTTTACAAAAAAGCTCTGGAGGTTAATCCCGACTGCGGTTGGGCAAAAGTTCTTCTTGGGGAATTCGAGCAGGGAAAGGAAGAAGCGCAGTAAAATCATTTAAACGAATCGCCATCATAATAAGTATCTAAATAAGACGATTCATAATTCGTCTCGAAAGAAATCATCCAAAAACATAAAAGACAGGATGCGTACGAGCTCTATTAAGGCTTTTATGTCGAGCGTATGGATGAAAAGGGGTTGACAAAATTTGATTTTGTATTATTACATTAATACAAAATTAAATAGGTTGTTTATTTGTTTGGTTCTGTTGTATAGGGTTTTTGGAAATATGGAAAGAGACGGGTTTTTTTTATTAGGGTTGGTAGAGTTGAGCTTGGAAAATCGTTTCTACGGAACATTTTTTGTATTTGAAGGGTCTTAATGGGTAATTGGTAAGTTAAATAAATTAATTTAATAAAAGGGTAAAGGTGTTTGATGATGTTATGTTCTTTTTGTTTGATAATTCTTGTTAGTCAATATAACGTTTTAGCCGGTAATGTTTACGACGCTTCGACTAAAGAGCCTTTGCCAATGGTTAATATAGTTATTGTTGGAACAGAGTTTGGTACGGTAACGGATCGTCATGGTTATTATAGTTTGATAGTGGGTGATACGCTTAAACAATTTCAGGTTAGATATTCTATGATGGGTTATGGGTATGTAATAAAGGAAATAAAATTTTCCGAGCAAGATTATTTGAGTATTGATGTTGCGATGAAGATGGAGCCATTGAAAGTACAGGGTATACTGGTATCGGCAAAAAAGAAAAAATTTAAAAGTACGGCTTTTATGACTCCGCCTTCACTATCTGATAAGGATTTGATGATGCTGCCCTCGTTTGTTGAGGGAGATTTAATGCGGACTATTGAGACTCTTCCCGGAGTCACTAAATCTTCCGATTTCTCAACCTCTGTTTCAGTGAGAGGCGGAAGTCCGGATCAGAATAGGGTTCTTATCGATGATGTCCCTTTACTGAACCCTTTCCATCTTTTCGGTCTGGTATCAGCTTTCAATTCAAACGCGATAAAAAGCGCTGAATTGTATTCTAGCGGAATTCCTGTTAGGCATGATGCCTCCTTATCGTCGGTCCTCGATATAAAAACAAAAGGTGTGGGAAGAGATATAGAAGGTCTTTCAGGAGTTGCTTCTCTAAGCATTTTATCAGGTGGTTTGACGATGGGTGGGAAGATTTCTTCTCTAAATAGTAATTTTCTCCTGTCAGTTCGGAGGACTTATGCTGACAAGCTTCTTGCTCTTTTTGGTTACGACCTTCCTTATTACTTTTATGATGGTTATTTGCATTGGGAAACAGATATAAATGATAATTGGTCTTTAGTGCTAAGTGGTTACACCGGTGAGGATTTTCTCGACATCAGGGATGAGGATGATGAGTCGATAAGGCTGATAGCTTTTGACTGGGGCAATAAGGTCTTGGCTTTAAATTTATTTCATTCGAATACAGATGGAGATTTATTTCACATATTCGGGGGTTACAGCAATCATGACTTTTTTCTTAGAGCTATGGATACTGTTTTCCTGACAGATGGAGATATTCACGTGGGCACTGTAGGAGCGGAATATACAAAGAATTTTAAAAGGAATGAGATTACAGTAGGAGTAGAAGAATATTACCGCCCTTTCGAATACAATGTTAACTTCCAAATGGGCTTTAAATATTCGTATGAGGATATCTGGAGTAATCGGATTTCTATGTATATAGAGGATAAGTTTGATTTATCGGATTATCTCATTCTCTCAGGTGGGATTGCTTTCACGCATTATTATTCGGAAAGTGAAGAGTTTGAGCAAGAAAATTCTGATTTTTTCCGGGCTTACAGATTATCGGCAAAATACTTTTTTGATGACTTACGAGCCATAACTTTTTCTTTCGGAAATTTCCATCAGTATATTGTTCCGGGGGGAACTCTTATCAATATGGGAATAGATCTTCCTATTTACTACTGGATACCTCTCGGCGGTGAATACGATCCCGAAGAAGCTCATCACTTTAATCTTGGATTAGAAGGCTGGTTGAAAGAAGACCTTTATTTTTCTTTAGAGGGTTATTATAGAAAATATAATCGTCTTCTCAGTATGAAAGATATGGAAGAGATTCAGATTACCACTGAAAAAACGTATTATGAAACTATGTTGGAAGAGGGAAGCGGAAAAGCTTACGGTTTCGATTTTCTTTTAAAAAAGGAAATTGGTAATTTAAGGGGTTGGTTGAGCTATTCTTTTCTTAGAACCGATGTGGTTTTTGGAGATGAAGCTTATCCGACCGATTGGGATAGAAATCACAATCTTCATGCAACTCTTCTTGCTTTATTAGGGAAAAAATATGAGGCCGGAGTACAATTTGCTTTTTGTACAGGGAATCCATATACGACAGATCTTGCGCGATGTCGTTACAGAAAAGAACTTATGCCTTATGGTGAAGACGAAGCTACGTGGATAGAATTGCAGGGTGATAAAAATCAGGTCAGGTATCCGTCGTATGTTCGTTTAGATGCGAGTTTAAGTAGATCTTTCTATTTTGGGAATAATGAGCTGGATGTAAAACTCAGTGTGTACAATGTATTGGATTCCAAGAATGTTTTTATGTATTATTATGACTACGATGAGGAACCCCCGATTAAAGAGCCGTTCTATATGCTTCCGCGTATTCCTTCAATTGAATTTATTTACAAGTTTTAGGGGGTAGATGATGAAGAAATTTATATTTTTGTTTCCTTTTTTTATATTATTTTTTGTTTCCTGCAGTACCAGTGAAGCTCCTTTCGAGCACAGGTATGTGATTAATCTTGTGTTAAAACCGGATATGAAATTTCAGCGAGCTTTTGTTGACTCCACATATAGATTAGATTCTTCTCTCGATAGTGATCTTACTGGTGTATCGGGTGCGGAAATTTTTATTGTGGATGAACATTCCGATACTTTTAGATACAGTGAATCTGATACTCTGATGGGGCTTTACTACAGTAATGATTCTTTTTGTGTAGAACGCGGTATGGAATATTTAGTTAATGTATTTATCGAAGGAGAAATTATATCGAGAGAAGTTCAGGTTCCCGGTTTGCTAACCATATTTTCGCCGGGCCTTCTTGACACTGTTTACTTGAGTGCTCCTCCGCTTTTAATATGGAATACCTGTGAGCATTGTTTCGATAATACATACCTGATAGCTTCCTATATTACGGGAGAGGCGGATTCGGCAGATAAGTATGCTCCCATGTTAACGACAGATACCACCCTGGGTATTTTTTTCAACAGACTCTTATACAAGGAAAAAGATACTATGTATACAATCTCAGTGGAAGCTATGGATTCGAACGCGTATCACTTTGGCAAGATGTGGTATGAATACGATGAGCTAAAGGAAGGAGAAGTTATCGGTTTGATTGGCGCGATTGCCTTCGATACGGTAGCAGTTTGGGTCCGGGAATAATTTAAAAATCAAATAGATTCTTTGAATCTAAGTTGAATGGTTAAATTGTTGAATGGTTGAGTAGTTTTTAGTTAGGATTAGTAGAAAAGCGGGAAGTTAAGCGAGGATTAAGGATTAGATGCAAAGTTTTGAAGAAAAGCAAGGATTAAGAGAAAACACTTACCACTTAATCCATAATCCCTGAATTTCTGCCTTGTACAGCTTCTAATCCATTCATAGCCTTTACGGCTAATTTTTAATTACAAAATAAATCTTTTAATATCCAGAACAGTAATGCAAATCATAAAAAGAAGCATTACAACCCATCCGCATATAGTTGCCGGGATCTGAGCCTTAATTGTTTTAGGACTTATTTTTTCTAAAAGATAAAGAAATATTTTACCTCCGTCGAGAACGGGGATTGGAAGAAAATTTAAGACGGCAAGGTTAAGAGATAACATAGCCGAAAAACTTAAGAGACCAATTATGCTTGTCCCTATAAAGCTTTTACCCTGAACGAAAATTCCAACTACTCCTGAAACATTTTCGAGGTCAGAGAAGAGTCCGGGAACGGAGCAGCAAAATCTATACAAAAAGTCTACGGTTTGAGCAAAGGGGGCAATGAAAATATTATTAAGGGTGAAACCCGATGTGGCAATGTTAAAAGCGGTTAATATCAGTATAGCAAAAAATATATTACTTAAAGGGCCTCCGAGAGCGAAAAAAATCCTTTTGTTGACAGGAATGTTGTAAAAATCTTTTTCGTCAATTATTTCCGGCAAAACATAGCCGCCAAGAGGGATAAGAGAAATCCTGTATTCTGTTCCTCCCTTTCTTATACCGAGTAGTTTAGGTCCGAAACCGACGGAGAATATCTCTATGGGTATGCCAACAAGATATGCTGCTATAAAGTGTCCGGATTCGTGTATAAATATAAGTGTGCTTAATACTAAAAGAATTATTAAATATTCCATGATTATTTTAATCTCCTTTTATCATTGGGACGAATCTTACCGGTACTATACTTTTTTCCGATAATCCTGAGGAATCTTTAGTTATAAGAAGTAATTCCTGGTAATAAGAGCCTACCGGTATGACCATTCTTCCTCCTATGCTGAGTTGCTCTAACAGGAGAGGGGGAATTTCATCCGGGGCGCAGGTTACTATGATTCCGTCGAAAGGAGCGTGTTCTTTCCATCCTTTATATCCGTCGCCGGTTTTCACGGTAACGTTATTGTATCCAAAGACTTTAAGTTTCGCTTGCGAGGACCTGGCAAGCGGTTCGAGTATTTCGATTGTAAAAACCGAATCTGCAAGAAGTGAAAGTATCGCTGCCTGATATCCGGAACCGGTTCCTACTTCGAGGACCCTATGGGTCTTCTTTACTTCAAGAAGTTCCGTCATGATTGCCACGATATATGGCTGAGAAATAGTCTGCCCGTAGCCTATCGGTAAAGGTCTATCATTATAGGCTAATTGCATTAGATTTGCAGGGACAAAGAAGTGTCTTTTGACAGTTAACATAGCATCTATAACAAGAGAATCACTTATCCCTCTTGCTATAATTTGTTCTTCTACCATTTCTTTTCGGGAGGGCTCATACACATCTTTTACATCTTTAACAGAATAAGAGAGAAGAAAGAAAAGTAATATCATAATATACTACCTGTTATATTCCGAGAGTTTTTGTATTCTTTTTAGCATATTGGGATGAGTGCTTAAAGCCTCCATTAATCTATCTGAAAATTTCAGTTCTATTTTTTTCGAGTTCAAATATTGAAGCTCATTCGCGTCTATAGTTCCGCTTCTATCGAGATCCAGCTGTACCAATTCTCTTATTTCTTTGTTTGCCCTCGAGGGATCATTAACGAAAAAGGCTTTGAGCCCTTCGACGTCTTTAATATCCTGTTTACTTGTTTTAGCCGAACCATAGACAAGTTTATATAAGGCTGAAGCGAGCGCGGAAGGCTGGTTGCCCAGTTCCACAGAACCCTTATCCGCGAAGTATTCCCGTATTCTGGAAGCGTAAAGTACCAGAAGATTTGTTATAAAATAAAATATTAAAGCGGAGAGTCCGATGAGCGCCGTGTAAGCAGCTCCTTCTCCTTTTCTTCTTCCTATGTTTCCGAAGAAAAGGAAATGCCACGCGATTCGATACATAAGCATAGGTATTACGGAAAGCAAAGTAATCGTTAGCATATCCCTGTTTACTATGTGCGTTATTTCATGTCCGAGCACCGCTTTAAGTTCATCTTTATCCAGTAGGTTTAATATTCCCTGGGTTACGCATACTCTTCCGTCTCTTCTACTTCTTCCGAAAGCAAACGCATTTGGAAGATTTACTTGGGAGATTCCGACTTTTGGTTTTGGTATTCCCGCGTTTCTTGCCAATTCTTCTATCATCTGATGTAACTGGGGATATTCTGATTCATCCACATATTTAACCTTCATAGACCATTCTACTATTTTGGGACCGACAAGATATTGAATCAACATAAAAACCAAAGCCAGGATCAGATAAAAGTAGAAGTTGGTAATTCCCATTGTTGTGCCGATCATTGTAACTACCGCGTAAACAATACCGAACAGTGCGCCGATTAATAAAAACATTCTTAATTTTAATCCAAACATATTTCTCCTCTTTTTTAAAAATTTTATTATCACACAGAGTTTACAAAGGACACAAAGCCACAATCTCACGAGTTTTATTGTTGTATTTATTTAAAACTTCTGTGAGTTCAGGCAATTCAATTAATTAATATAATTGGTTATAGATAGAAAGCAAGACAGGATGGGCTTTTTTCAATTTCTCTTGCGTTAGAGTAGTTTAAAATATTTATATTCTTTGTTGGTATTATTGGTTTCGGGTAGAAAGAATATACTATTTCTGTGATTACTTGTTAATGTTTCTTTCTAATGGTCCTTCAGGGTTTTTTACCGGGGGGATTTCTTTTTTACTGCACTTGACAACATTTATTTCTTTGGTAGAGTCGCTATAAACAGGAATAAAGGAGTATTCTTCAGTGAGATCTTTCATTCCCTCTATAAAAGCATGCGTAGTAGATGAATGGCGATGGAAAACAATATAGTTAACTTTGTTCGTTTCAATAATATTTTTTAAATTTTTTCGGTCCCACGTTTTTGGATTTTTAGCAGTGCGATAATTTGTCAGATGATAGAAAGTGCGTCTTTTTCTCGCCATAAAAACTGAATTGTCGGGGATATTTTCCTTGTCTGCCCACTTTTTTACTTTTATGTAAGGATTGAAAAAATTGGGTGGAGGTGGACAAATTTTTTGTTTATGCCATTTTACATTGTTTTTCCAGAGTTCTGGAGCATTAAATAAAGAGATAAGGATAAAATGGGTCGCCAGTATTACAGGTATAATAAAAGTAAGAATTTTCTTTCCGTTTGATTTAGGGATTTTATTTGATATGAGTTGTATTCCCCGTGCCATCCAAAAAGCGATAAAGGGTAATATTGGCAAGTAAAATCTTTTATCTACGGTCCAAATTACAGGCCAGCACGATGTTATTAAAATGTATAATAATAAATACCAATATATAAGATTCTCAGTCGATTTTTTCGATCGGCTTTCTTTTTTGTTTTTATTTGTTTTTTTAGTGAAAATTTTACCGCCGAATATACCTAAAAAGATTAAGGAGAAGATTATAATACCTAAAGATATAGAAATAGATTGATTTATATTTTTACCGTAGAACAATTCAGGGAAAATATTTGTTATCATTTGCCATATATTTAGCCATATCCTGTTAAGTAAATCTAGTAGATTGATTTTTCCAAGGTGGGGAGTATAGGGGTCTTTTGCCAGCAGTGATTGTAAGTAGGATCTTTGATAAGGGTCTTTAAAAAAGAAACTATAGATAAACCACAAGGGTACAGATAATAATACGGATGAAAGATAAATTAAATTTTTTTTCTTGTTTTTGAATCTCAGGAAATAGTAGATACTTACCGGAATCAATAGAGTAATACCCGTAGTTCTTGTAAGGAAAGTTATTACGGCAAAAAGCAGTGAAGTATTGTATTTTCTCTTACTCCAAAAATAAAGGCAGAGTACAGAGAATAACATATAGGGTATTTCAGACAGAACTGTGCTGCTATACTCGAGAAGCGCGGGGGCAAAAGCTAAGAATAGAAGCGCAATTATTGGTAATTCTTGGGATTTTGAAACATTTAATTCTTTGAAAATTTTATAAGAAAAAAACAATAAAAACACAAAACACGAAAAAACAATTACCTTGGCGAGTAAATAAGAGTTAATAATGGCAGCCGGTAACAGCAGGACAGGGAAAAGAGGAGGGTATTGAGTGTGTAAGGGTAATTGGGCATCCCAAATTTCTATATAACCCTTACCTTCTGCGATTGCTCTGGAAAGATGAAAGTAAGCAAAATTGTCCCCTCCGGTAAAAGGAATCAAAGAAAAAGAAAGTAAAGCAATGATGATAGAAAGGATTATTATGATCGTTGGTATGGTTTCTCTTTTTATTTTAAACATTTGATATACCTCAAAACAAATATAATCGTTTTTCTTTTAGTATATAAAGAATATAATATTAGGCAAGTATCGTGAAAATACAAACGGTTTAAATTTTCTGAGAGTTGTAGTATAAGAATTTAGGGTTTAATGTCTAACTTTAGGTGTCAGATACCGGGGTCTTCAAATCAGTTGAATGCTTGAATCTTTGAGTAGTAAAAAACTGCAATACCTGCATATTATAAATGTTAAAAACGGGGAGATGGGGGTGGGTTTAAAACAACAAAAAAATATAGGTTTCTTTTTTTCTACGTACTAAAACTTTTTTGAGATTTAGTGTGTTTAGATAAAGAAATCCTTGACAAATTAAATGTTTAATTTAGAATAAACTTGCGTTTTTCGATACTAAAAATTAAAAAAGGAGGTCTGATTTGAATAAGTCAGCAGCGATATTTAAACGGATTAAAGAAAATAGATTGGTTGCGATATTAGCCCCTAAGGGGACCGATGAATGTGTTAAGGCTTATGAGGTATTGAATCCGCTTGGTATTACCCTGGAGATTGTTTTTCGCTCTGAGATTGCCGCGTTAGGTATAAAAGCCGTACTTGATAAATATCCCGACGCGTTAATACTTGCCGGAACAGTAATGACTAAAAGATTGGCGGAAGATTCTATCAGTAAGGGTGTTGCCGGTATTGTGTCCGCCGATTACATTCCGGAAGTTCTGGAAGTTTGTGTTTCTAACGATATAATGTGTGTTCCGGGGGGATTGGGTGATGTCGGGAAGCAGCTTGTAAAGAAAGCAAAGCTTTATGGTTGCGATTTTGCGGAATTAAAAGAAAAATATCCTTACCAGTGGGTATATAAACTTTTCCCAACTGTTACAGCCACAAATTCATTTTTTGGAATTGCAAAAGCATGGAAAGGACCTTACAAAGATTTGACCATATTTTATACCGGTGGAGTTTCCGTGAACAATTTGGCTGATATTGTAAAAAATGACCCGGATGGAGTATTTTGCGGTTCCGCGCTGGCAAGGAAAATAGATAATCCCCAGGAGATGGAAAAAACCGCTGAGGAATGGTTATCTATTATATATTCTAAAAATTGAATTAATTAACCCTCTACATAATTTCTATAGAAATCGGAGTCTCGAGTTCTTTTGTTATTTTTTCAAGGCTGCTTATAAATTCTTCTTCACTTTTAATCCCACCGGTTTCCTGTTCCCAGGCGGCAAGGAAGTAATAAGTTAGATGGCCTTCTACGGGTTTTAGTACTACTACATTATTTAACTCATCATCGGTTATCATTAATTTATCTTTATTTAGGTATAGAATTGCCATTCCGAGTTTATCGCCTATAATGCTTTGATTTCCGAAAGAAGCTAAATAACCCCATTCGGCTTCCTTGTCTTCCGATTTTAAAATTTTGTTATTTTCGCTTTTTACAATACTTGTGCATAGATTGGGAATATTTTTATCGACTGTGATATCGTTTTTTGTCAGCCTGCTTCCTGCTGTAATGGTAAGCTTAGTAAGTAATAAATTTAGGATTAGCAGATAAGCGTAAAGTTAAGCGGGGACTGAGGATTAGCTTAAAGTCGCTAAAGAAAAACAAGGATTAAAAAAAACACTGACCACTTTATCCCTGATCCTTGAACTGCTGCCTTGTACTGCTTATAATCCTAATTATGTTTTTTTCTTGACAAATAAAATTCGATATATATTATATAAAAGGCAATTACTGGTTTTCTGTTAAAAAAGTAAATGACATTCTCAATTATGATTTGATTCGGAATAAGGGTTCTTCTTTGTTGAGAATAAAATTAGGGAGGCAATAAATATGTTTTTTTTAGGGAAACGTAAGTTTAGTCTTTTTCTCACCCCGATATTTTTGTTTTTATGTTTATCTGCTTTTGAGTTAAAAGCAATCGAAGTTTCAGTCGATAGTGTGAATTCCGAAACTATAGGTTTATATGAAAAATTTGAAATATACGTTAATTTGGACGCGGATTACTCCAATCCTTATAATCCGGAGGAAATCGATCTCCATGTTGTTTTCACTTCCCCTGCAAGCTAGGAGTGGACAATTAACGGATTTTTTGATGATTATGAAAGTGTTTCTTCCTGGAAGGTAAGGTTCTCACCCAATGAGGTTGGCACATGGAATTATAGACTCATAGCCGCAGATATAAGCGGTGTTGATACCAGTGATATTGGTGTATTTTCTGCAACTGCTTCCGATTATCACGGGTGGCTTAAAGTTTCCCCTTATAATAATCGTTATTTAATGCATGATGACGAAACTTCTTATTATGGAGTTGGTGTGTATTATCCCTGGAGTGTAAGTAATAGCGGTTTAGGAAAGCTGGAAGAGAAGGGATGTAACCTTTTCGGTTACTGGAATTCGACTTATGATTGGTCGGGGAACCAGGGAGGAAGATTCCAAATAGAAGATATTAACCCGGGTATTGGACAGTATAATCAGAATAAATGCGCGCGAATCGATGAAATTCTTTCCTGGGCCGAAGATAGAAATTTAAGAATGGATTTCGCGATATTTCCTCATGATATTTTATCGGCTACTATCTGGGCTACGGATTGGGACGACAATGCTTATAATACTATATGTGACTGTGAAGACTTTTTTGGCGATTCACTGGCGTGGGTATATCAGGAAAAACAATTTCGATACATCATAGCAAGATTTGGTCACAGCAGAGCTCTAGGTTTCTGGGAGATAGTAAACGAAATTAACGGGACTGACGGCTGGAACCAGGGTTATGAGGCGGATGCCGGAGAATGGTTAAGTAAAGTGCATAATTATCTCGCGGATAATGATCCTTACAGGCATCCCACCACAGGTTCGACAAGCGGAGGTATCTGGGATTACTGGTGGCCGGAAGGTTATGATGTAATGGATATTACTAATAACCACATATATGAGCATCAGGGTTGGCCGGAAGAATATCCGGGGAACGATCTTAGAAGCAGTCTTTATAATTATTTTACTGCTACCAGGGATCTTGTAAATAATTATAATAAGCCGGCAATTTTTGGTGAGACCGGAGCAAGTGCCACATATGAGATACATCATAATTGTATCTGGGTTTCTCTTGCTAATGGGCTCTCGGCGACACCTATATGGTGGGAGTATGGGAGTGGTGTTAGTGATGCTATGTTAGATCAATTAAAATGTCTTTCCGAATTTGTGTCCGATATTGATTTTGCTCATCTCGTTCTCGATAGTACGGGTATAGGAGTTCCCGGGTGTGATGCTTATGCTCTTTCCAGCGATACTTTTGCTTTTGGTTGGATAAGGGAAATCGATGGTAATCCGGTAGGAGATAAGTCGCTTACATTGAATGGCTTGGAGGATGAGGAATATGCAGTTAAATGGTTTAATTGTTGGGAAGGGACCGTAATAGGTGAAGATGTGATTGAGAGTGCCAGCGGAGTTCTTTCTGTTTCTATCCCTTCTTTTGATAGTGCGGATATCGCTTTTAAAGCATCGGTTTATGATCCGAGTGGAATTTATTGTGAAGAAGAAGAAGGGGTAGGAGATATTATACTTTTAAACGATTCGCCTAATCTTTTTAGAACCGAGACTGCTATTTCTTATATTCTTCCGAGACAGATGAAAGTAAGCGTTAAGATTTATGATTCAAGCGGAAGAGTTGTTGAAACTCTTTTAAACGGAGAGGTGCAGAGTTCCGGCAGGAATACTTTAAACTGGAATACTCAAAATGTGGTATCGGGAGTATATTTCTGTTCTGTAGAAACCAAATCTGATAGAAAAACAGGAAAAATGACCGTTCTAAAATAGAATTTCTATAGTTTATCGATTCATAATATTAACCGGCTAACTTAATAAGTTAGCCGGTTAATTGTTAGTTAAGGGTGAAAGTTTAAGGAGATGCGTAAAAGCTTTTAATCCACTCCGGTCTTGCGGGGATTTTTTTGTTTTTTAGTATATTCCTCCATTTTTCATCGGTAAGCCTATCACTCATAGGATGTTTAAATTCATAATAGGAGAGGATTGGCCCTACCGCGAGCACAATATCTCCCGCGGGTCTTTTATAAGCTACGATCAGGTTATCTAAATAACCGGATGCTTCTTCCAGGCATTTTTTTGTGTTTATATCGGTATGCACATCCGCGATTATAGTGGTTTTTAAACCTTCTTCTTCGATATTACCTATAGCATTTTTTAATTTTTCAGCAAAGTTGCCGAGAAATCTGTTGTCTTCTTCATTTAAAGGTTTGTTCTCTACCTGTTTTTTACATATACTGTAAAGTTTTTCAAGAAGACTGATTAAGGATGTTAGTTTCTGTTCCGATGACGGAGTCAGGACGTTTAAATCTTTCAATCCCGCGTAAGCCATTTTCGAAGTGGTCAGTATATTCTTGTAGAATTCCGGTAATGGTTCGAGTAGTCCTTTTGGAGGTGGTGGAGGTGTGGGGGACGGAGTGTAAGAAGTAATTCCTACGTGAACGGGTGTATAGCTTTGTTTCGCGTAGAGGATAGTATTGTGACGCAGCGCCGCCCAGGAGGCAAGAGCTGTATTTAACTGTCTGTCGAGCCAGGCATCTGTCTGCTGATACGTCTGGTAACCCTTTCCTCTTTCATGGGTCAAAGTTTTAAGCGCGTATAACCACGACCAGTAAAGGTTTCGGTTCCAGTCTTTATCTGTAAGTGAGGAAAATTCTTCCCTTAGATTTTTTAGTTGGTCGTAATACTTGGGATATTCGTCGTCTGTGTAATCTCTAATGTGTTTTTCCGCTCTTTTGCTTCCGAAGACACTGAAAACATCCAGACCTCGCGGAAATCCTCTTATAGAATAATGCAAATCGGGTTGTATGCGTTCATCCGGAATATAAACAACCGTAAACCTTTCAGGAATCTTTCGGGGGACAGTTCCGACTGCCGGAGAAACCAATTGCCCCAATATATAAGAGTCTGGTATATACCGTTGTCCCATGAAACGCAGACCCATGGTTTTTGTAAGTATAGAGTCCAATTGTTCTACGGAAATTAAATTGTGACCTTCTATGTTTCCGGGGTCGATACCCGCGCCTCCTGTGCCGGAGTAGATTGCCGGAGGAGTCAATTTTGATAGTTCCAAAAGAAATTTTGTAAATTTTTCTTCTTTTTCTAATTCTTTTGTTGTGAATTCGCTGCCGAATACTTTTCGGAGAGTTTCGCTGTAGTCATAAATGGTTAAATCATCCGAAAACCCTGAGTAAAATGCGGATACCGCGTAGATCCTATCCCATACTTCCGAGACATTTCTGTCGTCATCTAATTTTAATTTACCTGAATTTATCGAAATTAAAGAAGCCTGAAGGGTTTGAATTTTTGCTGTCTCCCTGTCTGTTAGTGCTTTCGCGGGAGGACTTACGGGTCCGAATTTTTCGTGTCCTTTCATAAGAAAAGTCATTCTTCCGTACCACATCATTCCTTTAAAATATTTTTTAAGGTTTTCGCTTCTTGTGTAATGTCCTCTTGGTTTATATTGACTGTAATCCTCGGGTATTTTAAATAAAGCTTTTTCTCTCGCGGTCGGATAATCGGGTAAACCAGAGTGTTTTTCTATTTCATCTGTTTCCCATTCTACCCATTTTTGGACATAACGGGGCTCGGAAAAATCCGGATTCAGTAATTTCATAGCTACCGAAAAATAAGCTACGTTTCTCTTTGCCGCTTCTTTCAAGTATCCGTCAAATTTGTTATAGTTTTCTTCTGATTTCTCCAGAAGTTTTTCCGTTACAGCTAATATATCGGGATAGAAAATCTCCTCTTCTATTTCTTTTAATGTTTCATCGAACAGTATATGAAAAAGATGTAGAGGCGTATCGGAGGTTACATAAATCGGAATATTTTTGTCGAGTATATTCTTATAGAATGAGGTTATATTATCGGTTTTGCCTTCGTCTACAACAATAAAACCATTATTTTTTAAAATATCCCTTTGCCTTTGGTCCTTTAAATATTCATTTGAAACGGAAAGAAAATTAGTGATTTCTTTAAAATCTAATGGAAGAGAATAAGCCGGCATGTCTATTTTATAATCTTTTTCTATCGGTTCATAATATTCTAAAAATGCCGAGCTTATGTTTTTATTCTTTGATAGAGAAGTTAGTTGTAAATTTTCTCCGTTCGAGGACGCGCATTTTGGTAAGTTTAATAGAAAGAAAAAAGATATAAAAATTTTGAAAAATCCGCTTTTAGAAAATCGCATAAATATCCTCCTTTATTATTACTGTAAATTTATTAAAGGAAAAAGTCAAGTCCCCTAAGATCCTTCGAATCAGTTAAATGGTTAAATTAAAAAATAGTTAAATAGTAGAAACAAAAAAACAATTTGTGCTATTTGTTGTTAAAAAATCCTTAAAATCTGTGTCCCATTCTGTTGTTGATATTTCTTCTTTTTTATTACACGGATAAGAAAATGTGAGAAATTCAGCGAAAAAACCCTTGACAATTTTGCGGAATCTATTATAATTATTCTTAAAGGTTAATATTATCCTTAGAACACGAAAGGAGAAGTATTCTTTTTGATATGACAAATAAAAAAGGAGGTTGTATATGAATGAAAATTTTTTGGCTTCTGGGACAGCTTGTTATTGTTTTTTGTATTATCTAAAATCTATTGTTGAGGTAAATAAACAAAAAAGGAGGTTTTTTTATGAAGCGTAATATTTGGAAAATGTTGCTCGTCTTTTCCGCACTGCTTATGTTTTCGTTTTCAG
>CAZKVT010000010.1:0-54442 GCA_964556365.1 uncultured bacterium | reverse complement strand
TTAAGAAAGTCTTACCTGGAAAATAATCTGTACCACCATGTGCCTGATTACCCCGATAATAACTTCATTCTAATAGATTTTTAAATATAGAAAAACCGGAACAAAACCCAGAAAGTTTGGAGAAGACACTTTACGATACCCGCAGAAAAAAATTAAAAAAACATAAACCAAATCAGTCTTCCTCCAAAAAACTTTACTTTGATAAACTTTGCATTTTCGTGATTTTTTCAATTAAAAATGCCATTAACATTCAAACAATACCTGTAAGTGAAAGCAGATATTATTCGCTTGAAACTCGCAATAACTATTTCGATCAATGTTTTTAAGGGATTAAGATTTACAAAACCATCAAAAACTAAAGATAAACAATCTTAAAAAAACTACGAAAACAATAAGGAGTTAAGATAAGGTGGGTCTAATTTTTTTCAAATTGACCCACGGCAGCACAGGATAAATCGGGTAAATTATCATTCGACGCGTTACAAACTACTAAACCATCATCTTCCCATAAAATATTTACCCACCTTATCTTTCTCCTTGAACCACTGAGAACAATTGGGACTTCCAATTCCCCGGAACCATCGACCCAAGCACCACTATAACTTTCCATAGAACCATCATCATAGAGAACATCAAAATCGAACTCAATTCTTTCAAGAGAAACCAAATTTATTACAAGATTACCATTATTCTCATAAACCCTATCGACGCTTATCACAGGTTGGCTCACCTTTTCTTCTATATAAACGACTTCTTTTTCTTCGGGATTAGGAAACACAAAACTCAAAGTCGCCGTTCCGCTTGCTTTTACTCCTGTTAACATTAAAATTAAAATAAGATTCATAATTTGTCACCTCACCTTTACATAGTACAAGAGCTGTTCCAAAATTATAAGTTATTGATTTATAGCATCTTAAATTCTTAAGGGTGTTACTTTTCGTTGTTATTGTAAAATTTTATTTACGTTTTGGCCATAAATTAGCTGTCGGTATTAGGAAAAAAATTCAAGAAGAATGGGATATTTAGACTTTTGGATAATAGGCCTCCCCCTAAAACGAAAAACCCTAAAAGGTTTAAAATCCTTGCAAAATAAGGATTTTATAATTTAAACCTGCATTTGATCCGAAGAAACACCGAGAAAAAATCTGCTCGACCCATTTTGTTGTGTAAAAAATATTATACGTAAAAAGTAACTTATACTTTACTATTTTGCTATATTTGAAAAACGGGGTTTTAATCTACTCATGGAGAGTCGTATGCGGTCTGATGGTCACCCGAATAGATTTTTTGAACCAACTAAGTAACTTATCCGTTAATTAGCAAAAAAGAAAAACAATATCTACAGGTTCTGCGTGTAAACTTTTGGGCGTATTACACACCCTTGCGTATTGCTTTTTATATTATATATTTCAGTTATGCCAATAGTTACATTCATTACCGATTTCGGAATAAAAGACCCTTATGTGGCAATGGTAAAAGGGGTAATACTAAAAATTAATCCAGATATTAGCTGTATCGATATCACAAATCGGCTACGTCTCGGAGATATTGAGTCCGCTTCTTTTATTTTGAATGAAACTTACCACCACTTTCCTGCCGGCAGTACTCATCTTGTGATTGTAGACCCCACAGTAGGAAGCAAAAGGAGATCTATCTTCTCTACTAAAAACGGACACTTTTTTGTAGGTCCGGACAACGGCGTCCTTTCTCCTGTACTCTCTGAAGTCTATGAAATAAAAAAGGGACCGGGCGAACAGTCAAACACATTCGACGGAAGAGATCTGTTTGCCGCAGTTGCAGCCAAGCTTGCCTGTGGAGAGAAAAAGGAAAAGCTGGGAAATAGGATAACTGACCCTATAAAGATTAAAACCCCGTCACCAATCTTTAGAAGTAATAAAACAATAGGGGAAATAATATATATAGACAAATTCGGCAATTTAATTTCCAATATAAAGAAGAATCAAATTCCGGAAGGGGATATCGAAATCGAAATAAAAGGAGTGAAATTAAACTTAGCAAAAAGATACTCGGAAGGCAGTGAGACTAAACCGATTGCGCTGATAAACGACGGATTCGGGTCCCTGGAGATATCTTTAAATAAAGGGAATGCCGCTTCTTTCTTAAATTCGCAAATAGGAGAAAAAATCACTTTGAGGGGGAAGGATGAGTGATATTTTTGATGAAATAAAAAGATTTGAAAGAGACATGGAAATGCTACTCAGCGATTTCATGAACTCCACAAAAGGAATACCCTATGAAGGCGGATGGAAGCCCTTGATAAATATATTTGAAAAAGGAAATTCGCTTATAGTACTTATAGAGGCGGCCGGCGTAAAGCCTGAAAACATAAAAATAACTATAGAAAGGAATATACTTACTATCTCCGGAAAAAGAAAAGATCCTTTCTCAAAAGAACAGAGAAACTTTTATTCTATGGAGATTGCCTTTGGGACTTTTGAAAGGAGAATCAGCCTCCCTTATTTCACAGATGTCGAAAAAGCTGTGGTTGAAAAAGAAGATGGGTTTATTCGTATAAATTTACCAAAGCTCGAAGAAGAAGAAGAGAAAATAATAGATATAGAATATAAGGAGAGAGAATGAAAGAAACAGAAAAAACTACTATCGAAGATATAGACCAGGAAGTCCCTCCGGTATTACCAATATTACCCCTTAAAAAAATAGTTTTATTCCCCGCGATGGTTTTACCTATCGCGGTCGAAAAAGAACATCATATAAAACTAATAGAAGACGCTCTTAATAAAGATAAACTTATAGGCGTATTTTTGAGCAAGGTTCCGGAAAATCCTAAAGCGGATGATATTGAAGTCTACGGAACAATGGGTTCTATAATAAGAATGATAAAAGTACCCGATGGGAGCATAAGAGTTCTTGCTCAGGGATTAAAGAGAATAAAAATTAAAGAAATAATTCAAGAAGAGCCTTATATCTCAGCCCGAATAGAAAAAGTCGAAGATGAGACAATAAACGATGAAAAAATAGAACCTTTTAAAAATAAACTCCTAAACATATTCAAAGAATTTGTCGACTACTCTCCCTATCTACCCGATGAAATTACAACTGTCGCTCTTAATATTGATAACCCTTCAAATCTTGCCGATTTCATAAGCGGAAACTTGAAAATAGATTTAAAGGCAAGACAGGAACTCTTGCAGATAAAAGACGTGCAAGAGCGTTACGAGAAACTAACAAATTTACTTTCGGACGATTTAGCCAGGGCAAAAGTACAGGGTGAAATATCGGGTAAGGTACAAAAAGAACTAACCGATATACAAAGAAAAGCAATTCTCAGGGAACAATTAAAAGAAATAAAAAAAGAATTGGGAGAAGAGGACGCTATAGCCATCCAAATTAAAGAGTATAAGGAACGAATAGAAAAAGCACAGATGAGTAAGGAAGCGGAAGAAACCGCCACGAGCGAAATTGAACGTCTGGAAATGATTCCTCCTCATTCCCCCGAATATAATGTTATCAGAAATTACCTTGACTGGTTATGTGATCTGCCCTGGCAAACAAAAACCGAAGACAACCTGGATATCAGAAAGGCGGAAAGAATATTAAACGAAGACCACCATGATCTTCAAGATGTAAAAGAAAGAATCATAGAATTTCTTTCGGTCAGGAAATTAAAAAACGACGCAAAAGGTCCTATAATATGCCTCGTTGGTCCGCCGGGAGTAGGAAAAACTTCTATAGGACAATCGATAGCAAGAGCGCTCGGAAGAAAATTCACAAGATTATCCCTTGGAGGAGTTCATGACGAAGCTGAAATCAGAGGACATAGAAGAACATATATAGGCGCTCTTCCCGGACGTATAATACAACAGTTAAAGAGACTAAAGACCAAAAATCCGATTTTTATGCTGGATGAGGTAGATAAAATAGGAAAGGATTTCAGAGGAGATCCCGCTTCGGCTCTTCTTGAAGTTCTCGATCCCGAACAAAACGATACTTTCAGAGACAACTACTTAGAAGTTGCTTTCGATCTTTCTTCTATTATGTTTATAACAACAGCAAACATCTCGGATACCATTCCTCCTCCGCTTTTAGATAGAATGGAAATAATACGAATGCCGGGTTACATAGCTCCGGATAAATTTAAAATCGCTAACAAGTATCTTGTTCCGAGAAGAATTAAAGAAAACGGTTTGACCAAAAAACAAATAACCTTTACCAACAGAGCTATAAATAAAATAATAAATAATTATACAAGAGAAGCAGGAGTCAGAAATCTGGAAAGAGAAATAGGTAAGGTTTGCAGAAAGATTGCGAAAAAAGTAGCCAAGGAAGAAGGGAAGAAATTTAAAATCAATGAAAAAACACTGGAAGATTATCTTGGACCTATTAAGTTCCGCGGTAAACTCAAAGAAGAAAAAGCATCTGTTGGAGTAGCTACAGGACTCGCCTGGACTCCAGCGGGAGGAATGATACATTTTGTAGAAGCAACAATTATGCCGGGCAAAGAAAATCTTATATTAACGGGAAACCTCGGAGAAGTTCTTCAGGAATCAGCTAAGGCAGCTCTTTCTCACATTAAATCCAATACTACTACATTCAATATAGACTCGGATAGATTTGAAAAGAAAGATATCCACATACATATCCCCGAAGGAGCAATACCGAAAGACGGGCCCTCCGCCGGCATCACATTATCGGTAGCTCTTATCTCTATACTCACAGAAAAACCTGTATCGCCTGACTACGCAATGACCGGGGAAATAACACTCAGAGGAAAAGTTCTTCCCATAGGTGGGGTAAAAGAAAAAGTTCTGGCTGCTAAAATGGCAGGGATAAAGAATATCATACTCCCTGAAGACAACGAAAAAGACCTCACCGATATTCCGGATGAATATAGGAAGGGACTCAAATTCCATTTCGTCAACAAAATAGAAGAGGCAGTTGGGCTCGCTATCCCAAAATTAAAATTAAAAGAGAAAAAATAATGTCTTTACATACAATAATTCTTGCTGCCGGGATCGGAAAAAGAATGAAATCAAAGAAAGTCAAAGTCCTCCATAATCTTATGGGTAAAACCATAATAGAATGGGTCATCGACCAGGCTAAAAGTATTTCCGGGGAATCTATAACGCTCGTTTACGGCAAAAAGGGCGAAGAATTTAAAAATATATTTTCCGGAGTGCAATACGCTCTGCAGGAAGAACCAACAGGAACGGGAGCGGCAGTTGCCGTAGCTCTTAAGAAAATTAAAGACAAGAAAGGCACAGTCGTTATTCTTTCAGGAGATATACCTCTTTTAAGAAAAAAATCTTTAGAAAAATTATTGGATTATCATCAAAAAAGCGGTTATGACGTTACTATAATGACTTTTTGTCCGCATAGTCCAAAAGGCTATGGTCGAATAATAAGAGAAAACAATGAAATAACTAAAATTGTAGAAGAAAGAGACGCAAATAAGCAGCAAAAGAAGATAGAAGAAGTGAATGGCGGTATTTATGTTTTTTCTATGCAGCATTTACGTAACGCCCTTACGAAGGTAACCACTGATAATGCTCAGGGGGAATACTATTTAACCGACGTAGTTGCCATAATTAGAGAAAACGGAGGTAAAGTCGGGGGATTTAAAACAAAAGATCCTCTGGAATTAAAGGGAATAAATACCAGAAAAAATCTTTCGGAAGCAACCAGGATATTAATAGATAGAAAGATAGAGGCTCTCCAGCAAGAAGGGGTTACCATACTGTTGCCGAATACGGTATACATAGAACCTAACGTAAAAGTGGGTCAGGATACAATAATATATCCTAATACAGTCCTTTTAGGAAATACAATTATAGGTTCAGATTGCGTTCTTGAGCCATTCTCTTATCTTAAAGATAACAAAATACCTTCGGGAACAACTATAAAGAGTGGCTAAGAAAAAAAGAACCGCAAAAAAACAAAGATTTCCTTTTTTAACCTTAAGTTTAATATTTACTGTAGGTATATATATCATTTCCTTGAGTTACAAAATCACCAGCCCAACACAGTACAACAACATAAAAGTCGAGGTACTTAACGGGTGCGGCATTCAAAATCTCGCAAGAATAACAACCGATTATCTAAGAACTAAAGGGTTCGATGTTATCAACTATGACAACGCGGCAGAAGAACAAATACGAACAGCAGTAATAGACCGTCTCTCGCCTGAAAAAAAATGGGCGAAGATGGTAGCCGAGGCGTTGCAAGTCGATTTAACTTCGGCGGTTATAGACTCCAATCTTTGTGTGCACACTCTTGTACTACTCGGAAAAGATTATGACAAAGTTTTACCTAAACAAATATTATCAGACAGGAGGTTGGTTGATAAAGAATAATAAACTGATGAACATAGTTGTCGAAAAAATAAAAGAAAAAAAATGCCGTAATCTCGTCAAACTAAATGTAGGAGAGGTAACGGATTTAACTGACGCATTTATAATCTGCACTTCTTACTCAGATATTCAATCGAGAGCTGTAGTTGACGCAATATCGGAAGAATTAAAAAAGAAAAAAATATACGTTCACAGCATAGAAGGATACGAAACAGGCAAATGGATTTTAATGGATTATGTTGATTTTGTAATACACGTCTTCCAAGCGGAACAAAGAGAGTACTTTAACCTCGAACGCCTATGGGGAGATGTAAAAAGAAAGGAATATGAAGATGAGGACTAAAATTAAAGAAATCGTAACTGAAAAAATTAGAGAACTTTATAATGAAGAAGTCGATTTCGATATCCAGCATCCACCCGAAGACAGAATGGGTGATTACAGTATAAACGCTCCTTTTCTACTGGCTGAAAAAATAAAAAGAAACCCTAATGAAATCGCAAAAGAATTATCAGAAAAAATAGATTCAGAAATAATAGAATCCACCTCCCCAATTAAGGGCTTCGTAAACATTAAAATAAAAAAACAATCATGGTTGGAAGAATTAGTCAAAGCAACAGATCCTTCTTACGGCAACAGCACAAAAGGAAAGGGGACAAAAATCCTGATAGAATTTGTATCAGCCAATCCAACCGGCCCCTTAACCGTTGCTCACGCGAGAGGCGCCTCTCTCGGCGATTCTTTAGCTCGAATACTAGAATCTCAGGGTTTTGATGTCGACAGAGAATACTATATAAACGACAGCGGAAACCAGATAGATTGCCTTGGCAAATCGGTCCGACTGAAAATAGAAGAACTGAAAGGGAAAGATGTAAAATATCCTCCCAATACTTACCAGGGCCAATATATCGAAGAAATCGCGAAAGAGGTCATGGATAAAAATATTGAAAATTACGGCGAATTCGCCGGTGAATATATACTTAAATCGATCAACAAAACACTTAAAAGGTTGCGCATCGATTTTGACAGATGGGTCAGTGAATCGAAGATTATCGAAGACGGAGGAGTAGACTCGGTAATTTCCGATTTAAAAAAAGTAAAGCCCAATCCTTTCACGGAAAAAGATGGAGCTCTCTGGTTTACACCCGGTAACAGAGAAAGAGTTTACAAGCGATCTGACGGAAGCTGGACTTATATAGTACCGGATATCGCCTATCATCGCTTTAAGTTCGATCGCGGTTATGACCAATTAATCGACCTTCTTGGCCCAGACCACCAGGACCACGTACCCGAACTAAAAAAAAGTTTGAGTCTTCTCGGATACCCTGAAAACAACCTCGAAATAAAGATTATTCAATGGGTAACACTCAAAAGAGGTAAGGAAACCATGAAAATGTCAAAAAGGCAGGGGACATTCATAACTATCGATGAATTAATAGACGATGTCGGCGTCGATGCCGCGAGATTCTTCTATCTACTCCGGAAATCCTCTGTCCCCATGGATTTTGATCTCGAGCTCGCGAAAGAAGAATCCGAAAGAAATCCTGTTTACTATGTACAGTACGGTCATGCCCGGATTTCTTCCCTGCTCGAAATGGCAGAAGAAAAAGGTTATTCTATAAATTCCAAAGAAAAAATCTCCAAACTTAATCAAAAAGAAGAATGGAATTTGATCAAAAAGATACCCGAATTCACCGAAGCCTTAGAAGACGCGGCGAGGATCAAGGAATCTCATCTTATCACTCATTATCTTCTTGATATATCCAAACTTTTTCATAATTTTTATCAAAATATAAGAGTTTTAGACGGAAATAAAGATTTAATCGAACCAAGATTATTCCTTTCGTACGCTGTGCGAAATGTAATAAGAAAGGGTTTGAAACTACTGGGAGTACAGGCTCCGGAAAGGATGTAATGGAAACCCTCCATCTCGAGATAGAAAACTTCTTAAAGGAAGTTATGGATATAGAAACTTCCAAAATGGAACACTTCTACCTTGTCTGGGAAGGAAGTTTAAAGATTTCGGAGAAAGAAGCACTGGAATATATTACAAAAAATGCGGATTCTCTAAATCTCGATGTGGGCTTTAAAAAGAAAGAAGAAGGAATAGCTGTTGCCTTCAGACCAAAACCGAAAAGACAAGAATCAAAAAAATGGGTAAATGTTTTACTTCTAATTGTAACCTTTCTGACAACTCTAACGGCAGGAGCATTCCAACAGGGAATTAACCCTTTTGTGCCCGCAACCAATTTACTTAAGGGTTTGCCTTTCTCTCTATCGATTATGATAATACTCGGCAGTCATGAACTCGGGCATTACATTATGGCAAGAAAGAACAACGTCGACGCTACCCTACCCTACTTTATACCTGCTCCTCATCTATTAGGAACTTTCGGAGCTGTAATTAAGATGAAATCTCCGATAAGAAATAGAAACGCTTTAATAGAAATAGGAGCAGCGGGACCGATAGTAGGCTTTATTTTCTCTACACTCGCGTTATTAATCGGGCTTTCATTATCAGAGGCTATTCCTGTTACGGGAAATCAGGGTATAATATTAGGAGATTCAATTCTATTTAAATTGTTGACAAAAATATTCTTCTTCGATTTACCAGAAGGGAAAGACGTATTATTGAATCCTATAGCCTTCGCGGGGTGGATAGGCTATTTTGTAACGGCAATAAACCTTCTCCCGGTCGGACAACTTGACGGCGGACATATTTTATACGCCCTGATAGGAAATAAAAATAGGGTAATAGGATATGTCATTTTGGGTGCTGTTATTTTATTAATACCATTATGGATAGGATGGATAGTATGGGCAATTCTTTTTTTAGTGATAGGATTCAAACATCCTCCACCACTCGATAATATATCTACGCCTTCAAGGAAACACAAAATTATAGGTATAATTTCTCTTATAATATTTTTACTTACCTTTATGCCTGCACCCTTTCAACTATGAAAAAAGAAGAGCAAGAACCAGAACTACTACTATTTCCTACGGACACGGTTCCGGGTATAGGTTGTTTCCTGTCCCGTGATTGCGTTGCAAAATTAAGAAAGATAAAAAAACGCCCCGAGGATAAACCTTTTCCTATAGTGCTTTCAGATACAAAAGACATCAAAAAATATGTAAAAGAGACACCATCTATTTATGAAAAACTAAAAAGTTTTTTACCCGGAGGATTAACTCTTATATTTAAAGGCAAAAACAATTTACCGGAAGGAGTTCTCTCGAAAGAGGGTAAAGTAGGAATAAGAATTCCCGCCCATAAGGAACTAAGAGAATTTATAAGAAAAAGCGAAACTGCTCTAATAGCAACAAGCGCAAATGTTTCAGGCGCGGCTACACCGAGAAATTTACAAGATGTCGACTTAACGGTCGATAAAATATTGGAAGGCAAATCCGGCTCCGGCAAACCTTCTACTGTTATCGATATATCGAATAACTCGTTATTAATTTACCGAAAGGGAGCGATTCCCATTCTCGAAATCGAAAAAGCAACAGAAAAGGAATCAAAACTAAGTGAAAATATAGAATTTAACGTACTTTTTGTTTGCGCAGCTAATATGTGCAGAAGCCCAATGGCAGAAATACACCTTAAATATTTAATAGGAGATTTAAAACAAGTAAATGTTCGTTCAGCGGGCATATCCGCTATAACCGGTTCACCGATATATAAACTGGCAGGAGAAGTATTAACAGAAGAAAATTTAACAGCCGAACATACTTCCACTCTGCTTACCAAACCTATAATAGAATGGGCTGACCTCATTTTCGTTATGGAACCGATGCATAAAAAATATATAACTTTTCTTTCTTCCGGGAATAAAAGTAAAATCGAATTCCTTCGTAACTTTAAAACTAAAAACAAACAATATATAATCGATGACCCTGCCGGAAAAAATCTCGAAGCTTGCAGAAAAACCTTCCAAATGATAAAGAAATCAAACAAACAAATAGAAACATACTTAAGGAACAAATATAAAAAAACAGGGAATGAGCTTGCTCATTCCCTGTAATCTAAATTTCTAAAGAATCTAATTTATTCTTTATTGATTTTTTTCACACTGCTCCCATTTCTTTGCCCAACTGCTAGACTCATTTCTTTCCCCTAACTTATTATATGAGAAAGCTATTATAGAATAAGCAAAACAATCATTTACACCCTTATCGATCGATTCTTTCATAACCGCAATAGCTGTTTTATAATCTTTTTTGTCCTTGTATACTTGCCCCATGAGATTATACACTTTTGTCAATACTCGTCCTTCTACCTTTTCCATAGCCAATATGTCTTTTCCGTTCTTAATCGCCGAATCATAGTCCTTCCCCTCATAATACGCAAGCATCAGATTATAAAGAGCTGTTGGCTTTTTACCTGAAACCGATACCGCCTTTTTCAGCGACTTGATAGCTTCATCATACTTCTTGTCAAGCAGATACGCCTGACCTATTAATTCATAAACTTCGATCTTTGTAGAATCCATTGCCAAAGCTTCATTAAAGTATTTTAAAGCATCTTCTGATTTATTCTCCGACAGATAATAATGACCCAGAAAAATATATGGTTCAATGTTATTTTTGTCCGCTTCGATTGCTTTAGCATATAATTTCTTAGCTTCTTCCATTTTTTTAGAATTTAACATCATCTTTGCCATTAAAGAATAACTCAGGGAAACTTTTTCCTTATCTTCTACTTCCAGAGATTTCTCAGCCAACTCCGAAGCTTTTTGCTGGTCATCCTCGAAATATTCTACAGCACCGTTATAATATATCTGCCATTTAAGATATTTCGTGTTTAATAAATCTTCATATTCTTTAAATTTCCCATCTGCTCCCTCTTTATCTATTTTCGTGGCTTTATCAAGATAAGCAATTGATTCTTTGTAATCTTTTTTCATATAATAAGCTGACGATAATGCGATAAGAGTTCCGATGTTGTTCGGATATTTTTTTGCTGCTTCCTTGTACTGTTCGATAGCCCTATCATATCTTTTCTGTTTCAGATGAATATTTCCACCAGTTTGTTCGGCGGATTGACATCCATAAAAACACGCAAGAATAAAAATAACTAGTGATGCAAAAAACATAAACTTTTTCATATTTCCCCCTTTTCTATGGTTATTTGTATGTTGTTTATGTACATTATTAATATACGCTTTGCCAAATATGTCAACCCTTGTTTACCATCCAGCCTCTTAAACCGAAACCATTAGATTTCACAAGATTAACACAAGATTTTTTATTATTCTTATTACTAAAACCTAAAACCGAAGATCTAAGACCTAACTCTCACATATAGAAGCTTGCAGTTCTTAACGAGAACTGTTTACTCGTTCTTCTGGCAATCTTCCCACTTATCCGACCATTTATTAGATTCCTTCAATTTTCCCAATTTATAATACGCGTGAGCTAACAAAGAATACGAATCACAGTTGTTTACCCCTTTATCTATCGCTTCTTTTATAATATCTACAGCATCTTTATAATCCTTTTTTTCCTCATATGTCTGCCCCATGAGATTATACACTTTTGTCAATACTCGTCCTTCTACCTTTTCCATAGCCAATATGTCTTTTCCGTTCTTAATCGCCGAATCATAGTCCTTCCCCTCATAATACGCAAGCATCAGATTATAAAGAGCTGTTGGCTTTTTACCTGAAACCGATACCGCCTTTTTCAGCGACTTGATAGCTTCATCATACTTCTTGTCAAGCAGATACGCCTGACCTATTAATTCATAAACTTCGATCTTTGTAGAATCCATTGCCAAAGCTTCATTAAAGTATTTTAAAGCATCTTCTGATTTATTCTCCGACAGATAATAATGACCCAGAAAAATATATGGTTCAATGTTATTTTTGTCCGCTTCGATTGCTTTAGCATATAATTTCTTAGCTTCTTCCATTTTTTTAGAATTTAACATCATCTTTGCCATTAAAGAATAACTCAGGGAAACTTTTTCCTTATCTTCTACTTCCAGAGATTTCTCAGCCAACTCCGAAGCTTTTTGCTGGTCATCCTCGAAATATTCTACAGCACCGTTATAATATATCTGCCATTTAAGATATTTCGTGTTTAATTTATCTTCATATTCTCCGATTCTTTTCTCTGTCTTACCCTTATCTAACTTTACAGCTTCATCTAAATAATGAACTGCTTTTCTATAATCTTTTTTCATATAATAAGCTGAAGCTTTCGCGACAATAGGGATAACATCGCCCGGCAGGTCTTTTTCCGCCTTTACGTAACGCTCTATAGCTCTATCATACCTTCCTGCCCTTAAATGAATATTACCGCCTACAATGTCGGGATGGGTATTATTACAACTTGCGCCAATAATAAGAAAAACAACAACAATTAAAAAAATATTCTTCATAATTCCTCCCCTCAATTTGTTTTACATATATTTTAAATTATTTTAAACCTTTGATTATTAAATGTCAATCCCCATTCCTGTGTTTTGCCACGGAGTAGAAAAACGCTAAAATTCAAAAATCAAAACTAAAGATGCAAAAATACAAATTAAAGTTCAAAAATTTATTAAAAAAATAAATATTTAAAGGACAAGATATAATTTTACATTTTCATTTGTCATTTTGCTTTCTAATTTTTGATATTTAATTCCCGAAAAAGAAGAAAAATGCGATATTTCTTACCTAAAAGGCAATTGTTAGCATAGCGACTACAAAACCTAAAATAAAAAACCTCTTCTCCTGCCAAAAGCAAGAGAAGAGGCCGGAAACAAGGAGGTATTAAGTTCAAGGTTACTTTAAGCTAAATAAAGCAGGGGAGGATAAGGGGGGGATTTATAAATATGGTCTTGAAAATTATTTTAATTTGATTCCTCCCCTGCATTACCAAAAAAGAAAGGGAAACTATAAAATTCATTTCTAACCTTTCAAACTCAACCTTTTACTTTTAAAAGAACAAAAATATATATTACAAAGATATATTATTTACATACAAGTATTGTTCCAGAATTTAAGATACTATTAAACAATAACTTAAATTTTGGGGTTTTTGCATTTTGCGTACAATCTTGCAAAGGGTGTAAAAATAAAATTACTTTTCTGGTAAAAACATGTCCTTCACATGTAGAGATTATTTTTAAACCTCCTCCCCCCATCAACTACATGTAAGGCATGTAGAACTTGTAGTTTTTTTTACAACAGCTAGGGGCGATGAGCTAAATTCTCTTTTGAAAAACGAACCACGCTAATAACACGAACAACTTTTCGTCTTTTACTAAAAAATACGGGGCGTGTTGCCCAAATGCTTTTTACCTTCCTATGCAATGTCCTTGCGAGTTTGCCTTCTTGCTCGACCCAAGCGAAGTAATCTCTTATGATAGAGCCAAACACCTTAATTGCATGATATACGTGGAAATTGTTTCTCGGTGGAAAGGCGAGAAGAAAAGTTCACAATGACTTTTTTGTCTATGGATTATACTTTGTGGGTTTCTGGAAACACGCCCTAAGGACAAAAAACGGCCTACTAGTAACAAACAATATTTACAATATTCTTTGTTAATCCGTGAAAATCTGCGTATACTTAAAAGGTTATTTACTTAAGATCTTTGAGATCCGGTATTACGCCTTCTTCTCTAAGTTTCTGATAAGTCGGGTGACAATTAGAACAAACTTCTACATGTGAATTATCTTTTGTAGATTTGGTTCTTATAACATTACCACAGGTGCACTCAATTTTAACTTCTTTGTACTCCAAATGTATTCCTTTTTTCATTTCTCCTCCTCTTATACTGTCATAAGCCTTAAAAATTCTGCATTGTTATCCGCTCGCTTCATTCTGGATATTAAAAATTCTATAGCTGCTGAGTTATCCTGCATATCACTCAATATTTTCCTCAGAACCCAAATCCTGTTTAAAGCGTCCGAAGGCAGTAACAGTTCTTCTTTTCTTGTGCCGGAAGCCAATATATCAATAGCCGGGAAGATCCTCTGATCTGATAAATGACGATCTAAAACGACTTCTTGGTTCCCTGTACCTTTAAATTCCTCAAATATAACCGAATCCATACGGGAACCCGTTTCAACAAGCGCAGTTGCCAGTATGGTCAGACTCCCGCCACCTTCAATATTACGCGCAGCCCCAAAAAACCTCTTGGGAGTTCGGAGAGCATTAGAATCAACTCCTCCCGATAACGTTTTACCACTATGCGGTACAACCAAATTGCTCGCGCGAGCATATCTGGTAATAGAATCCAATAAAATAGCCACATCTTTTCCCATTTCAACATATCTTTTTGCCTTTTCAAGTGCCATTTTCGCGACTTGAAGATGTCTTTGAGGAGACATATCAAAAGTAGAAGAAAGCACTTCACCATTCACCGATCTTGCCATATCGGTAACTTCTTCAGGTCGCTCATCTACAAGGAGCACCATCAAATGCATTTCAGGTTGGTTCTCTGTAATAGAATGGGCTATTTTCTTTATCAATACAGTCTTTCCTGCCTTCGGAGGGGAAACAATTAAACCCCTTTGACCCTTCCCGATGGGCGCGATAAGATCTATAATTCTGGTAGAAAGGTCTTCATCTTCAGTTTCAAGATTTATTTTCTCATTAGGATGAAGCGGGGTCAGATAATTGAAATCAGGTCTGTCTTTAGCTTCTTTCGGATGAACATAATTTATACTCTCGATCGTTTCAATTGAATGATATTTTTCGGAATTTTGAGGAGGCTTTACCGCCCCTATTATAGTATCTCCCGTTCTTATTCCGAATCTCTTTATAATCGCGGGCGCGACATAAATATCATCGGGATTCTGAGTATAATCATTCTCTTTGGCTCGCAGGAAACCGAACCCTTCACTTAAGATTTCAATTACACCCCGTATTAAATCACGTCCTTCTTTACTGGCTTTTTCTCCCAATATTGAGAATATCAATGCTTCTCTATCTAAACCAGAAAAAGAAATCCCTAATCGTCGAGCTGTATTTGCTAATCCCGTGTAATCTTTATTTTGAATTTCAGAGATATACATAAAACTTGTAGCTATATATAGTTAATTTCCTTTTTTTGTCAAGGGTTATTAGAATTCTTGTTAAAAGATAGGCTTTTATAATCTACGCGCAGAAAGATGAACTCGAATTATTTATACTCATTCAGGAGATGCTAATTCCGCACCGCAATTTTCGCAATACCAAGCGTCAGGCTTATTTTTATAGTTACACTTGGGGCATACCGAAACCAATTCCCCTCCACCATCTTTTTCATCCTTTTCCGCTTTTACTTCTTTCTTGTCCTTTTTCTCTTTCTTTCCCTTCTTCTCTTTTTCCTCAGCTTCTTCATTCAATTCCTGTTCAAGAGAAGAAAGCCAGTCTTCCTCTTCAGCCGAACCGCCGGAAGATTTTTCTTCTGCTTTTGCTTCGCTTTTTTCCCTAGATAGATCGAATAACTCTTCCTTATCCTTAGCCTCTTCCTTCCCCTTCTGAAATCCTTTGGAAACAGAAACATCTGGAATCACACTTTCACTTTCTTCGGCAGTCTGCTCCTTACCGGTAAACAATTCTTCCGCTATCATATTTTCTTCAGAAACCTCGGGTAAAGGCTCTTCTTCCACTTCTTTTTCTTTATTCTCTTCCTTTTTCTTATCTTCACCTTTGTCTTCTTCTACCTTTTCCCCTACAGATTCTTCATCTATTACATCAAGCGGCTCTCCTAAAAGTTCCATTGTTTCCGCTTCTTCTTTTTTTATAGAACTGAGATCTCCCTCGATAGCCGCCATTTTTTCTTTTATTTCACCACTCATCGAATCATACTGCCCGTCCTCATACTCTCCTATCGAATGCCTTAATTCGATTTCTTCAAGCTGCTCCTGTAATTCATCTAATTTGCCCTTCAAAGGCTGTTTTTTGGTAGCTATTTCTTTTAAAGTTTCCTTCAGCGATTCTTTCTTTCCGGCTAATTGATCATTTAGCACCTTGAGTCTTTTCTCATAATCCTCTTTAACTTTTTGAAATATTGAATCTCTAATAGCCCCTTTCTTTCCCTCTATTTTCTTAATCTTTTCTTTTACATCATCTATTGCGCTTTTAATTTGAGCAACCTCTTCACTCATCGTTTTCCTCCTATTGAAGTTGACTCACAAAGTTAAAATTCATACTGAATTCTCCCCAACCATTTTTAATTTTATACTCAGTATCCATTATTTTATCAAAATTTTCCTCCAGGACGCTATAAGATAGTTTCTTAGCAGCCGGAAGATACTTCTTACTGAAAATATATGGGTGCATATTCAATCTTCTATTTAAATTCGACTCCCTCAAATTCTCACCCTCATCAATAGACGCGCGTAAGGCTAAAAGACACCGGATATCTCTGTTCACAAAATGAAAAACAGGCATGTTATCCGAATATTCTACAAGATACCTGAGCGCCTCCCGGTATTTACCTTCCATTATCGAATTAGAAATTTTAAATATAGTATCGTCTCGGTAAAATCCTATATTTTTTAAATCTTTTTCCTCAATATTTTTATCCTTTTCTTCTTTTAATAAGATAATTCTTTCTAAATGCTCTTTGATCTCTTCCCTGTTTAAACCACAAGAAAAATGCAATAAATTTATTGCCTCTTCGCTTATCCTATATGACTTAGCAGCTACAAACTTTCTTATCCAAACTGGTATATCTGAATCATAAACCTTTTTAAAATTCCCGATTAAACTATCCTTTATTTTAAATATTTTTGTATTATTCTTGAAAACAAGCACGATAAAATTAGGATCCAATTTATCGGGATTACTTACAGAGCTTTTGATTTCCTTAAACAAAGGAGCGGAAATACTATCCACATCGTAAAGAATAATCAATTTACCCCCGAATAAGGTCTTCATACGCAGATTTTTAATAGCTTCTTCCGCATCATCCGGGAAAAAGATTTCAATGTTTTTCGAATCAAAATCTTCCTTTATATTGTCTATAACTTCTTTCACGTCAAAATCATCTCCGGAGATTTGAAGTAAGTTGTGTTCATGCTTTTTAAAGGAATTTATTATATCCTTAACATTACCCTTGTACCCCATAATTTTAATTATAACATTATTCATTTCTAAGTCAAGTCCCTTTATTTGCAAACCAAAGGAGCAAAGGCAAAAAAAAATAGTTGGACGCAGATGAACGCAGATTAACAGGATTTATTGTTTTTGTTTAAAATCCAACCCCAACTCAAAAATCATTTAAACCTCAAAGGACACAAAGTCTTTTGTTGTTTTTCCCTTCCTAATATCCTAACATTCTAACCAAAATATTAACATTCAGTTCTATTAATTTTTATTTTTCCTTTATTTTGGCTAATTAACCAATCTATCAATTAAGGTGGGAAGCGAAAAAACAACTATTGACATTATTAAACTTTTTCATATAATAATTTTTAAGGTGAGATAGCTCAGTCGGTAGAGCACGGGACTGAAAATCCCGGTGTCGGTGGTTCAATTCCACCTCTCACCATTTTTAAAAAAATGAAAACTTCTTTAATATTTTTATCGTTTATTTTTATCATCACAACTCTTGGGTGTAATAAATCCAAAGATGTGGTTATAGAAACAAAAACAATAACTAAAGAATACGTAAAAGGAGTCGCTGAAGTACCCAATAAAGTAAGAGTGGTTACGGAATTGGCTTCACTCCGTCAGGCTATAAAAATGTATAAAGTACAAAATGAGAAATATCCTGAAAGTCTGTCGGATTTAAGGGTAAAAGTTAAAGATGTAGAGGATTATGAGTACGATTCCGAAACGGGTAAAGTAAAAAGCAGACATTACCCGAGAATGTAAATTAGTTGGTTCGTTGGATCGTTAGGTCGTTAGATCGTCACCCATCCCAAAAACAGATAAGACAAAGAGACCGTAAAACTTTTTTAGTTTTTACTAAAACCTAAGACCTGAGACCTAAAACCTAATTTTACCGTAATATTCAAGAACTTCTTTAATCGAATAAGAACTTACTTCTTCTTTTGAAAAACCAAGTTTAGAAACCATCTCATCTATTGCTTCCAAATCGGGAGCTTCTATCTCTAAAAATGCGGGAATATCCGGATATTTGTCTATTTCAAAATGTATTCGGTTTAACTTGTAAGTTATTCTGTGTTTTTTAAATTCATATAGAGTGGAAAGCCCGATTTCTTTAAAAATTTTTTCCATTAAGCCAAAATCCTGAATTTCGAGCTCGTTTTCATCCATAATTTTTGCTTTATCCTGTGTTATAAACTTTTTGTAGGTTAAAATAACTTTTTCGTCCTTTTTCCTGAGTCTTAAAACTTTTCCTTCCTTCTCCAAACGTTTATCCGAAAAATCGAAATATACATTAACTAATTCCCCATCAAAAACCTTCTCCACCCCCATTTCTTTTAGTTTTTCCTCTACCTCCTCAACATCTATCTCCAGAATTTTAACTTCAATCTCTTTCAAAAACCACCCCCAATTTTCTATAAATTAATTTCCCCTGTAACTTCAAAAAATAAAGAAACAACAAAACACACGAATTACACAAATAATTTTATTTTTTACTAAATCCTAAACCCTAAATCCCAAATCCTAAAATTACTATTTCAGTAATTTTCTATTTACCGAGGTCATACTCATTAATCTTATTAAACAAAGTCTTATATGAAATATTAAGTAACCTCGCTGCCTGTGCCTTATTTCCCTCAGTTTGGCTCAAAGCTTCTCTAATAATTCCGATTTCAGTGTTCCTCTTTGCCTTCTCCCCTATTTCTCGAAGATTGAAACTCTCGATCTTTTTATCTTCTTTTCGTTTGGCGTGAAAAATAATATCTTCCTCTCCGATTGTATCAGATTCACAAACTATTAAAGCTCTTTTAATAACATTCTCAAGTTCTCGAACATTCCCTTTCCATTCATGCTTCTTTAATTTCATCAAAGCTTCATCATTTATCCCTTCAACCTTACCCGGAATACTGCCTCCATATAAATCGATAAAATACTTAACAAGTGTTCCGATATCTTCGAGTCTATCCTTAAGAAGAGGTAAATGAATAGGAAACACGTTTAAACGGTAATATAAATCTTCTCTGAATTCTTTATTTTCAACTAGGTCTTCTAAATTTCTGTTTGTAGCACAAATTATTCTCACATCGACTTTAATTCTATCTCTACCGCCAACTTTCTCAAACTCTTTTTCTTCGATTACTCTCAAAATTTTCGATTGAAGAAGCAGGGGCATATCCCCTATTTCATCTAAGAAAAGAGTTCCTCCGGAAGCTTGAAAAATCTTTCCTATTCTCTTAGAAACACCTGTGGCGGTACCTTTCTCTATACCAAATAATTCACTTTCAAGAAGAGTTTCGGGTATCGCGGCAGAATTTAAAACTATAAAAGGCTTATCTTTTCTTGGACTCCACTCATGAATAGCCCTGGCAAATAACTCTTTACCTGTTCCGCTTTCTCCAAAAAGAAAAGCCGTAAGGTCGGTTGCCGCCACTTTTTTCCCAAGAGTTATAGCCTTTTTTAAAAGAATAGAATTACCTACAATTTTTTTCTTAGAAGGAAAAGTTTTTTCTTCTATCTCATTTCTTATTTTTTCAATTAATACATCCGGGTCAAAAGGTTTCTGGATGAAATCCGAAGCGCCTTTTTTTACAGCTTCTACCGCGGTTTTGATATCTCCGTAAGCAGTTATTATAAAAACCGGAAATTCGGGTGCGACTTTAAGCACTTTGGTCAAAAGTTCTAAGCCACCCATTTCAGGCAATTTAAGATCGAAAACGCCAACCGAAAAAACATCCCTGTTAAAAACATCAAATGCCGCCTCGGCAGAAGCACAGGATTCAAAAGCAATATTTGCCTTCTCGAAATTGAGTTCCAACATTTTCCTGAAGTTTTCGTTATCTTCTACAAGAAGAACTTTATTCATTTCCCCCTCTCGGCAAAGTTATAATAAATTTACTTCCCCTGCCGGCTTGGCTTTCAACTTTGATATCTCCGTTATGCGCTTCGATTATCCTTTTAGCAACTGCCATACCAACTCCAACCCCTCCGTCTTTTTTTGTAAAGAACAAATTAAATATGGATGATAAAGTTTCTTTATCCATCCCAACTCCTTTATCTTTTATTATAATATTAATTTTTTTCTTCTTTTGTTCAACCGAAATTACTATATTACCCTTTTCCCTGCACGCATCGAGAGCGTTATCCAGTAAATTATATATAGCCCTCCCAATAAGTTCGGCATCGGCTTTCAATTTAACATCATCAGGGATATCGGTTTTTATATCTACGTCCTTTTTATCTAATCTTTCGATCACCTCATTTATCAAAACTTTGATATCCGTCTCTCTTATTTCCGTCTTCAACGGCCCGGAAAGAGATAAAAGATTTGTAGAAAAATCATTTAAACGGCTGGTCTCCTCTAAGATACCTCTTCTTATGTCTTTATTTTCAACAAGTTTACCAAACCCAAAAATAGCGCCGGTAGCGTTTCTGATTTCATGAAGAACTTGTGTTACGTCCTCCCCCAGATTAGAAAGAAAAAGCTTCTGGTTTAGCTCTTTTTCTCTTTCCTTAACACTCTTTAAACTTTCTCTGTAATCCTTTACCATTTCTCTGATTGTATTCATTGTATAATCTATATTTTGTCCTTTTTCGCCGGTAATTTCTCTGATTTTCTTAAAGGGATAAGAAAACACCCGAAAGATGTAAATACCAAGAGCAATAAATGATAAATAGACCATTATCCTCAAAAATAACGAAACTCTAAAAACTTTTTTCAGTACTCCAAGTTCTTCTTCCGAAGCCTTAATGAGCAAATAACCTTCTTTAACAGGAAACATACCATATCTATAACCCCAAAAACTGACTGTATCGGGGAATTGTTCCGGTATGAAACGCAAATTAAAATCAGATGAAACGACTAAACTTTTAGTAGAATCGAAAACTTCAACCCAATCTATCGAATACTCGCTTAAAAGGGGATAAACTTTTTTTAAATCCAAACCTATTTTATTATCTTTTTCTATCGCTTCTTTTATTCGGGCAGCACTAAGATCTATCCTATCATCGACTTCTGCTAAGAGAGCTTTCCTAATTCCTAATGAATAAGATGTTGTAGAAACATCCAGGCAAACAAATAATAAAAAAAGTAAAAAGAAACTTATTGAAAGCTCACGCATTCATCTAAAATTAAGTTCCCTCCCCCCAGGAGTTAAGATATTTTTTCTGTTCTTCTGTCAACTCATCAATTTCTATACCCATAGTTTTAAGTTTTAAAAGGGCGATTTCTCTGTCGATTTCCGAAGGCAATGTATAGACTTTCTTTTCCATTTTGCCCGCTTTCCGAGTCAGGTAAACTGCCGCATTTGCCTGATCCGCGAAACTCATATCCATAACTATTGCCGGATGCCCCTCCGCACACGAGAGATTAACCAATCTCCCGCCACCAAGTAAATTGATACTGCGACCACTTTTTAGTTTATACTGAGTTACGTTTTCTCTTACTTCTTCTTTTGACACACTCATTTCCTCAAGGTCTTCGAGTTTGATTTCAACGTTAAAATGCCCGGAATTACCGATTATTACGTTATTCTTCATTTTTTTTATTTCTTCACCGGTAATAATCCATTTATCCCCTGTAACGGTAATAAAGACATCTCCTATTTCGGCAGCCCTTTTTTTGGGCATAACATCGTATCCTTCCATAACCGCTTCAAGCGCTCTAATAGGATCGGTTTCAACTACAATGACTCTCGCTCCCATACCGCTTGCTCTCTTAGCAACACCTTTTCCACACCACCCAAAACCAAATACAACAAAATGGCTGCCGGAAATGAGATAATTGGTAGCCCGCAGGATACCATCGATTGTGGACTGACCGGTACCGTAACGGTTATCAAATAAATACTTAGTCATCGAATCATTCACCGCTATTACAGGATAACCAAGAACTCCATCCTTAGCCATAGCCCTGAGTCTTATAACTCCTGTCGTTGTTTCTTCCGTACCACCGATTATTTTATCCAACTCCGATTTATATTCGTTATGTAAAGTTGAAACAAGATCTGCCCCGTCATCCATTGTTATATCGTGACCACTATTAAGTGCGCTATTAATATGGCTGTAGTACGTATCTCTGTCAGCTCCATGTTTCGCGAAAACAGGTATTTCGAACTCTTTAGCAAGAGCCGCGGCAACATCATCCTGCGTCGATAGAGGATTGGACGCGCAAAGAGCAACTTCCGCTCCCCCGGCTTTAAGCGCCAGCATAAGATTTGCAGTCTCTGTGGTCACATGTAAACAGGCAGCGATAGATATGCCTTTTAGAGGTTTTTCTTTTTCGTATTTTTCTTTTATACTTTTTAGTACCGGCATAAAATCTGAAGCCCATTTTATTCTCTTAACTCCCTTGTTCGTTAAAGACTCATCCGCTATATCGTAATTCATTAACCTGCTTCTCCTTTTAACTCGGAAACCTTATCCAGTTTTTCCCATTTAAAGTTTTTACCTTCTCTTCCGAAATGACCATAACAAGCTGTATCCAGATATTGTGGACGGATTAAATCGAGCTGTTCGATTATTTTTCTGGGACGAAAATCAAAAACCTTTTTGACGGCTTTTAAGATATCACCATCAGGAATGACTCCTGTACCGAATGAATCGATATATATCGAAACAGGCTCTTCCATCCCAATCGCGTACGCTATTTGTATTTCGACCTTATCCGCGAGTGCGGCACCAACGATATTCTTCGCGACATATCTTGCCATATAAGCAGCAGACCTGTCCACCTTAGTCGGATCTTTGCCTGAAAAACACCCGCCTCCGTGTTTACCCAATCCTCCGTAAGTATCCACCATAATTTTTCTACCTGTAACCCCGGTATCCGCCTGAGGTCCGCCAATAACAAATCTACCTGTCGGATTAACGAGATATTTAGTATTGCTATCCAGTAAATTTTCGGGTACGGTTGGTTTAATAACTTCTTCAACAATATATTCTTTAAGTTCTTTCATTTCAACCTGCGGATCACATTGAGCGGAAATCAAAATCGTATCGACTCTTTTAGGAACACCATCCACATATTCGACCGATACCTGGGATTTACCGTCGGGACGCAAAAAATGGTCATCCTGTTCCTTCCTCTTATCCGCAAGTTTTTTAACCAGCTTATGAGCCAACATAATGGGAAGAGGCATTAGTTCCACTGTTTCATTGGTTGCGTATCCGAACATCATTCCCTGATCTCCGGCTCCTCCTTTATCGACCCCTAAAGCTATATCAGATGACTGCCCCTGAATCATTGTAACAATTCCACAGGTCTCATAAGTAAAATGATACTCGGTTTTAACATATCCGATATCCCGCAAAAGCTCCCTTACGAGAGTCGGCACATCAACATATACAGAAGTGCTCATCTCCCCGGAAACCATAACAATACCTCTGGTAGTTAAAGTTTCTATAGCAGTTCTGACCGTCTCGGGATTAGGATCACTTCTAAATATTTCGTCTAACACCGCGTCAGAAACTTGATCACAGATTTTATCGGGATGTCCTTCCGTTACAGATTCGCTCGTTATTATTCTTTTCACTTATATACACTCCTTTCCGTAAATTAAAGCATTCGAACCAACAAAAAATTTACCTCTTGAATTTATCACTTCTGTATCATTTCCTATAATTGAATCAAAAATGTTCGAATTTAAAATTTTAACCCTATTTCCGATAATTGAGTTTTCAATACTCGATTTTTCTATTAATGAATCCTCTCCTACAGTAACAAAATTACCCAAATTAGAATTTTTCAACACAGAAGAACTACTAATATAAGAAAATTTTTGCGTACTGTTTTTAAAATCCATCCAATCGGGAGGAGCTTTCAATAATTCCTCATTGGATTTCAGTAAAGCATCTATCTTACCGCAGTCATACCATCCTTTTACAGGAAGCGCTTTTAGTTCAATATTTTCTCTTTCCAGCATCAATTTCAAAGCATCGGTCAACTGGTATTCATTCTTCGTTTTCACTTTTCCCTCGATTAAAAAATCGAGGTGTTTATACAAAGAAGCCCATTTTTTTATATAATAAATCCCAACTACGGCAAGCTTTGAAACCGGATCATCTGGTTTTTCTACCAGATCAACAATCCTGCCTTCTTCTACTTCAACAATTCCAAATCGGCTAGGCTCATCCACTTCTTTAATTCCAATAAAATTTCCTTGTCCTTTTTTTATTGTATCCCACTCCATATCGAATATTGAATCTCCGAGGTAAATCAGAACATCATTATTCCCGTCAATTTTTCTTCCCGCCTTCCAAACCGCGTGTCCTAAACCTTTGGGTTCTTCCTGCGTTACAAAACTAACAGGTAAATTGCTGTAATTCTTTTTTACCCAATCGCGAATTAATTTTTCTTTATATCCAATCACCAGAATGATTTCTGAGGGAGCAAGATTTTCTATAGATTTAAAAATTAAACCTAATACAGTATTTCCACCACATAACAAAAGAGGTTTCGGAATGCTGAAAGACAGCGGTCTCAGACGGGTTCCGTAACCAGCAAGAGGGATAACAACCGTCATTCAGCAAGCCTTCTTTTTAACTCCTGAATCCTTTTAACCGGCAGGGGATCAACCTTATAATTTCTGGCAAGATAGAAAGAAAGATAATCTCCTTTTTGTATAAGTGAAAATATCTTCGCAAGACGCGATTTCCCTTCCGCATACACATTCATAATTTCTCCCGCGACATCCTCGATTAATTCGGTTGTAATCTCGATTCTTTTCTTCATTTGATCGCTTTCTTCTCTATCTCTTAAGATGAAAATAAAAATTCTCTTAAGAATCTCTTTCGGGTTCTCCCAACCCACTATCTCATTATGATTCAACTCAGAAAATACGGCAAAATGAGCAAGGGACTTTGAATTTTCATTAATCTGAGTACACCATCTTCTTGCGATTACACTGAAATCATAAAGAGAATAAACAAAGGGTAATTTTTCCTTCAATTTCCCGCTAATTTCTTCCGCCCAAGCCTTCGCGGTTTCACTATTATCGGAAACAATACTTATAGTTTCATCTATATCTTCTTTTCTCAAATTGATTATTCTCGATTTCCGCAAAACTTCTAACACAGGGAAAAACAGAAAAGCAATCGCGCCTCTGGGGGGATACCCTTTTGGTATCGATATCAAAGGTAAATTCTCTTTTTTAGCTCTATCTTCTACTATCCCGTTACTTGTAACACATAAAATCTTAGCCTTATTCCCTACCTGGTCCATGAGGGATAAAGTTTCCTCTGTATTGCCGGAATAACTCACTATAATCATTAAAGTCTTACTACCGACAAAACCAGGTAATTCGTAATCCCGTACGACAGAAAATGGTATTTTCGAATACTTCTCAGAAAGAACTTTAAGCAATTCTCCTCCAATAGAAGATCCACCCATACCTCCAATACAAACATTCTTTATTCCCTTGAACTCAAAATCCGCGGCGGAACCAAGATCAATAGCCTCCTCAATTTGCTGAGGCAGATCATCAATAATTTCAATCATCTTCAACCTCCACTAATATGTTTTTAAGAGACGGGAATCTGCTTAACATTTCTTCCTTCAAGAATTCTCTTACTTCCTTAGCCGATCCCTTTTTCTCTACTCTTTTCAATAACTCCTTGCATTCCTTCAAACTTAAACCTCTTATTACATTCTTAACCTGGGGGATAAAACTCGGAGGTAACGAAAGTTCATCAACCTCCATTCCTATAAGAACCGGTATAGCAACTATATCGGCAGCAATATCACCACAAACACCAACCCATTTATTATTATGATGAGCTTTTCTCACCGTCATTTCCATAAGTGCAATAACCGCGGGATCGAGCTGGTCAAAAAGACTGGATATCTTTTTATTCCCTCTATCAACCGCAAGAGTATACTGAGTGAGGTCATTTGTACCTATAGAAAAAAAATCTACAATTTCAGAGAAAGAATCAGCCATCAAAGGAACTGAGGGTATTTCAACCATAGCTCCTAATTCGATGTTCTCATCGAAAGCAATACCTTTCGCCTTAAGTTCACCTTTTATCTCTTCTATAATATCTCTGACCTTAATGATTTCTTCTAACTGCGAAACCATTGGAATAAGAATTCTAACGTTACCTTTGGCTGAAGCTCTCAACATCGCGCGCAACTGAGCCTTAAAAATTTTTTGATTCGCGAGAGTAAAGCGTACTCCTCTCCATCCTAGGAAAGGATTCTCCTCCTGAACTTTCGTCTTGAAAACTTTATCCCCTCCAAGATCTAATGTCCTCATTATAACATAGTCTGGATAAGAATGCTCCGCTACTTTTAAATAAAAATCGTACTGCTCTTTCTCATCCGGCACATCTTCAGAAGTAAGGAAAAGAAATTCGGTACGCAGAAGGCCTACCCCTTTTGCTCCGAATTTTTTTATAAAAGGAAGCTCTATAGGCAATTCAATATTCGCGGAAATATCTATAGAATAACCATCAATAGTGGTAGCAGGAAGATCTTTTTGTTCAAGAAATTTTTTCTGAATAGCAGCAGTCTCTTCTTTTTTGCGTTCAAATCTTCTTTTAGTATCTTCATCCGGATTAATAACTATAACTCCACTAATACCATCCACTATCACTTCATCACCGGAACGAATATTTTCGGCAACTCCATTTACACCCACAACCGCAGAAATATTCAAAGCCTCCGCCAAAATAGCAAAATGGGAAGTTCTACCCCCTTTCTCAGCTATCAAACCTACGACTCCGGACTTACTCATCTGCAAAACCTCGGAAGCGTTAAAACTTTCCGCTATCATAATATCACCAAAACTCCCTAATTCCGTATCCGTTTCTTCATTTCGTAAATTTTTCAATAATCTATCTACAATATCCTTTACATCCAGATAACGTTCAGCAATATAACTATTCGGTATATCGCGAAAATCTTTTTCAAGACCTTCCGAGAAATTAACTACGGCTTCCTCTGCTGACTCCTTCCGAGATGTAATTCTTTTTTCTACCGAATTTAAGAAAAGAGGATCCTGCAAAAAAAGCAATTGAACATCTATTAAGCGCGCGCTCACGGGGTCATGCGCTTTTTTCAATTCTACCTTCAAACATCTCAGTTGTCTTAAAGCCATGTGACGCGCCTTTTCAAAGAGAACTATTTCTTCGGCAACTTCTCCTTTTTTTCTTTTAGAGGAACGAACAATCTCTTTAGGTGAATATATAAAACTTTTGCCTATAGCAATAGACGGAGATGCAGGTATACCTCTAAATATTTTATTCTTCATCGAATTTCCTTTTTTCTATCAACTCTACCAAAGAATTAACTGCTTTTTTTTCATCCTTACCTTCGGCAATAATTGTTATTTTATCTCCCTGTTCAGAAGCCAGCATTAAAACACCCATAATACTTTTAGCATTAACTTTAACATCATCTTTTTCCAACTCTACCTTTGAATCAAAAGCCGAAGCAAGTTTTACCAACATCGAAGCAGGCCTGGCATGAATACCTAAAGAGTTCACTATTTCAGCATCTTTTTTAAACATTTTACTATTTTAACAAAGATGAGATAAAAGTGAAATAATCGTCTGCCTTAGATTCTTTCTCGATACAACCATATCAACCAGCCCATGCTCCAGAAGGAATTCAGCTCGCTGAAAACCTTCAGGTAATTCTTTCTTTATTGTTTGTTTTATTACTCTTGGACCCGCAAATCCAACGAGCGCACCAGGTTCTGCGATAACAATATCTCCGAGTGAGGCATAAGAAGCAAACACCCCCGCGGTAGTTGGATTAGTGAGAATAGAAACATACGGTTTGTTCAACTTATTTAAAGCAGTTGCAGTCTTCGCCATCTGCATCAAAGAAAAAATCCCCTCCTGCATTCTCGCACCACCGGAAGCATTAACCGTTAAAAAAGGAACTTCCTTTTCTCTTGCACGATCGATAGCTCTCTTGATCTTCTCCCCTACAACTGAACCCATAGAACCACCAATAAAAGAGAAATCCATAATTGCCACTTCAAGCTCCCTATCTGCTATTTTAGCCTCACCTGTTATTACAGCTTCATTTAAAGAAGTTTGTTTTCTCGCTTGTTCAACTTTCTTCTTATAACCCTTAAAATTCAAAGGATCAGTAGTTCTTATGTTTTCATCAAAGGCGTTAAACGTTCCCTCATCGAGCAGTAATTTTTTGTAAAAATCGCTGCCAACCCTAAAATGAAAGTCACACTTCGAGCATACCATAAGATTCTTTATAGTTTCCTTCTTATAAAGTATCTCTCCGCAAGAAGGACACTTTATCCATACGCCATCGGGTATTTCCTTCTTAACGCCTTCTTTTTCGACTTTTTTTCTTCTTTGAAACCATTTCATAATATCATTAATAAAAATTTTTATGCCGGAGGTCGGACTTGAACCGACACGGAGAAAATTCTCCACCGGATTTTAAGTCCGATGCGTCTACCAATTCCGCCACTCCGGCTAACCCTGTAATTTTATCTTATAAAATCGATATGTCAAGACCTATTTCCCTCAGAATACTCGGAGGATAGAAAGTTCAATCGTAATCCTTTAATCTTATGCCTTTAAGAGAATATATATAAAAACAGAACTTATAAATAAATACATCCAACTATATTTACAATTAAAGAAAACTTCTCTTAACCCTTGTCGACAGAGGATTTATAATATTCAAATGTAAAACCTCAGGGTGTGGACTTCTTTTTCACTATTTCTTTTTTAATACGCAGAAGATCTTCTTTTATATCTTTAACATGAAGCATATCTTCGTCAATTTTTAAATTTAAAGCATTTTCAATACCAATAAGAGCTTCATCCAACCTATTTAATTCCAAAAGTGCTTTGGCTCTATAATAATTAGCCTCAAACTTTGAATAATCATTTGACGCGGAAATCCTTATAAGCTTATCAGCAATCTTCAAAGTTTTTAGATAGTCCTCTTTTCCGTAATAAGCCTTTAAAAGAGGCCAATTAAAAGTCCTCGAATAAGGAAAACAAGCGATTAAAGGCTCCAGAACATCTATGGCTTCATCGTAATCCTTCTCCTTAATACATATATTGGCATATGCTAACACCGAATACAGCGAAACATACTTACCTTTTACAATAGCTCTTTTTATCATATTAAGACCTTTTTCTTTATCTTTGCCCATAAAAGGGAAATTACCCTTCGCGTATTCCCAACTTCCCAATCCCAAATAGATATCTTCTATTGTGGGATCGATTTCTTTTGCTTTTTCCAGGTAATAAATCGCCGGATTGATTAGAAAAAAAGCTCCCAAATAATCCTCTCTAATAGTATAATAGAAAATCTTCAGAGTATAACTTCCTCCAACAAAAAAATATCCCCACGGATCATCAGGATGACTTTTAGCCCACATTTTCCCCTTATCGGAAGCCGAATCCGCGTATATAAATATTTTTTCCTTGTAAGCCATGTCTCCCAAATCGATCCACATTAATTCATAAAGAGAGCCCAATAAAAAATATGGAGCGGGATGGTCTTTTTCCTGCTTTTTTACTTCATTTATCAGAGATTCCGCGACCCCAAAATCCTCCACATATGAATGATTAATAGCTTTAATTAATAATGAATCAAGCTCGAGAGGTAGAGTGGAAATCAATAAAAATAAAATCATAACATTCAAAAATCCTTATCTGTACCGCTAAATATAGCCGGATAATCCATATTAAATTTTTTCTTATAATAAACTTTCTGTATTCCAAGTACCAAAAGAAAAAGTGGTATTGCTACAGGCATTAGGTAAAAAACGATAATCATAAGTATCGCCGGGATTGCCCTAAAAGAAAAAAGTATCGTTTTTTTTGTACGTTTAATATAAGCAAACATAAATATAGGAAAGGCAAAACCCGAACCTATTAAACATATATAATTTTTCAGAAAATAAGAAATAATTATTGCGATTAAATCAAGCAAAACCCCAAGTAAAAGGGTATTCTTCTTTCCTAAAAATACGCCGGTTGTAACTTTTCCTTCTTCCCTGTCGCCTTCTATATCAGGAATGGTCGTGTTCACGAATACGGCTGCCACCGCAAAAAAATACGGGATACTTTCAATAAACATTGGTCGGGAAAGTTCCGCTAGGGAAAGCCAACCAACAAAAAAAGCAAGAATCCCATAACCCGCTCCATTCCAAATTATATCTAAAAAAGGTTTTCCTTTAGTCTCTATAGGCGGAACAGAATAAGTAATACCCATAGAAAGAGAAAAAAGAAAAACAATAAAAATTTCGAAATCGATAAAGAAAGATCCAAAAACGGATAAAACGAAAAGCGCCCCCATTTCTATATAAGCATTTTTCAGAGAAACATGTCCTTCAGACAATAAAAACAACTTATCGTTTTTCCTGTCCGATTCCCTGTCTATAATCTGGTTAAGAATATAAACCCCTCCCATAAGCAAAGTATAAAGGACAAAAACAATACCTGTCTTTAAAGAAATTTCTCCCCCCGCGTGGTAAACTCCGAGGAGAAAAAAAATCCATAAAGGAAGAAATAAACTGGGGCGAAGCAACATAAAATAATCCATACAGAGGAAATTATAAATAACAAGAACTAAAAGTCAAGGCAAGCTACCTTCCACCCCCCTTTTTAACCACAAGATTTCACAGATTATCACAAGATTTTTTTGTTGTTTTTCCTATTTAACCATTTGACTTAATTTGTAGGAGCGGCTTCCCAGCCGCGATTATCGGGATTAGGAAATCCCTCCTACATTACCTCCACACAGAGCACTGAGTTTTTCAGTTGTTATTTAGCCGTGAGCTGTAAGCAGTAAGCTGCTAGCTGTTTTCTCACATGTAGAACTTGTAGATGTTGTAGGTATTTTTACTATTCAACAACTCAACTAAAAACATGCAAAAGTTTTTTTGTTATTCTAACTGCTAACTTCCAAACTTCCAACTACTAAAAAACTATTCAACTGATCCGAAGGATCCGGTACCCGGCATCTAAACTTTAGGGCTTGACAAATTCCATCAGTTTACAATACTAATTTCAACTATTAAATAAAAACACAGAGCATAATGGGAAAAAAAATAAAAGAAAATAAAACTCCTCTATACAATAAACATCTGGAATTAAACGCCACAATGGTAGACTTCGCCGGTTACAAAATGCCCATGCAATATTCATCTATATTCGACGAAACCAGTGCGGTAAGAAATTCCGTCGGCATATTCGACACCTCTCACATGGGTGAGATAGAAGTAAGCGGAAAAGGTTCAACAGAATTTATCAACTATATCGTGACTTTCGATATATCCAAAATAGACACTTATCAGGCAAAATATACTACAATGTTGTATCAAAACGGAGGAATTATAGACGACCTCATCGTTTACAAACTTCCGAAGAAATATTTGATTGTAGTTAACGCGTCAAATCAGGAAAAAGATTTCGAATGGATGCAAGAACACAAAAAAGGCACAGTAGAATTAAAAAACAAGGGTAAAGAATATTTCCAAATAGCCGTTCAGGGCCCAAACTCGGAAAAAATTATAAGGCAAATAACCAAAGAAAACCCGGCAAACCTGCGTTTTTACCATTCTAAAGAAGAAATAATTGCCGATAAACAAGTTTTGCTTTCAAGAACAGGATACACAGGTGAAGATGGCTTCGAAGTTTACGGAAAGCCCGAAAACGCTGAAGAAATATGGGATAAAATCATGAAAGCAGGAGAAAAAGAAAACATCTGCCCCTGCGGTCTGGGAGCAAGAGATCTCCTGAGACTGGAAATGGGTTACTGCCTTTACGGAAATGATATAACAAAAGAAACGACTCCGTTAGAAGCAAATCTCTCCTGGATAGTTTCCATGGATAAAGAAAATTTTATCGGAAAGGACATTTTAGTAAAACAAAAAAGAAATGGGATAAATAAAAAACTTGTCGGGATATTAGTACCAGGCAAAAGAATACCAAGACGCGGTTGTGAAATTCTGGTAAAAGGGAAAAAAAACGGTATAATAACAAGCGGAAATTATTCTCCTAACATCGGTTCTTCGATTGCAATGGGTTACATAAATAAACCGTACGATAAAGAAGATACAAAGGTTGAAATAAAAATCAGAAACACTTCCGTGGAAGGAACGATTACTAAACTACCATTCTGGAAACACGGAACGGTAAAAAAGAAGAGTTCCAAATGAAGCATGGCAACTTAATTTAAAAATAAAATATCAAAATGAAAAATGACAAATCAAAAAGGAGGATAAATGGAATTAAAAGTACCTACTGATATTTTATACACTGAAGATCATGAATGGGCAAGAAAAGAAGACGATAAAATCACCGAAGGTATAACAGACTTCGCACAATCCGAACTTCAAGATATAGTATATGTAGAATTACCGGAGGTGGGACAAGAAGTAATGCAGGGAGACTCGATAGCCACAATAGAAGCCGTCAAAACAGTAACAGATTTTTACGCAGCTGTTTCCGGAACAATAATAGAGATAAACAAAGAACTGGAATCAAAACCGGAACTCGTAAATAAAGACCCCTACGAAGATGGCTGGATAGTAAAAATCGAAATGTCGGAGCCGGCAGAATTAGATACTCTGCTCGACCCTTCAGAATACAAAAAACTATTAGAAGAAGAATGAATTTTATCCCCGTCAATAAGAAACAGCAAGAAGAAATGCTTAAAGCTATAGGTAAAAGCGTAGAAGATTTATTTTCTGCTATACCTGAAGAGCTACGGTTAAAAAACCCGCTGAATTTACCTCCCGCTGTCTCTGAAATGGAGATAAAAGGCGAAATATCGACTCTGGCGCAACTGAATAAAGATTTAATCGTGTTTACCGGAGGCGGAGTATATGACCACTATATACCATCAGCTATAAAACACTTAACCGGAAGAGCTGAATTTTATACCGCTTACACCCCATATCAACCGGAAGTTTCACAGGGAACTCTTCAGGCAATTTTCGAGTATCAATCTATGATTTGCGAATTGACCGGAATGGAAGTCTCAAACGCTTCAATTTACGATGGAGCGACGTCTCTTGCCGAAGCTGTATTTATGGCTCTGTCAATTAATCAGAAAAGGAAAAAAGTACTCACCTCCGATGGCATTAACCCTAATTACCTTAAAGTAATTAGAACATACCTCGGTAAAGATTATCCGATTGAGGCACTTAGTCTTAGTAATGGAATAACAGTCTTAGAAGAAATTAATAGAATCGATAATGAAACCGCTTGCATAGTAATTCAGAATCCTAATTTCCTCGGTAATATCGAGGAAGTAGAGAAATTCGTAAATGCCGCTCATAAAAATGGAGTTATCTCAATATTAAGTTTCGACCCAATATCTCTCGGTTTATTAAAAACACCCGGGGAATACGGTATCGATATCGCGACAGCAGAGGGGCAAAGTCTGGGTATCCCTATGAACCTCGGCGGCCCTCATCTGGGCATATTCACCTCTAAGAAAAAACATATCAGAAAGATGCCCGGAAGAATAGTGGGAAAAACAGTCGACAATAATGGGAAAGACGGCTATGTCATGGTACTTCAAACCCGTGAACAACATATAAGAAGAGAAAAAGCAACATCGAACATTTGCACAAATCAACAACTATGCGCTCTTATGGCCGCAATCTACCTGGCGCTTCATGGAAACGAGGGAATAAGAGAAATAGCAAATAAAACAACACAAAAAGCGCATTATCTAGCTGAACAATTTAGAAAAGCGGGCTTTAAACTTCCTTATAAAAAACAAAATTTCTTCAGAGAGTTCGTTATCGAAACTCCGACCGGAGCAAAAAAAGCAATTAAAAAAGGAATTAGGAACGGGTATCTTGCCGGCATCGACCTCGGAAAATTCAAAAAAGAATGGAAAAATCATCTTCTCGTTTCCGTAACGGAAAAAAGATCGAAAGAGGAGATGGACAACCTCGTCCGAATCCTTTCACTTCACCCCTAAACCCCAAAAACTAATTTTACCACAGAGATCACAGAGAAAAAAAGAACTCACAGAGGACACAGAGTTCACACCACACAACCCTTTTATTTTTTTGTTTTAACGATCCAACGAACCCACGACCTAACGAACCAACTAAAAAAAGAAACAACAAATCACACGAATTACACGAATATAAAAACAGATATTATGTTTTTATATTAATAGAATTGATTGATTCTTAATTTATTTGTGCTATTTGTGTTATTCGTTGTTAAAAAAATGGGTTGATGGGAGAAAAAAACAAAAAACTTTGTGAGCTTTGCGGTTTAATATTTCTCTTTAATAAAAAGTCTTGACATTAGCTTATTTTCCAGTACCATAAATATATGAAAAAAATAGGAATAGTAACGCCGGGAGGGGACGCTCCCGGCATGAATACGGCAATCGGCACAATATTAAGACTATGCAGAAACGAAACCGTTAAACTTATCGGCATTAACGATGGTTACAGCGGTCTTATAAAAAAAGACTATTTCGATTTTTCCAATACCCGTTCCGACACGATCATGGGCATAAGCGGTACAATACTTCATTCCGCAAGGATGCCCTCATTTAAAGAAGAAAAGGTTGTAAAGGAAGCCGCGAAAAATCTCGGGGAAGAAAAAATAGAAGGATTGATAGTTATAGGAGGAGACGGCTCTTTTAAAGGAGCAATGTCTCTTCATAAACATTCAGGAATACCTGTTGTCGGCATTCCCGCATCCATAGACAACGATATATACGGAACAGATGAGACTATAGGGTTCGATACAGCCTGCAATACTGCTCTTGAAGCAATAAATAAAATAAAAGATACGGCAGTATCATTCGAAAGGATTTTCGTCGTTGAAGTAATGGGTAGAAAAAGAGGCTTTCTTACACTTGAAGTTGGGATAGTATCAGGTGCAGACGCAATACTCATTCCCGAGGTAGAATCACCTATCGAAGAAATCGTCGAAGGGCTTAAAAGAGAAAGAAAAAAAGGGCAAACCGACGCAATAATTGTAATGGCAGAAGGGGTCCCCGAAAGAGATAAAATAACAACAGTTATAGAAGAAAAAACCAAATGTTCTACCAGAAAATCTGCGCTCGGATATATACAAAGAGGCGGCGCGCCTACAAGAAGGAGCAGAATGCTAGCGATCGAGTTCGCAAGTCACGCCTACGAACTAATAAAAACCAATCCCACCAGGCCCACGATGGTCGGACTCGACGGAGAAGAAATCATAACGATGGATCTCGAACAATCTGTCGCGGGTTACAAAGAAATAGACCTGGAAAACTATAAACTTCACAGGCTTTTATCCAATATATATTAATCCCGAATCAATAAATAAACGCACATACAAATTCATTTTCAATTAAAGAAACACAAAAAAGCAGATAGAACTAAGGACCCCTTTCGAATTTTTCTACCCATTTAACCTCCCAAATCAGTTAAACACTTTAAAAGGCCATCCCATATCTATAAAGATTCTTCAGTTGCTAAAGATGAGGTACAAAACCCACAACGCGTAGCTTTTATCGGTATAACCGATAAACAATAAGGGCATTTTTTGGTCATTGGAACCGGAGCCGGTTCTTCTCTTTTTAAACGATTGACACTTCTTACCACTAGGAATACTGCAAAAGCAACAATTATAAAACTTATTATCGTATCAATAAAGACACCATAATTTAATGTAACGGCTCCCTCAGCCTGCGCTTCGGCAAGCGTAGCATATGAAGCTCCCCTTCCGCTTAGCGCTATAAAAAGGTTCGAAAAATTTACTTTACCCAACAACAAACCGATAGGAGGCATTATTATATCGGAGACAAGAGATTTAACGATAGTTCCAAACGAGGCACCAATAATAATACCTACGGCCATGTCCACTACGTTTCCGCGCATAGCAAATTCTTTAAATTCTTTTAACATTTTACTCCTCTTTTTTTTAAAAATTTCCCATCATTATCATTTGCCAATTTTCCCATGTAGAGCCTCCCTAAAAAATTCACCGCTTTCCGTAAGCTCATAAGTTTCGAGTGATTCAAGCATCCTCGGACCCCAATCAGGGTCAAAAACCCAACAAACCCAGCTTATTTCTCTTTCTTCCAGGAAACTAATTATAGCCTCTCCATAACCTTTGTTTTCGCTTTTTTCGATACGTTCGGGTTCAAAACCAAATTCCGTCGCTATAACGGGATATTTACCCTTGGCAAACCCAAAATTTTCATCCCACTTCGGCTCCCACGGTTTTTTTCGTTTCATATAATAAGGATGAGTCGCGTAAGCGATCCCTTCCGCGTTAACAGGCTCATAGCGAATAGGTCCTAAATCATATGCCCAATCGAACCCAGATACGATAGGAATTGTTTCCTTATCATACGCGCGAATAAGATTTATTATATCTTCATTAATCTTTTTCCACTCACTCCAGCTCATACTGCCCAGAAGACTAAAAAAGTGAGTCGGCTCATTGAATATCTCATAAAAAGCAACAGTATTATTCCCTTTAAAATGCATCGCGATAGTTCTCCAGAATTCGTAAGTTTCCTTTTTTGTTGTGTTGTACATTGGATTTTGAAAAATTTCCATTTCCAAATTACCAATAGAATGCCAATCTATAATAACATACATCGTAAGTTCGGTACACCACTTTACTGCTTCATCCAGCAGCTTCAAACAACCTTCCGGAGTACGTTCTCTCCACGCAACAGGATGCACGGGAACACGTACGATATTTGCTCCCATTTTTTTTACTTCTTCAAAATGTTTTTTACTCCAGTAGCCCTGCCCTTCGAGTTTGTCAGGGTCGGAAATAGCCAATCCGCGAAATATAATCTTTTTACCGGCAGGATTTATAAATTCATTTTCTTTTACACTGATAAGAGGAAGTTTCTTTGCATCGGGGTTCTCGGCCGGTCTTTTCGGGAAAGGCTGATTCCACCAATAAGCTCCTGCTTTTATCTCCTTTTTCTGTTCCGCGTAAAGTTTTGGGACAACAAATAAAACTGTTAAAACAATCATCAATGAGCGAATAAAACACTTCATATAATTACCTCCCTGTGGACTAACCGACTTACGATTTTAACAACTTTTGAAAATGTCATATACTACAACCAAATTAACTTTCATAAAAAAAATACTTTTTATATATATATTGTCAATAGATAAATGCTATAAGAAAACAAATACAATATCTGAAACTTAATTTAAAGAATCCTGGTCCAGCATTCCGGGATTTCTTTTTTGTCTAATCCAGGGTAGAAAATCAAAGCGAATAATACCAGTAACAAGTGAAACAACCACAAAAAGTTCCGTCAACACACCAGCATAAGAGCCATGTATTACATTATAAGTGAGCCACAAAGGACGCGGGATGATGACAATAGAACGGATTTTCCTAGGATTCTCCTGCCACAGGCCAACCGTTTCGATAGCCATTGCCATAATAGGCAAAAGACTGAGCCAATTTTGCCAGGATAAAATACCCGCTATAAAGAATAAAAAGATAAAGGTATACATTACTATATCGCTATCCATCCATTTTTTTCTTCCCCTGAATACGAAAAAGAAAGTACGGATAGCTCCAACAATATTCATCGCGGAAGCAGTCCATACTCCTAAAAGAGCAAAATGGACAATAAAACACATCTGCGCCAGACCTAAAAAAACAAGAATAAGATTACGTTTGTTGTTTTGAAAGGAAATTATAGCAAAGATAAGTCCGACAAAACCTATTCCCTGAGCAATAAGATTATTGTTCCCTGCAATATCAATTAACTGTAAGATTTTATGTATAATCATTTATAAACTTCTTCTAATATACTCTGTATCGTAATTACCAAAGATTTCACCTACATGTTCGCAAAAAATTCATAAATAAATACAAAAAGCGGCGAGAGCAACAAAAGCCAACCCCCAAAAACAACAAGAAATCCGGGTGTTGGTTTTGTTACAACTGGTCTTAAAAAACTCAATCCGAATCTTATACCGGTTAACTTACCCAGATTTTCACCAAAGAAAATACAAGATAAAGGCAAAACTAAAAAAATCAAAGTTTTTAAAGAACCTTTCAATCCCATTAAAAAATATGCGGCAGTGAGATAAAACAATGAGATTACCACAGCAGCAATCTTACTTATCTTCCCGATCAATCTTGAAGGCCCTTTAAGCTCGGATGCCAGAACCTCCGCGTATTTATCAACTTCAGGATTTCCTTTTATGTATTTCCCGACAGCTTCCAACTCTTTCCTATCAGCCCAGACACCTTTACAATTCGAACATTTATCGAGAAATACATTTGAATCATAGGAATAATTGAAAACTTCTAATGCCTCTTTACATCTGGGACAATATTTCTCTGATTGTCCTACATCTTTGGATGCAATTGCTCTTTTTCCATAAGCTTCTTTAACAGACTCAGGTTCAATCAAGTTCTTAGAAAGCAAACCATCTACAATCTCCAACAATTCATATTTATCAAACCATACTCCGCCGCAAGATCGACAGACATCGACTCTTTGATTCTCATAAGTAATTGTCTTTAAATCTTTATTACACACAGGGCATTTTATAGTATCCATTTTATCTCTCTTTAAATCTCATATAACATACACAAAAAAACCTCATCGGCAAGCTACATAAATTCCCCAAAGTTTTCTATGCTAAGATTAATAGATTTTTTGGATCTAAGCTAAACAAATAACATGACCCCATAAACCCATCCACTCATTCTCCCATTCACTAATTTGTCTCCATCTTGACTAATACAAAAAAACAATTAAATTTAAATACCAAACAAAAGGAGACAGAAATGAGAAAAAAATATAGCTTTTTAAGTAACAAACTCTGGATCGCGCCACTCTTGTTAGTCATTTTGCTAACCTTCTGCAGTGGTTCTACTGGGCCGGATATTTCCGATTATGAGATATATTACTTCAATGGTGATAACCTAGACTTCGCTGAAGACTCTACCGGCTTACTCATTATCGTTTTTAGAAACGCATCCGGTGAAGACGAAGAAATAAAAACAGTAATGCCCAACGAAAATATAACCATCTATGACGAAAATGGATATTCTTTAGAGTTATGGGAAAACGGAGGAGTCCTCTACATCTACCCGGTTACGGGAGGAACGAAAGCATATGCAGTCGGTATGAAAGGAGTTGTTGTGGAACACGAAAAATACGTTAACGAAAACGCATACATGGTTCACTTTATTGATTTGACGACTGGGAATATTGATTATACCGCAGATATCGTCGAAATCGAAGAAGATGAATTCATAGCTGTATTTCAAGATCCATTAAACGATACCGTAGCCGTTGATCTTACTGGTACCTCAACAGTTATGGCGTACTCATTCGAATTTAATAACGAGATCGGGCATGGAGAAGTTGAATTCCGGACAAGGGCAAACGGATATATTTACGCCACCATATACTCTAGCCTTTAAAAAACTCCGCGAGATCTTAATACGGACAACTAACAATTAGGATAAAAAAGGTCTAATTTCATACTTTTCTGTGCTGTTTTTTAATGTTGAATTAGTATTTCTCTTCAACTAATATGTCATATTGCATATTACCATGATGGTCTTATACCGGGAGCATAAGGGAACCTGAGGCTCTTATAATACTCAAGTGTACCCGAAGGTTTTTCGTACTTTACAGGGATAGGTTTTTTCGAATATGACTGGAAATATAACAGGCATGAATTTCTCCACCAGATTGCTTCCTCTGCCTGAATTTTTAAAAATGCTGATACATGTTCGAATCTCTCTTCATCAATCTTTCCCGACAGTGTAGAAAATTTATCAGCCGTCCATTTTGCAGAATCGGCACCGTGATAATATTTATAGCATAATTCTTCCCATAAGGTCCTTCCCGATTTCATCTCGTAATCCCAGTCAAGGTGATGAAACCATAAGAGATATTCATCCGGGCAAGTCTCAAGATTGGAAAATTTTTCCTTTACCTCAAGATAATACTGACTGAGCGCATCTGAACCTTTTGTCGTACGCTCAAACCCGATTCCTTTCGAATCCGCCTGGTGATAATACACAGAAGTCCAATCAGGCCTACCGGACACCGCTACCCACGGTCCCGGACCGTAGTGATGCCCCTCCGCCATTATATGGTGAAGCCCTAGGGGTGTCATATAGCTTACGGCTATCTCTCGAGACGCCATCATAATTTTTTTTAAAGTTTTTACAACGTCTTTATCGTTTGAAAAAGTCATGCGTATCCATTCTTCCGCGATTTTCTCTGCCGAAAGCTTATGATTCCAACCAAGCCGTCCGAAACAATACCAGTTAGCCTGCCCAAAATGATGCCCTGTCCAGTTTCTATCGGTTCCTATGTTGGAAACTCCGGCAAACCCGGTATTCGCATATTTAAAAAGTGAACCGTCGAGTACTTTAGCTACAGTTGACCCCTTCCCTTTAGCATAAGTATCGGAATCCAAACACTCTTTATATAGAGTAGCCAGATACACTAAATGAGTTGCGCAGCCCAGGTATTCCTGAGTGATTTGAAATTCCATCATCACAGGAGTTTTTTTCATAGCTCCAAACAAAGGATGGAAGGGTTCTCGCGGTTGAAAATCGATCGGTCCGTTTTTTGCCTGTATCAAGACATTATCTCTGAATTTACCATCGAGAGGCACAAATTCATTGTATGCCTGTTCAGCTCTGTCTTCATTTACATCGTAGGTGTATACAAAAGCTCTCCACATAACGATTCCGCCATGCTGCGAAAGAGCATCGGCAAGAAGATTAGCCCCATCGGCATGACTGCGGTTATAATTCTGCGGTCCGGGCTGACCTTCAGAATTTGCCTTCACCAAAAATCCTCCGAAATCGGGAATATATTCATATATCTCATTAATTTTATCTTTCCACCACTTTTTAACCTGCGGATCGAGAGGATCTGCTGTCGAAAGTCCCCCAATTTGAATCGGAGCGCTAAAACGCGCGGTAAGATATACCCTGATTCCATATGGCCTGAAAACATCAGCCAGAGCCGCTATTTTTTCCAGATACATCGGGGTTAAAATTAAAGCGTTGGAATTTACATTAGTCAAAACAGTTCCGTTAATTCCAATGGACGCGTTGGCTCTGGCGTAATCTTTATATCTGGGATCCAGATAATCGGGAAGCTTATGCCAATCCCAGAGCGAAAATCCGGCATATCCTCTTTCGACCGTTCGGTCGAGGTTATCCCAGTGATTCAAAAGCCTGTATTCGATTTTGGGACTCTCACTTATCTCCAAATTATCGAGATTTTTATTAGTCTGAAGAACTTTTAGAAAATTAAAAACACCATATAAAATACCAACATCCGTATTAGCCGAAATAACAATATATTTCTTGCCTTCAATCTTTATGTTTTGTATTAAATATCCCTCTCTTCCAAGGCTTTTAAGTTTGTCGTCCAGCCCAAGAGAAGCAATAACTTTAGAGGATTGCGGAGTTCCTATAACGAGGGCTCCGCTCCCGCTAACTTTATCCACGTATCTTACCGGAGAACCGAGTAAACCAGTAAGACCTGGAGTCAATTCGCTCCGAGCAACTCTTAAAGTAGGAGAATCTCCCGGAAAATGAATTTCTTTAATACTTTTTTTGTATTCCTTTAGCTTATCCGCATTAGCAATAACATCATATCTAAGCCATAATCTGTAGCCATCCTCAGCAAATATTTTAAAAGACATCAGCAATAGAAGAGCCATAAAAAAGGCTAACAAATGAAACCTTTTTTTGGTTTTCGAAAACATTTACAACATCCTCCTTTTAGATTTAAATATTAACAATACAAATCATAAGTATAATACAAACCCTGTCAAGGCTTTTTTAACATAGACGCCCACACTCTGTAAAACCATATCCCAAAAAAAATATAAGCCCTTGACAAATAGTAACAATTACTATATAATAATAACATGGATAATAGCAATATGGATTCTTTGCTTGAAACTTTCAGAAAAAGATGCGGTGAGAACGGCCTGAAAATCACACCCCAGCGAACGGTTATATATTTAGAATTCCTTAGATCTAAGGACCATCCTTCAGTAGACGCTTTGTACAAAAGAATAAAAAAGTCCTTGCCTAATATATCATTCGATACAGTCTACAGGACCCTTCAATCTTTCTCCGAAATAGGTCTGGCAAATGTTCTCGAAGGCTCCGGCGAGCCAAGACGTTTCGATCCGGATACCCAGAACCATCACCATTTTCGATGCATAAGATGCGGTAATATATTCGACTTCCATAGCGAATTTTATGACAATATAGATATACCGAAGGAAATCAGAGCGGAATTCGATGTTACAAAAAAGAAGATTATTCTGGAGGGAATTTGCAAATACTGCAGCGGGAAATAGCAAAAAAAAATTTGTTGTACATTAGTAATAATTACTACATAGTAATTATTATAGTAGGGGGTGACAATATGTAATCAAATAATCTGCAGCAGGCACAGGCAAAATTTGTGTTGAAATTTTTGAAATTTAAACAATAAAATTTAAAAAGAGGAGGAAAGTAAAATGGCAAAAGTTGCAATTGAAATGGTAAAAAAATCGGGCGTAGATCTCGATAAGTTATTAAAATTATTGGTTAAAAATGCATCGGCAGAGTTAACGACTTACTACTATTACACAATTCTCAGAGCAAATCTGATTGGGCTTAAGGGCGAAGGCATAAAAGAGATTGCCGAAACTGCAAGGATCGAAGACCGAAATCATTTTGAAGCCCTCATGCCCAGAATATACGAACTCGGTGGCGAGCTACCGGGATGCATGAAAGAGTTTCATGATTTATCTGCCTGTCCGCCTGCTTCTTTACCCAAAAACCCCACCCCCGAAGCGATATTAAAAGTGCTCGTAGAGGCAGAACGATGTGCTGTCAGAGGATACACTGAAGTTTGCAATATGACGGCAGGTAAGGACCACCGAACTTACGACCTTGTCCTTGCAATTCTCAACGAAGAAATCGAACATGAATCATGGTTTTCTGAATTCTTAGGAGAAGGGCCATCAGGACACTTCTTACGACGCGGAGATACATCCCCGTTTGTTTCAAAGTTTTTAAAGTAACACACCTCCTATAAGATTACCCCGAACATTCGGGGTAATCTTATATAATTTTATAAAAAATTAAAAAAACTTGCGCTTCACATGGAGTAATATTAAATTAATATATCAAAAAAAACGACCCAATGATTCACATTTAAAATTTGGAGGTATAAAATGAACAAGAAATTTAACTGGAAATTAGTCGCAGACATAGCTATGCTGGTTCTATCCATAGTTTTTTATTTCATTCATTACCTTATCTTCAGAGACGCCCACCACATTTTTATTTATCTCGTAGGAGATATCGCGTTCGTATTCGTCGAAGTTCTTCTCGTAACTATAATTATACACCATGTACTTCATGAATGGGAAAAGCAAAGTCATCTTAAAAAATTGAACATGGTTATTGAAACTTTCTTCAGTGACTTCGGAAAACATATTCTTGTATATCTTTCAAATTTCGATAAAAATCTCAACAAAATACACGACCTTATCGTTGTCGAAGACGGATGCGAAGACATGGATTTTAAATCAGCCTTTAAAGGATTGAAATCCTACAAAGCAGATATAGATATAAACAAAATTGAGCTTAAGAAACTATCAAATTTTTTGACTACCAAAAGAGAATTTCTGATCAGGTTACTGCAAAATCCCAACTTGCTTGAACACGCTACGTTTACGGAAACAGTAATGGCTATATTTCATATCACAGAGGAGTTAGCCGCAAGAGATCTTGATAACCTACCGAAGGAAGATATAGAACACACGAAAATCGATATCGAACGGGCATACAATCTTTTGACATACCAGTGGCTCAGTTATATGGAATACACCAAGAAAAACTTCCCGTATTTCTTCCTCTTCGCAATGCGAACAAATCCTTTCGATGAACATGCCTCATGGCTGGATAAGTACGAATCTGCAGTTGCCTGAAAACTCAGTCTAAAAAACTACTTTCCCGCGAAATAATCTACAAGCCAACCTACGGCTACGACAATTATTACTATCGGAACCCATGGCACATTCGCTTTTAAAACATTTAATTCATTTAAAAGCCAAAAAATTCCTATAAGCAAAACAATCACCGCAAAAGTCGGAAATACTCCGTTTTTTTCTTCCGGCATAATTTTACCTCCCGGTTTGTTTATGAAAATATAAAAGAATTAAAGCAAAAAGTCAATAAATTAAAATTTATTTTGCTGGAAAACTCACAGGTAATGGTAAACAAAAAATAGAAAAGCTTGTTTTTTCGTAAAAGAAGGTTATTATAAACACGTATTTAATTTAATTTAGTATAACTTAAACAAAAAACCAAGAATTTAATATAGTATATCTGTTATCTTTATTAGTACACGTAAACTATGTTAGATCAAAGAGGGAATAAATCATGAAAACTTTTAAAGAATTAGGCTTATCAGAAGAAACTTTAAAAAATTTAAAAATAAAAGGGTTTGAGGAACCAACACCCATTCAAGTACAAACCATACCGGCCTTACTATCGGGAAAAAAGGATATTATAGGTCAGGCTCGAACAGGAACAGGGAAAACTGCCGCTTTTGGCCTTCCTCTTATCGAACTTCTTAAAGATAAATCAAAAAATGTCCAGGCAATCGTACTTACCCCAACAAGAGAACTTGCAATTCAGGTCGCAGAAGAAATTAATTCACTAAAAGGAAATAAAAAACTCCGAACCGTTCCCATATACGGCGGGCAGGCAATTTCCGGGCAACTCAGAAGTTTAAAAAAGGGCGTCGATATAGTTGTCGGTACACCCGGAAGGGTTATAGACCATCTTAACCGCCGTACTTTAAAACTGGATAAAATTTCTCACCTAATACTCGATGAAGCGGACGAAATGCTGGACATGGGTTTTCTTGAGGACGTAAAAAAGATTATGGAACATACCCCAGAAGAAAAAAGAACTATGCTGTTCTCGGCTACCATGCCAAAGGAAATTATAAATATAGCAGAGAAATATATGGTGGAATATGATATTTTCAGGGTAGCACATGGCGAACTTACTGTAAGCCAAACCGATCAAATATATTTTGAAGTCCATCCCGGAAACAAATTCGAAGCCCTTTGTAGAATTATAGATATCGAAGATGAATTTTACGGATTAATATTCTGCAGAACCAAAATCAATGTAGACAATCTTGCAAAACATCTAATGGAACGCGGTTACGACGTAGATGCTCTACACGGAGACATATCACAACACTTAAGAGAGAAAATATTAAATAAATTCAAGAAACACTTCATAAATATTCTCGTGGCAACCGATGTGGCGGCAAGAGGATTGGACGTTCAAAATCTTACTCATGTAATCAATTATGCCCTTCCGCAGGATCCAAAATCTTACGTACACAGGATAGGAAGAACCGGTAGAGCAGGTAAGGAAGGAATTGCAATCACTTTTGTAACACCCACGGAATACAGAAAATTGAAATTCATTCAAAGAGTCGCAAAAACAGATATCAGAAGAGAAAAAATACCTCAAATTAAAGATATCATAGAAACAAAAAAACTTAAAATAAAATCAGATTTAGAAGAAATCGTAAAATCAAAGGTCGATAAGGAATATGTGAAAATGTCACAGGAACTTTTAGAGAGTAACAGCGCAGAAAACATACTTGCGGCTCTCCTCCAACACACTTATCAAGAAGAACTAAGTAAAAAAAATTACAAAGAATTTAAAGACGATTTTGTCGACAATAAAGGAAAAACCCGCTTATTTGTAACTCACGGCAAAAATGATGGACTGAATGCAAAAAAATTAGTAGAATTAATAAAAAAGATATGTAATATTCCGGGTGAAAAAATAAGAGACATACAAATTCTCGACAAATTCTCCTTTGTAACACTTCCATTTCATGAAGCGGAAATACTACTATCACATTTCAAAAACAGAAAAAAAGGATCGGGGCTCTTTGTAACAAAGGCAAAAGAAAAAAGAAAACGCCGAAGAGAAAAAAGGAAGTAATATTACTTCCTTACCTTTATTTCGGCATCCTTTAATTTTTTCCAGTTACTCGGCACAACTGACTGCCAGGATTCACCTTCTAAGTTTAATCCTTTCTTCGAAACCTTATTAACTTTCTTTCCTTCCTTCTCCTCGATTTCAAGGTCAAAGCCAAATTTATCTTTTCCGCTCTTTAAAAGCACGCCTTTTTTGTCTTCTGTAAGGCGAAGCTGGATTGGTGAGTCTTTCTTTACCTTCATCTTGGAAAGCTTAAACGTTCTGGATTTCTTTTCTTCTCCTAAAGACCGATAAAGCTCCACATTAAAATCGACTGAAGATCTTTTACTTGAAAGATGTACTTCCTCCTTGGGTGTACCAAGATTCTTAAAAACAAGTTTATCTTTACCGGCAGGACTGTCTTCTGCATTAATTTTCACAAAATCCCCTCTTCCGGCAATATATATTTCATATCCCTTTCCCTTACTAACAACATCAATATTCAAATCGCCGCTCTTAGCATTCTTTACAAAATATACTTCAGGTTGTTTGCCGGGATCATCAGTAATCAAAGGGAATCTTATTGCACTTGCCATTTTTTTGCCCGGATCATCCTCAATATCGGACAAAGATTCATGCTTTTTTGTGTCGGTTTTGTAGAACTTTTTACCCTCCTCATCGGTAATCTGAGCAACATAACCTCCATCTCCGGCAAAAAATACAGTATTCAAGTCCTCCCCTAGAGATTTAAAAGGATTAGTAGAAGGAGGAATCACCATAGAAGAAGGATACGCAAATATGAAACCATCACTGCCCGCACTCATATCACCCTCCCAGAGTACATTATCTCTCCTTTTATCTCTCCGAAAAGACCACTTATATCCGCTCGGATTGCTTGTGGTCTCTATTTTGATATAATTGCTATCCGTATCATAATAATTTTTAAAAGCCCTATAAGATCTATTAGGATCATAAATATATATCTTCCATTCGCTGTTAGAAACTTTTTCTGTATCATAAGCTATTAAGGCATGCCCGCTGCCTGCTCCGGCTATAACCGTTATAAGAGGAGGATCATCCGCAGCAAGATAATATTCCACATGGTTATATGCAGCCATAGCGTCCTTAATCTCACCTGTAACAGCTCTCTCTGCAAAACAACTTATCATTGCCTGGCTAGCTTGATGTGCCTGCATAACCATTACTGCTTTCGCGAGAAGTGTATCAGTCGGACCTGTGTATACTTCATCCACACCTTTTTCCCAATAATTATCTCCCGGATATCGATATACCGGCTTACAAAAACCAAGATGGCCTTCTTCCTTCAATATAGTAGTAGCCATAAGACACATTCCAAAACATATATAACTTTTCGTAAGCTCATAATATAGTGTACTGTAAAGAAGTAAATCAAGAGCATCATTTTCACTGATACCAATAAAACTCTGCTGGAAGATATCCCAACGCGTACCACCTACATCCCAGTTACAAAAATCCCAGCCGTTTATTTTTGCATAGTGCTCCTCACCGTAACATGGATAAAAACAAATAACTAAAAGTACTAATATAAAAACAAATTTAATTCTTACCATCTTAACCCCCTTTAAGGTGCAATCGTACCGCTTACAGGACTCGACAGGGATGAAGAACTTCCGTCTTTACCGAAATACTGTATTCTATAGTAATACTGCTTACCCGCTGTAATTTTTCTATCTATGAACTCATTACTTTGTATTACCGGACTCATCTGCATATAACTTTTATTCGAAGATAGGCTACGAAAAACAACAAAACCATAATTCAAAGTATCAAAATTAGGTTTCCATTGAATCTTAAGCGCACATTCTCCCGACAACTGGCTTACCGTGACGTCGGTTGGTGTAGGAGGGCCACTAAAATCAAAAGTATATGTTTCGACGTAAGCAGAAGCCTCTCCAATATTTCCTCCGCAATCTGCTCCCTTTACCCTATAATAGTAAATTTTCTGTGATGCTACTGTTGTATCAAGAAAAGAAAAAATGGAATCTGCAGCCCACGCATTTGTTACAGGTATATCTTCGCACTCGACAACCTCAGGAAACTTTAGCTCATCGCTTATCCTTTTCCAAGGACCTGCCTGAGTATCAGCCCGTTCAACAATAAAACCAAAAAGATCCTGAACCGGTGGAGCAACCCACTCGACTTTTATCGCGCCATCCCGGGCTTTGAGGCCTGAAATAACCGGCGGATGAGGAGGAGTTTTTTCCCTTAATCTCTGACAAACAGTTTTGCTTGTGTCACTGGCATTTTGTGTCATATCAAAAGCCTTTACCGAGTACCTATAACATATAGGAGATGTTAAAGGTACTCCCCTATCTTCGTAATCTGTTGAATCTTTATCGTCTATATTTCCAATCAGATACATCGGGTATGGTATACGTTCCCATTTTATACATTCTTTCTGTTCATTTCTCTGGACACAAACACTATCCCAACCGCATATCCCTCGATACACATTATACCCTCCCATGTCCGGTTCTGTGTTTTCATCCCATTTTAATTTTATATATTCTTCAAAACTCTCCGCAATTAGATTAACGGGAGGTGCAGGAGAATTTGTATCCGACATGTATCCCCCCACAGGAGAAGAAAGTCGTCCCGAATTGCCGTATACATCAGTCGCCTTTATTCTATACCAGAAAACCTTCTCTCCAAAAGCAGGACGAAGGTCGTTTGCGCTGTACATAAAATATACATAAGAAGAATCGGAACTTACCTGCCCGGCAGTTCCAATACTCATGGGTGAAGGGTCCCCTACGGAATCTCCCCTGTAAACAGTATAATTCTGAATACTATCTATACGACCAATAACATCACGCGTAACTTTAAACCACTTTATCTGCAAGCTATCCCCATGAGGAACCACAGTAATATCCCGTGGAACCGAAGGCATCGTTGAATCGTACGGTTGTGCACTTTCAGGGGAAGAAAAAGAGCCTTCCCGACCTAAAAGATCAAGTGCTCGGACCCTATAACGATAAGACTTATCGACAAAAGGTCCGGCTATAGAATCATTACCCACAAGATGTTTGATCGGATAACCGCTTTCATCCACGTGAAGATAATCCTCAAAACAATTATAAAGTCCAGTTGAAGTACTGCACTGAGCGGGAATTAAGGAGGTATTTACTCTTTTTCCGATTATCATCGGATTTGGGACGTTTGACCTATATACTTCGAAGGAAAACGCATGATCCATTTCATCCCATTTCAATAAAACCGAATGGTCTTTTGGCTCCGCAGTTAAATTAGAAGGAGCAGACAGAGTAACAGGAGAACCGGCGACTATCTGAATGCTTCCCAAAACTCTTTCTTTTCCATTTTTATCCACTGCTCTTAATTCATAATAATAGATCGTACCATTCACAACATCATCATCGACAAAAGCCCATCCCATCACAAGAGCAATTCTCCAATACGCATTTGCCAGAGCCTGCAATATTTCAAAGTCCCTGGTTGTATCGGAAACATCTGAAATATTACAGGGATTAAAGAATGCTGTGTTTAACTCCAACATTTCTCTATTGATTCCTTCTAATATTGAAGCTTTTACCACATCTGTTTTCAGCACAGCAGTTTTTGAAGCATCTTTATAGCTTTCCACAGGAATATTTTTACTTTCAATCATAGATTTATCTACTTTCACGGTAGAAGACGGGGCTATTTTCTTATCTGGGACAACAGAAGATTCTTTTATAATACTCTCATCTATTACACTTCCCTTTATCCCTTTAAATATCCCTTTTTCTTCCTTTTCCTCTACCGGCTTTGAAAGAACACTTGAAATTATGTTCCATTCTTCAGAACCTACAGGAATAATACTATTAATACGATTACAATCACTCCATGGCACAAGAGGCTTTGGGTTTATGGGTTCCTTTGAGAATTTACCGATAGCGCTCTCTCTCCTATATAAATTGTACCCCGTAACATTTTCTTCATGAGACCATAAAAGGAGAATAAAGGTACTCCCATCCAATGCGACATCACCACTTAAGCCATAAAGGGCGTCCCCCGCAAGTAATCCTATCGGGATTAACACAAACATACTTAAAACAATAAATAAAAATAGCTTCTTCATATTTATCCCCTTTTTAGTATTCAAGATAGAATCCATCTTTCGAACTTAGCCCGGCAGTAAGTTTAACACTCGCGCAAAAAACATATGCTACACACCCTCTAAGTTTTACAGTCCCCTCGAAATAAGAAGGATCAGGCGGCACAGCAGCAAAAAATTGTAAATTTGCCAGAACCGAAGCGGAAACAAGACCCCATAAGATCTCACCGCGTATATAAATTCCACAATTACCCATCATTGCGGGACCCGCACTCTGCACGAACAGGCCAAGTCCCACATGTATGATTATCTCGCCTTCAAGTACCCCGTATAAGAATTTCTTACTCCATCCGAATTCTCCATATCCGTAAACTCCGGTAAGTGTTGCAGGAAGTTGCGAAATATTTATCCCAAATCTACCATCTTCATCCAGAAGAACCCAGGCTTGACTGCTAGGAGCATCTTTACCTATGAAAATCCCTCCTTCCATTTCAGCACCTCCCAACCACGAGTAAATATCGACCGCAACCCTTCCCTGCAGCATAAAGTAATCGCTACCGAAATGCCAGGTGACCTGTCCTTCAGCTTCCAACCCTCCCATAACAACATCCGACATATTAAAATATCCATAAACTTCACCATCCAGAGCCGGTATGCTCCTATCATGAGTAAGACGAACTCTGCCATTAACTTCCGCATGTGCCGTACCCACATCTATATACATCAACCCATGGCATGTAAATTGAGTCATTGTAGGGGTAACCACGGTTTTCCATTCAACACCCCCACCACCCTGAGCAGGAACCAGACTCACTGCACTACCTCCCCCATACAAAGCTCCGCCCGTAACCATTCTCTTAAGTTCGTCACCCTCGATATAAATACATCCCCAGGTTCTCTCAACCGAGCTAAAATTCCCTACACCAAAGAAAAGATCATGAACATCATGGTCGGTCATACAAATACTCGCGGACATACTATCAATCCTTATCGTCGCGGGAAGATGAGCATCGGGCATAAATTCAATATCTACCAGTCCTGTTCCCTTAAAACCATTCTGTGTTACTGAATCGTACATAATTTCAGGGAAATCCATAATAGACATATCAGAACCCCATTCTCTATACAGCGCAAAAGAATAAGGGTCTATAGAAACCAATCTTCCAAAGTAAGGTTCAAGAGTATCATCATATATTGCATCATGTACGGTAATGAGTGTATCCGTTTCACCAAAGAAACTAAAGTGAACATTACTTCTTACAACCAACTCCCCGGGTTTATTAGGATCATACGCGCTTAAAGCTGCCGAATCAAGCGTGATTGGAAACCCGTCGAACTTCTGATGAGCAGCATTATGATTGAAGTAAAATTCTCCGAGACTTCCATCAGCGAGCATTTCACCCCATATTATATTGAATCCCTTAGAAAAATGGACAGGTTCGTAAATATCCGCGTTAGTATAAACGATCTCACCTAGTTTAGCACTAACGACACCTCGCTTTGAAGTAATTCCTACACCCCAATAAGGCAATTGAAGCGTATCTGTAAATGCAACATTACCGCCAACAAAACTTGCGGTTGAAGTAACCTCCAGATCACTAAATGGCGGCATAATTTTGCATGTATCTTTCGAGGAAAAAAAACCACATTCCATCGGTATCTTAAATTGTCCTCCTATATCCGAATCAAACGCCGAATTCCCTGCGAATTTAAACTCAATGTTCAGAGAACTATCTACGTCCGGCTCTTTTAGAAACCATCCTATATTTGTAATAAAAGGCTCTCCACCCTCATACTGGGATGAATTTACATTTCCCAACATAACGCTGTCTCTCGGTCTTGAATCACTAAATGGATACAATATACCGGAAACCCCTAAAGACTGAACATTAAAATATCCTATCAAAATTCCGCCTGAAATTTTAATCGGATCCTCAGTATCTATTGAATATATACTAAAAATGTAATGATCTTTATCATATTTAATTGTAAGTCCTGTAAGAGAATCAAGCTCTGCGGGCGAATAAACTTTAAAAGAGTCACCTTTAACAGGTGAAACAAATTCACTCGGCTCTCCTTTTAACCTGAACTGCCCAACATTCCAGGTTATACCAAAACCGCCCCATCTCATCTCTTCACTATTTAGGACCTCTCCATAAATATTTAATTTCGAATCAACTAAAAGAGAATCATAAGAAACTTGAAGTTCGGTCCCATCAGCCTTATAAACACCTTTTTCGCCTTTTTTAATCAGAATAAGACTACTTGTAAATTTTCCGTTTTTTACCTTACAACTATCGATTCGTAAATAACCCGAAGCTAAGTTTACATCAAAGCCCATCGGGTTAATCGGAGAAAAATTAAAAGGTGAAGCCAGCTGGAATGTCGCGTTGAAACCGCTTGAATTTAGTTTCCCGTTCGTGAAGGTATATCTTCCGTAAAGAAAACCGGTATTCGAATTCTGCATCCCCGGTTGCTCTATTGTTTCTCCCTGATTAAACGAAATTCCTACATTAGAGGGAGAAATAGTTCTGCTCAAGTCCACTATAACTTTATCCGTCGATTTAATTAAAATACCTGTCTCTCCGAGAACAAAGGGGCCCCTCTCTTTTGCAGAAAGCTCTTTGTATAAATCGAGCGAAGGAGAAACTCTTGATGTAAAAGGCTCAAGTGCAAGCGCATCACAACTAAGTGTATCACAGAGACAGGTAACCTTAACAGCAATCTCAGAAATTGCCGAATCCACCCACATATGAATATCATGTACAAACACAGAATAACCTTCAACTTTAATTTCCAAAGGAGAAGAAAAATCTTCAATGATTTCACCCACGGTTACCTCTGCTGTATCACCGGTACTCCATTCCGCCACCAAATCCTCAAAATCAACCGGAAAACTTACCTCGGTCCAGGTAAAAATAGGGCCTCCAAAATGGCTGGGTACACTCTTTTGAAGAAAAAACGACTCGGCATGACCCGAAAGAGAATCGAGAGCCGAACCTGTATTATAAGTTATATTCTTGAGTACAAAATCTCCTATCTTTAAAACCCCGGGCAGCGCCACTCGGAGAACATCATCTTTATATATATCCTTAGGATTAAACTGCCATATCTCACTCATTCCCTGCCGCTGCCCAAATGGCCTGCCAACCTCATCAATCGCCTGGACCTGCCATGCATAATTTCTATCCATATCCAGAGCCTTTGCCTTAATAGGATATTGCAAAGAAGTACTTTTAATGCCATCCTGCTCATATACAGGCACATTCGATCTTATTGCCTCTTCTTTAGTTTGCCCTTCATAAACTTCCACAATCTTGACTTTATAGCTAATTTTAATAGCAGTGGGGACAGGAGTAGGCCTTGTCCATGTAAAAATAGGCCTTTTTATCTTTGCTTTCAAATCTCCTTTCGGAGATATCAATCTTGGAGCCTTCGCAAACATAACTGAAATTCCTATACACTGCCTGCCGAGCTCTCGATTAGTCTTTGAGTCTTTAACATAAACACATATATTATAATCGCCTGCCGGAGCACTGCCAATACGCGTAAGATATTTTTCGTACTCAGATTTATACCAGGTATTTCGCAAATTTTTTATATCACGCGAACGTATTCTTTTAGTACCTTGAGGCAGAGTAAAATTATTAGTACTACCTCTAAAAATCAGTTCACCCTCTCTACTGATTTCCCCGTAAAGATATACATTTTCCGAAACCGGACTGCTTAAATCTACCGCCCATAAATCTTCAACTTTTAACTGGTTTTGAGGTGGTCTATGAATCATAACCTTAACTTGAGCAAATGTAAAAAACGGGAGAAACATTAAAAAAGAATAAAGAATAAAAAATCTTCTCGAAACTCTCATAAAACCCCCTTATAACTACGTTGTTAGAAGAGTATTTATTTTATTATAAATGTCAAGAGGTTGTTGTTAAAAAAAACTAAAAATATAGTAATTAAGATTCCGGGGTAATCAGGCACATGGTGGTACAGATTATTTTCCAGGTAAGACTTTCTTAA
>CAZKVT010000009.1:0-71502 GCA_964556365.1 uncultured bacterium | reverse complement strand
TTACTCCCATCCCCTCTCCAAAGTGTAAACCATGTGCTTTGGTTTTAACAAAGATAAACCCATTTACCCTTGACTTTATTTAACTGTTAGCTAATATTCCCCATTGAGCGGGCATAGCTCAATTGGTAGAGTACGAGCTTCCCAAGCTCGGGGTCGCGGGTTCAAATCCCGTTGCCCGCTTTTTAAATTGCTTATGAAGAATATCCCTTTTGAAATAAGAGCAAAGGAAAATAATGCCCGGACGGGTATTATTAATACAAAAAGCGGCAACGTAAAAACGCCTGCATTTATGCCTGTCGCGACTTTAGGAGATATTAAAATGCTCCCCTGCTGGGATATGAAAAATCTGGACGTACAAATTTTCATCTCAAACACTTACCATTTACATATAAGACCGGGCGAGAAACTAATCGAGAATTTAGGAGGTTTACATTCCTTCGTCGGATGGGATAGACCTATCGCTACCGATTCGGGAGGTTTCCAGGTTTATTCTCTTTCAAGCAAGATAAAAATTCAGGAAGACGGAATTCTTTTTTCATCTCATATCGATGGCGCGCCCCTTAGATTTACACCGGAAAAAGTTATCGATATAGAAGTGAGTCTTGGAGCAGATATTTTGATGCCTCTCGATGAATGTATTGGTTATCCCGTAGGTATTGGTTATGCTAAAAAAGCTATGGAAAGAACTAACAGATGGGCAAAAACAGCTTTAGAATATTTTAAAGAAAGTAATTATCCGGGACTCCTTTTCTGCATTATACAGGGCTCCACCTATACTGATTTAAGAGAGGCTGCCGCTAATGATTTAAAAAGACTTGACTTCGACGGTTTTGCTCTGGGAGGATTGGCTGTGGGAGAAGCAACGGAGCAAACAAGAGAAGTAATAAAATCCACCGCACCTTTGTTACCGGAAGAAAAACCACGCTACACAATGGGTTTAGGCAAAATTGAAGATATCTTATGGGCAGTAGGAGAAGGAGTAGATCTCTTCGATTGCGTAATCCCGACAAGAAACGCTAGGACAGCTGGATTGTATACATGGGAAGGCAAAATTAACCTGAAAAATTCACAGTTTAAAGACGATCCCAACCCTATTTCAGAAACATGTAAATGCCCCACATGTACTCATTATTCTAAGGCGTATCTCAGACATTTATTTAATACTAATGAACTCCTTGCGAAATACCTTGCGACACTGCATAATATATCGTTTTATATGGAATTAATGAAAGAAATAAGAAAAAACATCGAAGAAGGAAAATTTTTTAAATGGAGAAAAGAAATCTTAAGTAAATTCAAAGGAGGTTTTGATGATAAATATAATTAATTTTTTAATAGCGCAGGGTTCTTTTGGCGGACAGGGACTTTCACCTGAAGCATGCGGCGGACAGGGAGGTTTTTCACCAATAATCTTTATGGTGCTTATCTTCGCGGTTTTTTATTTTCTTTTTATCAGACCATCGCAAATGCAGCAAAAAAAACACAAAGAAATGATACAATCCATACAAAAAGGAGATAAAGTAGTCTCTTCGGGCGGAATCCACGGTAAAATAACACAGATTAAAGATCTTACTATTAAAATGAAAGTAAGTGAAAAGACAGAAATAGAACTCGAAAAAGGAATGATAAGAAAAGTTACAAAATAAGAAAACTTATTGATGAAGGTAGTATTCTTCGGAAGTTCTCATCTTTCTACTATAATCTTAAGAGCCCTGGTCTCTGAAGGTGTAGAAGTACCTCTTGTTATAACAAAAGAACCAAAAAAGAAAGGAAGAGGCAAAAAAAAATCTTCCACATCTGTAGGACAAACAACAATCGATTTATCTCTAAATCTAATTGAAACGGATGATCCCAATTCTATTTATGTAGAAAAAAGGATTAAAGAAACAGAAATTAACACCTTTGTGCTTGCTTCTTATGGAGCAATACTAAAAGAGAATATTATACAAATCGCCAAATATCCCTTGAATATTCATCCTTCCATTCTTCCTAAATACAGGGGCGCTGCTCCTGTAGCCCGGGCTTTAATGAACAGAGAAAAAAAGACAGGTGTTACTGTTTTCATAATAGGTAAAGGAGTGGATACAGGGGATATAGTAAGAATTAAAGATGTTCCCGTTCTGCCTTACGAGATACGCACAGAATTAGAAGAACGTTTATTTAAAGAAGCTGTCGAACTTATTTTATCTGTGCTTATGGATATAGGAAAAGGGGAAGAAATTCAAAGTCTTTCTCAGGATAACAGCAAAGCAAGCTACGCCCCTAAAATAAAAAAGGAAGAATGCAAAATAGATTGGCAAAACAAATCTTCAGAAATTGAGGGTAAAATTAGAGGTCTTTCTTATAAACCCGGAGCTTTCTGCATATTCAAAAACAAAAAATTGAAACTTCTTAGAGCTTCACAAATTGCGGATATTTACAACACAGGATGTGCCGGAGAAGTTATAAATACAAAGAAAAACATTGCAGTAAAATGCGGAGAAGGCATGATAGAAATAAAGGAAGTTCAATTACAGGGCAGAAATAAAATGGATGCGAAATCTTTTATAAACGGATACCATATCACAAAAGGAACAATGCTAAATTAAATGTACACCGTAACCGGGATTTTCTCCATTATTTTCTTATTTTATTCCAACTATAATGATTTGACTATCGATTCAAAAGGCCGGGTACTTTTCCTTTCTTCAAAAGACAGAATCATTAAAGACAAATCAGGTGAAGTTAACTTTTCTATCAACTCGATGTTTGCGCCTATTGCCATTTCTTCGTCTTCTTTTTCTGTCTGGATAACCTCCTATTCTGAATCCAGAAGTCAAAAATACTCTTTATGGAATGAGTTGCTCGGAGAAATTAAAATAGGCGGAAACGATATAGACTCGGATGAAAAAGGTGTTTTAATAACAGGCGAACAATCATACCTGGTACAGGTAAGTTCCGGGAATAAGATTACATTAATGTGGAAAGAAATAAAACGTTGTACTATCTCAAAAGATTCTTTATATTTATACGGTAAAGATACACTTCATGTTTTTAAAAGAAACGGGAGACCTGTCAGAAAAAAGTTTGTTCCCGGAGTAAAAGATATATGTATGTTCAATAAAAATCTGTGCTTTTTATTCAATGACTCCCTTGTTTTAAGTGATACAGTACTTCCTATATTTGGGGGAAAAAAAGTTGATGGTAACGATAAATTTATTGCTGTTTTGAGCGATTCCGGAATCGTCTATTACCCTACCCCAAAAAAGTAAATTTTATCACACAAAGACACAGAGAACACAAAGAAAAAAATTATATTTTTACCTCAACTCCACCCCACAAAAGAATTAGCCACAGACTTATATTTTTTGTTTCTCCTAAAACCTGACACCTAAGACCTTATCCATACATACCTTAGTTTTTTCCCCTGGTAAAACCAGAATAAAGAAATAGCCGCAAGCATTATAGAAAAGATCCCCGCACCGATGATATAGTAATTTGAAGACACCAAAGTCGATGTCGAATCTGTGACCACAGGACTTATTGCCAGAAGAAATGAACGTACTTTATCGATTAAATAATATTCGAACAATTCTCTTTTAAACGTAAACAAATAATACCAGAAGCCCGCAAAAACAAGCGGAAAAACGATAGAAGGTCTGAGCAGTAACGAAGAAAATGTCTTTCTTTCTTTCTGCAACTCTACTCCTACTTTCCATTTGAGAATTAATTCTTCCGGAGCTTTTTCAATAGCTATCTGGCTTAAGATTTCATCTAAATTTATTTCTTTTTTCATCTTTCCTCCCCGATTACCTCTTCTAACAAAACTTTTAATTCATTTCTTCCTCGGTGAATATATGTTTTCACAGTGCCAATATTAATACCCATCGTATAGGCAATTTCTTTATAAGGTAGCTCTTCAAAATGATATAAAGTCAAAGCTACCCTATAATCTTTTGGCAATTCCATTAGTTTTTCCTTTATGTAATCAGATAACTCCTCTCTTTGAAGATAGTCAAGATGCCCCACCGAATTATCCTTTATTTTTGTCTCATAATCCTCTATCGATTCCGCGCTCCTATGACGACGAACATGGGAAACGGCATGATTATAAGCAATCCTGAAAACCCAGGATGAAAGCTGTGATTTTTCCTTAAATTTATGAATATTGTTATAAACCTTCATCATTACCTCAGAAGTAAGATCCTCAGCAGTAGCAGGATTCCTGACAACCCTGTAAACCACTGTGTATATTCTGTTGAGGTAACTTTTAAAAAACTTTTCAAATTCATCCTCCGATTTCTCCTTTAATTTCTTAATATCTATTTGCAAATTTCTTATTTTTCCTTTCATAATGTTTGACGCAAAAAATTAATATTTGTTTCAAAAAAGTAGCCATCTTTTCAACTATTGTCAAGCCCCACCCATCCCCGAAAAATTACAAACCACAAAGAACACAGAGAAGTAAAGGAGTAACCCACCTCCCATACACTAATCGACTGATTCACTTAACCTTAAACAACAAACTACACGAATAGCATAAATTGTTATTTTTACAATTTGACTATTTTTAATTTAACTATTCAACCGTTCAACAATTTAACTATTAAATTACACAAATTAATTATTGACAAAGATTAAAGAATTATTAAGATAACAAATAAAAAAAGGAGTAATAATGAGATTTTTTATTGTTTTATCTGCTTTACTAATAATTAGCAATACTTCCTCAAAAAAAGAAGATATTCATCTGAATCAATTAGGGTATTATCCTAACTCGATAAAACGATTTACGGCAGCAAATTCCCAATCGAAGAAATTCAAAATCAAAGGGTTAAAAGGTAATATTGTATTTGAAGATAACTTATCGGGAAGCAAATACTGGAAACCATCCGGAGAAAACCTGCGAGTGGGTTATTTCTCGGCATTTGAAGATACCGGAACTTATAGTATTTTTATAGAAGGTAAGGGGTCTTCCTATCCTTTTGAGATTAAAAACCATTTGTATTCCGAAGTATTAAAAGCATCGATGAAAAGCTTTTATTTCTTAAGAGCCTCCACAGAACTCCCGGCAAACTATGCCGGCAAATTCGCGAGACCCGCCGGACATCCCGACACTTCATGTTTATTTCACCCTTCCACGGAAAAGAAAAAAGGTTCGATGTCTTCGCCAAAGGGCTGGTATGATGCCGGAGATTACAATAAATATGTAGTGAACGCCGGGGTAACTATCGGAACTCTATTATTATTATATGAACTTTATCCTGATATTCTGCCCGATAAGTCTTTAAATATTCCTGAAAGCGGCAACGGAATACCGGATATATTAGATGAAATCAAGTATGAATTAGACTGGCTTTTAACAATGCAGGATGAGGATGGCGGGGTATTTTTTAAAATCACTTCAAAAAGTTTCTGTGGTATGGTAATGCCGCACAAGGATAATCTTTCCCGTTTTGTAGTAGGAAAATCGACCACCTCAGCTCTCGAATTTGCTGCAATTACAGCCCATTTTTCGCGTGTTTATTCTCCTTTTGATCCAGCATTCGCAGAACTTTGTCTGGGCAATGCGGAAAAGGCCTGGGAATGGGCAAAAAAGAACAATCATATAATCTACGAAAACCCTCCCGATATCCGTACGGGAACTTACAGCAACAAAAACATAGAAAACGATTTCTTTTATGCTGCTTCAGAACTGTTTGTAACTACAGGTAAAAAAATCTACCTCGACCATATAATCAATAATCCGATAGAACCCGGAAATTTCGAAGGAGCAAGCTGGGCTGATTACATAGTGGATCTCGGAATATATTCCCTAATAAATAAGGCAAAGAGTTTATCCAAAGAGAAGAAAACCGAACTAAAAAAATCTCTTCTAAAAATTGCGGATGAGATCAGCATGGATTTAGAATCTATCTCCTATCCTGTCACAATAGAAGAGTTTGGATGGGGTTCAAACAGCAACATCTTAAACAGTGCCGTATTATGCGCCATGGCTTTTTATTACACAAAAGAAACAAAATATCTTAATTCGGTAGTTGTAATAACCGATTATATTTTCGGCAATAATGCCACTTCGTATTCATTCGTTACAGGATTCGGGGACAAAACCCCAATAAATATTCATCATAGACCCAGTGGTTCGGATAAAATTAAAGAACCAATTCCAGGATATGTTGTGGGAGGTCCAAATTATGCGAGACAGGACAGAAAAGACAGGATTCCGTGGGGAGTCGTTTATCCGGATACAAATCCCGCAAAATGCTATGTTGATAAACTAGAGAGCTACGCTTCCAACGAAATATGCATCAATTGGAATGCCCCTCTTGTATTTGTTCTGGGTTTTCTGGAAGCAAACAAAGATTACTTATCTAATCTCAAGAAAAATTAAAACAGAAAAGATAGCAATAAAGAAAAATTCTCCAATTTAAAATTCTACCAAAAACGAGGAAAAACCTGTAAAATCAGGTTGACAAAAAAGAAAAAAACACTAACATTAGTTAATATATTTAAAAAGGAGAAACAAATGAAAAACAAGAAAAAGAGTAAAGAGCAACTTTTGAAAGAAATAGAAAAGTTACAAAGAGATAAAGATCTCCTTGAAAATTTATTAAAAAGTATACCTGTTTCTCTCTATTTTAAGGATAAAGAAGGTCGTCTTATTCGCGTAAGCCGATATTATTTAGAACAGGCAGGCGCCCCATCACTCGATGGAGAAAAAGCTTTGATTGGTAAAACTGATTTTGATTTATTCGGAGAAGAACTTGCCAAAACAGCGAGAGCAGATGAAGAACACATAATGGAAACAAGAGAACCTATAATAAACAGAGCCGAAGTTTCTTCGACTCCCGAAGGAGAAGCGGTTTACCTTTCCTCTACAAAAGCCCCAATGATAGACAGTAAAAACAATGTAATAGGTATAGTCGGTCTGACTCAAGACGTTACAAAACAAAAAACCGCGGAAATCCAGCTCGAACACCTGCTTGGAGAACTTTCCACACCTGTCTTATACGCGTGGGAGGGAATAATAATAATGCCTCTTGTAGGAACACTAACGAGTGACAGAGCACAACAAGCGACGCAAACCATACTCGAAAGTATAGACCGTTACCAGGCAAAATTCGCTATATTAGATATAACCGGTGTATCTGTAATCGATTCAATGGTAGCAAACCAGCTTATAAAAACCGCAAAAGCTATTGAAACTTTAGGATGCAAAGCTTTAATTACGGGTGTCTCCGCCGAAATCGCTACTACAATCGTAAACCTGGGTATAGATATGGGAAAATTTATGACCAGAAATACACTTTTAGAGGGTCTAACCTACTCCATCAAAGCCGTTAAGAATAAAGAATCTTAAAAACTTCACCGCAAAGACACAAAGAGAAGTAAGGATATAGGGGTACCATTAAATGCGTAAATGTGTAAAAAACAGTCAGTCCATCTACCTATACAATTATTGAATCATTTATTTAAAATCAAACTAATTATACAAATAAAGATTTGTTAATCTGAGATAATCTTGTGTAATCTCGTGGTTAATTGAATTTCAGGCTTCGAGGATTCAAGGCTTCGAGTGAAAAAGCACCTGTTAATTTGAGTCCAATTACTAAGTGGTGGGGTTTTGTGTATTAGTACCTTTATAACATAAGGTTATAATTGAGATTTTACGCTTTTGTACCGATCGGAATAATACGGTAATCCGGTGCCGCCAATCTCACTTATTTTAGTTTGCCCTTTGCGGATTCTATCAGCCGGCGCGGGATGGGAAGCAAGAAGATTCAATGCTGTCGAAGAAGAACTTCCTTCCATTTTTTCAAATTTTTCAAAAACCTGAATCATACCTTTAGGATTATACCCGGCATTTTTCATATATAATATTCCGTATCTATCCGCCTCAAACTCATTATCTCGACTATACCCCTGAAGTATAAGCATTGCAGCTACATTAATGATATCACCGGCAACACCTTCTGTCTTATCACCGAGCGCGATTTGAGCAAGGATAGAATAACCGTATATATTTTGCAGTTTTTTTACGGAATGTCTTGCTACAAGGTGACTTACTTCATGGGCAAGGACTCCCGCAAGCTGCGCCTCATTATCGAGAACATCGAGCAATCCGGTATAAATATAAATAAATCCTCCGGGACAGGCAAAAGCATTTATTTCATCCTTATCGATTACTTTAAATTTATAATTTACATCCCTTCTATCACACACCCTGACAATCTTTTGCCCCACGCTGTTGACATAATTTTGTACAGATGAATTCTTCAATAACTTTTCCTGGGATTCGACACCCGAAGCTACCTGCTGCCCGATTTCCACCTCTTCCGCGGTCGAAATCATTATAAAATCCGTTTTTCCGCCGGGACCGGTGGTTACGCATGATATACTAAATATAAGTAATAAAATAATAAATTTCTTCATAAAAGAATTATACTGAATTTTACCACGTAGTCAATGGTTTAATCCGGTTTCCGGTTTCAGGTCTCAGGTTTTAGTAGAAAATCTGAAACAATTTGCCGTGAGGTTGCGTCGAACTGAATAAAAGGAGATAAAAAATGAAAAAAACAAAACTCAAAAACAGATTTAAACACTTAAAAGAAAAATTTTACCCATCGAACGATTTAGGCGATTATAACGCATATAACCCTGAAACCAAATTTTTTTACAATTAAAAAGGAGGAATTATGGAAGACATATTAATCCCGATAGTGGCTATACTTTTTCCCGTTTTTATAATCTTTATTATCTTTTACTTTGTCTTCACGACAAATTATAAGAAGGAAAAATTAAGAAGGGAAGAAAGAATAAAAGCGATAGAAGCGGGAGTTGAATTACCCCCGGAACCAGTACCTCAGCCCCCCACCAAAACACCACTTGATAACTTGAAAGAAGGATTGACTTTTCTTGCAGTCGGGCTTGGTCTTTTGATTGGAGTGGGGATATTCTTTAACAAAGGACTCTTAGGTATACCAATACAATTCGTTACAATAGGCGGATTCGTTGCTATCTTTGTAGGAATAGCCCATGTAATTTTCTACAGAATCCAGAGCAAATCGGAAAAGTAAATTACACCTACCTTTGAATAAAAGAGGAGCAGGTTAACCTGCTCCTCTTTTTTGTCTTTTATATCAGAATATCTTAAGTTTTTTTCAACCCGGGCGGTCTGCTAATAAGCGCAATCACTGCGCCTAACAGGCAAAGAATACCCGTAACTATAAATGCCATCGAGTAACTTTTTGTTATCTCGAGCACCCTCGGAGCGAAAAGAGAACCGAGCAGCCCACCGACACCGTAAGCCGTGAAGACCAACCCATAATTAATGCCTATATTTTTTGTACCGTAAAAATCAGCAGTAATTGCCGGAAATATTGCCAGGTAACCACCAAAACATAATCCGACAATATATATTCCTATCCAGTAGTAAGCCGGAAATACTTCAATTGTATTATATAACAGTATTGCAATTCCACATATTAGAAGCATAAGGAAAAGAGTTTTCTTTCTACCCAGCATGTCGGACAAACGTCCCCAGAAGATTCTTCCTATTGCGTTAAAGATAGCAAGCGTTCCCACAGCAATAGCCGCAACTTTCGGTGTCAGTCCAACAAGTTCTTGACCTATAGGTGACGTCTGAGCAATAATCATAAGTCCTGCCAGACAACCAAAAAAATACATTATCCAGACAAAATAAAACGATCGGGAAGAAAGCATCTTTAAGGGTCCAAAATCCTGCTGGGTCATCTGTGTTTTCTCGGGTGGCGTCCATCCTTCCGGCTTCCAGCCCGAAGGAGGATTCCTTAAAATCTGAGAGCTGAGTACTATAACAACGAAAAAAACAATTCCCATAATTGCCAGTGTCGAGAAGACACCCACTCCGTCAATAAGTGCACGGGCAACAGGAGCGACGATTAATGCTCCCGCTCCAAAACCTGCAACACTAAGGCCCGTTATCAACCCTCGCTTATCAGGAAACCACTTAATTCCGGTCGCAACAGGACACACATAGGTAAATCCGATTCCGAATCCCGAGATAACACCATAACCAATAGTAAGCCAGATAAATGAATGCGAGAAAGCAGCTATCAACATTCCTGCACCTAAAATAATTCCTCCGACAGTAGCTACAAGTCTGGGGCCAGCTTTATCCTGCCATCTTCCTCCAATTATCGTAGCAATAGCAAAAAATACCAAAACTAAAGAAAAAGGAAGCGTTGCCTGACTTGGAGACAGTCCTAGCCCCCCATCGGCAATCGATTGCTGCAAAGGTATACGAAAAACACTCCACGCGTAAATCGCGCCAAGACATAACTGAATAAGAATCGCGCCTATCACTATCAACCATCGGTTAAAAACTTTCTCTTCCGCCATCAAAAACCTCCTTTTGGGTTTTTACGCTCTTTAAGTAGTGTCACCTATTCCTTCCACTGCTTCAGGATTCGCGAGTGTAGAAATATCTCCGACGGATTCTCCTATTGCCTTAGCTCTTATTACTCTGCGCATTATTTTACCGGAACGTGTCTTAGGTACATCATTAACAAAACCTATTTCATCGGGTCTCGCTATTTTACCTATTTCTTTTCCGACATGCTCTCGTAATTCCGCTCTTAAATCATCAGAGGCTTCCACTCCTTTTTTCAAAACCACAAAAGCAGCTATAGCTTCGCCTTTTAGTTCGTGTGGCTTCCCTACAACAGCCGCTTCCGCGACTTTTGGATGACTCACTAAGGCGGATTCAACTTCCGAATTACCAATTCTATGTCCGGCAACGTTAAGAACATCATCTGCTCTTCCCTGGACCCAGAAATATCCGTCTTTATCTTTTCTAGATACATCACCGGCTAAATAAGTATCAGGGTATTTACTCCAATATACATTTTTATATCTTTCAGGATCTTTATAAAGCCCTCTCAGCATTCCGGGCCATGGTTTGAGTATCACTAAACTTCCGCCGGCTTCGGTAATAGATTCCCCATCCTCATTATATACCGCAGCAGAAACCCCCGGTAAAGGATTTGTAGCCGAACCGGGTTTTAATGGAGTAATTGGTAATGGCGATATCAAGAAATGACCCGTCTCTGTTTGCCACCAGGTATCCATTATCGGGCATTTCTCTCTACCAATATACTTATGATACCATATCCAGGCTTCCGGATTTATTGGCTCTCCAACCGAACCCAGAAGTCGTAAAGATTCAAGGTTGCATTTCTGCGGATGTTCTTCTCCGAGCTTCATATGTGCTCTAACGGCTGTTGGAGATGTGTAGAGAACAGTAACTTTATGTTTTTCAACCATCGACCACCATCTCTCCGGTTCCGGGAACGCCGGTGCGCCCTCATATATAATCGAAGTCGTTCCGAGAATTAACGGAGCGTAGACAATATAACTATGTCCGGTTACCCATCCTATGTCTGCTGCACACCACCAAACATCATCGTCTTTTAAGTCAAACACCCATTTAAGTGTTTGCGCCGTACCAACTGCATAACCTCCATGAGCATGTTGTATTCCCTTTGGTTTTCCAGTCGTACCAGAGGTATATAAAATATACAGAAGGTCATTTGCATCCATTTTTTCTGTTTCACACTCTGCCGGCTGGTCTTTTGTAATTTCATCCCACCAAAGGTCTTTTTCTTCATTCCAGGGCACTTCATCCCCGGTACGTTTATAAACGATAAGATGCTCAACTGAAGGAGCTTTTTCTAAAGCCTCATCTGCTTGCACCTTTAGAGCTACTTTCTTACCTCGTCTGTAGAAAGAATCACAGGTAATAGCAACTTTCGCCGTACAATCATTAAGCCTGTCGCCGAATGCTGCAGCACTAAAACCCGAGAAAACAACAGAATGGATTGCTCCAATCTTTGCGCATGCCAGCATTGCTATTGGAAGTTCTACATGCATTGGCAAATAGATTCCTACTCTATCTCCCTTTTTAACACCTAAACTCTTAAGCGCATTGGCAAGCTTGTTAACTTCGGCGTAAAGATCTCCGTAAGTCCATTTTTTTATATCACCCGGTTCTCCTTCAAAAATATAGGCAACTTTATCTTTCTTACCATTTTTTACATGTTTGTCGAGAGCATCGTGAACAATATTATATTCCGCTCCCTCAAACCATTTAACAAAAGGAGGATCCCAATCGAGAACTTTATCATAAGGCTTATACCATTCCACCAACTCTTTTGCCATCTCAGCCCAAAACCATTCTATATCCTGCGCTTTTTCTAATAATTCGTCCTGGTCTTTTATGCCATGCTTGTCCATCCATTTTTTCACATTGGTCTGCTCAACGAATTCCTGCGTGGGCTTAAAAACTCTCTTCTCCTCTAACAAAACACTAATATCTTTTTTCTCTTCGCTACTCAATTTCTCCTCCCTTAAATTTTACTATAAGTTTGATTGAACCTTAAAATTAAAACAATAAGTATTGTAATTTTATTATATTGGTGATTCCAATTTTGTCAATACCGTATCCCCCCACTCGCCGAAATCATTATCACACAAAGACACAGAGAACGCAGAGTCCCTACCACACAACCCGTTTAATTGTGTTTACTAAAGACCCAAACCCACAACCGAAAAACATTATGAAGAAAAATCCATAATGACTTTGTTAAACAGTGATTTATACCTCACTGATTTTCGGTAACACACTCACGAGTTCCAAATCAATAAAATTAAAAAAAATAAATTACAAATACTACATTTTTCTATATCCTAAAAAACATTTTTTTCTCTATATACTCCGTGGCTCCGTGTGAGAAAACCCCAACAAGTACGAGGGATTGACTTTTGGCTTTCCTTATATAAAATAGATAAAAGGAGACTGGCTGATGTTTGATATCAAAATTACCGGGACAGGATCTTATCTACCCGATAAAATTTTAACAAATTCAGATTTAGAAAAAATGGTGGATACTTCCGACGAGTGGATAACAACAAGAACAGGCATCAAAGAAAGACACATCGCGAGTGAAAAAGAAGCAACTTCAGATCTGACCACAAAAGCAGCTAAGCGAGCACTAGACATGGCTGGAATTTCGGCAAAGGAATTAGATTTAATTATGGTTGCCACAATAACACCCGATACCCTTTTCCCTTCGACTGCATGCTGGGTTCAGAAAAAATTAGGCATAAAAACTAATATCCCCGCTTTTGATTTAAGCGCCGCGTGTTCCGGGTATCTTTACGGACTAATTTTAAGTTCCACTATGATAAAAACAGGGGTTGCCGATAAGATACTATTATGCGGAAGTGAAACTCTAACGAAAATCACAAACTGGAATGACCGTTCCACCTGCGTGCTTTTTGGCGACGGCGCCGGTTGTTCTGTAATCGAGAAAAGCAAAGGAGAATCGAGCTTACTGTCTTATGTATGGAACGCTGACGGAAAACTCGGCAATCTGTTAATTCAGGAAGCGGGTGGTTCGCGTATACCCGCGACAAAAGAAACCGTAGAAAAAAATCTCCACACTGTATCCATGCAGGGCAATGAAGTTTACAAACACGCTGTGACAAAGATGAAGCAATCCGCTTTAGAAGCCCTAAAAAAGGCTGACTTAAAGGGTAAAGATGTGGATATATATGTACCCCATCAAGCGAATATCAGAATCATCAAAGCCACTATAAAAAGAGCGGGTATTCCCATGGCAAAAACTGTCGTTACGATAGACAAAACAGGTAATATGTCCGCTGCTACTATACCCGTCAGCATAGACTGGGCAGTAAGAAACGGCAGGTTAAAAAGGGGCAATATACTTCTTTCTACTGCCTTTGGCGGAGGTTTCACTTGGGGAGCCACAGTCCTAAGGTGGTAATTCAATGCTCGAATTAAGGCTTCACGGCAGAGGTGGACAGGGAACTGTTGTAGCTACCAAAATACTCGCCGAAGCTCTATCCTCAGAAGGAAAATTCATTCAAGCATTTCCCGAATACGGGGTAGAAAGAAGAGGAGCTCCGGTTCAAGCTTTCCTACGTGTAAGCGACGACACTGTATACGAAAGATCCAAGATATACAAACCCGATCACATAATTATTCTCGACCCTACCCTTATAGGAATCGTAGATTTAACGGACGGACTAAAAAAAGGCGGCTGGATCATCGTAAACACTTCCAAAAACCCGGGAAAATTTGGATTCAACAGTGAATTCAATGTAGCCACAGTCCCGGCCAGAGCAATTGCTGTAAAGTACCATCTGGGTACCAAGTCTTCACCAATTGTTAATACGGCCATACTCGGAGGAGTTATAAAAATCCTTAAACTCTGTAAAATGAAATCTCTTAGAGAAGCCATAAAGAAAGAAGTTCCGGTTAAAAAAGAGGAAAATGTCAAGGCGGCCGAGGAATCTTATAAAAGAACAAAGGATTAAAATTTGTCAAAAAAATCAAAGAAAATAATTATATATAAAAAAGAAAAAGAACTTCCGCCGTCAGCTATTTCTTTTGCCAGTATGAATTATAATAAAACGGGAAACTGGCGGAACTTCAGACCGGTAATAAACTACGCTAAGTGCACTTCATGTCTTATTTGCTGGAAATTTTGTCCGGAAGGAGCTATAAAATTAAAGAAAACAAAGAAAAACAACAAAGAGGTAATTAAACCTGTAATAAATTATGATTACTGCAAAGGCTGCGGCATTTGTTGGGAAGAATGTCCCACAGGAGCTATAGATATAATACAAGAGGAGGAGGATTGAGAAAACTTTTAATAGGGAACCATGCTCTCTCTTACGGAGCTAAACTTTCGCGGGCAGAGGTAATATCGGCATACCCTATAACTCCTCAAACCGAAGTTGTAGAACTTCTTTCGGAAATGTGCGCTTCCGGAGAGTTAAAAGCGAAATTTATCAAGGTAGAATCCGAACATTCCGCCATGGCATCTCTTATCGGAGCTTCCGCTGTGGGGGTCAGAACTTTTACCGCTACGTCATCGCAAGGTTTAGCTCTGATGCACGAAATGCTCCACTGGGCTGTCGGTGCCAGAACACCTATAGTAATGGGGAATATAAATAGAGCTCTGGCACCTCCTTGGTCGGTTTGGACAGAACAAAACGATTCACTTTCACAACGAGATACAGGCTGGATGCAACTTTACGCTCAAAACAATCAGGAAGTTCTGGACTCTGTCATTCAAGCTTACAAAGTGGCGGAATCCATCGATCTACCCGCAATGGTAATCCTGGCGGCTTTTGTTCTTTCTCATACTTCCGAAACAGTTGAAATCCCGGATCAGAAAAAAGTAGACGCATTTCTCCCTTCCTATAAAAGAAAATATAAACTCGACCCAACCGACCCGCACGCTTTTGGGGGACTGACAAATACTGAAAACTATTACGAACTTAGATATAAAATCCAAAAAGCAATGGAAAAAGCCTTAAATAAGTGGGAAGAAGTGGGTAAGGAATTCGAAGAGATATTTGGCAGGAAATATGGACTTATCGAAACCTATAAAGTCTCAGACGCGAAGAACCTTATAATCTCCTCAGCCACGATAGCTTCCACAGCAAGAAACGCGATCGATAAACTGAGAGAAAAAGGAGAAAAAGTAGGGCTTCTGCGTATAAGAGTTTTCAGGCCTTTCCCGGCTAAAAAAGTACGCGGAATCTTAAATTCAATCGATAAAGCTGTTGTAATAGATAGAAACATCGGATTCGGAGCTTCAGGGATATTTTATCAGGAAGTAAAAGCAGCTATGTATAACGAAAAAAACACTCCGCCTATATTCGGAGTAGTAGCGGGACTCGGGGGTAGGGACGTTACAAGTAAACATATAATTGAAATATACGAAGATACTATCAAAAAGAATAAACCAAAATCAGATATAATATGGAAAGGACTTAAAGAATGAGTTTGAAAATACCTGAAGAAGAAATAATGAGCTGCGGCAATCTCGCATGTCAGGGTTGTGGCGCGAACATCGCAATGAGACATGCTCTTAAAGCTCTGGGACGCAATACAGCTCTTATAATACCGGCATGTTGTTGGTCCGTAATAGACGGGCCATTTCCTTATTCATCGGTTAATGTCCCCGTTTTTCACACTGCTTTTGCCGCCGCTTCGTCGACAGCAGTGGGCGTAAAAGCCGCTTTCGAAATACTAAAAAAGAAAACCACCGTTGTCGCGTGGACAGGAGACGGTTCGACTTACGACATAGGACTTGGAACTCTCTCCGGTTCCGCCGAACGAAATGATGACATGATTTACGTTTGCTACGATAACGAAGCCTATATGAATACCGGTGTCCAGAGAAGCAGCGCCACACCAGCTGGGGCCTGGACAACTACGACTCCGGCAAACTACCCCAAAAAAAACCAGAAGAAAGATATTATATCGATCATGGCATCACATAGAATACCCTATATCGCGACAGCTTCGGTCGCCTATCCCGAAGACATGGTGGAAAAATTCAAAAAAGCTAAAAATATCAAAGGTATGAGATTTATACTGATTTTTTGTCCCTGTCCAACAGGATGGAAATACCCCCCGCAATTTACGGTAAAACTAGCCCGACTCGCTGTACTCAGCAAACTTTTTCCATTATTGGAAATCGAAGACGGTATAAAATGGAAGTTAACAAAAAAAATATCACGTCCTCAACCAATTAAAGAATACTTACAATTACAGGGAAGATTCAAACATTTAAAAGAAAAAGATTTAAAGGAAATCCAGGATACTATCGATACGAATTGGGAATTATTACTAAAAAAATTGGATAAATAAATTATTTGAAAAGTATTGATTATTACAGATTATTATTTAATATACTCGAAAGAAAGGAGGGTTGAATGTCAGGACACTCAAAATGGCATAGTATAAAACATCAGAAAGCCAGTCAAGATAAAAAAAGAGGAAATTTATTCTCTAAATTATCTAAGAAAATTTCGGTAGCAGCCAGAAATGGTAAAGATCCGGAAAAGAACACTGAACTAAGGAACGCTGTACAGGAAGCCAAAGACAATGATATGCCGAAAGATAATATCGAAAGATCAATTCTTAGAGGCTGCGGAGAACTTCCCGGTGTAGAATATACGAAAACAACCTACGAAGGTTATGGTCCCGGCGGCGTCGCTTTATACATCGAGTGTTTAACAGACAATAAAAACAGAACAACAGCCGATATACGACATTTAATGGATTCACACGGAGGAAAATTAGGAGCAGAGGGTTGCGTTTCATATCTATTCGAAAAGAAAGGACTAATATTAGTCCCAAAAAAGGACGTATCCGAGACAGAAGTTTTCGACGCGGCTATAGAAGCCGGAGCTTTGGACATAAATGAAGAAAATGATTTCTATGAGATACAAACGAAACACACCGACCTTCATAAAATCCATAAAGCGCTAACCGATAAGAACATACCCGTCGAGCAGTTTGAAATTGCATATCTACCGCAAGCCACAAAAACAGTAGAAGGAAAAGATGCAATAAAAATACTCAAACTTTTCTCCGAACTTGAAGACCATGACGATGTCCAGGGAGTATACTCCAATTTTGACATCCCGGATGAAATACTTGCGGAAATGAGCTCTGAGAATTGAAGATACTCGGAATTGATCCGGGACTTTCTAAGACCGGAATAGCTATACTCTCGATAGAAAATGATAATGATAAACTTTCATGGGAAATGTTAAAATATGAAAGAGATGGAAATAGGCTGCATAACTACTTTAAATCACTTTCGAAAATTATAGATAGAGAAAAGCCGGACTGCATTGTAATAGAAAGTACCTTCAGAGGACCCAACACAAAAACACTCATAAAAACAGCTGAACTTCGGGGAGTATATCTTCTTTTAACCCAAATGAAAAATCTGCCGATTTTAGAATTTTCTCCGAGAGAAATAAAACAATCAGTAACCGGTTCGGGAGCATCTTCAAAGGAACAGGTAAAGTTTATGGTACAAAAAATATTAGGTATCACCGAAGATATTCCTCTGGATATTTCCGATGCTTTTGGTGCAATAATTTGTTACCTTAATAAAAACGAACAATATGCTGGAATCAATTAAAGGAGTAGTCTTAGAAGTAGAAAAATACAAAATCAGCCTCAGCGTCGGAGGTTTTGGGTTTTCTATCAATACCGTTATGGAAAGCGGACCTCCCAATACCGGCGATGAAATTTTCTTGTATACTCATCTATCCATAAGTCAAAACGGCATCGATATCTACGGGTTTAAAAATAAATTGGAAAGAGAACTTTTTAGAGCAATAATTAAAGTCCCAAACGTAGGACCTAAAACCGCTTTTGTTCTATTTACAGGTATCGGCAGTAGCGGAATAAGAAAAGCTTTGGACAATAATGACCACGCGTTAATATCGAAAGCAAAAGGAATTGGCAGTAAAACTGCCAAGAGGATAATTCTCGAACTAAAAGATAAATTAAAAATGACACCGGGAAAGGGATTCGAAGAGGCGAGAAAAGCTCTTATCGCGATAGGGTACAGTTCAAAAGAAGCGGAACAGGCAATATACGAAGTCACAAAAGAAGAAGATTATTTTTCTGTGGATGAAATAGTTGAAAAAGTTTTGAAAGAAACATGAGAATTACTTCTCCTTCCAAAGACCCGATAGAATCTCAATACGAAAAAAGTCTGCGTCCCAAATCTTTCTCGGAATTCATCAATCAGGAAAGAGTAAAAGAAAACCTGGAAGTTTTTACTAAAGCGGCAAAGAAAAGGGACGATTCACTCGATCACATCCTTCTTTTCGGTCCCCCGGGGCTCGGAAAAACAACACTTGCCCATATAATCGCGAAGGAAATGGAAGTTGGAATCACATCTGTAGCCGGACCGATCCTTCAAAGACCAAAAGATCTCGCAGGAATTCTGACCAAACTCCATCGATTCGACGTATTATTCGTAGATGAAATACATCGAATCAATAAAAATGTGGAAGAATATATGTATCAGGCTATGGAAGATTTTGCTATTAATATAATGATAGATTCCGGGCCGGCCGCGCGATCCATAGAAATAAATCTACAGCCTTTTACCCTGGTGGGCGCGACAACCAGAACCGGACTCTTGTCAGCACCTCTGCGTTCGAGATTTGGTTATATACCGCGATTAAGCCATTATCAGGCAAAAGATTTAAGTCAAATAATTAAACGTTCGGCAGACATTCTCGAGCTCGATATAAATAACACCGCGTCTGATGAAATAGCAAAAAGAGCAAGAGGAACTCCACGCATAGCTAATAGACTCCTCAGGAGGATTAGAGATTTCGCGGAAGTAAAAGGCAAAGGCAAAATTGACTTAGAGATAACAAAATATGCTCTGGAACAACTGGAAGTGGATACAATGGGCCTAGATATTATGGACAAAGCAATACTTAAAAGTATAATCGAAAAATTTGGCGGTGGTCCCGTAGGCTTAAAGACTCTTGCCACTTCAGTTGGAGAAAAAGCGGAAACTATAGAGGAAGTTTTCGAACCGTTTTTAATAATTAGCGGTTTTCTAAAAAGAACTTCTCAGGGAAGACAGGCGACACCTCTCGCCTACGAACATCTGAATATCGATCCTCTTAATAAGGGCAAAAACAGTACTTTGTTTTGAAATAGAATAAATAATTTAGAAACCAGAATCCCTTCTCCACCCCAAAAAACTTATTGAACCACAAAGAACACAAAGGAAAATAATGTTGTTAAAAAACCCTTCCCACCTCCAAATCTTTCCACATATAGGACATGTAGAACCTGTATTTTTTATTGTTTTAACTGAGTTCTAAATTCCAACCCCTATCTCCCCCTAAGAAACTATTCGACTATTTAAAGATTCAATCTAAATTCAAACGAAACTTGACATACAAAATATTTGACGTAACTTTTGTTTGATAGATTCTATTGAAACAATTAAGGAGGTTATAAAATTGATTAAGCGTATAGTTTTTTTTCTTATATTATTCTGCGCAGCATATTTTTTTAAAGTACAGGCTCAACCTGTACCGGATGGGCGCAGGCTCAGGGATATTGTAGATGACAGGTATGCCGACAGTATATTGATAGGAGGCACGACAGGGGCATGGGCTTTCGGTTCAAATACAGGAGCAATTATGGATAGGGAATTCAGCTACGTTACGCCTGAAAATGATTTCAAGCAGTGGAGTATCCATCCTGATAATAGTTCGAGTTGGAGCTGGGGGCAAGTAGATGAGTGGGTTACCCACATCGATGAAAATGAACAGATACTTAGAATGCACTGTCCTATCGGACCCCAATGTTCCAATTGGGCAAAGGATGATGAGCGAACCCCAGAAGAACTCGACACCAACATGTGTGTTTTTCTGGACTCTCTCTGCAAACGATGTAACGGAATACCCGGTTTCGAGTACATGGATGTCGTCAATGAAACAGTTAACAGCGGTAGCTGGCATACGAATAAAGCGGGTACAGATTGGGAATGTCCCTGGTATATAATGGGTTTAGATACACATGATGTTCCTATTTATATTGTGAAAGCTTTTGAAATTTGTGATCCGTTAGCGCCTGACATAAAATTGATTTACAATCATCACGAACACCCTGAAAACACAGCATCCTGGAACCTTATAAAAGAGACCGTACTTTATCTGAAAGCACTTGGCCTTAGAGTAGACGGCATCGGGTGGCAGGCTCATGTGGAGTTAGGCTGGGAATCTGAAAGTAGATTAAACCATTTGAGAGACTTGATCGACTGGGCTCATAGCAACGATCTCGAATTTCATGTTACGGAAGCTAGTGTATGGGTAGATGTTGATCCCACACAGGAAAATCTTGAAAAACAGGGGGATACTTATAGAAGTATTTTGGATGTTCTACTGGAAAAACGTTTTACGGGAAAAGTTGGCTGGAATACCTGGCATATAGATGACGGACATGGATGGCGTATTGATGAGTATCCATCGCTTTTCGATGAGGATTATGAAGCAAAGCCGGCATATTACGCGATACAGGCAGCGTTAGAAGACGAAGCAGGAATCGGGGATTCCCGGGAAAACAAATCGGTTGCTTTAAAATTATATAACAGTCCAAATCCTTTTACTTTGAAAACCAGAATAAACTTTGAGATCCCCAGAAAAGGCTATGTTAAGGTAACCATTTATGATTTGTCCGGCAGGGAACTATCCACATTATTTTCCGGAGAAATCGAAGCCGGAAATCATTCTTTGGATTGGAATGCTGATGATTTATCCGCCGGAATCTATATCTGCCATGTAGAAACAGAAAAATCCACCATGAAGCATTCTATGATTCATATTAAATAAGGTTACAGAATCAAAAAGCATAAATGAGTCCCGAAAAATTACTGTTAGGTTTAATCTGGTATGTTGTTTTTGTCTTCTCTCTCGTTCTCCACGAGTTTGCTCACGCTTTTGCGGGCTATAAACTCGGAGACGATACAGCGTACCGGGGCGGGCAGGTCAGCCTGAATCCGATTCCACATATGGAAAGAGAAATATTCGGAACGATCATCGTACCGATTCTTTCATACATACTCGGCGGGTGGATGATTGGCTGGGCGAGCGCTCCGTTCGATTACAACTGGGCAGCAAAAAATATGAAGAAAAGCGCTGTGATGTCATTGGCTGGTCCGGCTGCCAATTTCATACTATTCTTTATAGCCGCATTAATAATAAAAATCGGTTATGCTTATGGTATATTCGAAGCTCCGGAGTCTATAAATTTTTCCCACGTTACGGCGGGAACAGGAGGAAGCGCGTGGGTCCCTCTAACTCCTATTTTGAGTATTTTCTTTTCGCTAAATCTTATACTAATGCTTTTTAATTTACTGCCGTTCCCGTTATTCGACGGCAGCAGTATACTTCTTTTTTTCGTAAAAGGAAAAAAAGCGGAAAAAGTTTTCGAATTTATACATAACCCGGGTTTTAAATTTTTAAGTATCTTTGTCGCCTGGAAAATCTTCAGTTATTTATATGCCCCTATCCATCTGTTTGCTATAAATCATCTGTATCCGGGAGTATTCTACCAGTAAACATAATCGTCAACTAAAGATACAACCCATCTAACAGTCAAAGACATTGGACTTTGGACACTGGACTAAAATAATCTTGTATTAATCTGTGGTTTCTTTTTCTATCCAGGAGAGATAACTTTTTAATCCCTCTTTGATTTCATAAGAAACGATTGCCGGCACCTCATACGGATGCAGTTCCTTTAATCTTTTCTCCACTTTACCGTATAAGGATTGTCTCGTTTTCATAATAAGAGCATACTCTTTATCCCGGGTAAGTTTATTTTTCCATCTATATACGGATTCTATGGGGAAAAAGTTGACGCACGCGACCAATTTTTTCTCGACCAAAATCCCGGCTATTTTTTTAGTTATAGCTTTATCCGGAAGAGTGGTATAAATCATTAAAAAATTCAAAGCTTCCCCTATCCTAATAAGAAGGAATCCATATTTGTTGTGCGGAAATTATTTCGGAATCTCCGGGCAAATTTATTCCTTTTTTTGTTCTAACGTAAAAAACAAAACCTTTATAAGCTGTAAGATAATCGAAATCCTTTTTCATGAAACCTCCTCTCGATATTATAATAACAGGATTATCAGCTCTGGAGATCACTTTAATAAAATCTTCCTCTTTTAATTTTACTATGGCTCCCGAAGCTTTAATTGCATTTGCTATCGCAGCAGCGGCAGCAGCACCTCCTCCATTCATTTTACACCTCCTTTTCTTATATTACTGAATATAAAGAAATATATTCATTTAATGTTCAGGCACATGAAAGATACTCACAAGAGAACTGTTTCTATATACTTTAAAAATGCTGCTTTTTAGAACTAAATACTAACTTTTATGCCACCTCTCAAAGGAATATGAGTATAATTAGCATCATCGGAGAATATAATTCCGTAGCCTGTTTCCGCGAAAACGGCGAATAATCCCAGACTCATATTTAACCCACCATAAACAAGGAATCCGTTATCGGTTAAAGATCCTTCTCCGATATAATCAGCATAATCACTTCCGATAGTAGATATCTCATATCCCACCCCTACATAAAGAGACGCGGGAGAAAGAGGCGGAGCGATGGAATACTCCAATCCAACCATTAAAAAAACATCAGAAAGTTTAAGCTCTCCTACTGGAGTTTCCACGTCCGTCCACGCGTATTCCAACTGTCCTCGAACACCTAACGGAATAATCGGAGGAGAAAAGCTGGCAGTAAGTCCTATCGAGGTAAGGCTTTGACTTTCAGCGCCTTCAACATCCATCTTCCAATTTTCGACACCACCGGTTATTCCGGCTGAAAGACCTAATATTCCCGCCGAAAGCGGAATACTCAACAGCAACAACATAACACATAATACTAATTTTTTCATAAAAGCCTCCTTTTTAGTCTTTTTAGTAAAAAAACATAATTATTATCAATCACAATGTCAAGGGTCGTATGTGTTATTAAAGTATAGGGGTCAAGGTTTAGGGTCTTTAGTCTTGGCTGACGGCTCACGGCTGACAGCAACTAAAAACAACAAAAAAATCTCGTGATAACCTGTGGTTTCTTTTATCTTAGTGGGGGGGTGTGATGTGATTCTGGATTCTGGCTCCTGGCTTCTGGATGCTGACTAAAATTTCCTTGACAATACCATATATTTCCTTATAATCAAAACAAAAGGAAAGCAAGAGAAAACTATGCGGCTTAAAATCTTTAAGAGTTTTATCAATACATTTATTGTAATAGTCCCCACTATTGCTATTGCCTCTCCCTCAAAAGACAGTTTCACAGCGGATATGATTCAAAAAGCGGACGAACAACAAATAACGGGAAAAATATACGTAAAGGGAAATAAATACAGAATGAATATAACTGCGGAAGGAGAGGAAATAAGCATACTCGTCAATCCGGAAACAGGTAAAAGATATATTATCAGTCATTCCCAGAAAACAGCCCGCGAAATTCAGAATGCCGTTTTTCAAAGTTTATCTATCAATCCCTTCGAATCTGCTATTCTATTTATGGAACAATACGACTCAATAGAAATAAGCTCTGATACTATCAATGGATACGACTGTAAAAAAAATCAAATTTACGAAAAAGAAAAGAAACTGATGACAATCTGGACTTCCGATAAATTACACTGGCCTATTAAAATAAAAACAGAAAACAAACCTTCGATAGAAGCAGAATTAAAAAACATCAAAGAAGAATTATTGAATAATAATTTATTTACAATCCCAGAGGGGTATAAGATAACATCTTCTTTTGCCACGGAAAAAAAGACGGAGACAAAAACAGAAGAGCCCAAAACCATAGAAAAAAAAGCACTCCCCGTTAGAGTAAAACCAGAAAAACCTGTGGATATAGCATCTATGAAAGAGGTTATTTTCAAAAAACTGGAACAGAACAATATAAAAAGAGAAACTAAAGAAGGACAAATAAAACTCGAACCGGTCGCAATACCGGTACTTAAAAAATTCTTTCCCAATTGGAAAATCTTCAGTATAACAAGAGAAAAACAGATACAGGAAAAAACATTATTTAGCTATATTCCGGTTGAAAAAGCGGCGGTCAACAAAGATGACGAAACCGTATGTATTATTAGCAGCCCGGCAACCGACATGCCCCTTAAAAGCGGATTTACAATAGTTCAGAGTGAAAACATCAAACTGAAAGATAAAGAAGAATTTAAGGAATTCGCCAATGCCCTGGATGCACTATATTTCAAGGACTCAAAATTTCAGGGAATAGATTCTTTGGGGAATAATAAATGGGCAATTTACACGGGAACTTTTTTCGAGTATTTAACAGGTTTCCTGGTAAAAGTTGACAGCACAGGAGAAGTAGTAGAGATAAAATATAGTTTAAAAATAAAGGAAAAATAATTATTCGAATCGATCCATCTGATAGTATAAGAATTTAATATTAACTATGCTCAAAAACTTTTCTCTAAAAACTCCTGACTTATAATTAACTTAATACCTTCTTTTTCATACTGTTTCAAAAGTTTTTCCCATTTTTCCTCAGCTCCCAGTAGGCTTGCCATACTAGGCTTTTGGATTATTTTTAAACGATTTTTAAGAGATAATAATGAAAAAGAATAAAAAATCAAAACAAAATAAAATTGGTGACTTTATGCGCGCTGCGATGTGGATGTGGGCACGTTCCAGTCTTTCGGGAATGTTTTTCTTCTTAAGAGTAGCATTTAGACTTCTACTCGCGAAAAGATTGAAAGAAAAAAAACAAAAAAGCATCGACGGCAACATCCCGACTGTTATAGCAATAAGCCCTACAATGAGATGTAATTATAATTGCAGAGGCTGCTATTCGAGAGATAGAATTTCAAATAATGAGCTCCGAACACAGGAACTCGATTCCCTTTTACACGAAGCAACAGAACTCGGAGTGCTCGCTATCGTGGTTACAGGCGGAGAGCCATTCCTCCGAGATGACACAATAGAACTTATGGAAAAGCATAAAAAACTTCTTTTTATCCCTATAACCAATGGTTCAAAAATGAATTCAAAACTGGCAAAACGCATTTCGAAAAGTGGAAATATAATTCAACTTGTAAGCATCGAAGGGCATAAGAAACATACCGATAACAGAAGAAAAGAGGGGGCTCACGAAACAGCCACCCGTGCGATGAAATTACTTAGAGGCGCGGGAGCTTGTTTTGGTTTTGCCGCGACAAATACTTCTGAAAACTCAAAATTTCTTGGTACCGATACATTTATAGATAATATGATAGAACTTGGATGTACTCTCGGCTATTTTACGGAATATGTTCCCTGCGGAGGGCATCCGAGAAAAGATTGGTTATTAAGTGAAGAAGAAAGAGAATCGTTCAGAAAAAAAGTTCTGGATCTCCGAAGAAGAAAACCTATCGTGTTGGTTCAATTTCCTCAGGATGAATATGGGGAAGAAAACCGTTGCACAGCAGCCGGGATTTCATCCTTACATATTAATTCCGAAGGAGGAATCGAACCCTGCCCATTTATCAATATTTCATTAGAAAATATCCGTAACGGCGGTTTAAAGGCTGCTTGTGAATCTCCTTTTCTAAAATCGATCAGGGAAAGGAATTATCTCTTGAAAAGAGACAAACTCGCATGTTCACTGTTTGAACATTATTCGGAACTGCAAAAATTAGCAGAAAAAATAGATTTTAATTTTTAATTAACACAAATAAAATTACTTGACATAGACAATCTAATTTCATATAATTTTGATACATACTATCTTACAAACTTTAATATTAGGAGGTTGTTATGTTTAAAAAATTTTTTTTCCTAAGTTTTACATTACTTTCACTTCTTACCGGCTGCAGAGCAGGTACAAATGGGATTACAATAAAGAAAGTTTCTCCGCTGGATAATGTTTCAAGAAAGACTAATTTCACTATAACCTTCTCAAAGGCAGTTGTAGAAAGGGAAGAAATCAACAACTGGCATGAAAACGATAAAATCCAATTCTCCCCCCCCATCAAGGGAAAGTACGAATGGATAACACAAAAAGAGTTACGGTTTTATCCGGAAGAAGTTCTTTTACCATCGACAGAGTACGTTTTAATTGTTTCGCCTAAAATAATAGGCATTGAAGATTTTTACCTGACAGGTAAAAACAAATTTACCTTTGAAACCACTACTCTTAAAATAGAACACTCAGATGTCGACTACAAAATAGAAGAGGGCAAAGCAGAAGTCAGAATAATGTTAAACTTGAGGTTTAATTACGAGGTTTCTCCCATAGAATTAAAAAAGAGATTAACCTTTAAAGTAGAAAGAGGGCCCTCCTTAAAGTTTGATTTTGACAAAACCGAACCTTCAAACATTCTAGTGGCGGTTTCCGAACCTGTCGAACTTACCAAAAAAGATAGAAATTTGCATATTGTAATTGATAAAGGATTAAAACCGGTTGGCGGCAAGAAACATTTAGATGAAACTTACGAAAGAACAATAAATCTCCCAAAGAAAAAGCAAATAGTAATCGAAAGCGTTTATCCCGAAAGAAAAGGCCGTGTCAACTGGTTAAACATAAAGTTTTCCACCGCTGTTTCTTCCGAAGAATTAGAAAATTATCTAAAGATTACCCCAAAAATCGACTATCAAATCTCAAGGGCAGGACAGTATATTACCCTGAAAGGGGATTTTAAAGCCGGGAAGACGTATGATATCCTTCTAAGAAAAGGTCTTCCTGCAATGAACGGAACGATTCTTCAAAACGAATACTCTAAACATCTTATAATGGGCGATATTGAGCCCTACTTTAATTTTGTAACTGAGGGAATGTATTTACCGAAAAAAGGGAAACTGAACATCGGTATAGAAAGCGTAAACATGGAGAAACTCGAATTAAGTATAGAAAAAGTTTATCTAAATAATATTGTATATTTTCTGAATACGAATTCAAGAAGGAGAAACTATTACGGCACTCGTGATCTTAACTATCTGGGGAAACAGATAGAGGTCAAAAAGTTCGAACCCGGCGGCGAAAAAAATGAGAAAATAATAACGACTGCAGATATGAGCGATTACCTTTCTGAAGAAAAGAAAGGGATATATATTATTCAACTCTGGAAACCATCATATCACTGGGATAAAAATGTTAAATGGGTAATAGTTACCGATCTCGGAATAATGGTCAAAAAAGCAGAGAACGAACTGAGAGTTTACGTAAACTCTCTTACAGATCTTTCTCCTGTAGAAAACGTCGAGGTAAGTCTCTTAAGCGTAAACAATCAAACAATACTAAAAGGAAATACCAATTCAAATGGAAGCGTATTTTTTGAAGATTACAAAAATAAGATAGAAGGGTTCTCCCCTATTGTAATAGCAGTAAGAAAAGGCGAAGATTTTTCTTTTCTTGAGTTTAATGAAAGCAGAATAAATCTGGGAGATTTCGATATAAGTGGACGACCCCCGGTTATAAAAGGTTACGAGGCATTTACTTATACAGATAGAGGAGTGTACCGACCGGGAGATACCCTCCACCTGGCTTCAATAATAAGGGATGAAGATCAGAATACTCCCGATGAATTTCCTGTTACCATTGAGATACGTGACCCAAAAGGGCAAAAATTCCAAACTTTAAAAGGATTGACACACTCATACGGAGCAGATGAGTTCTCCGTGCCCATTCCTTTTTACGCTAATACAGGTAAATACACTGCAAGACTTTTAGTTGCCAGCGAACAGGAAATAGGAAGAACTCACTTTAACGTTGAGGAATTCATACCCTCAAGAATAAAAGCTGATTTGACTCTTAATGAAAAAAGCTTTTCTTCTAACGATAACATTAAAGCAACCGTACAAGGAACAATGCTTTTCGGTCCACCGGCTGCCGGCAGAAAAGTAGAAGTGCGCGGTTGGCTTAATCCCTCAGACATAAAATTTGACAAGTACAACGAATATACCTTCTCTGATTCGGAGAAGGAAATGAGTGAAATTTCTTTTGATCTCGGAGAATCCAAACTCGACGTAGAAGGTAAAGCCGAGTTCAATTATCTTGTACCTGAGGATCTTAACCCTCCGTCATATATAATAGGTACGATTCAAGCTACCGTTTTTGAAATGGGAGGAAGAGCAATCAGTACCAAGAGATCTTTCCCTGTAAACGCATACCCGTTCTATATAGGTATGAAAAAAGAAGGGGAAGGCTATCCGAAAAAAGACGACGAGGTGGAAATAAACTATGTACTCCTTTCCCCTGAAGGAGAGAAAGTTCCGGGCAGAAAACTTCAAATGAAAGTTTATAAAGTAAACTGGAATTCTGTGCTCGAAAGAGACGATAGAGGTTACTACCGTTACAAATCCTACAAAGATTTGGATTTGATTGAAGAGCAGACAGTCGAATACAAAGGAGATATCTCAAAGCTTTCTATACGACCAAGGAATTATGGTCAACATATCGTAAAACTGATCGATCCGCAAACGACCGTTTCTTCAAGCATTAAATTTTACGTTTCAGGTTGGGGTTATGCCCCCTGGGCTATGACAAAACCAGATAGACTTGAGCTCAAACTGGACAAAGAAAAATACAATTCCGGAGAAAGCGCCAAAGTTCAGGTTCAGGCTCCGTTCGCGGGAAAATTATTCCTTTTTATTGAAAGGGAAAAAGTCCTCAAGGAAATAATCCTCGATATGGAAGAGAACACAGCTACAATTCCCATTCCGATTATCGATAAATATAAACCAAATGTTTATATTTCAGCCACACTCATAAGATCTAATAAAGGGGTGGAACCTCATGCCCCCTTGAGAGCTTTCGGAATCACGCCACTAATTGTCAAACCTGAAGAAAACAGACTTTCTTTAAAGATTAATTCCCCCGAAGAAATAAAGCCTGACCGGGAAATCACTGTAACTGTAAAGGTATCAAATGCAAGTCCAAAAACTCACCTCACACTCGCTGCGGTAGATGAAGGAATTTGCATGTTAACAGATTTTAAAACTCCAAACCCCTTTGACTTCTTTTACGGCAGAAGAAGACTCGCAATCGAAACTTTTGATATTTATTCTTTCGTTCTGCCCGAGTTGGAAAAAAGCATCGGAAAATCTTCTGCCGGAGGAGGCTTCGATGCGGTAGAAGAGAAAAAGCGCATTATGCCCGTACAGGTCAGAAGGGTAAAATCGGTCGCCCTCTGGTCCGGAATCGTTCAATTAAGAAGAGGAACCGCAAAAATAAAATTCAAAATACCCCAATTCCAGGGCACACTAAGACTTATGGCAGTAGCACACGATGGAAACAAATTCGGTTCCGAGGAAAAAAGAATTATTGTCGCAGACCCTATAGTAATCACCCCTACTTTCCCCAGATTTTTATCGGGAAGGGATAAGTTCAAAGTCCCGATAACCGTTTACAACAGCACGGATAATCCGGGAAAAATCAACGTTACTTTATCAGTTGAAGGGCCCATGAAGATTGTATCCAAAAACAATATAACAGAGAGTTTTAAAGCAAAAGAAGAGAAACTTTTAAACTTCGAGTGTAAAGCGGACAACACTTCCGGAAAAGTACATTTTAGAGTCGACGCCCGGGGTATAGAAGAGAAAAGTTTTGCAGAAGTAGATATTCCCTTAAGACCTCCTTCTCCTTATATCCATGAGTTCGGTTCCGGAAAATTAGAAATGGAAAAAGAGAATCTAATAAATGCTACTACTGGATGGGTTGAAGGTACTGCTAAATTGGACCTGATTATTTCTCCTTTCCCGACCGTCAATTTAGGAAGAGGAATAGAATTTCTTCTTAGCTACCCTCACGGCTGTATCGAACAAACGACCTCCAAGGTATTTCCTCTCCTGTATTTCTCCGACATAGCAAAGAACATCGACCCGGAACTTTTTAAAGATAAAAGTGCGAATTACTATGTAAACGAAGGTATTTCAAAATTACGCAGAATGCAACTGGGCCACGGCGGTTTTTCCTACTGGCCGGGAGGAGACAGAGAATGTGAGTGGGGATCAATCTACGCAAGTCACTTCCTCGTCGAAGCTAAAAAAGCAGGTTTTGAAGTTCCCGATTATGTACTTAATAGAATAGAATCAAGATTGAAAAGATTTTTATCCGAAGAAGAAAGCAGGAATAGGCAATACAGCGAAAGATGGAATCTTGAGAGAAAAGCATACGCCGCTTATGTATTAGCTCTTATGGGAAAACCCGACAAAAGCAGTATGAATTACCTCAAGGATGGAAGGTTTGACAAGATTTCTAATTACGGACAATTTTTCCTCGCCGGAGCTTTCGCCCTTACAGGTGATATCGACGAAGCGAATAATATTGTTCCCATCGATATTGCTCCAAGCAGAGAAGAAAGAGAAACGGGTGGTAATTTTAATTCGGGAATAAAAGCAAATGCAATTATCCTTGAGATGCTCGTAGAAATCGACCCCTCGCATCCTTCAATTCCCATCCTGGCTAAGGAAATAATAGAAAAATTGAGCAAGAGAAGATATTATTCCACTCAGGAAACAGCTTTTGGATTTATGGCGCTCGGCAAAGCGCTGAGAAACATCGAAGATCCCGATTATAAAGGAAGAATATCCATTGGAGGTAAACACGTTGCTTCTTTCGACAAAAAGACTTTTAATCTACAGAAAGAAGGAATAGGAGGAGAAAAAGTAAAAATTACAATTAATGGAAAAGGAACGGCTTATTATTACTGGAGAATCGGCGGGATAAAAAAGGATGGGACTTTCAAAGAGGGCGATACAGGGCTTCTTGTCAGAAGGAGATACTTAGACAGACAGGGTTCTCCCGCAAAAGAAACTGCCTTTAAACAGGGCGACCTGGTGGTCGCCAAAATCACAATGCAGGCTCTTACGGATAACCTTGAGAACGTAATAATTACGGATATGCTCCCTGCCGGTTTTGAAATCGAAAATCCGCGACTTAGTTCTTCTACGGCTTTGCCATGGATCAATACAAGAGAACATTTTTCTCCTGAATATATGGACATAAAAGATGATAGAGTAAACCTATATTATCACATGCTTTCCCGTAGAAAGGAGTACACTTTTTACTACTTACTTCGCGCGGTAACCAGCGGAGAATTCGTTCTTCCTCCTGTAGCAGGCGAGGCCATGTACGACCCTGCAAAGTTTTCAATAGCAAACAGCGGAGGTGTAACCGTTAAGTGAAATTAAGATATATTTTCGCTTTACTGCTTCTTCTATACTTAATAAGCATTTTAATACCTTTAAGGGAAGAGGAGCTTTTTAAGCCCCCTTCCCTTACCGTTTATTCCCGGGAAGAAAAGCTTCTTAGAACCTTCTTATCTTCTGACGATAAATGGAGAATTCCCGTAAAGATCGACGAAGTTTCACCGGAACTTATTAAAACCCTCATAAACACAGAAGACAGGATATTCTATTATCATAATGGGGTAAATCCCTATGCGCTCTTAAGAGCATTTTACCTGAATCTCAAACATGATAAGATCGTATCAGGCGGTTCTACCATAACAATGCAGGTTGCGCGAATGATGAAACACAGAGAAAGGACATATTTCTCGAAATTCATAGAAATTCTTACCGCACTGAAGCTTGAAATCCTGTACTCTAAGGAAGACATTCTGGAAATGTATATTAATCTTCTTCCTTACGGAAGCAACGTAGAAGGTGCGGGAACGGCAAGTTACTTTTACTTTCATAAACCTTTATCACAGCTCAGTCTCTCTCAATCTGCTACGTTCACCATTATACCTAATTCTCCCAGTATTTTGAACAATACCGAGAACATTAAAAAATTGGAGAAAAAAAGAAATAAAATTCTTAAAAGACTGTTGAACAACGGAGTTATAAATACAAAAGAATATAATGAAGGAATTAGAGAAAAAATCGAAATAGAAAATCCCGGTATGCCTTTTCTATCTCCACATTTTACTGACTTCGTCTATCAAAAAAGTTCCGGCGAAGAAAAGGTAATCACATCTCTTGATCTTAACATACAGGAGAAAGCAGAAAAAATACTAAGAGAACATCTTTTCAGATGGAGGGGAATGGGAGTGAAGAATGGAGCAGTTGTTATAATCGGAAATAAAAACCGGGAAATCCTATCGATGGTGGGATCCTATTCTTTCTGGGATGAAGCTAACGATGGTCAGGTAAACGGCTGCATTTCTCCCCGTTCACCAGGGTCGACACTCAAACCAATTCTTTACGCTTTCGCAATGGATAAAGGACTCATCACACCGGAAACAAGAATGATTGACGTTCCCGTAAATTACGGTGAATACAGCCCTGAAAACTACGACGGTGAGTATCATGGCCTGGTTAGTGTTAGAGAGGCTCTAAGTCGTTCAATGAATGTTCCGGCTGTAAACTTGCTCGCAGAAGTAAATCCAAAAATTTTTTCGTTTTTCTTGAATAACTGCGGGGTCACCACAATCAATGCAGAAAGTAAAGATTACGGTCTTCCCTTGATATTAGGAGGCTGTGAAGTAAAACTCCTCGAACTTACGAATCTTTACTCAACTTTCGCAAACAGAGGAACTTATCGTAAATTCAGCTATATAAAAAACGAACCAGGACATCCGGACATACAAATCTTTTCGGAAGAGACTGCTTTTATAATTTCAGAAATGCTCTCTGAACTCACAAGGCCAAATCTCCCCGATTACTGGGAATATACCCGGGACATGCCCAAATTAGCCTGGAAAACGGGAACCTCCTACGGACACCGTGATGCCTGGAGTATTGGCTATACGAGAAATTATACGATTGGAGTCTGGGTCGGAAATTTTGACGGCAGCGGAGCACCAGAGCTGGTTGGCTCTAAAGTTGCAACACCAATCCTATTTGACTTGTTCAGAAGTATCATAAATGAAGAAGACAGGATATGGTTTGAGAAACCGAAAAGAGTCAAAGAAAGAGAAGTTTGCATGCTTAGCGGAAAACCTCCAAATAAAAATTGTTCAGCCTTAGGAGAAGAATATTACATCCCGGGTATTTCCTCTGAAGAAGAATGTGAAATGCATAAAGCAATTTACGTAGACAAAAAAACAGGATACAGGTTAACAAAATTAAATCTCGATAAAAAAAGTTACTTAAAGAAGACTTATGAAATCTATCCTCCTGAGGTTGCAACCTGGATGGAAAGAAACAATATACCCGTACCCGAATTACCAGAGCTCGACCCCGAATTGAAAATTCTAATTTCGGGAAAGCCCCCCATTATAAATTTCCCCAAAGAAGAATGTACTTACATAACGAGAAAAGGGATCCCATTGCAACATCAAAAAATATATTTAGATGCTGCAGTTTCGAACACGGTAAAAAAAATATTCTGGTTTTTAGATGGAAAACTTATTTGGTCCGGAACCCCAAAAGATAAAGCTTATATTTACCCCATTGCGGGAAATCACAAACTTGTGTGTCAGGACAACCTCGGACGTTCAAGTTCTATCGATTTAAAAATCGAATAGCCTTTCCTTTCAACAAAAAGCGATAAACATAACTTTTTATCTACACAGGGAATTCATTTTGTCGGCAAATTTTTTCAAAACATGTAAGGTACTCGTATCCGAGCTAAAAACCGAATTCCTTCCCTGTGGTTCCTGAGGAGGGTCACCGGTATAGTCATCTCCATATTCCCATTTGCTATATTCAGTTGTGTCTCTGGGCCTACCTTCACCTCCCCAACCCCAAAAATTACTACCAGCCGCAGCAGTTCCTTCTTTAGATTTATTATATATATACTCGAAAATTTTTGAATAGTATTTATTTCTTATTTCGGTAGCAGAAAAAGGCGAAAAAGAATGATAATCCCTCGGTACTCCGAATTCGTCAAATACCAAAGGTTTTCCCAAATTGTCCGCACATTCTATGTGTTCTTTCAGATAATCAATAGCCTTTCTTTCGGCTTCGGGATATGTTTCTTCCGGCCTTGTGGGATCAAACCATACCCAGTTAAGAATCCAGAGATGAGTAGTCATATAATCGATATTCTCCCCATCATGTGCTCTAATGAACAAGCTAAGTGAATCAAGAGCGCCCTGCGTACCTTCACTACCCGTGGTTATTAAGTGATTAGGATCGATAGATTTGATATAATCGGCAGTTTCATCAATCCATCTATTGAAGACTTCTCTGTTCTCTACACCCGATTTTTCTCTTCTCCCGGGTCTCGGTTCATTTGCAAGTTCCCATGCCATAATCGTCGGATCATTTTTATAAAGTTTTCCGGTAAACCGATTTTTACGATTCAATAAAACATTCACGTAATCTCTGAAGTGTTTAACGGCTTCTTCATTAGAGTAAAAATGCGCGCTGTAATTCATAAAATCTACCCACCCATACTGTTCAAGAAAAGGATTGGGTAATTCCTCACCGTTCAACCAGGCAACGTACTGAGCCATACCGCCAGACCATACCCAATAATTATTCAGATACAAAACTGCCTTCATATCTCTTTTTTCCATTTCACTTAAAAGAAAATCAAGCCCGGTTAAGAGATCTTCATTGTAAACTCCTAAATCACTCTGGAATGATGGTTTAACTCTAAAATCAACATCCTTCGAACCTTCACTAGCGGCAAGAACGCGTAAATTTCTTATACCTAACGAAACCAATATATCCAACTCTCTAATAAGTCTTTTTCTATCTCCATACTCAGCAGGCGCTCCAAGATATGCGCCATACCATAAGTTGGTTCCGAGAAAATAGTAAGGCTTCCCATTCAAAATAAATTTTGTGCCTTTGACTTTCACAAAAGGACCCCTCTCTGATTGTTCAATTCTTACAGTAGTACAAGAAATTATGAACAACAATAAAGATAAGAAGATTATAAAGATTCTATTTTTCTCTTTCATTTTCTTTTTGTAAATTTATGTTTTTCTTCATTTTGTCAATGATTTTTTTATAGTTAACTTGTCGGTTCGTTAGATCCTTGGGTGGTTGGGTAGTTGAAACAAAAATAAAATCCTTAAAATCTGCGTTTATCTGCGTCCAATTATTGGTTGGGGTGTGGCTTTGTGCTCTTTGTGCGCTTTGTGGTTCAATTCCCCATTTGACAATTGACAAAAAAATGATAATATTACCCTGAGGAAAATTATGAGCTTAAATTGCGGAATTATCGGACTTCCCAATGTTGGTAAATCTACTATTTTCTCTGCTCTAACCTGCCTTTCGGTTAAAGCTGAGAATTATCCTTTTTGTACTATCGAACCCAACCTGGGTATGGTCGAAGTACCAGACGAACGGTTAACTAAAATAGCCGATATATTAAATATAGAAAAAAGAATACCCGCAACTGTAGAATTTGTAGATATAGCGGGTCTGGTCGAAGGAGCTTCAAAAGGAGAAGGGCTCGGGAATCAATTCCTGAGCCATATTAGAGAAGTCAATGTTATAATTCATATAGTTAGATGTTTTGAAGATCCGGATGTTTCACATCCTTATGATAATATCGATCCAGAACGAGATATCGAAGTAATAAATATGGAACTTATATTAGCCGATCTCGGGGCCATCGAAAAAAACCTGCAAAAGAATACAAAACTCCTTAAAAGCCAGGATAAAAAAATTAAAAAGAATGCCCAGGCTAAAGTAGCGTTGCTCGAAAAATTACAGAAAGAATTAAAAAAAGGGATACCCGCAAAGAACATAGATTTAAAAGACGAAGAGAAAAAAAATATAAAGGAATTAAATCTTCTCTCAAATAAAGCAGTTCTATATGTCTGCAATATCGACGAGAATAGCATAAACAATAAAAACAAATTCTCGGAATCGGTGAAAAATTACGCGAAAAAAGAAAATTCTCCCGTAATCGAAATCTGCGGCAAGGATGAACAGGAAATAGCAGGAATAGAAACCGAAAAAGAAAAAAAGGAATTCATGGAAATGCTGGAACTGGAGGATTTAGCTCTTAACCGCCTTATAAAAACCGCGTACGACCTTCTGGGTTTAAAAACTTTCTTTACTGAAAACGGAAAAGAAGTACGGGCATGGATGTTCAAAAAAGGGGCAAAAGCGCCTGATGCGGCAGGTATTATTCATACTGATTTCAGGGAAGGATTTATTAAAGCGGAAGTATTCCAATGCAACGATTTATTCGAATATGAATCTAAAACAAACATAAAAGAACACGGCAAAATACGAATCGAAGGAAAAGATTATGGGATTAAAGACGGCGATGTTATTTTATTTCACTTTAAAGTATAATGCGGCAAAGCCGTTAAAATGTAAAAATTAAATATGAAAATGAAAAATTATAAAAAAGAATCCAGAAGCCAGAAGTCAGGATACAGAATCCCATCCCAACTCCCAAAAAAATTATTGAACCACAAAGGTCACAAAGAACACAAAGATTTTCTTTTTGTTTTTTTACTAAATCCTAAATCCCAAATCCTGAATCCCAATTTGCCATATGTCCTGGGTTAATTTTCATACTCATTGTTCTTTTGATGACGGAAACGTCGCACTTGAAGGATACGTTAAAGAAGCTTTAAAGCAGAATGTTGCCATTTTGGGCTTTAGTTCACACAATCCTCTGCCCTTTTCGGTGGATTGGGTTCTAAAAAGAAAAGACTATAAAAAATACTGTAAAACCATCCGTAAGCTTTCGGAAAAATATGAAGATCAAATCAGAATACTTCTCGGATTGGAGATGGACTTTCTTTCCAATTTAAATTCTTTTTATAAAAAAGGGATAAACTTATCGGATCTGGATTATATAATAGGCTCTGTTCATTTCGTAAACTTTTTCGATAAAAATAAGGGCTGGGCAATCGATGAAAGTGAAGAAGAATTCGAAAAAGGTTTAGATGAAATCTATAAAGGCAATATAAAAAAGGTGGTAAAGGATTATTTTAAACTCATCAGAGATATGCTTAAATTAGAAAATCCGGACATTTTAGCACATCTCGATTTAGTAAAAATGAACAACAAAGACGAAAAATATTTCTCCGAAGGAGAAAACTGGTACCGGGAAGAAGTTCTTAAGACTTTAAAAGCGGTCGCAAAATCGAGCGCGATTTTAGAAGTTAACACCGGAGGAATCGCGAGGGGAAAAATTGATTCCTTATATCCCAGCAACTGGATAATAGAAGAAGCTTACAATATGCGTATTCCTATAACTTTAAGCTCGGACGCTCACAGACCGGAACAAATTACCGCCAAATTCAAAGAAGCAGCCGTATTACTTAATTCTATTGGATATAAAGAGGTATATATTCTACACAAAAAGACATGGGCACCGCACCCGATTTCTGTTGAAGGAGTCGAACTTTAATTTTAAAATTAGCCACAAAGGCACCAAGACACAAAGAGAATAGGACGCAGATAAACGCAGATTGAAAAGGATTTTTTATTAGTTTTTACTAAATCCCAACCCCAAAATCCCAAACCCTAACGTTGCCACAAAGCGCAAAAAGACCACAAAGAAAAAACAAAAAGATTATACTTTTGTCAACTAAAACCAAACCCACACTACCTAATAGGGACAACAAATAGCACAAATAACACTAATTTCTTATAAGTCCTATATGCTGATCCCAAAATCTAATATTTGCCTATTTTAATTTGATTTAATATAGCTTTTCAAAACCTTTAAAACCAAATCTTACTCGGACTTGATTTCAATTTTATCATTATATATTTCCAAAAAAAGGTTCTCCTCTGCGTCAACAATTCTAAAAATATCTTTCTTATGCGTTTTAAACAACTTGAACGTTTGCCCTTTTTTAATTCCATCCCCCGGTGGAAATCTAGTCAACCAAAAATTATCAGGCTCATTTAGTATAAGCACTAGCATCGTTCCTTTTCCATCCTGAAAGGTATCGTGTTTTTCTCCTTGCGATTCTTCATCTTTTGTATAAACACCCTCTTTTAATTTCATGTCATCCATTTTTTCTCCTTTTCTAATATTGTAAACAATAATTCTTCGTCTAGCAAGTTATCGCAAAATTATATCTATTTTCTAACACGTAGAAAACAACAATCACGTCTTAAACATTAGTGATATTTGTGCGATTTGTTGTTCCGAATTCATTGATGGGGTGGGAGTTTAAACAAACAAAATTTTAGTTGTTTTCTTTGTGGACTTAGTGGCTTTGTGTGAGATAATCTTTGGGGGGTGGGTCGGGTTTTAAACAACAAAAAATCTCTGTGTACTCTGTGTTTTTTCTCTTTTTCTCTGTGGGCTTTGTGGTTTAAACTTTTTTCTCCAAAAATTGACCTTCGTCAGGTTGACAAAAATATAAAATCTTGTTAGGTTAGTTTAGAAAAGAAGACTAACGGGGGATAAAATGGACAAAAACTGCAACCATAGCAAATATATACGAAACACCCCGGATATACCTGTAAAGTGGAGGTATATGCAAATAAGTTCAGCTACAAATGAGTTATCGGAAATTTTTAAATCGCTTTTAGAAGAACTTTACGAGGAAGGTGGGGATGAACATGAAAAACTTTAATAATTGCTGGTAAAAAAAACAAACTATGAAAATCCATCATCATTTTTCAAGGGTTGCACACAAGTACGAAGATTTAAGAACCACAGATTTAGAGCCAATTTTATCCATCAAAAAGAAACTGCAAAATTTGACTAAAATTGAAGCGACAGATGTTGGTTGTGGCACCGGAAGATATGATATAAAATTATTCCATCATTTAGGAGATAAACTCCATCTCACTTGCATTGATTATAATAGGTACATGTTAGATGAAGCTACCAAAAATCTAAAAGAACATAAAATTAAAAACTTCAAAACAATAAAAGCACCAGCAAAGGATTTACCATTAGTAGATAATTCTTTGAATACTGTATTTACTTTCAATGCCATACATCATTTCAGGTTTTTGGATTTTCTTAAAGAAGCATTCAGAATTTTAAGCGATAATGGCTACTTATTCATATACACCCGTTTAAGGAGCCAGAACAAAAGAAATATCTGGGGAATAGATTTCCCTAGATTCTGTGAAAAGGAAAAGCGGCTCTATGAATTAAATGAGTTAGAAAAAATATTAAATAAAATAGCAGATCTAAAATTAGAATCTCTTGAATATTTCAAATATAAGCGAACAACTACATTAGAATGGCTTATAACACAAGCCAAGAATCATCATTATTCCACGTTTTCTTTGTATAACAAAAAAGAATTTAAAGAATCCTTAAAGGAATTCCAGGAGAATATTGCTCGTAATTTCAAAAATTTGGATAGGATCACTTGGCATGATGAAAACTTAATGCTTGTTATTAGAAAAACAGCTAAAGGATATGGGACATAGCAGTCCATCAATTTCACCGGATAATTCATATATGTGTTGGTCTTATTGTCTTTCTGGGGTCGTATCTCAAACTTTGGCAATTTTCTAACATACCAAGAATTTGGAATACTGGATTTGTAGTTTGGGATTTAGTTAAAACAACAAAAAAATGGTTTGAGTTGGGTGGCTTTGTGTTCTTCGTGTCTCTGTGTGAGAATAAATGGGGGTTTGGGCTGGGTTTCAAACAACAAAAAAACTCTGTGTACTCTGTGTTTTTTTCTTTTTCTCTGTGCTCTCTGTGGTAGATGTTTTTTGTTTTTCCTATTCAACTATTCAACAATTCAACCATTCAACTGTATTGATTTTTCTTAGAAGAATCAATACCTAAACAAAGTTTCCAAAAAAGTATACTTATCCAAATGACCTAAACCGCCGCCAGCGGCAGTTTTTTCCGAATATTCAATATTCCCATCTTTCGGTACATTAGCACCCGAAATAAGAATAGGAACAGGGGTTCTGGTATGCTTACGCAATTTTATGGGAACAGGATGGTCAGGAAGAACTCCGATAGTAACCTCATCATCGACTCTCCTTAAAATAAGACTTACCAGTCTTTTGTCGAATTGCTCGATTGCTTTTATTTTTAAATCGAGGTCTCCCATATGCGAACATTCATCGATCGCTTCAAGATGCAGATAAACAAAATCGTTGCGTTTTAAAGCATCAAGCGCAGCCTCAACCTTGTTCTCGTAATTAGTATCAATGAATCCGGTTGCACCATCCGGCTTAATCGCTTGCATCCCGGTTAACTTACCTATTCCAAGAATTACATCGACAGCGGACACCACAACGCCTTTTTTATTATATTTATTTTCAAATGACTCAAAATGAGGCTTCCTTCCCGGGCTCCACGGCCATATGCAATTCGCCGGCCTTTTATTATCATTCATAAGTTTTACATTAGGAGAAGCATTTTTCAAAACTTCTATACTTTTTTCTATTAATTTATTAATTATATCAGCAGTTACTTTACCTTCATCTTCTTTCGCATACGGTAAAATATTTTTCCATTTTTTACCCTGATTTGAATCCGGCTTATGATATCCTATTTTATCCGAAAATTCTTCTCCTTTTAGAATCAAAAGATTTCTGTAACTAACACCCGGATAAAAGATTATTTTATTATTTCCCAATTCTTTATTCAACGATTTTATCAAAGCTTCTGCGCTTTTTTGATCTATCTGTCCTGCGGCGTAATCTTCCAATATATCTTCCCTGATAGTTATAAGATTACACCTGAAAGCTATTTCATCCTCTTTTAATTCTATACCTTTACTTGCTGCTTCAATCGGACCTCTTCCGCAATAGCTTTTCGCGAGGTCATACCCCAGAACCGAAAGATTTGCAGCGTCACTCGAAGTAGGAAAAGGTTCGGGTATGGTAAGAAGAGTTCCCTGTGCTCCTTTTTTTGCGAGAGATTCCAAGCCCGGGGTATTCGCCACCTCGAGAGGAGTTTTATTTCCTAATTCAGGAATAGGCTCATCCGCCATTCCATCCGCTAAAAAAACTAAGTATTTCATGATTTTTACATTTACAAGTTATATGGGTTTAATATGTTGTCAACACCCCACCACCCGGTTTCTTACCACAGAGGACACAGAGAAAAGAAAAACCCACTGAGCACACAGAGATTTTCTGTTGTTTAAAACCCCAACCCTTCATCACAAATATTCACATGTAGAACATGTTGGAATTGTAGTTTTTTCCCCAAATCTAAAAACCAATACCTAAGACCTGATTTCTTACATGTAGAACATGTAGAAATTGTAGTAAATTGCACTTGAACCCTCAATCCCTTAATCAATACAAAGAACACAAAAGTTATTTTACTAACAGACATTTTCTTATATCCGTAAAACGCTCGTCTTTTAATTTTAGAAAATAGATTCCTGATGATAAATCCCCACCGTTTACCCTAACGGCATGCGGTCCTTCACTTTGCATCCCCGAATAAAATGTCCTTACTTTTCTTCCGGTAATATCATACAATGAAATATCGATCATAGACGCGCCGGGTAATTCATACTCGAAGATGGTTTCTGATTTGAACGGATTGGGATAGTTTTGATACAATTTCATTGCGTAGCTATCAGGATTACTTATTCCGGATGAATCAGTATATTCATACGCGCCTATATCCCAGCCAGTGCCATAAGGACGAGATATACCGGCCAAATCATAATCCGCATAACCTTCTCCTAGCATCTTGCCTGAATCTATTGCCGGGCTTGAATCGGTTAACATATATTCTGAATTAAGAAGGGGATTAGCATTAATATTATTTTCCCCGTTACATTCTCCGGATACAGTCCCCTGCTTGGAGAATATTAAATTATAATCACAATCGCTTACGGAAGAATATTCGTCCGTTAGCAATAAATCAATAAGTCGATTTTCAGCATACATTATATTATTGTATATTACATTTCCCACACTCCATTTACATATAATAATTCCTACGGTGTTGTAATTGCTTTTTGAAACCATTGTATTATTATAAATCTTTCCATTTTGGTTTAATGTTTCTTCTATAGCGTGACCATTACCGCCTACTTCAATAAAATGAAGAGCCCTATCGGGACTCCCGTCATTTTCACCGGCAATAAGTAAATTGTTATAAATTTCCGGTTCTATAATAAATCCCTGATCAGCAAGAATCCAAGCTGTTGCCGGATGTTCTGCTCCTACAGATATGTTAGGACCGATAATATTATTATATATCCTTATACCTCGATATTCGTCTGTTGTGGTAGGAACCGCAAAAAATTTAATACCGTCGTTATAGGCCCAATCGCTTGTATCATAAATTCTGTTGTGGTGAACTTTGATATTATCCGCTGCGATACTAGTATATCCGCCAGAGAAAGTACTCACGCCGACTCTTGAAAATTCATTGTTGTATATGTCTATTCCGGTATTATCAGCCATGTTCACTGATATACCCACACCAATATAGGTAATTATATTATCATGAAATGAAATATTATTAGAGCCATATACGAAAACTCCGGCGCTGTGTGTTCTTGATCCAACATCGCCATATCGTCCTTCATAACCGTTATCTTCAAATGTTTCTTGAGATTGATACATATTTAAGATATTAAGATTTTTTATTTGAATATCATTGCCGCGAAGTATGTTTATAGCTATATTACCTGGTATATTATTATCATCCTGGCTTGTTCGATAATAAGTGAAATATCCTTTAGAACCGGTATCAGTGCTTTCGACTATTCCATTAGTTCCGCCATCAATAACTATGTTTTCTTTTTCATTTATGTAAATTGCTCCTCCGTCCATTGTGAATGTCCCACCAAAACACGGACTTGTCAATCTTGCGTTATCTTCAAATAGAATCGTTATCGGATTTTCCGGTGTTCCACTTCCGTTAACTGTGATGGCTGTTTCTAAAGGATTAATATTAAACGTGCCGCATAAATGCACAATATCTCCTGGACCTATCAGGCCATCAGATTCCTGAACAGTAGTCCAATTATCCGAATTATTTAACCAGCTTAGTGCATGAGCATTTTCAGCATCAGTTCCCGTACCATCTCCATGGATATCTTGAGCAATATAAATATTTTCCTGCTGTTGGGAATAAGCAGTTACATATATAAGTAACAAGAAAATTATTCTAATCAAAACAATCTTGCATTTCATATTCATCTCCTTTTATAATTATTTTACTAATACACACTTTTTAGTACCTTTAAAATCATCTCCCTGTATACTAAAAAAATAAACTCCGGTTGATAAACTATCACCCTGCACCACTTCCTCATGTGAACCTTCACTTTGTATCCCCGAAAACAATGTTTTTACTCTTCTTCCGGCAATATCAAATAATGAAATTTCTATATATAAGTCTTCGGAAAGGACATATTCAAAGATGGTTTCTGATTTGAAAGGATTAGGATAATTCTGATGCAGATGAAGTTTATCTACCGCATCAATACCAGTATATTCATAGGCACCTATATCCCAGCCTGCCCCATACGGGCGAGTCACACCATCGAAATCAGTTTTAAAATACTCGCTTAAATCTAAACCTGTATTAACTGTGGGATCATCACCATCGTCAGGCTTAAAATCAACACCTAAAGACGGATCAATATTCGCACCTTGAATATTTAAATTGTAAGTATTCACAAAATCATCATAATGGTCTATAAAATTTCCGTTATAACCCATAGCACTGCAACCACTGCTCCCCTCGCTAATAATATTGTTGTCATAAATTATCTCCGCGCCTGAGCCAAAAGAACCAATCAAACTATTATCTGCTATGCCACCAACGCCACTTGCTGTACCACCTCCATTCGTATAACAGTTATGCACAATATTGTTCGCAATAACTACATTGTTAAGATTGTACTCATTATGATTATTACAACCTATCCCAATCCCACCTGCAGGCAAGTTAACAACAACATTATTTGCAATAACTATATCGGATAAAAAAGTAGTTGTTACATCACTTCCCCCAAATGATATTCCTCTAAGCACTGAACCAAAATCTTCATAACTCGTTATAATATTGTAAATTTCTTCTTCTCGGTTTTCATAAATCGAATCTAATTCCATCTCGGCATAGCTGGATAAGTTTCGAAACTTATCCAGAATATAACTATCTATACCAATATATTCTTCATTTTTCAGGTGATTAAATAATGCTCTGGCATCATCAATATTCTCATATATCCCATCTGGCCTACCTGCTCTATAAGGATTAGGTGTTACAAATGTATAATGAGAAGGTATAAACCCTATAGGAACGATTTCCTCTTCGTATAAAATATTATTGTATATATAAACATGGTTTCCCGGACGAGGGGAAGGAGGGTTAGTATTATAAAAAGGTTCATAATTTATAAACGCAGTTCCGCATCTAAAATTATAAAATTTATTATTATATACTCGATAATATTCCGCGCCGTTAAACGCTATCCCGTCAGGATGCCCGTCTCCTCCATCATAAGCTCTATCATGCACAATATTATTATAAAAATCTACGCCACCTGCTCCACACTCAAATGCATCATCAACAACATTAGCTATTTCATTATCATGAATTGAAATATAGCCAAAATCATCTGCTATAGGGCCAAAACCGGATATCGCATCCTGCCAATTATTCTGAATATGACAATAACTTATTTCTATATTTGGTTTAGGTACCCCATATTCAGTTGCTGTAAAGGTTATACCGCTATTATCCCAATCATGTTCCCCACCATTACGATAGACATAAAGATATGTCAATCTGATGCCTTGAGCGCCATAAACCCGTATTCCTACTCCAGCACAATTCTGAACTGTAAGTTTTCTCCCGCCATTAACATTCCCGTCTATTGCTATATGATCTTGATAAATTATCCGTATTCCGCCATCCGGATCACTATCATTTGTAATAATAACATTACCATTATGCCCATCATCCTGACCTACTTTTATGGTTATTGGATTATTTTCCGAACCGCTGGTTTGCACATGAAGTTGTTCATAATATGTTTTCTCAGTTTCACCGCCACTAATATATATTATGTCCCCGGGATTTAAAGAACCCCAAACAATATCAGAGAATCCCTGCCAGGCATCTCCCCAGGATGTACCATTATTTGCCCCAGATGCCTGATTGTCTACATACCAATTATTTCCCTGCTGCTGGGCATAAACATTGAAACAGAAACCTAATAAGACTATTAATACTAATGAAATAATTTTCACATTCATCTTCATTTTAATCTCCTTTGCTTTCTCATGATAATTAAACAAAATTATATATATCAACATAAACATAGTAAAAATAATAAAAAAATACAACCTAAGGAGATAATAAATATGGAAAAACAACTTTTTTGTGATTTTTGACAATTCAATGCCCTATATACAATCATACAAAATATGCTGCTAATCAATAAAAAGAAGGGTGTAAACATAATATATATAAAAAGGATACCAATATATTTTCCCAATTCACCAACAGCCATAGGTGAACTTCCTAAATCCTTTAATAAATTATTCAAAAAAGTGAAACCGAAAATTATACAAATAAAAAAACATACGATAAAGGAGGTTGAAACCCCTTGCAAGTAAGAATCTTTCGACTTTATGTAAGAAATATAAATATCTTTATTCTTTTTTAATAATTTATATATTTTATATAATAAATAAATTAAAACAATCGATAACGGGATTAAAAGAGAAATTGACATATTCCGTCTGTTCCTTTCTTGCTATTTCAATTTCACGAGTTAAGATTTATTATAATCAACTATTTTATTAACAAACACTTTTTAGTACCTTTAAAATTATTTCCCTGTATCCTAAAAAAATATACTCCGGATGACAAACTGGTACCATTTACTATTTCTTCGTGTGGACCTTCACTTTGTACGCCTGAAAACAATGTTCTTACTTTTCTTCCGGTAATATCATACAATGAAATCTCAATCATAGACGCGCCGGGTAATTCATACTCGAAGATGGTTTCTTTACTAAACGGATTAGGATAGTTTGGGTATAACTTCATCGCGTAGCTATCAGGATTACTTATTCCGGACGAATCAGTGTATTCATAAGCGCCAATATCCCAAAAACCGTCAGCACCACGAATATTTTGGTCAGGATCGACTGAATCTGGATTAAATCCAGGAAGAGTTGTTAAATCCAGACCAGCGTTTATTGCTAGAGCTCCTGCAGCTAATGTGAAATCACCATTATCAGCATCAACTATGGGATCAAATCCTGTATGGACCGAATCATTAACTCCAGGAACAACATCCCATTGCCAAGTAGAATTAATTAGATAGTTATAATCATGTATAGCATTGTTGCCGTCTAGATTAACTTCTTCGCAATCTACAAACAGATTATTGTATATAAGATTTGTGGAAGGATCGCTTGTATAAGCAATCCTTACGCCAGCATGACCACCATTTGCCGTATGATTGTAGCGATAAAATAAATTATTATAAATATGCGCATTTGTAAGGCCTATCTCATCTGGTTGAGATATATCAACTATTGTTGCCGGGCTTGTAAAACCATCGGAACCAGGTGTGTTATAGAAAATGTTTCCATATACATTTAATCCATCAGTACCCCATGCGCAAGCAATAGCCGCAGTACCTTTTATATCCTGAAAAATATTATTTCGAATCGTCATATTCTTTACATTAGAGGAAAATAATTGAACCCCTTGAGCGTGGGTACCACCATACCCAAAACTATTTGCAATCTTGCTGTATTCGACTATGTTGTTATCTCCATGCAGCAATACACCATTTCCCATGAAATCATGGATATATGAATATTGTACTAGTATTGTTGAAACAGATACTCCATATAAAACATCATGCCTGATCTCTTCGTATATTTGCCCAAATTGTTCTATCTCAATGTATCTAAAAATAATATGCTCTGTGTGTGAAAGCCGTATACCTTTATCTTCCAAAGGTTCATTAGGCTTAATCTTAAAACCATACCCACTTTCCCAATCATCATCTCTTTTTTGTCCATCAAACACCCAGTAGGATGTACTAAATATTAATCTATCAAATAATGCCTGGCCATCACCATAACTTGCCTGCCAGCCAACGTTTGTCCCATGATCACTTTCAATTGCTTTTTTTATTGTTATATATTGAGTCCCAACTTCCGCATCACCAAAAGTATAACTTTCATATATCCCATCTGCTATATAGTATGTAGCACCTCGCACTAATACATCCGGTAAAGCGTTAAAGGCATTATTCCAATCTGAACCATCATTATTACCTATTGCATCAGCTCGAATATAGTGGATATTTTGTTCTTGTCTGAGAGTATAATTAGCCATTATTGTTTTTTCCGAATCCATAGTTATTACTGATGCACCATTGTTTGCCCCCGATGCTTGATTGTCCACATACCAGTTATCTCCCTGCTGGGCATAGCCGGTTACATATATAAATAACAAGAAAATTAATCTAATTAAAATAATTCTTAATTTCACATTCATCTCCTTTTATAATTATTTTATTAACAAACACTTTTTAGTACCTTTAAAATTATTTCCCTGTATCCTAAAAAAATATACTCCGGATGACAAACTGGTACCATTTACTATTTCTTCGTGTGGACCTTCACTTTGTACGCCTGAAAACAATGTTCTTACTTTTCTTCCGGCAATATCAAATAATGAAATCTCTATATATAAGTTTTCAGAAAGGTCATATTTAAAGATAGTTTCTACTATGAAAGGATTGGGATGATTCTGGTACAGATGAAGTTTATCTACCGCATCAATACCGGTATATTCATATGCACCTATATCCCAGCCTGCACCATAGGGACGGGTAATACCATTTAAATCACTGGTATTCTCAAGTAGACTTGCACCTGCATTTATTGCAGGGCTATTCGCCTGTAGAGAAAAGTCAGGTGTAATAGTATCACCAGCCAACCAATCTTTATCACCCCAGAGTAAAATATAAAAATTACATATATCTCCATCCGGATAATTTGCTTTAGAAATTCCGGAGGTAGGAGCTGCATAATCATCTATATCCGGTACAAATGCAATAAGGTTATTTTCAGTATCAACATCTGTTATTTGTCTTGCTATTCCATCTACACCCCTATTAAAAGGCGAATATTCTATAAACTCTCCAACAACAAATCTGGAAATCTCTACTTCATTTACTTCAAAACTATTCGCACTACCACTATAATCACTACCATTATCGTCTCCCCAAATCCATCCTATATTAGCATTCACAAACATTGGGTCACCCCCATTAATTCCATGTTCTTCCAAAAACGGCGACCAATTTTCGGGATTTGTATTTTTTGATTCGTAATTCGGATATGCGCCTGCCACGTAATTATAATCAAAATTATCATAATAATCTCTGATGAAACCTACAAGTGTATTTCTAATATTATAAAACCCATAACTTGAGTTTGAAGGATCTATGCTGCATCCAATTATGAGGTTATTTTTAACCTCGGTCCCCTCAAACCAAACACTTATCGGATGTCCTCCATTAACACTGGATAAATAATAAGTGTTATTATGTACCCTGGGCGTCGGACAACTTGTAGATACTGCACCACAATTAACAATCAAATTATTACGGATTGTCCAATTCTCAACAGTTTGGCCTTCTGCCCGCTCACTAACATAGATAACCTGCCCTGAGCAATTTTTGAATACATTGCCTTCAATAATCGTATTGTTACAATTAACATTTTCCTCAGTATAAACCTGAATACAATCCGGATGAATTCCACTACCGCTTTTGTGTGAGACACTATTAAATACATTATTTTTTATAACAGAATTTCTTGACAAATAAGCGATCGCATCATTACCCCCCCAGTAGTTAAATATATTGTTTTCAATCAGATTATCACGTCCACGAAATCTAATGCAATGCGACGACGCATTTTCTGAAGGACCAAATATATTATTCTTAATAATTATATGGTTTCTGGAATATTCAGTACTTCGACAAAATACTGCCACACCACTGCCGCCATTTGCAGTTATTAAATTATTACTAATTTCTATAAATGAAATTTCCGGCCGTAACTCTATAGCACCATAACCATCACTTAAACCATCCATTCCATCTCTTCTAATTTTAAAACCTTGAATTTTGTAATAATTATGCGCAAGTAGTATTCCTTCAATGTAAACATCTTCGCCGTCCGCCGCTTTAAACGTTATGTACGAATCACTCTCACCATCTCGCTGAGTTAAAACAAATTCTTCATAATCTCCTGCTTTAACTATAACAATATCATTAGGTCTTGCTATATCAGCTGCATGCTGTATCGTAAAAAAAGGGCTGGACTCTGTTCCTGTATTGCTATCACTCGCATTTGGATTACTTTGATCAACGTAGTATATACCGTCTTCGGCTTGTGACAAAATATAACTTGCCGTAACCATTTTATTGGTATCCATAGTTGTTTTAATCGTCTCACTCCAGGCATCCCTCCAGGATGTACCGTTGTTTGCCCCAGATGCCTGATTGTCTACATACCAGTTATCTCCCTGCTGGGCATAGCCGGTTACATATATAAACGAAAACGAAATGATAATAATTAAGATAATTTTGCTTTTCAAAATAATATACTTAATTTATTATATTGTTTTAAATCTTCTTCTTACTCACCAAACTCCCGTCATCCCTAACCCCGAGTTCATATTTATCACCCTTTTTATTTTCGGCTTCTATATTGTATATAGCTCCATCAGCTCTTTCTACCTTTGAAATTTTCTTATCCACTAAAACGTGCATCATCACCGGGGGGATTCCAAGTTCTTTTTTTATTCTTTCAATTACCTCAGCCGGTAAATCTGAAAGCAAAATCGGAGGTTTTGCAATTCCAAGTTCAGCCGCTACTTCCTCCGCTGTAGGATTAGGTAAAGCATCCACATCAAAACTATCCAAAGGAACAAAATCTTTCTTTTCAATTTGTACTACACCAGGACTTCCGGTTATCATAAAATCACTAACTTTATCTAATACTATATCATAATCTCTAATAGTCGACCTCTCAGCATAAAATCGGTTCATTACTATACCTTCAATATCACGTAAAATAACCGCCGGTCGGGGATCCTCTTTTTCAAAATCGACTGAAACATTACGTATTTTCAATCCCTTTATATACCGACAATAGAGACCATAAGACGGTCTGAGTCCGTACATTTCCGCTCTGTAATCTTCTATTTTCGGAAGTTCGATTTCAGCGGGATCTTTCTCCAGTGCAAGATAATTCAGACTTCCTCCTTTGTGAGTTATTCTCATATTTTCAAAAACAATATTTTCAAGCATCTTACCAGATTTACCCATAACCGTAGAGGTAAACTTCCATCCACTTCCGTAACCGTAAACATCTTTAACTACAGCATTACTTATTCTTATGTTTTTTATTTCACCGACAACAGGAGAACCCGGAATACCTCCTTTAATTTTAGATAAATTAACAAAGAAAGGAACAGCAACACTCTCCATAGTAACATTTTGAACATTAACGCCGTCTATTACCGCCCCATGATTCGAAGTAAAACTTATCCCGACATTATCAGCTTTTTTTATTGTTATATTGGAAATCTGTATATTCCTGAAATCCTCAACCGTTTCCGGGCCAATCTGCAGGGCAGTGCCACCGGCAGAAATTATACAACTACTTATATTAATATCTTCACTACTTAACCTGCGCCCTAAGGAATAATCCGATTTCAAAGAAATACCATCATTATCCGTTTCCAACTCACAGTTTAAAACATCGACATTACTGCTCCCCACAAGGCTCATACCATCCATCTTTGTTTCTACTTTCACATCGTATATATTTACGCCTTCACATCCTGTAGCCAGAATAGCCAGGTATCCACCATCGGTGATAGTTATATTCTTTATCTCAATATCCTTGCATAATCTAAATGAAATAGCTTTATCACCCTCTCCTATTTCAGGATTACTATAAAGGGATGCTGTTCCGCTTATAATGCCTTCTCCTCTTATAGTAACATTTTCAATACTATCCCCCCAGATAAGCGCGTTGTGAAAATGACTTAGCCCGAAATCCTGATACTTATCCCACGAATTCACCTCTGGTTTATCGAACGCGCCAATTCCTTTTGGCGCAGCTTGTATTTTCGCTCCTTTCTCAATTTGCAAGGTTACATTGCTTTTCAAATGAATGGACCCGGCAAGGTAAGTTCCGCTCGAAAATATGATTATACCGTTCTTTAAAATAGAACAGGAATCGATTGCTTTGTTTATAGCTTCGGTATCGAGATCCTCGTCATTACTAATCGCGCCAAAATCCTCAACTTTCAATAAACTCGGCGGAGAACCAATCGGATTTTCTGCTAACAATATAAATGATATTAAAAATATTATAATTATTTTGTACATTTTTCCTCCTTTTGCTAAATTTAACTTATTATCGATACTTTTCAAGTGCAATTTGCCACAAATACACACCACTCAACCTAAATTTAACCACAAGATTTCACGGATTAACACAAAATTTTTATTTTTTCTACCATTCAACCATTCAACAAATCAACCATTTAACTTTTGTCAATGGTTTTTGCTCCAAAAACCATTGACAAAATAGATAAACCCATAAATTACAAAAAGGAAAATGAAAGAAAAAGAAATCGAATATAAAAAAATGGAAAAGGAATTTGTTCCTGAGAGAATATCCTGGGAATCTCTTGATGATTTAGAGGGACTATACAAATCTCTTCTGGAAAGAAAAGTGGATTCTTGCAAGAGTCTAGAAAAATTGATCGCCGACTTAAACGAAATAAAAATAGTACTTTTCGAGAAACGCACCAGGGCTTTCATTAATATGACCTCCCATACCAATAATAAAAAAATGCAGGAAGAGTATATTCATTTTATAACAAAAATAGAACCCCAATCCAAGGAATATACCTTCGAAATTCATAAAAAAATTCTGGAAAATCATAAAAAGTACTCTCTTACTTCTTCTAAGTATAACATTTATGTTCGGCATCTAAAAAATCACTTCAAATTATTTAGAAAAGAAAATGTTGAATTGGAAAAACAGGAAGAAAAACTCATAAATGACTACTCAAAGTTAATGGGAAACATGATGTTCACTTTTAGAGGTAAAAAATATACCTTCAGGCAAATGTATAAATTCTTGGAAGAACAGGATAAAAATCTCAGGAAAGATGTTTATAAAGTATTATGGAATAGAGTAGAAAAAGAAATCGATGACATTTACGGTATCTTCGAAAAACAAATAAAAATCCGTAATAAGATAGCAAAAAATGCTGATTTTGAAAATTACAGAGACTACAAATTTAAAGAACTCGAACGCTTTTATTATACATCTGGCGATTGCTTTTCATTTCATGAAGACATTAAAAGAAACATTATACCTATTGTGAATAAAATCATGGAAAGAAGAAAAAAAGCATTAGGTATTAACAGCGTAAAACCCTGGGATACATATGTCGATATTTACGGCAATAAACCTTTACAGCCTTTTTCTACTTCTGAGGAATTTACAAATAAAACCATAGCTATCTTCAAAAAAACCCATCCCGAACTGGGTAAAAAGATAAGTTTAATGAATGAAAAAGGAACGCTGGATTTGGAAAGCCGAGAAGGTAAAGCACCTGGGGGATATATGGCAGACCTACCCGAAACAAACCTTCCCTTCATTTTTATGAACTCAACGGGAATTCATAGAGATGTAGAAATCCTGCTTCACGAATCCGGGCATGCCTTCCATCATTTTGCCTGTACGAAACAACCTTTAATTGAATATCATAATCCCCCTTCTGAAATCTGCGAAGTCGCTTCCATGGCAATGGAACTCATTACAATAGATAACTGGGACATATTTTATGAGAAAAAAGAAGACCTTCTGCGGGCTAAAATCCGACAATTAGAATCGATATTATTGCTTTTTCCCTGGATATCGATAGTAGATCTATTCCAGCAGTGGATTTACACTGAAGAGAACTTAGATAGAAAATCTTTGATTGATAAATGGAAAGAATTAATTGATTCTTTTCAACCGTACCTTGATTATAAAGGAAGCAACTTCAGCTATTCATACGCATGGGTTAGACAGTTACATCTATTCCAAGTACCTTTTTATTATATCGAATACGCCATAGCCCAGCTTGGGGCACTACAGTTATGGTTAAATTACAAAAAAGAGCCCCAGAAAACAATACATCAATATATGAAAGGGCTATCTCTCGGCGGCTCAAAACCACTACCTGAACTCTACGAAGCAATAGGTATTAAATTCGACTTCTCGGAAAAAATGCTGAAAAACCTAATTAATGAAGTGAACAAAGAACTGGAATCGTTGCTGAAAGAATTAAACGAGATACAAAATGCTAATAACTAATTTAGCAGTTAAATATTTTATTGAAATTTCTCTCTTTACGAAAATTCAAATCCATAAAATCTGCGTTTATCTGCGTCCTAACTCAGGATTTAGGATTTGGGGATTGGGATTTTGTAAACAACAAAAAACTCTGTGTCTCCGTGGGCTCCGTGTGAGAAAAATGGTGGTGTGGGATGGGGTTTAGGAATTTAATCTGGGATTTCGACGGGACGATTCTCGATACTTACCCGGAAATAACAAAAGCTTTTATCAACACGTTAAAAAAAGACTATGGGGTTGAATATAACTACGATAAAACTTTCTCTCTTGCGAAAACCTCGATCACTTTTTGCATAGAAAGTCTCGCCGATGAATTTAATATAGACAGAGAAGAATTCTATGAAAAATACAAAGAAAGATATTTCGGAGAATTGATTTTCGAAGGTAAACCATTCAAAGGAGTAGAAAAAGTTCTTAAATACACATCAAAACGAGGGGGAAATTTTCTTATCACTCATCGGAGCTTTGAGAGCCTGAACGAATTTCTCACCAGAAATGACTTTAAAAAATATTTTATAGAAATTATAAGTTCCGATGCAAACTTTCCACTAAAACCCGATCCCGCAAGCTTTAATTATATTATAGACAAATATAAACTTAAAAAAGAGGAAACTCTCGGTGTCGGAGATAGAATCCTCGATATAGAAGCAGCCAACTCAGCCGGCATCAAATCATGTTTTTTTGCCCCCGAGGGTTCAAAAATCGGTGTAGCCACTTACAATATAAGTAAAATGCCTATTTTACTTACGATCCTTAAAGAAGCTGATAATCTCACCGGCACTTCTCTCGACAACAGGGGATAAACTCTCCCCCACTTCTAAACTCTCCGGCATAATAGCCAGAATTTTAAGTTCTTTCACCTCGCCTTCTTTAGAGATAAAATCATAAAAAAGATGAAGAGAAGAAGAATGAGTAAGACCGAATCGCTCGTTTATTTCCTGTAAATCAAAAAGTCTAATTTCCCCTATTTCTCCCCCGAAGAGAACACTATCCACAATCAAAAGCTTTTCGAACTTTTTCTTAGTCAGAAATCCCAACCAATGTTCCGGTGTCGCACCCGCAACAATAACATTTTCGATACCGATATCTTTAAGCTTTTCAGCAATAAAAACACCAACACCATCATCGGTTTTTAATGTCGAACCTATACCCATTATTACGGTTTTATTATCTATGAATTCTTTTAATTCTTCTTTCCATTTCATATTAATAAATAATAATCCTAATCCTTAGAAAAAGTAGACAAGAAGACAGGCATCAATGTACCCATCCTCTCATCTACTTATTTATTCATTCTCTCTAATTATTTAAAAAGACTAAATGCCACAACAAAACCGGCGGTAATCACGGAAAGAATACTCATCAGTTTTATCAAAATATTAAGTGAAGGTCCTGAAGTATCTTTCATCGGATCGCCGAGAGTATCTCCTGTAACTGCAGCCTTATGCGCATCGGAACCTTTTCCTCCGTGAGCTCCTTCTTCGATATATTTCTTCGCGTTATCAAAAGCACCACCAGCATTAGCCATAAAAACAGCCAGAGAAAAACCGGCAGCGAGGGCTCCCACAAGAAAACCAACAACACCTGCAACTCCAAAAACCCAACCAATAATTATCGGAGAAATTATTGCTACCAAAGAAGGAATTATCATCTGCTTCTGCGCGGCTTTGGTAACAATAGCCACCGTCCGTGCATAATCGGGTTTTTTCTTCCCTGCAAGTATATCCGGGTCTTTAAATTGCTCTCTCACTTCTCCTATAACCGCCTGAGCTGTAACCCCCACAGAACTCATAGTCATACCGCAGAAAAGAAAAGTAATAACCGCACCAATCAAAAGACTTGCAAGAACAATCGGGTTAAGCAAACTCAGATTGTAATAATCCGCAAGCTCAAGAAAACTAACACTGCCAACATTTATAACCCTCTCCCCAAGAGTTATAGCTTCTATTCCAAGACGGGTCAAAGCCATTTTTATTTCGGTTAAATACGCGGCAATTAAAGCCAACGCAGTAAAAGCAGCTGAACCTATCGCAAAACCTTTACCTGTCGCGGCAGTTGTGTTACCGAGCGCGTCGAGCTGATCTGTTTTTACCCTAACTTCTTTGCCTAACTCACTCATCTCCGCTATTCCTCCGGCGTTATCGGCAATTGGTCCGTACGCATCCGAAGCAAGAGTTATACCGAGAGTCGATAGCATACCTACAGCGGCTAAACCCACTCCGTATAGACCCATTACAAAACTATCAAAACCACCCGCAAAGAAAAAAGCAAGAAGTATCGAAACACTTACAGTTACCACAGGAATAATAGTAGAATTAAGACCCAGAGCGAAACCGTCGATAATTAAAGTCGCGGGGCCCGATTTTGCCGAAGCAGAAAGTTTGCGTACAGGAGAAAAAGCGGAAGAAGTATAAAATTCAGTAGCCTTCCCGATAATAGTACCGGCTACAAGACCTACCACAATAGAACCAATCATTCCCATTTTATCCGGTGTAATGAATTTCACCACGAATATAGCAGCGATTCCGGTAGCGATCATAGCAAAATTAATCCCTCTTGAAAGAGATTTAATAAGACTATGTTGAGTAGCTTCTTTACCCGCTCTTACCAGAAAAACACCCAATATAGAAAACAACATACCAACACCGGCAATAAGAAGAGGTTCAAGAACCCCTTTCATTCCAAGACCGGCAGCAACTCCGAGCGCCATCGTAGCCACAATCGCGTCCGAATAAGATTCATATAAATCCGCTCCCATACCTGCCACATCGCCAACATTATCTCCGACATTATCCGCGATAGTCGCGGGATTTCTTGGATCATCCTCAGGAATTCCAGCCTCGACCTTACCTACAAGATCGGCTCCCACATCGGCGGCCTTGGTATAAATTCCACCCCCTACTCTGGCAAAAAGAGCGACAAAACTCGCGCCGATACCGAATCCGAGTAGAATACTTGTAACCTCGGCAAGAGGTAACTTTAAACCATAATAAAATATCGCGAACAACACCGATATACCGAGAAGAGACGAACCAACAACTGAAAGCCCCATAACGGAACCGCTCCTAAAAGCAATACTGAGGGCGGATCCGAGGGAATCCCTGGCTGCGTTTGTAACTCTGACCGCAGCTTTAGTCGCGGTTTTCATCCCCAAGAAACCAGAAAGCCCGGAAAGAAATCCTCCAAGTAAGAAAACAAGCGGGATCCACTTAGACTGAACTCCAAGCCCAAAAGCAAGAATAGAAAAAAGAATAGCCATTATAACAAGGAAAATAGCCACAACGCTGTCCTGAACTTTCAAATAACTAATTGCCCCTTCCCTTATGGCATTAGCGATTTCTATCATTCTCGGAGTTCCTTCTTCTTTTTTCATCATCTGCGAGTAAAAAACCCAGGCAAAAAGCAGTGCGATAACCGAGATACCGGGTACAAACCAGAAAACGTTTTCCATAACAATTCCTCCTTTAAAATTAATGAATTAAGACCAAATTTTCACGTTATATGTAATACATTTTCAATGCTTGTCAAGGCACCCCTAAACAATAAATTAGTGAGTTTAGTTGATTGGGAAATTAGTAAAAATAAACATTTCCCCCCACACCAAAACTGTGGTTAATACTATCCAAAAAGAAAAACTTTAGCTAAAAACAAAAGAAAAATGAGACCAACTGTAAGGTAAGTGCTAATTTCCATCCTCAGCGCATATTTGCCTAAAAATCGACCTTTTTTCCATCCCTTAATATTTGGTAAAAAAGCAGGTGTATTCTTACGGTATCTAACAAACGCGTCACCAAATTTATTCTCGAGGAAACTCTCTTCCTCTTTAATAATCAAATAATAGTATATTGAGAAAATTAGGGAATAAAAAGGTAAAAGATAAATCAAGAAAAAATCGGAAGCTAAAGAAAAACCAAAACCTATACAAAAATTACCCAAATACAAAGGATGCCGCATAATACTATAGACGCCTTCATCAAGCATATAATCGGCTTCCACCTCACTTCCCCTCATCCAATCTGCCGCAAAACCCTGCGAAAAATAACGGATCAAAAGACCTGAAAAAACGACACCAAAACCCAGAAAGAAATTTAGCCGATTAAACTCTATGACTGCTAGCAAAAACAAAAAATACGGAACGGGTAAAAAGGATCTGTATTTAAAAAGAAATTTCCCCATAGATGTAAAATTAAATATTAAAAATTAAACAGTAAAATGACAAATTGGGATTTAGGATTTTGGATTCAGGATTTAGTAAAAAAACAAAAAGAAAATCTTTGTGTTCTTTGTGCGCTTTGTGGTTCAATTCTTTTTTTAAACCCATTTTGATATTCGGTCTTTAAAATTCTATTCTTATGATTTTAGTATTACTATGCCTGTCGGTAACTCTTATAGCACCGAATTTTTCTTTTTTATTAACCTTAAAAACAAAATTTTCCTTCTTTTCATCGAACAATCCATCGACTGCCCGCGCTCTTTTCCACTGCAGATTTTGTGTCTCAGCTGTACTATACAAAACACTAATAATAGAAGAAAGCTCATCCGTTACGGCACCCGATACAAACACACTATCCCCAATTACTTTCTTTTTTATTCCTTCAACAACCGGTGGAGTTTGATCGACTAAAAATGAAATGATTTCTTCAGATTTAAACGGATCAGGACGATCCAGATCATCCCTCGCGACTATTTTAACGTAGTAAGTCCCGTCAGGATAAGAGGAAGCATTAAGAAAATAACTATTATTCATTAAATTATCCCTCATCATATCCCAACTTTTAGAATCCCGTGAAACAAACACATCGAACAACAACCTATCATTATCCGGATCAGCCGCTTCCCAGTAAATACATCTAATCCCTTCAGGGATCATATACGCGTCCTCCGGAATATAAAATCCCATCTTACTTAACCGCCCTTTCTCCTCCGAAGATATTGGTCTCATAACAGCCGCATTCTCATCCATTGTACCGGTCCCAATCCTGGGAGGCAATACCCCTATTTTTTTGATATCCGGAGCAGAATTCTCCTTACCGTAGGATACACGAACTCCTTTCAAATAAGCTTTATCTTCCTTTAATAATGCTTTCCATTGGATAAAAGGTTCATTTATCGTAATTTTACGATCGATTTTCTTCCACTCACTCCAGGAAGAATCTACTTCCTTTTTCTTCCCTCCCCTTATTGAAATTTCGATATCTCCCTTACCTTCGTATTCGAGATTACCCCAAATAACCGAAACTCCTCCCTTGAACACAGATGAAATATATTCTCCTTCTTTTAGTTTTTTCTTTGTAAATTTATAAATCTTCGCCGGGTAACCACTACCCATCCATATATCTCCACTAATATTGCGCAAAGTAGTAATCTTAGATTCATCGAGATCCGCGACTATGCTAAAACTCTTTTGGTGGAATTCTCCTATCTGCCCATCTTCCGCTTCCCCGGCATAAAATTTACCATTTGCTGATTCTCCGGACAATATAATGGTACCCTGATACACTTCATATTCTCTGTTCTTTAAATAAAATTTAATTCCCCCAACAGACTCTCCCTCCTTGAAAAAAAATCCTGAAACGCATAAAGTATCTCCAACGTACCCGAGACCGTTTATCTCTTCGAACCCGGGGTCGTAATAAATTTTCCCGTCATCATTCTTATCTATTCTATATACAAGACCCGGATTACTTGTACCCAAAAACAATTCTTTATCTTTTATAACCCACTTTGTTACAGAAGAGGATTGTGTTTTGTAATATTCCTTGAATTCTTTATCATTAACAAGATTATAAACTTTGCCTTCAGGGCCTGTACCGATTAAAAAATTTCCGTCAAATTCAAACATACAATAAATGTTGTCCGAAGGAGCAGATAGAGAATCCAAAATCTCTAAATCCTTTATAAAAAATATTTTTCCTGAAGGGGATAAACCCGCAGCAAGAGTATTTCCTTTTCTGCCTAAAGAGATCAAACTCCCCTCACGACTAAGGACGGTATCTATTTTTCCGTTTTTATCCATCCTGGCAATTATACCGGCGTCGGATATACTAAAATATATATTATCATCTATTTTGACTATTCCGGAAACAAATCCACTGCTTTCCCATGCGAATTCTTCGATTTTATTACCTAACATAATCGAATCCTCAGTGATCACAGAACCTTTAGGAAAACCTTTGTAAAGAGAATCCCCTTCATAAACCCATAGATACGCGAACGAAACCAAAAACCACAGCATTTTACCTCCTTACTTCCAATACCTCTGAGCTCTCTCCTTGAAGAGGCCCATCGAATTTCATCTCAGTTTCAAACAGAGGATACAAATCATTATAAATCTTTCTTTCTCCTTTCTCCATAACCATTTTTAGACTGGGGGGAGGATTTTTTATTTCTCCCGCCTCTGTATTTAAAGAAGAACCTTTTTTGTAAACCGATAAAATAAGCTGATCGGGATCCGGCAAAGCATTCAAAAAATCTTTCCACTCTCTAAAATAATCAAACTGGAAATTAAGGGGAGTCCTGTCCAACTCATAACTAACATACTCATCCCTACCCGAAACTCTTAGGGTTAATTCACACGGGGTTTCGGGAGCGTTAAAACTAAAAACAACGGTTGTATCTTTTTTTCTATATCTTTTCAATACTACGTCGACACTAATTTCTTCTCCTGCATCAAATTTATTCTTTTCCAAAATTAATTTTTCAATATAAAACTTTTTTATTTCCGGTTGGCTTGTTAAATTTATAGATAACGAATCTATATTAATTCCTTTAAATTTGTTTTTTTGTATACCCACTAAGGGTTCTTGCACCCAGCCGTGCAGGTTTCTCTGGATTTCTTCTCCACTTATAGCCAGAGGAACCGAAATTTCTCCTTCATTCGTCCAAATATTGAGTTTCCCTTTAACTGTAGACACCTCGTACTGTCCCATTTTTTCCACCCAATTAGAAAGTATCAAAAAAGGTGGAATTACCGGAAAAATACTCTCCTCAGACGTAACTTTATACCTTTTTTGAAGGTCTCCTATTTTTATTTTACAATCGATCATAGGAGGTTGACTACCGATCAAAGCCTTAATGCCCGCGCTTCCGTCAAAGACAACTTTACCAATTATATTTCCGGGAACAGCGAATTTCATAGAAGTATAAAAGGAAGGAAGATAAGTCACAGCTTTCCCTCCACAAAGAGGTAACGTAGAAGAACCAATTGCGTAAGCGGAGTGACCAAAAGCAAAAACGGTATCACCCACCACCTCGGTTATTGTTCCCATAACGGAAACATTTCCGTCTCCCGAAATAAGAGTTATACCACAAACTCCTCCCGGTACCAATTCGGTAATATCCTCGGTTTCTCCTCCCAAAACAGTTTCCGAAACGGTAAAATCAAAAGGCAATGAACCTAAACAAGAGACAGCAGAAGTGGGAAAACCGGCAACCGTAAGAATCGATTTTATGGGAGTAAGGCTCGAAGAACCAACCGTTTTTTTTGCCTCCATATTTTTCATATCGACAAAAGGAGTGATACCGCAAATAGGTTCTTTCGCGAAAGACCATCCATAAGCAATCGCGCCGAGGAGTTTCCCATTAATATAAACAGGACTTCCACTCATTCCGGCGACAACACCCGCTTTATCTATAACTCCACCTTTTAACCTGGCAATTATTATTTCTCGATCTACCTGAAAATTCGGTAGTTTCCCCAATATCTCAACTTCAATAGTATCGATTTTATTTTCTTCGAAAGTACTTAATGCTATACCTCGCATTCCTTTTTCTATAAATTCAGGAGAGATCAAATCAAAACTACAAAAAATCTGAAAAAATAAAAGCGAACCAATTAACATGTTAAACACCTTAAAGAATAAACTCGTAATCGTACAAAATACTATTTAAAAAATAAAGACCACAAAAAACACAGAATTTCACTTTCTTTCTTTGTGTTCTTTGTGACCTTTGTGGTTCATATTACCCGTATTCATTCGGAGATTATGTTAATTATTTTTTTTCCGTGCCTTCTTCCAAATGCTACCTGTCCGGATTTCAAAGCAAAAAGCGTGTCATCTCCGCCCTTGCCAACGTTCCATCCAGGGTGATATTTGGTTCCTCTCTGACGAATCAGTATAGATCCCGCCTGCACTTCTTCTCCTCCATATCTCTTGACCCCAAGAAAACTTGGATTCGAATCTCTGCCATTCCGCGTTGAACCAGCTCCTTTTTTATGTGCCATTCTATTCCTCCTTTTTTAACAATAATTTACATTGAGCAGCTATAATATAAATAGTTCTCAATCTATTTTTTCTCTTTCTTGGTTACCTTTTTTGTTTTACCTGTTGTTTTTTTCTTGGTAGTTATCTTTTTCTTCTCGATTTTTTTAGTCGTTCCTGTTTTTTTCTTTTCAGCAGTTGTCTTTGCTTTCCCTTTAGTCGTTTTCTTCGTAGCCTTTTTAGCTTTCACCTTAGTGGTTTTCGTTTCCTTTGCTTTTACGGTGGTTTTCTTAGCTTTTCCTTTAGCCGTTTTCTTTGTTGCTTTTTTGTCGATTTTCTTAGTCCCGCTCTTAGCTGTTGTTTTCTTTTCTGCCTTTACTTTCTCTTTTTCCTCTTTCACTTTGGGTTTTGCCTTAACACCGAAAACAAGATCCTTAATTTCTATCTCGGTATAGGTTTGACGATGTCCTCTTGTTCTTTTATATCGGGTTCTTTTTTTAAATTTAAAAACTAATATCTTCTTATAACGACTATGTTCAAGAACCTCTACTTTGATAGAAGCGCCTTCAATATAAGGTTTACCTATCTTTATATCTCCGTTTCTAACAAGCAAAACTCTCTCAAAAGAAACCTTCTCCCCAACTTTTGTATCCAAATGGGGAATTTTCAATTTGTCTCCAGGACTCCCACAATACTGGAATCCTTTTGCCTCAAAAACTACAAACATTAGAATCCTCCTTCAAGTTGTATCAGTTACTTTCCTCGGGAATAGCGCTTTCCTCCGGAAGTACATTTCCTTCCGGAACTATACCCTCCGGAGCAACTTCTTCTCTTATTCCCTGTTCAAAGGGTACACCGGTTCTTTCCGGTAAATTTTCCCTTAATTTTTCTTCTATACCTTTTCTGTCAACCGTCGTCTCTCTCGGTACTCTAATAGCAATTGTGGTCGAGGTCAGGAAAAAGAGAATTGCCAGCACAACAGTTACTTTACGCAAAAGCATAGAAGCACCTCTTCCGCCAAAAAACGAACCTCCACCTGTCCCTCCTCCAAAAACAGAACTCATTCCAGCACCCTGAGACTGCTGCATAAGTATAACAAGAACCAAAAGAACCGAAAAAAACACATGCAATGCGACTAAAAACCCTAACAACATCGAATCTCCTTTGCTATATTTATCATCTCTACAAAACCATCGGCGTCTAACGCAGCTCCTCCGATAAGTGCTCCATCGATATCTTCCTGAGTGATAAAATCTTTAATATTATGGACTTTAACAGAACCGCCATACATTATTCTTATTTCTTCACCCTTATCACCCAATTTCTGCCTGATAATCGAATGCATCTCTTCCGCGTCTTCCGGATGAGGAGTTTTCCCTGTCCCTATGGCCCATACAGGCTCATACGCGACAGCAAGAGTATCCGCGTCGTATTCGATTCCTAAAAGTCCTTCTTCTATTTGTTTCTCTACAATTTCCTTTGCCCTACCATCTTCTCGTTCTTCTTCGGTTTCACCAACACATATAACCACTTTTAACTGCTTTTGCAAGGCTTTTTCAACTTTTTTCTTTACTCCGGCATTAGTTTCCCCAAAATAGGTTCTTCTCTCAGAATGACCTATTATAACCCACTCCACTCCGAGCTCTTTTAGAAAAACCGCTGAAATCTCACCGGTATAAGCGCCTTCATCCTCCCAGAAAAGATTTTGAGCGCCAACAGAAATACCTGTCCCCTTAAAACCTACAATCGCTTCCGCGATAGAAGTAAAGGGTGGAGAAATAAAAACATCCACTCCTTCTGTTGAAATTTTCTTATCTTTAATTCGACTCACGAATTCAGATGTCTCTTTTAAACCTTTAGTCATTTTCCAGTTACCACCGATAAGCAATTTTCTCATCAAAACCTCCTCTACATTACCTTTGCATTACCTTAAAAGCAGGCAATTCTTTGCCTGAAACAAACTCGAGCGATGCGCCGCCACCTGTAGAAAGATGGCTTACAGAAATATCCGAATCCTCAAAAACCTTGTCGGTATCTCCGCCTCCAACCACAGTAAATGCTCCTTTGTTAGTTAAATTACCAATCTCTCGTGCGATTTCCCACGTTGCCTTATCAAACGGAGGAACCTCAAAAACTCCCAGAGGACCATTCCAAAACAGGGTCTTCGAGTTTCTAATTATCTCTTTGTACTTTGCAAGGGTTTCAGGACCAATATCGACGCCCATTTTCCCTTCGGGTATACGGGAAGCAGGAACAACATCCCACTTATCAGAGCTCTCGATTTTATCCTTATGTTCAATAACTACAACATCACCCGGTATATGAAGATTTTTTCCCGCCCGCTCGATCTCAGAAATAGCCTCTTTGATTTTATCAAACAAACTTTCTTCAATAATAGAATCACCAACATCTCCGCCTTTTACCTTAATAAAGCTAAAAGACATAGCTCCACCAATCAAGATATCATCCGCGATTGGAGCAAGACCTTTTATTACAGGTATCTTGGTCTTCAGCTTTAATCCACCGAGGACAACCGTAAAGGGGTGTTCAGGATTATCCAAAAGCTTTGAGAGCTGCTCGATTTCTTTCATCATTAAAAACCCTACCCCTTTCTCTTCAATTAATTCCGCGACACCGTAGGTTGAAGCGTGAGCTCTATGCGCGGTAGCAAACGCGTCATTTATATATACATCGCCAAGATTCGAAAGAAGTCGAGACAATTCCGCGCTATTTTCTTCTTCTCCGGGATAAAATCTGGTGTTTTCTAAAAGGAATAGATCCCCGGGGTTCATAGCCTTTACTTTCTCTTCGACTTCCGCCCCCACAGTCTTACCCGTAAACTCGACTTCTCTTTCCAAAATTTCTGATAGTCGCTCAGCAACAGGACGCAGCGAAAATTTATCGACAACTTTTCCGTCTGGCCTGCCCAGATGCGACATCATGATAACTGCCGCGCCATTCTCCATCAAATAACGGATAGTGGGAAGACTTGCCTTAATCCTATTATCATCCTCGATCTTTCCATTTGAAAGAGGAACATTAAAATCGAAACGGCAAAGAACCTTCCTATCCTTAACATTCAGATCTTTGATGAAAGGAACTCTCTTCATAGAGATTTTCCCATCATAATAGCAACGTCTATCATTCTCATAGAAAAGCCCCATTCGTTATCATACCAGGAAAGAACTTTAATGAGTGTTCCGCCGATAACCTTGGTAAATATGGGATCAAAAATTGAAGAATGAGAATTCCCGATTATATCCATAGACACAATCGGATCCTTCGCATATTCAAGAACGCCCTTAAGCTCACCATCGGCGTATTTTTTGAAAGCAGCGTTCACGGAATCAACAGTAGCTTCTTTATTAACTTTACAAACAAAATCGACAATAGCTCCATCGGGCACGGGTGCTCGCAACGCGATCGCGTCCAATTTTCCCTTTAACTCAGGAAAGACTTTCGTGGTAGCAATCGCGGCTCCTGTCGTTGTCGGAATAATAGAAAGCGCTGCCGCTCTTCCCCTTCTCCAATCCTTAGAGGGAAGGTCGAGAACTTTTTGAGAAGAAGTATACGAATGAGCTGTAGTCATAAGACCCTGCTCTATACCAAATGTTTCATTAATAACTTTCACTACCGGAGAGAAACAATTTGTTGTACACGACGCATTCGATACTATATCATGTTTCGATGAATCATACTGGTCATGATTGACACCGTAAACAATCGTAAAATCTCCGTCATCTCCCTTAAAAGGCGCGGAGACTATTACTTTTTTGGCTCCCGCTTTTAAGTGCTTAGATGCCAACTCTCTTGTTGTGAAAATCCCGGTAGCTTCAAAAACGACATCCGCTCCTAAATCCTTCCATGGAAGTTCTTCCGGTTCTCTTATTTGCGTAAAAGGAACCTTTTTCCCGTCGATAACAAGAGCGTTGCCCTCTACTTTAACATCACCTTCAAATCTTCTGTGAACAGAATCATACTTAAAAAGATATGCAAGATTATTGAGATCAGCGATATCATTTATACCAACTATCTCTATATCGTCTCTTTTAATAACTTCTCTTAAAACACATCTTCCTATTCTACCAAAACCGTTTACACCAACTCGAACTGCCATTTAAAAAGCCTCCTTTTTAAAGATTTTCACATTTTAACACTAAAACCTAAACCAAACGCCAGATTATCCCATATACCAGAATCACTATGAATGTTAAAAAATACTTCTTCATCTTCTCCATCTTCATCTAACAAGCCACTAATAATCGACGAAGCGATATGGGATATATCGTATTTAATCGGTAAATAAAATTTCAAATAATCTCTTTCGTAACTCAAAGACAATCCCAATGTAGCAGATGGAATAAAGATGGTTCCGTCCACCTCATAACCGCTAAGAATAAGAACATCCGCGGCAAGGCCTAATCGGGCATCGACAACAGGAGCGGGTAAAGGAGTATATGTATATAACCCCACCTTACTCAAAGAATAATCCGCGGGGAAAAAAAGTTTACCGCTAATGCCCAGGTTCATGGGTTCGAGTATAAAACCAAAATTAAAACTGGATCCCGCGATAGACAAGCCCTCATCATCAAATTCCGATTCTCCGTCGCGAATCATACTGTCTATTACAATAATGGCTCTCCCTTCAATAAGTGAATCCTGAATAATAGTAAGATTGCTTGAGTCGACACTAACAAAACTGTCAGGCAATTCGGAAACAGAAGAAAAATCCCAACTGTAACTACCCGCCAGATCGTATGTCGCGCCAAAATCAAAACCAAATGAAAGTTTTAGAAATCCTTCATCCAAAAGCATGCCGAGCGAAAAAATCGGATGCATCGTTGACAAACCGGAAGAAGAAATATCCGCATTCACAAGATCCTCATCAAAATCTAAAGCAGCCGAAAAATTCTCGATTATCCATTCATCTCCATCACCATCTATAACGGTAGTATCGTTTACTTCCATAACCAGACTATCGATATGTGCCGAAAAACTTCCCTCTCCGAGAATTTTGCAGTTCTGAAATTTAAGACCTGTTCCAAATGAGAGAGGTCCGATACCGATTCCTCCTCCGAGAAAAATCGGGTAATCCGAATATTCTATTTTTAAAGGAACCGGATTATCCAAAGTTACCGCTCCTTTAAATAATGGGTTTACTCTAATAGTATCATCTCCGGAAATTTCGGAAAAATCATCACTGGTAAACTCAAAAGCCTCATCCGCATCGATATCACCGTAAACACTACCACTTAAACTTGCTTCAACACCTACCTTATAACCGGATCCGTAAGAAACACCTAAACCGAACATTCCAAATCTTTTCGCAAAACCTATATAACTCATTCCGCCTGAAGCGCTATATTGTCCATATACTCTGCTTCCCGGATCAAGAAAAATACTATCAGTTACAGTACCGTTATCCTCTTCAACTTCAAAAGAAAAAGTATCTATATCCACGCTACTTACCCCCGCCAGGGAAACAGCTGTCAAAAACTGAACATCGGGTATCTTACCAAGAGAAGCAGGGTTCAATTCTGCTCCTATAATCCCAACTCCGCCGGCAGGATTAAAAAACCCTTTCTCAATAAAAAACAGGTCCATCTCATGTGAACTTCTATATATTTTTATATAATTTTCGCCATCTACGTGCACAGATGAAAAAAGCAAAAAAGATAAAAATAACATAAACCCTCCTTAAAATTACGGGTATGCCCTTCCCAGAGTTCTTGGAAAAGGTATAGTTTGCCTTATATGACTAATTCCACAAATCCAGGCAATAGTTCGTTCTACCCCAAGCCCAAAACCGGCATGAGGTACAGAACCATATTTTCTTAAATCAAGATACCACTTAAAAGCGTCCTCCGGCAATCCTCTTTCCTTGATTTCCTTATTCAATTTACTCTCTTCAAATTCTCTTTCTCCGCCTCCTACAATCTCGCCATAACCCTCAGGGGCAAGAATGTCAAAGGAAAGAGTAGAATCCTCGTTTCCGGGTTCTTTTCTCATATAAAAAGCTTTAATTTCTTTGGGAAAATGAGTTACCACAAGCGGAGAATCGTAACTGTTTCCAAGAACAGTTTCCTGGGGGGCACCAAAATCATCCCCAGGATTCATCGATTCACCTAACTCGTTTACCTTTTTAACAGCATCTTCATATTTTATTCTGGGGTAAGGAAGTTTAACTGCCTCGAGAGGAGACAGATCTCTTTCTAAAACCTCCAACTCCCTCTTTCTATTATCTAAAACTCTTTTAATTATATAATCGATCATTCCGCTCGCGAGTTCTATAGAATCATCCAGATGAGCGAAAGCCATCTCCGGTTCCACCTGCCAAAATTCTGTCAAATGACGACGGGTTTTCGATTTTTCAGCCCTGAACGCGGGTCCGAAACAATAAACCTTACCAAAAGCGGCGGCAGTCGCCTCACAATAAAGCTGTCCGCTCTGAGAGAGGTAAGCCGGCTCGCCAAAATAATCGACTTCAAAAAGTGTAGTAGTACCTTCACACGCGGAAGGAGTAAAAATGGGCGCGTCGAACCTGAGAAAACCTTTTTCCCATAAATAATCTTCAATAGATTTTATCACTTCCGCTCTTATACGTAAAATAGCCCACTGCTTACTCGAACGTATCCAGAGATGCCTGTTACCAAGTAAAAAATCGGTGCCATGGGACTTAGGAGTAATAGGATAATCTTTACTATCTCCCACAACCTCAACTGAACCTATAGTAAGTTCGTATCCAATCGGCGCTCGGCTATCTTCTCTCACCTTTCCCTTGACGATTACAGAACTTTCCTGATTCAGATCTTCCAATACAGAAAAACTTTCAGGTTCTGTGTCATCCTCGGTAGCAACACCCTGAATTATTCCTGTGCCGTCTCTCACCATCAGAAACCGAATCTTTCCGCTGGATCTCTTATTGTAAACCCATCCTCGAATTTCTACCTCTTCATTCACGAAATCCGAGATGTTTTCTATATAAGTATGTCCCATGTTTTTATTATCACTCCCATAAAAAAACAACCCCTCTCTTCCCACTCTTTGCTCTTCATCTAAAGTGGTTTAAAAAGAGTGCTGTTATTATTGCTTTTTTTACATCTCTACTTTTACTTTCAAAGCTATATTATGATAAAACCGGCAAAAGTCAACACCTCACCCCCACCCGATTTTTCACAAAAAGAACTAATCTATTTAACCACAAAACACACTAAGTACACTAAATTTCTAATACTGTTTTTTTAAACTAAAACCTGATACCTAATACCTAATTACTCATACAAAGACACAGAGAATAAGGGGATTAGAAGTAATCCGAGTGAGAAATCCAGGGATTATGGATTAAGTGATAAGTGTTTTTTAATCCTTATCTCTCTTCCAGGCTTTTCCATCTAATCCTTGATCCTTGCCTGTCTTCTTGCTTATCTGCTAATCCTAAAGAACTGATCCACTGATTTACCGATTCACTAAAGTTACGACCCAACGAACCAACAACTCACCCCCCATACTTGACAGAGCCGCAAATTTACAGTATAAATAAACGTATGAAATTAGGATTCGGTCTTTACTATCACCAATTAACAGATGAGAACTTTCGTTTTGCCAGGCAGTGCGGAGCGACGCATCTTACCGTTCATCTCGTGGACTACTTCCACGGAAAGAAAGAAAAGGATAATCAGCCCGTGGGCAACACGCAGGGTTGGGGAATCGCGGGACACACCTTAAATCAATGGGAAACAGACTCATTAATAAAGCTTAAAAAAAGAGTCGAAAAACATGGTCTTAAACTGTTCGCGATCGAGAATTTCGACCCTGCCCAGTGGTACGACGTTCTTCTGGCAGGGCCAAAAAGAGAAGAACAGTTAGAAGAATTAAAAAGAATAATTCGAAACGTTGGTAAGGCAGGTATCAGCACAATAGGATACAACTTCAGTATCGCGGGTGTTTATGGACGCAGAGAAAGCAAAGCCGCGCGCGGCAACGCGGATTCAGTCGGAGTTCATAAAAACAAAGAACACGACATTCCCATCCCAAAAGGAACGATATGGAACATGGTATACGATAAAAACACGGAACAGGGTAATTTAGAAAATTTTTCTCATGATGAATTATGGAAGCGATTAAAAGTTTTTCTGGACGCGGTTATTCCTGTAGCCAGAGCAAGCGGTGTAACTTTAGCCGCTCATCCGGATGACCCCCCATTTAAAAATCTCAGGCAAACACCACGCCTTGTCTATCAACCGCACATGTTCAAACGCCTTTTAGGATTACATCCAAGTCCGAACAACAAACTCGAGTTCTGTATCGGCACCATCGCGGAAATGACTGAAGGAAATATTTACAAAATCACTGATGAATATTCATCCATCGATTCGATAGCTTATGCGCACTGCCGGAATGTACGCGGCAAAATACCTTCTTACGAAGAAGTTTTTATAGACGAAGGGGATATCGATATAATACGGATCCTTAAAATTCTTAAAGATAATGATTTCAAAGGTGTGATTGTACCCGATCACGCGCCGCTTATGAGCTGTTCTGCTCCCTGGCACGCGGGCATGGCTTACACTATGGGATACTTACAAGCAGCCCTGAAAGCCATAAGTTAATACCGAAATTACCTCACATAAAACCCCAAAGACACATAAAGCAGTCATAAGTAACGCGTCTTGAGTTATGAGTCGAAACTAAATCCCGAATATGAACCACAAAGATCACAAAGGACACAAAGTTTTTTTAACAACAAATCACACGAATTACACGAATAAAGAATTTTTGTTTGTTTTTTTTGACTGACTAGTAACTAATGACACTGTTGTTTAAGATTTGCCAAGTATTAAGATTTGACCCCAGACACATACGATTTTCTTTTCCATTTCTTTTTTCTGAACTTTTTAACCAGGATGAGCATTATAAAATAAGAACATACCGCGAGAACTAAACCCAGAATAAAACTTCCCAAAAACAAAGGAAATAAAATTTCTTTAATGTCACTGTAACGGAAATGTTTTAAATATGTCCATTGAATTGCAGGATATTTACCGCCAAGAAGAATTTTACCTATTTCATATCCGCCCCAGCTAATAAAAGGAGCAGTAGGGGGAGTCGAAATATTCGAACCTATCAATATAGCTATTTTGTTAGTTTTGGGAATCAGTATAGCAGTTATTATTACAAGAACCGTGTGAAACCCGTACAAAGGAGTAACTCCAATAAATACTCCGATAGCAACCCCCAGAGCTATATGCTCCGGAGCAGAGTTGCTTTTTATCAAAATCATAAATTTTTCTTTTAATCTTTTTAAATTACAAGAAAAAAAATTCATTTGTTCATTATAATTTAAAATTCCTAAATGGCAATAAAAACAAAAAAACATAACACCAAACTAATTGAACCACAAAGAGCACAGAGATTTTTTGTTATTTTTTACTAAAACCTAAAACCCAAGACCTAAAACCTAATTTTAGTTATTTCCTCCACAACCCCGATGTTTTAATGTCACTCCGGAGGCTGGCAAATAAATTATCCGAAATTATTACGTGGTCATCGATTTCTATTCCCATTATTCTTCCTGCTTTTATTAGTCGTTCAGTCATTTTTATATCGTCATTACTCGGAGTCGGATCGCCTGACGGGTGATTATGAACGAGTATTATAGAAG
>CAZKVT010000008.1:0-72831 GCA_964556365.1 uncultured bacterium | reverse complement strand
TGGCCCTTTCAACCAGCTCGTTTAACTTTTACAGAAAATATAACACTTAACCTAATTGTTCTTTACTTAATAATAGGTAATAAAATGAAATGCGCAATATACACAAGAGTATCAACTGACAATCAAGCGGAAAAGGAATATAATTCCTGCGAGACTCAGGAAGAACGGATAAAATCGTATATTAAAAGTCAGGATGAACTTTAGCTCTTATCATAGCAGTTAATTAGTTAAATCGTTAAGTAGTCAAATAGTAAAAAAACTACAATTCATACATGTTCTACATGTGAGTATTAGGATTTCGGATTTGGGGGTTGGGATTTAGTTAAAACTAACAAAAAAATGACTGAGTGAATCTGCGTCCATATTTTAGGGTTTTGGATTTAGGGATTAGGATTTAGTAAAAACAAAAGAAAAAAATCTCTGTGTTCTCTGTGTGAAAATTAGTTTATTGAGTTCGTAGAGTTTATTGGGTTTGTTGGGTTGGGTTCGAAACTATTTAACCATTTCACTATTTAACTACTCAACTAAAAACGAAGTTTTTGCAAAGATTGCCTATTTTTTCTGGGCGAAGTCGCCGCAATCGTCTTAGTTTTTCTAAAGAAAAATCGAACCGGTTTTTTTAAAAAATTTGAAAATTATTTAGTAAAAATCGACGAGTTTTATCCAGAACATTAACATTCCTTCATCGTCTTTAGTTCTTACCCACCCTGTCGGTTCTATTTCCTCCTCGTCAGTTTCGTAATTGAAGTGAACAATTCCCAACTTAACGAACTCTTCTTTTTGCCCAATAATTTTTAGAAGATTATATCTTTTACTTTTTGAAATTATTCTAAAATTGCTATTCCTATTTGGCTGCTCATAAAGTTTTCTTTTGCCACTGTTTGTGAAGTAAAATATATCAACCCAAAAATCAAGTGGTGTAGGAATACTATCTATCATTATAATTGTGAGATAGAAGTTTTTTCTAATTCTTTTGTGTTAACCCAAGTTTTTGAACCATTTTTTGCATCGTAAACAATTTCTAAATAATCCCCATCTTCTGCTGTTACAGTATATCTGTAGTTCGTTACTAAACTATCAGAAAGAATAGGCTGCCAGCCGAAATTACTTATAGGAGTTGTTTCTTTTATAACATTCAAAGTCTCACTTAGTTTAAAATCTTTATCATTTTTGTAATAGGTTTCAATTTCCCTTCCGCCCTTTACTCCGGAGTTGATTGTTAGTATTCCTGTTGTTTCCTTTAGGGTATGTCTAAGCCCTGGTGAATAAGTTACATGATACCTTTCAACTGGTGCGTCCCCAAATAGAAGAATAGAAAAAAGAAATTTTAGAAACAGTATTTTACTTAAAATTGTTATTTTCATATTTTAAAAGTTAGAAATATAACTTGAGAAGTCAAGGTAAATATTAGTTTTTCTCCTTAACGGTAAATGAAATCTCATTTGAAACAGCTAAAGGGTTATCAATTCGGTTGCCATAAATCGCAATTATTTTATACTTGCCTTCTTTGGTAGGTATATATCTACCATATTTATTTTTAGAATAGGTTCGCAAAGCAATTAATTCTTGAAGCTTTAGTGTTTCGGTATAATACCCCCCATTTGCCGCTAGTATTTTTTTGTGTTTTTTGTACTCTCTGGTTAATGCCTCAGTATCGTTGAGACCTTCTACAAATTTCATTTTATTTTTTGAGGAAAAGTATATTTCGAAATTCGGAAGATTTGAATATAATCTAATTTCTTTGTCATTATCTCTCAAATTAATAAGTTTAAAAGTTAATGTTACAGTGTCACCAATAAAAAATGTTGTATCGTTTAATTTTAATTGAAGATTCCAGTTGCGTTCATCGAGATACTGATTTGCTTTTTTTAATAGGTCAGAGGCTTCATTAAATTGTTTTGAATTAGGGTGGTTATTTATTATATCTTTACAATTTTTTATTGCTAAATTAATATACATTTTAATCTTTGAAAATTCCATATCATTATATCTTACGTATTCGAAATACTCGTATGCTATTCTTATTTTAGCTTCTGGTATTAATTCACTTTTAGGATACTTTTTAATAAAAGATTTCATCAAATTTACATTTTTTTCTACACCGTATAGTTCAACTACATCATCATCTCTAAAATGAGCCTTAGTTAACCAAATAAGTTTAAATTCTGCGTTATCTGCAAATTCACTGTTAGGATATTTTTCAAGCATAATTTGGTATTGCTTGATAGAGGCTCTATGTTCATAGCCTACCTCTACTCTTATTTGAAAGATTTCTGTTTGAAAATGATAGAACTCCTCTGCTATTTGAAATTGATACTTTGCTTTCTCTTCAACTTCTTGCGATTCTGAGACTTTTTTCCTAAGATTAGTAATCTTCTCTACAAATACTGTAAAATTTTCAATTATTTTTTCTTTTTCTTCTTTCTCAAGTTCTGAATAATTTTCATAATAGTTACTATATACTTCGAGGGCTTTATATATTTCTCCTAAAATCAAGTAATTTTTTCCCAATAGTTTAATAGCCTTGGTTATTTTTTCATATTTTGGGAATTCTTTTATTATTTTTTCACAGATAGTTTTTGATGCACGATAATTTGTGTACCAGGACCATTTTTCTGCAGAAAACATAAGGTATTCTAAATATTCTGTATCCTCAATCTTACCTGATATGCTGGCATTATCTTTTCTTATATACAAAAATTTTGGGGGAGAGTCTTTGGATCTGAGGATTTTATAAAAATCTCCGTTTTCACCTATAAGCAAACATTCTTTCCCTATTTCTAAAACTTGTCCGGGAATAGAGTCTTCTAAATAAGGAGAGTCAAAAATCTTGGTATTGGCAGATGTAATTTTAAGTTTAGTTCTTGCGAATGAAATCTCTTTATCTAAAGTGATTGAATCTGTGTAAGTATAAAAATGATGTTTATTGTCGTCGACATAAATACCGATTGCGCCTTGATGTCTACCCCATGTTATAAATATTCTATCACCTTTTTTTAGTTTTCTGCATGGTTCTCCTCTGTTGCTGTCCAAGTTCTTATAAAGATTAACTTCATTAGCAGTTATTATTCCATGTACTCCCCAAACAGTAAAAGAATAAACTCTGCAACTTAAAATAAAAAGTGATAAAATTATTATTTGATTCTTAATATTCATAAAGATATTGTCCGAAAATTAAGATTTTCAACGCTTATTTCTTTTATGCCTGAGCTTTCAAACTTACTATTTTTTTGCATCTTTTCATCCTGTAAATATTATAAGGAAATAGTTTAAAAAGTCAAATGCTTTTTTGCTAACTTTAGAAATTATTTCCTCTTGACAATGTTTTAGTTGTCCTTAAGAAAAAATTAATAACCAAATATTTCATATACGCTCGGAAATCAACAGACGAAAAAAAACAGGTAAATCCTTCCAATCAATTCACAACTTCAAGGGAAATTTCGCCAATCTTTTTTGAAAAATCTTTTAAGTTTTCTAAAACTATTTTTGTTTCAAACTTTTCTTTTTCTTCTTTTTGAATTGAAAGTTTTATCCCCTCTAAATCAAATTCCAAAACCTTTTTCTTGTTTTCGAGATTTTCGACCGGTTCCTTTCACTTAATAATAGTTAACTACACCAAGCAATTCTTTGGACAAAACTCAAAAATCTCCCAAATTCTGTCTTCTTAAAGTCCTCGTCGTCCCATATAAACTTATAAGGTAAGCTTGAGGTGTCTAAATGACTAAATCTATAGCCCAGTACTTTGGCTAACTCAGTTTTTAAAGGTTCGATATCTACATTATAATATTCTTTTATAGTTTTAATAACTGAAACATTCTTAGAGTAGCTGTTCTTTTTAAAATCTTCTAAATCTATGTTTGTAAGTTTTCCTATTTTCTGTAGTGCTTCTAAAAGAAATTTTGCGGGGACCGCTGTTTCAAAATCATGTTTGAATGCAAAAGTGCAATCTTTTTCAACATAACCTTTATTAATTAATGATTGAAATATATCAGTGTTTTTACCATCTGCGTCACCTTGAATATATATTTTATATCCTTGTTCTTTATACTTACGAGCTAACATTCCTATCCTTTTTAATCGTTTTCCCCCCCTTCCACCATATACTTCGACAGTAGGTTCAAGAGTCCAATAAAAATGAGCTTCTCGTAATTCTTCAAGAAATGTTTTTTCAGAATATCCCTCTACCAATAAAATACCTTTGAATATCCGGAATTTTGGAATAGTGCGAAGAACACTTGCTAGGGCATTTAATTTTTCCCTTAAAGCAACCACATGTCCAAAAATAGAGGGTGAAGTTTCTTTAAAGTGTTCAAGAATATCGTCATTAATGCAATTCCCTATAGACAATTCTGCTGCATATATAAAATTAGAGAAATAAAAAGCGCCATCAATATAATTTTGTATTTGCTCTGAGTTCATATCTTTTAATAGATTAAAAGTATTACTAACAAAATTTGAAATGGCTTTCTCTACAATACCACATTTAATTTCTATCATTTTTCCAGGAAAACGGGGGTGTGGTTTAGCATATTTACAATAGTCAGATCTCCCGCATTCATGGCATTCTATGTATGGAACCCATTCTTGAATGAATACTTTAGATAAGGTTTCTGCTGTATATTTGCCTTTAAGGGGTTTTCTTTTTAAGCCCTCGAATTCATAGATTAAATAACCTGTTAAATCTATTATTTCAGCCATTTGTCAACCTGGTTTTTTTAGAATTATAATAGGCATAATCGCTTCCTAAAATTTAAGTTCATTTATTTATATTATTTTGCAAAAGAATTAAGAATAGTCAAGGATTTACTATTTACCAATTAGGCAAACTTGAAAATTGCCACAAATTTAAACATCTTTTTACAATTCGTTTACAAAATTGACTTTTGTTAACCTTGACTTTTATTGTTGACTTATTAACCTTTCTTTTATAATGAATACGTTAACTTTTTATCTTTATATTACTAAATTTTTAAGTATCAATTTATATTCTTGGGACCATGGATTTTATTAGAAGTATTCCTTCTGATGTAAATTTTGATAGAGTTAAATTTGAATTGAATAAAGAATATTCTTTTAAAGGTCTTTGGTGGTATCCCTCTAAAGCCAATGAAAAAAAAGCTGGAACGCTCACTTTTAATCCTAGAAAGGGGTTAATGTTAGATATAATCGAGGATTTTGATATTAGGAAAAAAATTAAAGGCCGGACCAGTTTGACCTCTTTTCTGAGCGAAGAAGAAAATTTAATGCATGGTTTATTATGTAATGGCAAAATTGTTACTTTAACTGGTTGCTCTAATATTCGGCCACATTTTAGTGGTAGCTGTGTTAAATGTGATTCCATTTTTTCCCAGACGGCTTTTTTTGGCGCTCACTTTAACAACATTGATGAAATAAAATTTAATAAAGTTTATGCAAAACTTACTTATTTGGATAAGTGGTTTGATGTTAGCGGTCTCAAAGCAGAGATTGACCTTGATACAGGATTTACTATTAACTACAAAGAGAAAGATCCTATTATTCTCAACATAGGTAAAGATCTTAAAATTGAGCTTTTTATAAAGCCTGACAAAATTCCTTTAATAGGAGATAGCAATAAAGTAGAAGTAATACAAGAATGTATCATAAGTATGAATTATAAGAAATATACAGAATTTAAGAGGTTTCTAGAAGTATTAAGTGTAATACAGAGTTTTTTATCCCTTTCTATTAGGTGGCCTGTGTATCCCTTATTTGTTTCCGGTATACAGGACTTAGAAAAAGATAAGTTTAAGTCAATAAATGTCCTCTATTCTTTTCGAGGTTTACCAGAGAAGCCAGAATATTTAACAAGGCATGATTTTCTTTTTGCATTTTCTGATGTTGCTGGAAAATTGGAAGATTTAATGAATAGATGGTTTGCGAATGCTAAAATTTTAGAATCTGTTTATCAAATTCATTTCTTGACACTTGATGAGAGTTATTTTTCTCTGCAAAATCAGTTTTTGAATGTAGTTCAAGCAATTGAGTCTTTTCCCCGAATCTTTGAAAATAACGAAGAGATGGATAAAACAAGACATGAAGAGAGAATTAAGATTATATTAGAAGCTGTTCCTGATAAATATGAAAGCTGGTTAAAATCTAGACTAAAGTATAGTAATGAGCCTTCTTTGAAATCGAGACTAAAATATATTATAAAAAAATATTCTGAGGTAACAAGAAATTTTGTAGAAGATGATGAATCTTTTGGTGAAAAAGTTGCAAAGAATAGAAATTATTTAGCCCATCTAGATTCTTCTTCGCGTGATCAAATTTCAGAGTCAGAGGAACTTTTTGAGCTTTTGCAAAAGTTGAAACTCTTACTTTTAATAAGTTTATTAGGGCTTTTAGGATTTTCAAACAAAGATATCGAAAAGCTAATAGTCAAAGAGAAATGGTATGTTAGGTTTTGCAGAGAGTCTAAAAAAAGGAAAGGAAGCAAATGAAATGTGCGATATACACTCGAGTATCAACAGATAATCAAGCGGAAAAGGAATATAACTCCTGCGAAGCCCAGGAAGAACGGATAAAATCCTACATTAAAAGTCAGGAAGAGCTTAAACTTTATCAGGTTTATAGTGACCCCGGATATTCCGGCGCGAATATCGAAAGACCCGCACTCGGCAGAATGCTTAAAGATATTATCGACGGAAAAATCGATTGTGTACTCTGTTATAAAATCGATAGGCTGACAAGGTCGCCTAAAGATTTTTACGCTTTGATTGAACTTTTCGACAGTAACGGAGTTTCTTTTATTTCCATAACAGAACACTTTGATACTGCAACTCCTTCGGGAAGACTCTTAAGAAATATTATGCTAACTTTCGCTCAGTTTGAACGGGAACTCTCAGCGGAGAGAACAAAAGATAAAATGTATCAGAGAGCGGAGAAAGGAATGTGGAACGGAGGAACTGTTCCGTACGGATATAAGAACAAAGATAAAAAACTTGTTATAAACCCGGAAGAATCAGAATTTGTAAAAGAAATGTTTAAAATATTTATTGAAACTAAGTCGCTTGCGGAGACAAGAAGACGAATAAATAAAAAATATAAAACAAGGAAAGGCAAGAAATTCAGTAAAACGACCGTAGATAATATTTTAAGAAATCCTGTTTATTACGGTAAACTTCCGTATAAAGAAAATCTTTACGATGGAGTCCATAAACCGATAATAACAGAGCCGATGTTTTTAAAAGCTCAAAGCTTCCACAAGAAAAGGTATAAGAGAAAAACGAAAATAGACCACGTTTATTTTTTGCAGGGTCTTCTTAAGTGCAGTGAATGCGGTTCGACCATGACGCCGACCTATACAAAAAATAAACATAAGGACGGAATTACTCCGAGATATACAAAATATTACCGCTGCACAAAAACTTATAAGCATGAGTGGGATAGCTGTAATATTAAATCGGTGAATGCGGACAAAATCGAAGATTTTGTCATATACAAATTAAAGGAAATAAGCAAAGACGAAAAAGCAATAAACAAAATAGTCGAGAGAACAAACAAAAACGACGAACTAAAAATAAGCCCCCTCAAAAAACAAGAAAAAGAGAAAATCGATGAATTAAGGGTGGTGGGGAGTAAACTCCAAAATCTTATCGATATTCTCTCGGAAGTGGGGATTGAGAGATTTCCTTCCGTTAGGAAGGAAATCGAAAATCTCGAAAACAAGAAAAAGGTTTTGGAATTTGATTTAGAGGGGATAAAACTTTCAATTCAAAAAGAAGAAAAAGAAAAGTTTGAAACAAAAATTGTTTTAGAAAACTTAAAAGATTTTTCAAAAAAGATTGGCGAAATTTCCCCCAAAGACAGACCCCAGCTTTTTCAAAGTCTTATCAAGTCCATATCTTATGGACTTGACGAAGTTTCGTTGGACATTTTCTATTTGCCTGAGGGATACATTCGAGGACTCGGAAATCACCGAGCCTATTCCGCGGGGCGAGCCGACGTAGTTGGCGAAGATTCCGCGGAAGGGCGGTCGACCTCAAAGCGAGGTCGCCGAGCGCCATCGGGCGAGGCGGACGAGCATGGGTTGGGTGGGCGGTGGAGCGCAGGTGGTAATTGGTGTTCGAAAAATCGTAAAGAATGGCTGGGGTGCAGGGATTCGAACCCCGATAGCAGGATCCAGAGTCCTGTGCCTTGCCATTAGACGACACCCCAGTAATTATATATATGGTATAGCCCCAAGGGGATTTGAACCCCTGTCACATGGCTGAGAACCATGCATCCTAGGCCGGGCTAGACGATGGGGCCAGCGCATAAAAGATATAAGAAATTGCAAGTTTGTCAAGATTGTAATCGTTGGATCGTTAGGTCGTTGGTTCGTTGGATCGGAATATTGGGTAATAAGTCCTAGGTCTATATTGGTTGGTTCGTTGGATCGTTAGGTCGTTGGTTCGTTAAGATGAATCTTTTTTTGATTTGAGATATTTTATCAGATTATAAGTTTTTCGAGTGATCGCTTCGATATCTTCAAGTATATCTTTTGAATCTTTGAGGTATCCTAACTTTTCGGAAATAATTATTTGTGTTTCAAGTTCGGAGAGTGATCCCATAGATATGTATAGGAAACGAATATAATCGTTTATTGAATCACGGGCAGCTCCTTCTGAAATATTACTGGGATAAGAAATAGCCGCTCTTCTCATTTGAGATGTTAAACCGTAAAGTTCCTCTTTTGGGAAGTTTTTTGTTATTTTATAGATCTTAGTGACTAAATCTATTCCTCTCTGCCAGATTTCCAAATCTCGATGTGTTTTTGTCTTGTGTCCTTCCATTAATGCTCCAAAATTTTATAGTTTTTATCGACCTAACTACCTAACGGCCTAACGATCTAACATTCTTCCAGGTTTCCTGGAAGAATGTAGTCTCCATGCTTCGCTTGCGCTGAAAGGAGTCTTTTTCTCTGTTCTTCCAGAACATCGAAAACGACTTTCGGAGCATCCATTATCTGTGTCCTGTAAATTTCCTCGATTCGGTCGATTTTCGCGATATTTTCTTTTACTCTTATTTTGAATTGTTCGTTATAATCTTCTTCGGTAAACTCTTTATTTATAACTTCTTTAAAGAGTCTTTTCAGGTCTTCGTATTTGGGAATGCGACCGGTTGGAGCGTTTATCGCGTCCACGTCTCTATTTGCCCGGAGTTCTGCCCATTTATACCAGACTTTTTTGTCTTCTCTCGAGTTAAGGAAATTACCGTCTTTATCTACAAGGAAATAATTGACCGCGAATATACTGGGTTCTTTTTCTAACCCTTTCGCGAAATCAAGGTTCGCGTTTATATAATCTCTTATTGAAACAGAAAGGAAATCCATGTTAGACATGACGTTGAATTTTCTTACTCCCTCTTGTCCTAACGTTGCGGCAGTGGTTTCCGATTCGAGCGATGCACCGTAAGCTATTATTCCATGCGCCCAGTCTAGAGATTCTTTGATTGGAACCCAGGTGTCGGAGTCTCTTCCGCCGTAAACTATACCACCTATTTCGACTCCTTTTGGGTCGTGAAGTTTTGGGTCGCGGTGGTCGAAGTTTTCCAGAGAGATAGTAAATCTCGCATTTCGGTGAGAGGGGGTTATTTCTTTTCCTTCTTTATCTTTTTTGCCTTTATGCCATTCTCCCGAATGATTTATCCCTTTTTCGGGTATTTCTCCGTCTTTGTCTATCCAGTGAACTCCACCTTCGGGTGTCATTAGAATATTGGAAAATATTATTTCCGCGTTAGAATGTAGAGCATCCCAGATTATGGGGTCGTCAAGGGAGTTTACTCCCATGATAATTCCAAATACCCCGCTTTCGACGTTGACCGCTCGTACTTTACCATCTTTCTTTCTAAGATAAGCAATATCATCGCCGATAACAGATTCATTATCCAGCATCGCGGTAGAAGTTTTTCCGCAGAGAGAAGGAAACGCGCCCGTAAGATACGTAACTCTATCATTAGGGCCATGAACACCCATGACCAGCATATGTTCTGTTAGCCATCCTTCTTTTATTCCGCGGTTAATCGCGAGACGCATCGATAGTTTTTTTAGTCCGATTGTGTTTCCACCGTATTGAGTGTTCGCGCTGTAAACCGTATTTTCTTCGAGGTCTATATACACTCTGCGTTTATCCAAATTTTTGCTTGTATTTCGAACATCGAGTTCACCCGCAGAGTGGACTATTTTAAAGGCGCGGGCGTTTCTTCCCTGACGTACGAATTCTTCGAATCCCTGTCTGTAAAGCAAGTCTTCGCTGTGAGCGACATAGGCTGAATCTGTCATTTGCATTGTAGGTTGTGAGAATTCAGAGTTTGTGGGTCCCAGACTGAAAAATCTAATATATACTTCTTTCCCCTTCATTATGTCTTTCATTATTCCGTGAACTTCTTCAAGGGATTGTTCTCTGGGGGCAGTGTTTATTGTTTTATCGAGTTCTACTCCTTCGGAAAGTAATATTTTTGTGTTTTTCTTATCTCTTGCCTGGTCGTAATAATTATCGAAATGAATTGTGTGATTTTCTTTTGCGAGTTCGATTTCTTCCCCATTCCTGATGGCGGCTTCTCTTATGTATTTGATATCTTCTTTTGAATCGGTACAAACGAATACTTTTTCAGGATTACAATGTTCAATATATTTCGCGACAAATTCATGCAGTTCGGGATTGTCAATCCGTATCAGTTTATCATACTGTTCTTTTTCTAACCTTTCTTTTAAAATATTTGAAGACACAATAACCCTCCTTTTTAATTTTAAATTTCATGGGAGGTTGAAATAACAGTGAATATAAATCAGGTTTTAATGAATATTTTGTCATCCTGTTTTTAACCCTTGGGGATGATAATGGATTTTTTTAATCTGTCAAGGGGGAAATCGTTCGTTGAACGATTAGTTATTAGTCTATTGGTAAAATGGTTTATTAGTAGAACAGAAGGATTAGAAGCAGTGCGGGGTAGAAATTCAGGGATTATGGATTAAGTGGTATAATAAAATATAGTCCAATGTCCAAAGTCCATAGTCCGATGTCAAAATCAAAAACTGGAAACCTCGAATCCTCGCATCTTATTTTTTACTTTTAGTTGCTGTCAGCTGTGAGCTGAGAGCCCTTTCTGATCTAAAACCTAATACCCAGTACCTCTTTTTAATTACTCCGGAGGAGCGCTCGAGCAATCGCTGCAGCTGCTCGATTCATCTTCGGCAGCGTACTCCATACATCCAACACAGTCATTAGCAGCTTCATTGATTAAGTAGATGGTTACGCACGCACTAACAGTCACAGCTGTCGCGCATCCCATAAAACTGTACGTGGTTTGTATTTCCTTTGCTCTGGATTTGTAAGCGTCTGTATACATTCTGATATACTCCGGAGATTTACCCGCAAATTGCACCGGGTCCGGAGAAGGAGGCATTGCAATAGCTAATCCAGTTCCTATTATATTGAACCCTAACCCCACTCCAAACCAGCAGGCTTTGTTTACATCTTTTTCAGCCTGTTGTTCGGCTTTATATTTTACTATTAGTGCATCGGACAGTGTATCGGGTTTATCCGCTTCTTGTTCGGTTTTATCTTTTACCGTTAGTGTATCGGACAGTGTATCGGGTTCATCCGCTAATGATTTACAAGGAAGTATTAACGCCAAAACTAAATATGTTAAAAACAAAATCTTTAAAAATCTCATATTTTTATCCCCTTATTTCAAATATTATATGAGAAACCTTGATGGTTGTCAAGGAACTCTTCTTTTGTTTTTCCTATTCAACTATTCAACTATTCAACCATTCAACTGATTCGAAGAATCAGGTATCTATCCCTGGTATGGTATTTTTATTTTCATTAATTTAGATAAAACTGTTCAAATTTATTGTTCTATATTTTTTAATAGACTAAATATACTGTCTGCTCTCTGTTCGTTTAATTCTCTATTATGGTCTGATGCTCCTTTTTGCGCGTAATAAATATTTCCGAAATAGTATCTCCTGAAAAGGAAAAAATATATAAGATACGCGTTACCGTACTCTTCCTTTAGTAATTTATAAATAATAAAATAAATATTAGCGCCGTTAAGAAGCATGGAGTTGATTCCATCGCCTACGTTTCCCGAATATATCTGTCCCGTGCCGGGGATAAAAGTGGAGAATAACCTTGCGGTTTTCGGAGATTTGTAATTCAGATTTTCCGCTGTTAAAAGAAGGGAATCTATGGCCTGAGCAAATTGGCTGTTTCCTTTTTCATCGAAATATATTTGCAAAGCCTCTTTCGCGGATTTCCACTCGTAACAATAAAGATGCGCTATTCCGAGGAAAAGTGATGCTTTTCTTTTTATTTCCGGATTATCGCTGAACGAAATAAGTTTGAGGAGTATAAATTTTGTTTTGTCGTATTTCCCCATCGCGATATAAGTTAGGGCCGCGTCTATTTTTCGTTCATTTTTTATGCTGTCCGTTAATGCTGTTTGTGCCGATAGACCCATAGCGTTCAGTGATTCCTCTAGATTGTATTTATTTCTGTAAGCGAGAGCGATTTTATAATACGCGTAGCTTACTTCTTCTTTTTCTGGATTAAAATGAATGTAACGATGGTATTCGGTGATTGCCTCATCGTAGAAATTCGAATCGAAGAGTTTATCCCCAAGGCGGAGCGCGATGTCCGTCCCGGTAAGAGGCAGAGCTATAAATGCAAGCAGACAAAAAAAAGTTTTATTTAAAGTTTTCATTCAGATATTTTTTTACGGAGAGTTTAAACATAATTTCCTGCTCTTCGTTGTAAATATCCGCGGCTACAACGGAACCGTAAATATTGCCGAGATAAAAAAGACCACCGAATACTCCGAAAATCCATCCTTTAACCGAATGAATGCCGTCTTCTTCAAAACCTTCATAAGCCTGCCAGCAGGTAAGGCTTACTGTTGCAAAAGAATGGAATCCGTCAGCCGGACGATTGCAGTAAAATTTCCCGGAGCCGGGAATTACAGCCGAGAATAGACCGGAAGCGAATTTATTCTTTTTTGGTAAATTCTCTCCTTTTTCTAAAAGAGAAAACAACTGTTTTTTGTTTGATACCGGGGAATGCAAAAATTCCCTTGCTTTATTCCATTCTTTAGTCTGCATGTGATTTAGAGCCATTAATTCTCCTGCCCGACTCTTTTCGTTTGGTTCTTTTAGGTAGAAAGATTCTAATATTTTGTTGGATAGCTCGAAGCTGTCTTGTAAGGAGTAGCATGTTCCTATTTCAAGATAAGAATCTTCCAGAAGAGAGCTTTCCGGGTATTCATCGGCAATTTTCCTGAAATAGTTTATAGAATTTTTGTAGTTTTTATCCAGACGATAACATAAAGCAATTCTAAAAAATATGGAATCCGCGTTTTGGGGGAAAGAATCTTCCATGAAAAGATATCGCCCGTATTCTCCCGCGGCTTTTATATATTGTTCCGCGCCGAATAAATAATCCGCGAATCTTATTATATTTGCAGGTTTAAAATATTCGACGTTGGAGTTTTCTCCTTTAAGAGAAACGGAAAAGTAGAGAACGATAATAAATATTAGCTTTAAATATCTCATTTGTCGGGTTCGTAATACGTATCCTTATGGGAACACATATCCTCCGGCAGGGGAAATTCATTTTTGTTTCTTCCTATATAGTAAATTTCTACCGGGTAATCTATTACATGTCCCGTTTTTGTATCCTTCGGATAGTATTTTCTTCCGGGGCCGAAACATCTCTGCAGTCTATCGCTTCCCATTAAAATGCCGTGAAACGCGCCGTATTCCTGAATTGATTTTGTCATAAAGCGGGAACAGCTCAGAGTGAAATTGCAGGAGGGGATATCCTGGGAAGAAATATATATTTGATAGAATCTTATCAAACCTGAAAAACCGAGTTTTACTTCGGATGTTTCTCTTAAATCTAGGAGAGAGTAAAATCGTTCGTCGGGTTTTTCTTCTATTATGGGATTGGCGCGCTTGAGGAAATCCAGCCTGTTTTCCGTTTCACTCGAAGATAATAAAGTCAAAGATAATAAGAACATAAGCGTGTTTACCATCGTATTTCTTCTGTTTCTACTCCTTCGGGAATTTTGAAATTTACGATTTCTTCCGGAAGAGAATCATTAAAAACTATATTATTATATGTGATTTTTTCAGATATTGTATATTCCTCAGTTTTTAATGTTGTGTTTATCTCCCGCGGAAAATAATATTCGCCATAATTAATATGATTTTTGTATTCAGCTTCCAGCAATATTTCTCCGGATTTATTTTTTAACTCTGAGTAAATGATTTTATTTTTAACGTATGCCAATTTTAATTCGCCGGCTGTTTTTGAAAGTATTGGGGGAGGATTCCAGTATGTTATCAGAGTATCTTTTTTTATCCTATGGTCTTTTAAAGTATATCCCCGGTCGCATACTCCGAAATCTTCTTTCATTATGTTTATAAATGTTTCAAAGAAAGAAAATGAAACAGGATAAGAAGAAATGAATTTAAAGGCTATAGAGTCATCGGGATAATAGATTATCACATTGTTGCTTTCGAAGGAGATTAATTGCTTTACCGGTTTCTGTATAGACGCGATAACTTTTTCGGGAAATTGGTAATATACAATACCTTCTATTGTCTCTTCGTTAATTCCCTGTTTGAGATTTCTTTTGAATTCGGTTGTCGCGTTATCTATAACAATAGCATAAGTTGTTATATTATAAACCAAGAAGGTAAAAAGCGAAAATACTAAGACTTTTTTTACGGAGATGTTTTTGATTTAGACTATCCTCCGGAACCGCTTCCGCATGAAGAACCACCGTCGCTGCTTCCGCATGAAGACCCGTCGTCTCCGCTTCCGCAGTCATCACCGGTCAAGCAGCTCGATTCTTCTTCGGATGAACTATAGCATGATTGAGGAAGACAATTTTCGTCGCTCCAATCCTGACAGCCTTCATTAAGCCTGATTGTGGCTATCGCGCAGGCGCCCATGGTTAGGGTAAGGCCGCATCCCATATAACTGTACATGGTTTGTATCTTTTTTGCTCTGGATTTGTAAGCGTCTGTATAGGTTCTGATATATTCCGGGGATTTTCCCGCAAATTCTGCGGGGTCGGGAGATGAGGAAGGCCACATCATCGCTATTCCGGCTCCTATTATAGTCAATCCCGCGCCAAACCAGCAGGCTTTGCTTACGTCGTTGTTGGCTGACTGTTCAGCTTTACTTTTTGCCATTTGTGTGTCGAGTTCATCCGCCAGCAATCGAGTTGGTACTATTAACGTTAAAAGTAAATATAATAAAAATAAAATCTTTAAAAATCTCATAATTATATCTCCTTATTTAAAATATTATATGAAAAAACGACATTGTTGTCAAGACGCTCTTTTTTGTTTTTCCCATTCAACTATTCAACCATTCAACTGATTTGAAGAATCCGGGACCTGGGAACTGGTCTCTGGTAGCTGGTTATAGATTCTGAGAATCTATAACTTTTACTGCAAGTAAAATCCCAGTGAAACAGAGAAAGTCTTGAGCCAGTTATCTGTGTATTTGTTTTCATCTTCGTCTGTTCCGCTTGCCCCTCCGCCAAGATATCTCAGATTTAGAAAAGAGTTTAAGTAATCTGTTAATTCAAAACCGAATCTTAAAGAAGCATCTATAATCGCACCCTCGAAATCATTCTCAGATCCCGTTATATAGCGACCCGAGGCGTAAAAACCGTCTATTTCTGATCCTATCCATGCGCTTTCGCCCAGAGATTTTTGCCATCTAAATTTTAATATTGGTACCGGACCTATATTATTGTTTATGCTTATCAATTCTCCGTCGGCAGAAGCGAAAAAAATAGAAGCGTTTCTTATTTGAAAGGAAAGGCCTAGTGCGAATTCCTTATTGCTTTCTTTTTGAAAGTCGTATAAATAACTCAATCGGTAAAAAGTGAAACCGTATTTTAAGTTTATAGGTTCTCCTTCTGGAAAAGTTACGTCTTCTACAACAATCGGTCTTTTGGCAAGCGCGGAGGTGTATATTTCGAAGGGTTGTATTAGAAAAGTAAGATTATGTCTTTCATTCATTTTTAAATCGGCTGTCATTCTTGTAAATGGAAATAGAACATTTTGTCCGCCTTCTTGAATATAGTTAAAGTTGGTTCCGTTGGTTCCGAACTGGATTGTATGGCTGATAAAACCTAAAAAACCCTTCTCATATCCTATTTTAAATTTATACCAGGAATCATCTCGATTAAGCAAATATTTTTTTCCGGTGCTGAAGCTTATTTGAACGTTTTCTGTTTCTGCCGGGAAAGACTTTACCGGTAGGAGAAGCGAAAAGATGAAGACGAAAAAAAGTAAAATGTTAATATTTGATACTTTTAATTTCATTTTCCCTCCCTTTATTATTTAGCATACTTTCTTTGTCTTCTTTTGTCAAGGAATTTCGTGGTCCGATGTTAGAAGTTTTGAGTCTAGGGCTGTTGCTCCGGGCAACGAGTTCCGCAAAGAACTACAGTTTCCATCGGATTGGTTGAATGGTTTTTAGTTGGTTCGTTGGTTCGGAATTTTTGAAACTATCTAACGATCTTATAAAAGATTGGGTGGTATGAGGATTCTGAATTCTGACTCCTGTCTTCTGAATTCTTTCTTATTCTCTCGGGTAGTAGACCTTCGGGTTGATGTCGTATTTTTTAAGCTTAAGATATATGTTCTGCCTGGTCATAGTGGCGATTTTCGATGCGTCGGTAACGTTTCCTTCCGTGTGTTTCAGTAAATTCCTCAAGTATTTTTTCTCAAAAGAATCTTTCGCGATTTCATATTCCAGTATATTTGAAGGTTCCAATTCCTCGCTTCTGCTCGTTCTCTCGGGCAGATGTTCGGGAAGAATCGTTTCGCCCTGGCAGAGTATGACCGCCCTTTCGATTGCGTTCTCAAGTTCACGCACGTTCCCCGGCCAGGAGTAACGCATTAATACTTCCATTGCTTCGTCTGATATACCGGTTATTTCTTTACGGTTCTTATCTGTATAAGTTTTTAAAAATTCCTGAGTAAGTAACGGAATGTCGAGTTTTCTGTTCCTGAGAGGTGGCAGAGGTATTTTAACTACATTTAAGCGGTAATACAGATCTTTTCTGAATTGACCTTCTGCTACCGCGTCTTCGATAACTCTGTTTGTCGCCGCGAGAATTCTTGTATCGGTCTTTCTTTCGTCGGTTGACCCAACAGGATAAAAAGTATTATCTTCCAATACTCGGAGCAGCTTTGATTGGAACGCAGGCGATGTTTCCACAATTTCATCCAGGAAAATCGTACCTTTATGGGCGATTTCGAAAAGTCCTTTCTTTTTCTTGTTGGCTCCGGTAAAAGCACCTCTTTCATACCCGAATAGTTCGCTTTCAAGTAATGATTCGGGAAGAGCGCTGCAGTTTATGGCGACAAAACGGTTTCCTTTTCTGGGAGAGTTAAAGTGAATGGCTTTTGCTACCAATTCTTTTCCGGTTCCCGACTCGCCCTGAATTAGCACTGTTGCCTCCGCCACGGCGATTCTTTCGATTAATTCGAAAATTTCCTGCATTTCTTTGCTTTTGCCTATTATGCCCGAGAAGCTGAATTTTTCCTCTGCGGTCTTTTTTAGAGATTGATAACTTATCATTAATTCTTTCTGTTCTATTGCCCTTTTTAATATTTCCAATATGGCTTTTGTAGAGGCAGGTTTTTCAATAAAATAAAAAGCGCCCATACGCATTGCTTTGACAGCAAGATCGATTGAAGCGTGCCCGGTTATCATTATTACAGGGAAATCGGAGTCGATATTCCTTATTGTTTTCAATAATTCGATTCCGTCCATGTCCGGAAGTACCAGGTCTATAAGCGCGACGTCGAAATCTATTTCTTTGAACCGGTTGAATCCTTCTTCTGCGCTCGGGGAAGTCGATACAATAAAACCTTCTTTTTCTAACGCTATACTTAACAACTTTAAAAGTTTTTCGTCATCATCTATAATGAGTACTCTGTCAGCCATCTTTCCTCCTTGTGATATTTTCCGCTAATTTATTTAAATCTATTAATCAATAATATATATATAGTGTATGTTGTCAAGTATATACTACACTTGTTTATTTAAGTTGTAAGAGATGAGGATATGTTTTTTTATATATGTACTTGATGGTTAATGTGTTGGTAAATGGAACGATTCTTTTATAGTAAATTAAATATGAAGTTAAAATTCGAGAAAAGTAATGAATTAGATATTTTTTTAGTTTTTAGATGGCTTGTTCTGCTTTCTGTGATTCTTATTGCGGGTTATGCTACCGAGGAAGCCACTAGAATAGATATTATTTATAAAATAGCCTTTATATATTTTATTTTTAATTTGGCTTTAAGGATATGGAAGTCGGAGCTGATGAGAAGTGAGTTGGTTCTTTTCGGCTTATTTCTTTCTGATATTATAGTTGTTTCAGCTGTTTTTTATTTAACCGGGAGTATAAGTTCGGATTATTATATTTTCTATTTTCTTACCATAATGATGGCTTCGATTTCCGCGGGACTGGCTTCATCTATCGCTATTACGATTGCGAGTGCCGGAATTTATATCTGGCTGGTTCAGCAGAGAGAGGGTTTCAGTTTTGAAGACCCTGTTATGTTATTGAAAATCGTGTTTTTGCTTATTACTGCGTTTATAAGTGGTTTGTGGAATAAAATAATGAAGGAAAAGGTCGATACCGTAAGAAAGAGTGAGGAGCAGGAAAAAAAAGATATTCAGCAATTCTACAGAGAAGTTGTAAGTTCTATTAACACCGGTATTGCCGTTTTCGAGGAAACGAAAGGGGCGCCGGTTTTGAGGTTGATCAATCCCAGGGCGCAGGAGCTTGCGAAAGACAGTGGTAAAATTGTCCCTATTTTACAGGAGTGTATTAAAGAGTATAGTGACCCGGGTGAAAATGTGCATCTGGTGAAAAGAAGTAAGGGAAAATACTGGGGAATAAATCTTTCTTTCTTTAAGAATAAAAAGGGCGGAATAGTTGTATTTAACGATATAACCGAGAGAAAAAGAATGGAAAAAGAGATGGAACGTTCTGAAAGAATAAACCGTTTGGGTAAGTTGACTCTTCAGATAGCGCATGATTTAAGAAACCCTCTCGGTACCGTCAGCGGTTTGGCTCAAATACTTATAATGTCCTCGAAGGAGGATAAAGGTAAAAGATACGGTAATGAAATTTTAAAGGCTGCGAATATAATTAATGAGTTAATAGGAGACATGCTGGATTTTTCGAAAGATCAAAAGTTGGAGATTAAAACTTTTGATTATATAGCTTTTTTGCGTGAGGTTATTAATGGTTTTGAAAATTCGGTAAATTTAAAAGAAAAGAAAGCTAAAATAAAATTTAATTATGAAAAAGGAAATTATAAAATCGATGGGGATAGAGAAAAGATGAGGAGAATTTTTAGCAATCTTATTAATAATGCCTGTGACGCGTTGGGCGAAAACGGAGAAATAGCTATAGATTTGAGAGAGAGAAATGGTAATATAATAACAAAAGTAAAAGACAATGGTTCGGGTATTCCCGAAGATAAAAAGGATGAAATTTTTGAACCTTTTGTAACCAGTAAAGCAAACGGCACCGGGCTCGGCCTTTCCATTGTCCATAGAATAGTAACTTCTCATAACGGTAAGATATTTGTGGATAGTAAAGAAGGTGAAGGTACAGTGTTTACAGTAGAGTTGCCAAAAAAAGGAGGAAAAAATGGCTAAAGTTTTAGTTGCGGATGATGTTCCTTCCATTTTGTACTTATTTAAGGAATTCTTTAAACTCAAAGGTTTCGAAGTCGATACCGCGGATAATGGGTTTGAGGTTGGTAAAAAACTTAAAAAGAACAATTATCATCTTGTTGTTTTAGACATAAAAATGGGAGGAAAGCATGGGTTAGAGGTTCTCGAGAATGTAATTGAGAGAGGATACAAATTTCCCGTTATTGTTTGCACGGCATACGGGCATTTAAAGGAAGATGTCGATTTAATAACCAAAGGAAAATTAGATGTCGAATTTTTAACCAAACCTCCGGACCTCGAGCTTTTATGGGATAAAGTTGTTAAATTGTTGGAGAAAAATGCGATTAAAGAAGAGATCGGAACCGATAACAGAAAGTAAAGATCTAAATGAACTTTTAAAAAGAATACTCGACCTTGCGCAGGGAGTTCTTGAGAGCGAGGCCGCGACTCTTTTTCTTGTGGATAGAGATACCGATGAGCTGGTTTTTAAAATCGTTAACGGTCCTATGGCATCTGAATTGCAGGGAAAAAGGATTGAAATCGGAGAAGGTATAGCAGGCAGGACTGCCAGGGAAGGAAAGTCCTTTATTATAAACAGGCCTAAGAAATCCGGATACGAGGATAAGTTTGACAAACAAACCGGATTTAACACAGAATCTTTGCTTGCGTCGCCTCTTATAGTGGACGGAGATACTATCGGAGTGATAGAAGTGATTAATAGTAAGGGAGGGGATTATACTGAAAAAAGTAAAGAAATATTAGAGCAGTTAGCGGCTCAGGTTTCTTCCGAACTTAAAATGGCTCTTCTCGGTGAGCGTCTTTCGAAGTCCGAAGATTTTTTGAATTCTGTTATCGATTCTTTACCCGGGGGAATAATAATTTTAGATGACGAAGGGCTTATCAAAAAATCAAATAAGACAGTCGAAAAGATGTTGGGGGAAAAGGATATCGAAGGGCAACAATTAAAAGAAATTTTGCCCTACAAAGATATTTTGGAAAGTATCAGAAAAATTAAATATAAGGGAAGTTTTGAGGCGGTTATCAGAAGAAACGGGAAGGAATCTCATCTTAATTTCGAGTTATCCAGAGCGAAAGAAATTAGTTCTTCAGGGATAGAGGCAGAGTATATTATCATACAAATTGGTGATGTTACGGAGAAAATAGAGCTCGATAGACTTAAGTATCTGCAGGAAGCTAATGCTAATTTCGTAGCCGGTTTATCGCATCGTTTGAGAACTCCTCTTACACCTATTTTAGGGTTATCAAGTATTTTAAAAGACCAGAAAGATTTTCCTGAAAATTATAAAGAGATGATTGAGATAATTTACGGCGCATCTTTGGAAATGAGGGAAATGGTAGAGAAACTGTTGGATATTGCTAAGATAGGAGCGAATAAAGCAATAGAAATCGATGAAGAAGTCGACCTTAGCTCAGTTTTGAGTGAAATAATTTCAGATTTAGACCATGTTCCTTTTGAATTTAAGAAGAATAAAGGAAAATTTGTTGTGAAGGGGAAGCATATTTGGCTGATTAAATCACTCAGGGAATTAATTGCTATTGGATTGAAGGAAAAGGCTGGAGGAAATCTGCGGATAAAATTGAACAGTGAGGGAGAGTACGTATATCTTAATTTTAAAGGTTTTAAATCATTAATAGATGATTTTTCCAAACTGGAAAATGCTCCTATATTTCAATTCGATGATCCCTTAACTGGTGATTCCGATATAAAATATTTAGACTTGCCTCTTATTAGATTGATATTGAATCAGCATAATGTAAAGATTTCAGTTAGAGAAGAAGAGAATTTACTTTCATTGAGGTTTGAAAAGGCTGGGAAATAGATTTTGAGTCTTATTTAATGAGTTGTGTATCTTGTGTCAAAAGAACAGTAAAAAAATCTTCTTGTAATTTTGTGTAAGCTCGTGGTTGAAAATTCAGGGTGGGGGTATTCTGACTACTTGCTTCTGGCTCCTGACTTCTTTGTTATTTATCTTGACTTTTATGTTTATTGGGATATAATCAAAGCAAGGGAGATATGATATGGATAAAGAATTAAAAAAGTTTTTTCGTGAACTTGTAGAGGCGCCAAGTCCTTCGGGTTTTGAAGAGCCCGCTCAGGAAGTTTACAGAAAATTTGTGAAAAAATATTCCGATGAAGTTAAAACGGATGTTCATGGTAACGTTATTGCTTTCAGGAAGGGTAGTGGAAAGTTAAAAATGATGGTTTCGGGGCATGCTGATGAAGTCGGTTTTATGGTCAATTTTATCGACAGTGATGGTTTTGTATACTTCAGGCCGATAGGAGGTATCGATGCTTCGCTTTTGCCTGGACTTAAGGTAGATATTTATACGGGTAAAGGAAAGGTACGGGGAGTTATCGGCAGGAAAGCTATCCATATGATGGAAAAAGATGAAAGGAATAAAGCGCCCAGGCTAAAAGATCTTTGGATAGATGTAGGGGCTAAAGATAAAAAACAGGCCGAAAGTATTGTTTCGGTTGGCGACCCGATTACTTTTCAGTTGGGTATGGAGGAATTAAAAAATAATTTAGTACTCACAAAAGCAACCGATAATAAAGCCGGCGTTTTCGCGGCAGGGGCTCTTCTTAAATACCTGGGTAAGAAAAAAATCGCGGTGAATTTGTATTGCGTTTCTTCCGTTCAAGAAGAATTGGGTCTAAGAGGTGCCAGGACAAGCGCTTTCGGTATCGATCCTGACCTGGGTTTGGCTTTCGATGTTACTACCGCTACGGACCATCCGACTACGGAAAAGAAAACGTACGGGGATATTTGCCTTAATAAAGGGCCTGCAATTTCAAAAGGTGCGAACATTAACCCTGTTATTTATAATATGTTGATCGAAACGGCAAAGAAGAATAAAATCGATTATCAAATTGAAGCAGCGCCAAGAGCAACCGGTACGGATGCGAATGCCATGCAGCTTACAAGGAGAGGAGTGGCTACGGGATTAATCAGTTTTCCTAATCGTTATATGCATACTCCAATCGAAATTGTTTCTCTCGGTGATATCGAGAATGCCGTAAAACTCGCGGGAGAATTTATTAAAAAGTTAAATGATAAAATAGACTTTATCCCGCGAATATAATTTTTTATTTTCTTATAATTACAAAAATTATATAAAGAATATAGAGAAGGAGGAGAATTCCTCCTTCTTTTTTTGATATTTTATTCCTTGTATATCCGAAGATAAGAAGAATCGCGGATATTCCTGTAACGATTAATAAGTCTGTGAAAGCCAAAAGCGGAAATTTTATAGGTTGAATCGTTGATGTTATACCCAGTACAAACAAAATATTGAATATATTACTTCCTACCACGTTGCCTATTGCGATATCCGATTTTCCTTTTTTCATTGCCGTAAGAGAGGTTGCCGCCTCCGGTAGGGAAGTGCCGAGCGCTATTATAGTTACACTTATTAATATTTCGGAAATGCCGAGTCTTTTTGCTATTATTACAGCATTATCGACAATTAAATGAGCTCCGAGAAGAACTCCGGCTATGCCTATTAATGACAAAATAGATGCTTTGAATATTTGTTTGTTTGAATATTCGATATTTGTCAGGTCTGTATTAAGCCTGAAATTTCTTCTGTCTTTTCTTGCCATAGAATACAGATAAGACACGTAAAGAAAAAAGAGGATAAGTAAAAATATTCCGTCAAAACGCGAAAGATAGTTGTCTCCTGTACCGTACCAATCATCACGCACAAGGAAAATAGTTAAAATACTTATCATTAAACAAAAAGGAATTTCCCATTTGATAGTCGATTTTTTAGCTGTGAGAGACCATATAAGAGCTCCCAGACCAAGAACAAGACCGATGTTCGCAACGTTACTGCCGAGAACATTTCCGAAAGAAATCGAAGGATAAGACGAAATTACCGCTTTAATTGAAACGGCTGCCTCGGGCGCGCTTGTTCCTAATGCCGTAATAGAGAGTCCGATAAAAAGAGGGGAAAGTCCGAATATTGTCGCGATCTCGACAGCCCCGTCGATCATAGCATCGGCTCCTTTAACAAGTAACATAAGTCCTAAGATAAGTAGGAAATAACTCATTTCTTATTGAAAATAGGAAAGAAGCCATTTTTGTCAATAGCATTTACTGAGTTTTACAGTTCAAGTTGAAATTTTGAAATCAGTAAAGGATTAGTAGATAAACAGGAAGTCTAACAAGAGTTACGGATTAGACGTGAGACTAGAAAGATGAGCAGGGATTATAAAAAACTTAACCCTTAAATCTTAATCCTTGAAATGCTAACCTGCACTTCTTCTAATCCTTCTATTGTCTCTGTGTCCTCTGTGGTAATTTTTTTGGTGGGGGTGGGAGTAGTTTTAAACAAAATACATATTTTTTTCTTTGTGCCCTTTGTGATCTTTGTGGTTCAATTATTTTTTTGGATTAATTTTTTCCCTTGACAAAATTCATAAAATTCGTAATTATTAAATATCTTTTCGGGGTTGGGTGTAATTCCCGACCGGCGGTGAAAGCCCGCGAGGAGCAATCCTGATTCGGTGAAATTCCGAAGCCGACGGTTAAAGTCCGGATGAGAGAAGAGAATAGACTTTAGAAAACCCCCGAAGAGGGGTTTTTTTTATGAATAAATTAGATGAACATTTTATAAAGGAAACATTTGAACTTGCCGTAAAAGGTGAAGGAATTGTTTCCCCGAATCCTCTCGTTGGTGCCTGTGTGGTAAAAGATGGTGTAGTTGTAGGAAGAGGTTATCATAAAGGTCCGGGAACTCCGCACGCGGAAGTCGAAGCCATTACCCGGGCTGGAGATAAAGCTAAAGGTGCTACTTTGTATGTTTCTCTCGAGCCCTGTTGTCACCATGGTAAAACTCCTCCATGCGTTGAATTTATCGAATCCAGAGGTGTTGGTAGGGTCGTTGCTTCCATAAAAGACCCCAATCCTCTTGTCGACGGAAAGGGTCTCGAATGGCTGAAAAATAAAAATATCAGAGTAAAAACAGGTATTCTCGAGAAAGAAGCGAAAGAACTAAATGCTTTTTACTTAAAGTATATTACAAAAAAAATTCCATATTTAATTTTAAAAACGGCAATTACCCTGGATGGAAAGATCGGAGATCCCGATAGGGGAATCTTTAAGATATCGGGAGATGAGTCTCATAAGGAGGTTCACCGCCAGCGGAATAAAGTGGACGCGATATTAATTGGTGTCGGAACTGTTTTAATAGATAATCCCGCCCTGACGGTACGAGAAGTCGAAGTTAATAAACAACCTTATAAAATCATAATAGATCCTTACCTTGAGTGTCCTGTTGACGCAAAAATTTTTAGGGGAGGGGGTAGGGTTATTCTGGTTACGACTAAAGAAGAAGCAAGAGAAAAATATCCGAAGGCGGTAGTATGGGTTTTTAAAGGGAAAAACAACGTGATAAGAGTAAGAGATATATTAAAAAGAGCGGGGAAAGAAAATATTGCTTCTATTATGATAGAAGGCGGTAGCGAAACTTTTACCCGGTTTGTCGAAGCGGGTGTGATAGATAAATATCTTCTTTTTGTATCTCCTTCTTTTTTGGGTAGCGGTGTTCCTCTTTTTAATTCGGCTTTTAAAAGGGTTTATTTGAATACCAATGTAAAAAAAATAGGAGAAGATTTTTTAGTGGAGGCGAACAGTGTTTACGGGAATAATTAAGAATGTAATTAAGCTCGATAGGTTAAAAAAAGAGAAAAACAATATGATTGTTCACTTGGTGCTTCCTTTCTCCGCAAGTATCGGAGATAGTGTTTCTGTGAACGGAGCCTGTTTGACGGTTTCAAAGATATACGGATCGACCTATATGTTCGATGCTTCTTCCGAAACTGTTTCCCGTAGTAATCTTTCTAAGCTCAGTGGCGGAGATTGGGTAAATGTCGAATCTTCTCTTACTGCAGGCGATTTGCTTCACGGGCATCTTGTTTACGGACATGTGGATGGCGTTGGTAAGATATTGAATATAAAAAAGACCGTGGAAACTTATGAGTTTGTTTTTGAATATCCTTCCAGTCTTTCCCGGTTTATAGCCGAGAAAGGTAGTATTGCGCTCGATGGAGTTTCTCTTACTATTACTGAAATAAAGGAAAAAAGCTTTAAGGTTGTTATGATAAAACATACTTTATTAAATACGAATTTTAAATACAAGAAAAGGGGAGATATTGTGAATATTGAAGTAGACCCACTGGCAAGATATTTGCAGAGATTACTGGAGTTTAAATGAAAAAGTTTAGTTCGATAGAAGAAATAATTGAAGATGTGAGAAAAGGCATACCTATTATTGTAGTCGACGATAAAAACAGAGAAAATGAAGGGGATTTTGTGGTGGCGTCCGAGAAAATCACTCCTGAGGTAATAAATTTTATGGCAAAAGAAGGGCGTGGATTGATTTGCGTTTCTCTGTTGGAGAAAAGATTGTGTGAACTTGATTTGCCTTTAATGACAACGAATATAACGGCTCGACATGGTACGGCCTTTGCTGTTTCAGTTGATGCCCGGGAGGGTACCACTACAGGGATAAGCGCGTTTGATAGGGCTTTGACGATTAAAAAACTTATCGATCCCAAAACGAAGGCTGAGGAGCTTTGTAGACCCGGGCATGTTTTTCCGATAAAAGCAAAAGAGGGTGGAACTTTAAGGAGAGCCGGTCATACCGAGGCTTCTATAGATATAGCAAGAATTGCGGGATTGTATTCTTCCGCCGTTATTTGCGAAATAATGGATGAAGATGGTTCAATGGCGAGGTTGCCGCGGCTCCTCGACAAAGCCAATAAGCATAATTTAAAGGTGGTTACGGTTGCGAGTTTAATCAAATATAGACAGAAAAGAGAGAAGTTGATCAAGAAAGAAGCAGAAGTAGATTTTCCGACTCGTTTCGGGAAATTTAAACTGATACCTTATACCAATATCATAGATGATAAGATTCATCTCGCTCTTGTTAAAGGAAAAGTGACTAATCAAAAAGATGTGCTTGTCCGAGTTCATTCAGAATGTCTGACCGGTGATACTCTTCGTTCTCTCCGATGTGACTGCGGCGAACAACTGGTAAATGCTTTAACGGTTATAAATAAAGAAGGTAAGGGTGTTTTTCTGTATATGAGGCAAGAGGGTAGAGGAATAGGTTTGTTAAACAAGTTGAGAGCGTATAAGCTTCAAGATGGAGGATTGGATACCGTAGAGGCAAATGAAGAGTTGGGTTTTAAGACGGATTTACGTGATTATGGGATAGGGGCTCAGATCCTGAGAGACCTGGGTCTTTCTACAATAAGACTTCTTACCAATAATCCGAGGAAAATCGTAGGACTCGAAGGATACGGGCTACAGGTTACCGAAAGAATGCCTATAGAAGTTAAACCTTCCGAAGAAAATATTAGATATCTTAAAACTAAAAAGAACAAACTTGGACACACGCTTAAAAATGTATAAATATATTTTATATTAAAAAAATACAGATAGTAAAGGAGGCTTTATGGAACACAAAGGTTTAGTCAAAGGGAAAGGAATTAAAATAGCAATTGTTATATCACGTTTTAATTCCAGGGTAACCAATGTATTGAAGGAAGGTGCGATCGATTGTTTAGAGAGGCATGAAGTTAAGGAACAGGATATAGACGTTTATTGGGTACCAGGGTCTTTTGAATTGTCGATGCTTCTTTCGAAGATTGTAAATATTAAAAAATATGATGGATTTTTGGTCCTCGGAGCTTTGATAAGAGGAGATACACCTCATTTTGATCTTCTCGCGTCAGAAACAACAAAAGGTATAGCTAAAATATCGATGCAAACAAATAAGCCCGTTGGATTTGGGGTTGTGACCTCCGATACCGAAGAGCAGGCTCTTAGCCGGGCAGGTATGAAGGTTGGAAATAAAGGATGGGATGCCGCGTTAAGTGTTCTCGAAATGATAAACCTTTATGAGAATCTTGAAAAGTGATAGATAAAAATAAAGGAAGCAGAAGGCTTGGCAGGGTGCTCGCTGTTCAGGCGTTATACCCTGCCAGAATAAATTTAAAATACTCTCCCGAGAATCTCGAAAAAATAGCCGCTTTGGATAAACAGGATTATAATGAGGAGGCTTTATCTTTTGCTCATATTCTGTTAGATCTTGCGGAAAAACATCTGGAGGAAGCGGATGAGTTGGTGAAAACAGTTCTCGAGAATTGGGAGTGGGACCGTTTATGTGCTATGGATAAGACAATTCTTGGAGTAGCAGTTCTCGAGCTTATGCACTTACCTGAAGTACCTGCCAAGGTAGTAATAAACGAGGCTATTGAGATCGCTAAAGAATTTTCGACTGAAAAATCGGGAATCTTTGTTAATGGTATACTCGATTCGGTCGCGAGAGACAAAGGTCTTTTATGATATGATTTATGCTGTAATTTCTGATATACATGGTAATCTGGAGGCGCTTTTATCTATATGGGAATCTATTAAGTCTTACGAGGAGAAGGTCGATAAGATTATATGTTTGGGGGATATTGTCGGTTACGGAGCAGATCCCGGAGAATGTATAAAGGTAACCAGAGAGATTTCGGATGTTATTCTCGCGGGCAATCATGATTTTGCCGTTTGTGAACTAACGAATATAAACGATTTTAATGATTACGCGAAAGAAGCGGTTCTTTGGAGTAGAAGTGTTTTGTGTGATGATGAAATAAAGTTTCTAAAAAATTTGCCCCTTAAATTCAGAGAAGAAAATATAAGTTTTGTGCATGCGTCACTTCATCGACCCGAGTCCTGGAGATATCTTTCTAGTCCGAGTGATACTTATGTGGACTTTCAGCTTATGGAGGATGAGATTCTTTTCGTCGGACATACTCATGTGCAGTTGCTTTTTAAGGATACAGGTGAAAATGTGGAAATATTAACCCCCGGGGAAATTTCGCTGGAATCTGATAAAAAATATATAATTAATCCAGGCAGTGTAGGACAGCCCAGGGATAGAGATCCCCGAGCTTCTTTTATGATTTATGATTCGAACAAGAAGTATATTCAAAGTTTTCGTATAGAATATGACATTGAAAAAGCGAAGAGTAAAATCCTGGAAGCCGGACTTCCCGAAATTCTGGCTACACGTTTAAGTCGCGGCGCATAGTTTTTAAGAGTTGGTTCGTTGGATCGTGGGGCCGTTGGTTCGGATTTTTTAAACCACCTAACGACCCAACCACCTAACGACCTAACCGTTTCGTTGAACGTGGTAAAATACACCTTGACAAAAAAAATGTATTTTCTATCATAAAGGATATGAAAATTATCTTAGCTTCGTCTTCGGCAAGAAGGAAGGAGTTTTTTAATCAGCTTGGAATAAATGGAAAAATTATACCTTCGGATGCTGAAGAAGTTATACTCGATACCCCTGAAGAAACAGCTGTTTGCAATGCTGTCAATAAGGTCAGATGGGTCAGTGAGAAAAAAAAGAAAACAAAGGGAAACATTATTATAGGTTTTGACACACTCGTTTTTCTTGAAGGGGAAATACTCGGAAAACCGAAAGACAGAGAAGATTCAATAAAGATGTTGAAAAGTTTGTCCGGCAAATGGCATAAGGTTTTTACAGGAGTGGCCCTATTAAACGATGGGATAATTTCTCAGGATTATGATGTAAGTGATGTCAAGTTTCATGAATTGAGCGATTCTCAAATTTTATATTATGTGAATTCAGGACAAAGTTTAGACAAAGCCGGTTCTTATGGTATCCAGGATAGAAATATGTCTTTTATAGATAGAATCGAAGGCAGTTTTTCTAACGTTGTCGGGTTTCCTTTAGATACCAGTATTAATCTGTTAAAAGAAGTCGGTTTTAAGGTATGAGGAAGAAACATTATGATTTGGGCTGATACTATAAAGTGGTGCGGAGATTACGCTGAGTTGATAGATCAGAGAAAACTGCCCCATGAGGAAGTTTATGTCGAAATAAAATCTGCCGAAGAGATGTATACCGCGATTAAAGATATGCTGATTAGAGGAGCCCCTGCTATTGGTGTGGCTGCGGGTTATGGTATTGCTCTTTCTGCTCTTAGTAGTAAAAATAGAGCTTCTTTGGAAAGAGATATTTTTCTTATAGAATCTGCCAGACCGACAGCTTACAATCTTTTTTATGCGGTAAAAAGAATGAGGAGACTTCTTGAGAGAGAAGGATTAAAGCCGTCTCTTTTTGTGGAAGAAGCTATTAAAATTCATGAAGAAGATAAAAAGCTTACAGAACTTTTGGGAGAAAAAGGGTGTGAATTAATAAAAGACAATTCTTTATATATGACAATTTGTAATGCCGGAGCGCTCGCGACCGGTGGGATTGGTACGGCGCTTTCCGTTTTTTATAAGGCGAAAGAAAAGGGTAAGGAAATGACTGTTTTTGTTCCCGAGACGAGGCCTTTTCTCCAGGGAGCAAGACTTACTGCCTGGGAACTTACAAAAAACGGGATAAAAGCAATTCTTATTGTCGATGGGGCAATTGCTCATATAATGAAAACCGAAGAAATAGATGGAGTTTTTACAGGAGCGGATAGAATTTCAAAAAATGGAGATACTGCAAATAAAATAGGTACTTATTCCCTGTCTTTATCCGCGAGAGAACAGGGAGTTCCTTTTTACGTTGTGGCACCCAGCACGACTTTTGATTTAGCTCTTGAGAGCGGAGATGATATTCCTATAGAAGAAAGAGATAAAAAAGAGGTTACGGGCTTTATGGGAGTACAGTCGGCACCGGAAAATATAAGCGTCAGGAATCCGGCTTTTGACGTGACCCCGCATGAACTTATTAGTGGGATTATTACGGAAAAAGGTATTATTTCTCCGCCGTTTGAAGAGAAAATAAGTGAGATTAAATGCTAATTCTAATTTTGCTTTTCGTCGAAGAAGATGTATTTGTTCCGGTTTTGCCTAATCCTGAAGTAAAGCCTGAAATCGAATGGTTCAATAAGATAGAAAGAAATTGGATAAATTTAGCTTCTAACCGTGAAATTGATTACAATTATGCAGCATTTAAATTTTGTGATTTAGAATTTGAGAGTTTAAGAGAGAGAGATTTTTCGGATCATTATCGGCTAAGAGCATCTATTAAATCCCTGTCTTATTCTTTGAAGACTGATTATGTATATTGGGATGATATTGAATTTTCAAAAACGACAGGTTGGAAATGGTTTTTAGAAGAAGGAGGGTATCTCCTTAGTTGGTTTGAAGCGTATAGTTTTCGTGATTCTATTATAGCCGATGTTGGAATGCGTTTCTACCAGTTACTTGGACCTTTTTTTATCGGAGGATGGACAAACTATAGGGAAAGTCTGGATTACGGTTTAACTGTTCAGTTTGTGGGACTTAGAGGAGAGTTGGGAAAAGAAAGAAGGTGCGTTGGTCTGGTGAATGATTTGGGGGAAATTAAAGCGGGAAGGTTTAGAGAGCGTTTTCCTGTGGTTTTTTATCCTGTGGAAAATCTTATGCCGAGGGTAGGTGTTTTTCATGGAGCAAGAATAAATTTTCTTGATTTTAAGTTTGATGGGGGTCGAAGATATATTTACGCGGAGGGACAGGATACATTAAGCTGGAGGGAAGGAGAGGCTTATTTCGCGAATATCGAATTTGAAAGAAAAAACTTCGGCTTTCAATACTTTTGTCAGGACAGAGGTCTTATAAGAAGATTCGGAAAGGTTTACGCTACTGGCCGGTTAGGCTTTTTCGAATCCAAAATTTCACTTACCGGTTATCTTACTCCAAAGAAATATATTAGAGGAGGTTTTTCCTTATGGCTCACAACAAAGATTTCGCCTTTTGTTTCACTTTCGAATTTGTCCTGGGCGCCGAATGATAATTTTCGAGAACCTGTATATTATGTGGGTATAAGATATGCTGACTAATTCTGAAAGAAGAGTACTTATTTTTATTATAATCGTACTGATTGGCGGCAGTTTGGCAAGTTTCCTGCGCGAGGAACCTTTGAAAGAGGAGAAAAAACATATTTCTTTTCCTATAAATATTAACACCGCGACGAAAAAAGAATTGGTTCTCCTACCTAATATTGGTCCGGTTACCGCGGGGAGAATATTGAAATACAGAGAGAAAAAAGAGGGATTTAAGACTAAGAAGGAATTATTGGAAGTTAAAGGTATAGGAAAAGTTAAATTCGAGAAAATTAAGAATAAAATTTGTGTTAAGCAGCCAAATGAAATTAAAAAAGAAAGAAACAACGAATCAACCGAATACTCTATTAGTCCAGAGTCCAATGTCCAAAGTCATTAGTCAAAAAAAATTTGTGTGATTTGTGCTATTTGTTGTTAAGAATAGGGTGGGGAGGAGAATAGTCAAAGACATTATTATTTAGTTTTATGGAATTAACAATTGGAGGTAATTATGGAAATGAAATTAATCGATATAGAAAGCCCCGAAAATGCGAACGTGATAATAGGTCAGACCCATTTCATTAAAACCGTAGAAGATATTCATGAAGCTCTTGTTACTTCCTTGCCCATGATTAAGTTTGGTCTTGCTTTTTGTGAGGCTTCCGGTGCAAGGCTTATTCGCCATACTGGTACGGATAAAGACCTTGAGGAACTTGCAATAAAAAATGCCGAGAAGATTGGGGCGGGACACTCATTTGTTCTTATCCTGGGAAATGCTTTCCCTATAAATATTATGAAGTCACTCCGGGCTGTGGATGAAGTTCTTTATCTCTACGCCGCTACAGCGAATCCTCTTAAAGTTATTGTTGCTGAAGAAGGGGAGCAAAGGGGAATAATTGGAGTTCTCGATGGAGAGAAACCTCTTGGGGTGGAAGGGGAAAAAGATATTAACGAGAGAAAAGACTTGCTGAGAAAAATCGGGTATAAACTTTGATTAGAGAAGAAATAGGACGTATGAATAAAGAGGTTATATGAAAAGAGAAACTGGCGGGGATATTCTAAGTTTTATAGAAAATATCATTTATGAAAAGAAACAGGTCGAGGGAGATAGCATCTATCTTACTGTCAGCAAGATTTTTCGTCTTACAACTAAAGGTGAAATCGATTTTGGCGGAAGTGAATATAAGGAAAGCGAAAAAGAAATAATCAAACCTGTTAAGCGGAAATCCGAGGATAAATACGGTTGGTGGGATCTTAGTTTGGGGGAGTATTTTGTTGAGTTCAATGAAAAATTGCAGGATATTATTCCTGAAGATAAATTGGTGATATTACAGCCTTCTGAAAGGTTAATTGAAAACGGAGCTTCTCATCCTACCAGGGTATTACAGAAAAAAGGAAAAATAAGTACGATCCTTTATATAGGAAAGAACGGAATAAATATAAAGGAGAACGCGAGAGTAAGCAAACTTATCGTGCTGGACTGAATATAGTCTATATTGAGGAGTTATAAAGTGAAGGAAAGAGTATTGTTTTTATGCACACACAACTCGTCGCGTTCACAGATGGCGGAAGGATTGCTCCGAAATTTGTATGATGACAGATATGAAGTTTTTAGCGCTGGAACCGAGCCTGCGGGGATAAATCCGAATTCAATAGTAGTGATGAAAGAGAATGGATTGTAGAATTTTTTAATTAAAAGTTTTTTGGAGGATTAATGAAAGAAAATAGAGCTTTAATTATAATCGACGTGCAGAATGATTTTTGCCCGGGTGGGGCATTGGCTGTTCCCCACGGAGATGAGATTATTCCCGTGATAAATAAATTATCCGGCAGGTTCAAAAAGATAGTTGCTACGCAGGATTGGCATCCTCCCGATCACGTGTCTTTTGCCGTTAGCCGCCCGGATAAAAAAGAGTATGATGTTATCAGTTACGAGGGAATAGAACAGGTACTCTGGCCAAAGCATTGTGTTCCGGGAACTAAAGGCGCGGAATTTCACCCCGAGCTTGATACGGAAAAATTTAATTTAATTTTGAGAAAAGGAAGCAATCCAAAAATCGACTCTTATTCTACTTTCAGAGAAAATGATAAAAAGACTTTAACAGGTCTCGAAGGATATTTAAGAAATCTTAGTGTCAGTAAGACTTACTTCTGTGGACTGGCGCTCGATTACTGTGTTTTCTATTCCGCGATGGATTCAAAGGAATTGGGATTCGAGACTTATATTATAATCGATGGAACAAAAGGAATAGATTCACCGGAAGGGAATATAGATAAATCTTTGAGTGTTATGAAAGAAAAAGGAATAGAAATAATCGAATCTAATGATTTATAGGAGGTAAGATGTTGCCAGTTGAATTGAAATCAGATATTTACTGGATAGGTGTCGACGACCGTACAACCGATTTGTTTGAAGGTCTGTGGCCTATAACAAAGGAAGGAGTATCTTATAACTCCTATTTGATCAATGATAAGAAAAAAGCCATAATAGATTTAACTAAATCTCTTAAAGGTGATGAGTTCTTCGACAATATCAATAAAATTGTGGATGTGACTGAAATAGATTATATGGTGATCAATCATATGGAGCCCGATCATTCGGGAGTAATTCGAACCTTCAGGAAGATTTCTCCTCAGACGGTAATATTGGGCTCGGAGAGAACAAAAAAAATGCTGGAAGAATTTTACGGAATAAAAGATAAAGTAGAAGTTGTGAAAGATGGGGATGAAATTTCTCTGGGGGATAAGACGCTAAAATTCTTTTCCACACCAATGGTTCATTGGCCTGAGACAATTATGACTTATGAGGTTTCCAACAAGATACTTTTTTCCTGCGATGCTTTTGGAAGTTATGGTGCTCTCGGAGGGAGTCTTTTTGATGATGAATGCACGAATCTGGATTTTTACAAGAAAGAAGCTGTCCGTTATTACGTTAATATCGTGGCCAAATTCAGTAAAATGGTCCTTAAGGCGATAGATAAGCTAAAAGATGTACCTGTCGAGATAATTGCTCCTTCTCACGGAAGAGTATGGAGGAAAAATCCTGGTACGATCGTAGAATTATATAAAAAACTTGCGAGTTTTGCGAGTGAGCAAGCCGATCCCGGAGTTACCTTAATTTACGGTTCGATGTACGGAAACACTGAAAGTATGATGAATACGGTAGCACAGGGTATTTCGGAGACAGGTATTCTTATTGAAATATTTGACGTTTCCAGGACTCATGTTAGTTACATATTGCCATCTTTGTGGATGAATAGCGGTGTAATGGTGGGTGCGCCGACCTACGAGGCAGGACTTTTCCCGACTATGGCTAATGTACTTAGGATGGCAGAACTTAAGAGCATAAACAATAAAAGGTTTGCGATGTTTGGGAGTTACGGTTGGAGCGGTGGAGCTTTAAAGGAAATTAAGGAAATAGTAGAACCTATAAATTGGCAGCTAACTGATTCGTTTGAATTCATAGGCATGCCTACGGACGATGAACTGTCGAGCGGTGAAGCGTTTGGTAGGGAATTCGGAGAGTATATTAAGTCTTTAGGTTAATTCAAGACACCCTCTCCATTTTTTTTCGTATTAGGAACCAGAATCCCTTTGGGTTGTTCTATAGGAAATTTATTCTTTCAGTTGTGTTCGGGTTTTCTTCTATCTTAGGTAAAAAAACATGATAGGGTTGACTAAAAAGAAATACTTATATTTTGTTTATGTATATTAAGTTTTTCTTTAAAAAATAAAAAAATGGAGGAATAATGATTATGCCGAGAGTAGATAAAAAATTATGTATAGGTTGTGAAGTTTGCGTCCAAATGTGTCCTCGGGTTTTTGGTATTGGGGATGATGGGCAAGCTGAGGTTATAGGCAAAGAAGGATGTAACGGCTGTGATTGTGAGGAAGTAGCCGATTCCTGTCCAACTGAAGCGATTATAATCGAAGAGGAATAAAAAAGCTTCGCCGAATCTTAGTTAAATAGCTGTTTTAGGATTTGGGATTTGGGGGTTGGGATTTAGATTTTTGTCTGTTGGGTCGTTGGATTGGGAAAGGCATTGGTCTATGGACTCTGGACATTGGACTATATTTTAGTATGCCACTTAGTCCCTAATTCCTGAACTGCTAGCCTACATTGCTTCTAATCCTTTTATTGTCTCTGTGTCCTCTGTGGTTAGATTAGGATTTAGGGATTGGGATTTAGTAAAACAAAAAAATAATGGGGAGTGGTTGGGTGATCCAGTGTAAATCTGTGTTAATCCGTGGCTAATAATTTTTTGAGGTGTGAGGGGTGTCTTGACAAAGAGGACACAATTATTATATTAAACCCATGCGGGAATAGCTCAGTGGGAGAGCGTCACCTTGCCAAGGTGAAAGTCGCGGGTTCAAATCCCGTTTCCCGCTTTTTTTAGGTTGGCGGCATAGCCAAGTGGAAAGGCAACGGTCTGCAAAACCGTTATCCCCCGGTTCGAATCCGGGTGCCGCCTTAGAAATAAAAACTTAATGGAGGTTTAGTGCCAAATATAAAATCAGCAAAAAAAAGGGTTAGAATAGCAGAAGAAAACAGGAAAAGAAATAAAAGCATCAGAACCAGGATCAAGAACATTACAAGGAAGTTAAGAGAGGAGAAAGACCCTAAAAAAGCAGAAGAGCTTCTTAAAGTGGCTTACTCAGCTGTGGATAAAGCTGTGAAAAAAGGAGTTCTTCATAAGAATACGGCAGCAAGGAAAAAAGCTCAGTTTAATCGTTTGGTCAAGGAGAAATAGCCAGGACAAGTCCTATAACTTTTTTGAAACCGGCTTCTTTTAGTCTTTTTGCGCATTCGTTTATAGTACTTCCTGTTGTTAAAACATCGTCTATTAAAATAATGCCTTTTTCAGGATTTCCGTTGAAAGAGTTTAAAGCCTTTTTTCTTATTTTGTAAGCGTTTCTTACATTGTTTATTCTTTGCGCATAAGGCAAAGTTGTCTGAGAGGGAATGTTGGCTGCTTTATATAAGAAATCTATGCTTTTTAGTGAAGAGATTTTGGAAAATTCCAAAGCCAGTAGCTGGCTTTGGTTATATCCTCTTTCTCGTGTTTCAACTCTTCTCATTGGTACCCAGGTGATATAATTTGTATCTTTTATATCGGCATGGGAACTGTAAATTGTGTAAAGTTTTCGCGTGAGTTTTACCGAAAGAGAAGGTCTATTCTTAAACTTGTAAAGTTTGATTATATCGGATAGCGGAGCCACATAACTGCCGCAACTTATTATGGTATCGAAAGAAGGGCGGTTTTTCTTACATTTTGTGCATATACTTCCACGCTTTATTGGTTTGCCGCAGATTTTACATTGTTTACGCGAAACAGAATAAATTCTATCAAAACATCTTTGGCAAACAATTTTTGATTCTTTTATTTCATTCTTGCAAATTGGACATAAAGGAGGATAAACAAATTCTTCTAGATCGGAAACAAGCCTAAACAATGGAATCATTTTTCACTAAGATTAAAATGGCTACCGCAATAGTTGAGATGAAAAGTGATGTACCGCCGTAGCTTATAAAAGGAAGAGGTAAGCCTACAACCGGTAGGAGTCCTACGGTCATAGCGATATTAATCGTTATTTGAGATAGAAAGTAAAAGAATATGCCGTATGCAAGAAACTTTCCGAAAGATTTCTGCGCGTGATTTGCTATACACATGATTCTAAAGAGAAATAGAGTAAAGAGTGTTAAAATGAAGAGAATTCCCAGAAATCCGAACTCTTCACCTAAAACGGCAAAAATGAAATCCGTTCTTGTTTGAGGTAAAAACCCCAGATTTTTTATGATCCCGTTGAGATAACCTTTTCCAATTATTCCTCCTGAACCTATAGAGATTTTCGATTGGAGTAATTGCCAGCCCGCTCCCGTTTGGTCCAGGGAAGGATTCAAGAAGTTCAAAAGTCTGGCTTTTTGATATGGTTTTAGAAAACTCTCTATAATGGGGGTAAAAGCTCCTATGGCTGAATTTAAAAGGAAGATTCCTATTGAAGAACGCAGGTCCAGGTCCGATAATATTATTGTGACTACGAGCAGTATCATGAATAAAATCCAGGAGATAAGATTAAATCCGCATAAAAGAGAAACTAATGGTGATATGAAAAGGACGTAACGGGGAACACTCATATTAAGAGTTCCAACCATGCCTAAAAAAATGAGTACGAAAATTGCCGACGTACCTATATCGGGTTCTATAAAAACAAGGAGTGTAGGAATTGCGGCAAATAAAATAGGTGCCCTCAAATCATTCATGTATGTTTTTTTGTTATCGATTTTTGAAAAATTTTTAGCCATGAATATTATAAAAAATAGTTTTGCTATTTCGGAAGATTGGAATTGAAATGTGCCGATTCTAATCCATCTGCCGTCGGTTCCATGTAAAAAAAGAACGATAACAAGAAGTATTATGCCTATTACGTATAATATAGACGCAATATCTTTAAATATGTGGAGAGGAAAAAAAAGAACCAAAAAGCCGGCAATAAGTGATATCCCTATCCATATTAGATGGTTTTTGAAGAAAGTTTGGTCTCCGGGATAGTTCGCCGTATACTGCAAAAAAACTCCTGCCGCCAACAATAGGGCAAGAAGTATGAGAAGATTTTTATCTAATTTTAGTCTTTTGTCCATTCCCATCTCTTTAATATTGTTTTTCCGTCTTTGATTTCTAAATAAGCATCAACTCTTTTGGACGGAGGAGGCATTTCTTTTACTTTATCGAGACGTAATTTCGATTTTTCGTTGTAAAGAAAATAATCCTTCCCTTTTTGTTCGTAATCGAGGTTTTTAATAAGGAAAACCGGTGGAGGGTTACCGTGTCCAAAAGGCCCTATCTTTTTTATCAGATTTTTTAAATCGGTTGTAATTTCACCTAATTTTAACTCTGAATCGTAAGGGTTTTTTGCCTTATATTCTTTTAATAGGGGTTCCATTCTTTCTTTAAATTTGTCCAAATTACCTTTTTTTAGTTTAAAGCCGCACGCGCACTTGTGTCCGCCGTATTCTATTAGAAGGTCTTTTACTTTATCTAATGCCGCAATCAGGTCAAAGTCATTAGGACCTCTGCCTTGTCCGCGTATTTCAGAATCCAGTATATAAACGATAAATATAGGAAATTTAGTGTAGTCTTTCGCTCTGTTTGCCACGCTGCTTGCCACTTTATAATTCATATTTTTTTTGAATACAACAAGGTGCCCGCCGTTTAGTTCTTTTTTTATAGTAGAAAATTCTCCCCTCGCGGTTTTGTTCCAATTTGAGTGTTTGGTTTTTAACATCTCGTAAACTTCTTCTGCCTCATCCGTCGAGCTGGCAGAAAAAAAATCCCAGGTTAGATTTTCTCTTCCTGAAGCAAGAGGAGTTAGTGCTTTTTGTATATTTTTTTTCTTTGATAATAAAGAAAGTGGGGGATTGGTAGATTTTTTCAAATACTTTAACCCTTCATTAAATATTATCCTGTTTTCGTCGAGTAGAGGTACTTTATCAAGAAGGGTTCCGATAAAAGCATAGGCAGGTATTTCAGGCAGACTATTTGCCCATTCTGTGGAAGTTTTATCATAGTGCTCAGACAACATACAATCAGCGAATTTCAAAGCTACGCCTGCGCCACAGAGATATTTGTACCCAAAGGAGTGTATTTTTGGGTTTAATATTGGTGCTTTTGGCAATGGTTTTTTTATTTCGTGGTGATCCGTTATTATTATATCCATACCTTTTTTCTTTAAATATTCTACTTCCCTTCGGCTGTTTGTTCCCGAGTCTACGGTTAATATTAAATTTGTCCCCTTTTTATATGCCTTATCGATTCCTTTTTTAGAAAGACTGTATCCCTCTTTACTTCTGTCAGGTATGTAATGTTGGACTTCGATTCCGAATATTTTTTTAAATAATGATTTCATTATCAAAATCGATGTAATACCATCTACGTCTTCATCGCCCCAGATAAGGAGTTTCTTCCCTTTTTTTATTGCTTTCTTTATCTTTTTAACTCCGGTTTTTAGAATGTCATCAGCGGGACGTAGATTTTCGAAAGTGGGAATTAAAAATCTGTCCAGGGTTTTTTGATTCGTAACCTCTCTTTTTTTTAGAAAATTCTTAGTGTTTTTAGATAAGGTTTTATATTTAATGTTCACTTTTTTTCTACAAATATTTCATCGAAAGGTTTTCGCTGAAAGGCTTTTGCTTTGCCTCTTCTTATTATTTCAAGTAGAGCGAAAAAGAGCCCTATTTTCTCTTTGCTTTCGGAACCGGCGACGATTTTCGAAAAGACGAATTTTCCGATTTTCTTAAGTTTTTCCATGAGGTTGTCGATGAGATGGTCGATATGGAATAAAATCGTTGTAGGCGGATTAAAGTTTTCTTTCTTTTTTATTCCTTCGAGAAGAAATTTTAGCCCGCCGATAGAAATATGTATTTCTTTATCGGATTCTATATTTGGGCGCCCAAACATTCTGTTCGCGGTATTTAATTTATTTCCCAGGTAATTTCCTACACCTTTAAATCTTTTATATTTAGTCAACATTTCGATAAGTGATTCTTTTGTTTCAAAATCATCAGCGTCTTCCTCTGATTGATCTTCCCTGGATATTCCTTTTGCTTTTATAGAAAGGAGAGTAGCGGCATATCGTATAAATTCTCCTGCTCCATCGAAGTCTATTTCTTCGAGGTCCTTTACAAATAACAGATATTCTCTTGTGATTCGGGAAAGAGAAATATCTTCTATTGCGACTTCTTGTTTTCTTACAAGATAGAGTAGAAGATCCAGAGGTCCTTCGAATTCTTCACACGATACGAGATGACTTTCCGATATCATAATTCCCCTATTATTGCTTTCGCGATGTTATATATATGAAAATTTATTCTATCAAAGTCATTTAAAAGGTCGAGGTGTATCGCGCTTGTGTCGATACTTTCTCTTCTTCCTTCTTTTAAACGATTAATATGGTTGTCTTTGAATTTTCTTAGTTTCTTTTCAGTTTTTTTCTTGTTTGCAAGTAAATCCCCCGCTGTATCTTTATCCATCGTAGATAAAGCAGCCTGTACTTCTGTAATATTGGAGAAAATAGTTTCATGGTATTTTTTTATTTCTTTGAAGCCTTCTTTAGAGAAGAAATAAGATTGTTTTATTTTCTTTTCCGCGTAATTCATTAAACTTTTGCTTATTAAATCCCCAATATGTTCGATTTCGTTTCCTATTTCCAGTATTGTGACACATTTTTTGCTTTCTCTATCCGAGAGTTCTTTGCCGAGCAGTTTAGAGATGTAGGCGGTCAATTCTTCCCGATTTTTATCTACTATATTGTCTTTGGAAATTATAACTTTGCGTATTGCGTCGTTGTTTTGCTTAAATACTTCCAGTGTATCCTTAAACATGAGTTTAACAATTTCCATAGATTCACGTATCACATCGTAAGTTTTTGATATGGCGACAGTGGAAGAAGACAGGAAAAGAGGATCGAGTTTAAGCTTGGATTCCTTTCTTCCGTACAATCTCCTGAGGAATTTTGCAAGAGGAAAGCAAAAAGGAATCAATATAAGTCCCCAGCAGTTTACAAGGGTGTGAATATTGGCAATTCCTCTCGCAGTAAGTTCTAAACATCTGGGTATAAAAAATAGATAAAGAGATAATATGACGAAAATTGTTTTAAGAATAACGTATCCTACTCCCATGGCTTTATCCGAAGAAGAAGCAAAACGGGTGGAACCGAGTAATATCGTAAATGATGTTCCGATGTTCACTCCGAGTACAATAGGTATAATCGAGGAAAAGCTTAAAGTACCCGCAAAGGCTATAACTAATCCGAGTGTGGCGGCGCTGGAATGAAATAGGAAAGTTAAAATTATAGCTGAGAAGAATAGTAAGAAAGGATTGATATCGAGAGCGAATACATCTTTTAAGGGTTGAATATTATCTCTTATGAGCCAGATGGAAAAAAAGATCAGGCCGAATCCCAGGATGATTCTTCCAATATAGTTTAATCTTGATTTTGTTTGCCAGAGAATAAAGCCAATTAGAACAATAATGGGACTAAATTGAATAATGTCTGTAGCTATTATTTGTACTGTAAAAGTGGAACCGAGTGCGGCTCCCGATAGGATAATAAGCGAGGTAGAAAGCTTGATGAGAGAAGATTCCACAAGACCAAGTAGCATTAAACCGGTTAAAGTGCTTGATTCGAGAAGTACGGCAACAAGTATCCCTGAAAAATAAGCTAATAAAGGGTGTTTTGTCATTCGCCAGAGCATCTGTCTTATTTTCTCTCCGCTAAAACGAGAAAAGCCTTTATTTAGATGATCCAATCCCATAAGAATTAGAATCGTTCCTATTATTACCGATAGTATAAATTGTATAAGGCTCTGTTTAGGAAAAACTGAAGGATGAATTTTTATAGTTTGATTTTCTGCTTTTGCTTCTATCCATCCGCCCTCTTCGGGTATAAATTCGATATTGGCAAATCCCGTGTTGTCGGTTTTTACGGAATCGAATGAGACTTTTCCGTTATGGGGTATGAATTTAACCCATTTATCGGCTAAAGGTTTCCCTTTTTCCGTAGCCTGTACAGCAATGTTTACGCATCTGCCCGATAAAACACATTTATTTTGTCCTGAAATATTATTCCCAAATGGATCGAAAGCTTGCTGCAGTGAAAGGGATATAAATAATAGAATCATCTTACTTCAAAATATATTGTAACAACACCATTTTGGATTGTTTGTTTAACGTTGGGGGGTAAAGGCTGAAATCTCCAGTCCCTTACCGCTTCCGTAGCGTTTCTATCGAAAGGAATACCTCCTGTTTTTACGATAGTAACGGATTTTATTGTTCCATCAGGATTAGCTTCTATTTTCAGTTGTACCTGAGTGTTTTCATTTTCGTTTTCTGGATATTCCGGTTTTTTAAAATGTATTATCTTTCTTTTTAATAATTCCCCGGATAGTCTATATCCTTTTTTCTTTCCGCTTTCCGTTTCTGCTCCCTTGTAAGAGGGTTTTTGCAGCGGACTTAGATTTCTTTTTATTTTTTCTGTTTGTATGGGAATGTCTCCCACGGGTGAGAAAATATCGTTGGTACCTCCTATTTCTTCGAGTCTTCCCGTTTCCTCAATTTCTTCTATTATTTCAAAGCCTAGAGTAACAAATTCTTCCTCCCGAGGTTTTAAGTTAATGGAAATGAGAAAAAACAATAAAAGCAGAAAACAATAAATTATTATTGTAGATATTAGAGGTATTGGTTTTATATTCACTCTATTTCCGGGGTGGTCGCGATAACAAATTTTCCTGCACCACTTTTTCTTAAAACTTCCATGACTTTTACAATCATATCTATGGTTACGTCCCTATCTGCTTTTATTAATACTATTTTTTCTGCGGTATCCTTTAGCAGGTAAGGAAGATTTGCAATTTGAACAGGTTTGTCTTCAAGATAAATAGCTCCGCTTTTTGTTATTGTTATGCTTATTTTCTCCTGTGCCGCAGCGGTTCTTGCGGCTGTTTTGGGCAGACGGACTTTTATTCCGGGTTGAACCAGGTATGTCGAAGTGAGAAGGAAAAAAATCAGAAGAAGTAAAACTATATCAGCCATAGAAATTACAGGGAAAGTACTTTTGTGTTTAAATTTAGATTCTAACTCCATTTTATCATTCCATAATTGAAGTTATTTCTGAAATTACCCTGTTGATATCTCGTAAGATAGAGTTCATCCTGTCGGAAAGAGCATTGTATATCAAAAGAAATATAATGCCGACTGCCAGTCCGGCGGCTGTAGTGACGAGAGCCTCCCATATTCCACCTGCAAGACGGGAAGGGTTAACTCCACCACCGAGTATTTCTATCTGCATGAAAGCTTTTATCATACCCAGCACTGTACCGAAAAAGCCAAGCATGGGAGCGATTGAACCCATAGAGGCCACGACCCCGAGACCTTTTTCAAGGCTCTGCAATTCTACAGCAGCACTCGCATTCATTGCTTCTTTGTTCTCGGATAGAATTCCCTTAGCCATTACTCTTGTTATCGGTGTATCGTAATCGCGGATTTCTTTTAAAGCTTGTTCCGGACTTTTTTCTTTTAACCAGGCATAAACTCTTTTTAATAAATCATCCGTAGGGGTTTGACTTCTCCTGTAATATATAAAGCGTTCTATAGCAAAATACAGCCCTACAAAAAGAGTTATTCCCACAAAAATCATTGTCCAGCCGCCTTTAGCAAGAATAGACATTAAACTCATTAGACCTCCTTTTATTCTTATCTATTTTATATAATAATGCTTGCTATGTCAAGGACATCTTTGTTCAAAACCCTCCCCACAAAAAGATTAATATCACATAGAGTACACAAAGAACACAGAGAGAAGAATTCAGAAGCCAGGAGTAAGAATCCCAACCCTATACCCAAAAGTGGGATATGGATAAACGCGATTGTTTTTGTTTTTTAACTGGAATCTGGTATCCGATACCTGGTACCTAATTAATGCATGTAGAAACTGTAGTTTTTATTTGCCCTTTGTAAGAACGATTCCCCAATACTGAAATAAACATATAGAAGTTTTTTATTAGTCAATTCCGTATTTATAATACAACGCTTTTGTGGGACATGCTTTGATACATTCTCCGCATCTGATACAATCCACGGAATCCGGAGCTTTGAAAATTTCGACATCCATAGGGCAGACGGTTTGGCATGTATAACATTCTATGCACTTTTTTTCATCGACTTTTATCTTGAAAAATGTGAATTTATTAAAAATTCCGTAGATGGCTCCGAGCGGACATACGAATCTGCAAAAGGGTCTTTTAATCAGAACAGAGAAAGATATAAGCGCGGTAACAATTGTAATTTTAACGTAAAATAAAGTGCCGATAAGACTTCTTAAATATGGATGCATAGAAACCATAGGAATCCCCGCTTCTATTCCTCCCGCCGGACAAAGCTTGCAAAACCATGGTTGGGTAGTTAGAAATGGTAAGAGCATCACAAGAAAAAATAAAACCACGTATTTGGAATAACTATGTTTTTGGGATACTCGAATCTTAAAAGTCTTAATTCTGTAGAGAAGCTCCTGAAGAAATCCGAAAGGGCAAATCCATCCACACACAAATCTCCCCAGCGTTATGCCTAAAACGCCCATAAATCCCAATACGTATAAGGGAAAAGTCTTGACCCCGATGAAGTTTTGGAGAGAACCCAGAGGACAGGAATGCCGGGCTAATGGGCACGCGTAACAATTTAATCCCGGGAAAAAGAATCCTTTTAATTTTCCCTGATATATATTTTTACTGAAATGATTGTTAGCCGCGAAAAAAGATACAATGTATACATAATACCGCGTTACTCTTTTATACAGCCATCCGAACATTTTAACCGATACCTATGCAGGAAAGGCAGATAATCGATCCTTTCTGTTCAACCTCCGTTTTCTGTTCGGAGCCGATTCCATAAATAAAAAATCCCAAAAAAAGGATTAATCCCAGAATATAAATTAGTGTACGCTTATTCATCCTTTGTTTCCAGCAACTTTAATAAGATTTTTTCTATTTCTTTTTCGTAACCGGGTCTATAACCAACGAACTTTTTTTCGATTTTTCCCTGTTTGTCTATCAAGTAAGCTGTGGGTATTGCCTGTATAGCGTACTTAGAGCTTACATTTCCCGCATTTACAAGTACAGGATAATTCATTGCCTGATTGGAAACGAAACTCTTAAGTTTTTTCTCGTTGTTATCCAGGCTCGCTCCCAGAATTACAAAACCTTTTTCGTTGTATTTGTTATATAGTTTAACAAAGTGGGGTATTTCTACAACACAAGGAGGGCACCATGTTGCCCAGAAATCGATAAGGATCACTTGTCCTCTGTACTGGGAAAGTGTATGAGAATTTCCTTCCATATCGTTAAGGGTGAAGTCGGGAGCAATGTTTGATTTTGCCAATCCGACTTTTTCCTCGTTTTTTTTGTTGTTACTGTTGGCTTCAGCTCTGCCGCATCCCGCAATAATCATAAATAAAAATAAAACAAAAACATATTTTTTCAAAATAACCTCACCTTTTTATTTTTAATAGATTCCTTAAACGATTTTCATCGAAACCGATGATTTTATGACTTCCGAATAGTGTGACGGGTACACCGGTTTGTCCGGTTTTGTTCTTTAGTTCTTTCGCGGCCTCCGGGTATTTCGATATATTTATCTCTTTAAATTTTACTCCATTTTTTTTCAGGAAATTTTTTAGTTTGATACAGTATGGACAGCTTGAATTAGTATATACTTTTATCATTTGTTTTCTTCAAGATATTTATATGCTTCGTGGGCGGCAACCGCCCCGTCCCCTATGGCAGTGGCGACCTGTCTGAAAGTTGTATCTCTGACGTTTCCCGCGGCAAAAACGCCTTTAACAGAAGTTTTCAAATGTTTATCCGTAAGGATATATCCATTTTTATCTAGTTCTAGCTTATCCTTGACCAAATCGCTGTTTGGTACTTCTCCGGCGTAAATAAAAGAACCTTTAGCTTTTATAGGTTTTATCTCTCCGCCACTAACATCTTTTATCTCGACACTTTCCAGAAATTTATCTCCCTTGAAACCTACTACTGTATGAGAAGTTAGCAGTTCTATTTTATCGTTTTTGTTGATTCTATCCAGAAGTATCGGTTCACATGTAGGATGGTCTAAGAACTCGACAATCGTTATATGTTTTGCGAATTTAGAAATGTAAAGAGCTTCTTGCACTCCCGAATTTCCGGCTCCTACAACAACAACATTCTCTCCTTCAAAAAAAGGCGCGTCGCAGGCTGCGCAGAAAGAAATTCCTTTATGTATAAACTCTTCTTCTCCGGGTACTCCTATTTTCCTGCTTGAAGAACCGCATGCGATTATCAGACTATCAGCAGTGTAGGATTCGTTTGAGGATTCTGTAATGAATGGTGTTTTATCTAACTCTAATTTTGTGATTTCTTCATCTATTATCTCCGCCCCGAACCGTTTTGCATGTTGAACGTATAATTTTCCTAATTCCTGTCCCGATATTCCTTCAACAAAACCCGGATAATTTTCTATTTTTTCAACGTTGATTATATAACCACCGGGAGCAATTTTTTCAAAGACCACTGTATCTATTTTTGATCTTCCGAGATAGATAGCAGCAGTTAAACCGGCAGGGCCGGATCCTATTATACCCGCGGAGAAATGTTTTTTTTCGCTTTTTTTACTTTGTCTGTTTAGAGAAAGGTCCATTTATTTTAAAGCTTCCTTTATTTTATCAAGAAATATTCTGGGCGGCATATTTCCGGTAAAATTTACTTTATCGTTTATAACTATATGAGGGACGCTTGAAACCTGATTTTCCCTTGAAACTTTATCAAAGTAATTGGCATCGACCATAGAGCTTTTTATGTTATCATTTACAAGGGAAAATGTGTGAGCGTTTCTAACAGCACCCGGGCAATGTGGACAGCCATGCGTAATGAAAACTTTTATGTCGATGGGTTTATCTATCTGTTTTAAATCTTCTATTATATCTTCGGAGAGAGGAAGGTTATCTCCGCCCATGTCATTTATCGCTTCGATAAATGAAGTGAATTCATGCCCCGCGGGAATACCATAAAAATTCATAAAGCCGTTCCGCTCGGATTTGACTTTAATTGATGGACAAAGAGTCAAATTTTCGGATTTCATACTTTTTTCATCATCACAGTTTTTGATTACAAGAGATAAATTATCATTTAAGGAAACAAGTTCTTCCAGTAGTTCTTTTGTCTGCACCGTGTAATCGGATTCTTTTTCTTGATCGGTAAAATAAAGTAATTGAACTTTTCTTTTTATATTTTTACTGAACTCGGTTTTCAGATATTCTTTGTCTTGTTCACTAATTAAACCCACTTTCCCTCCTATTTTTTCGAATAGTATAAGCATTGAGTAAAATGTCAAGTCTCCAGATTGTGTCTAAAACTTTGTGATTTCAATCTTTTGCGCTTATTTTATCGGCTATTTTCTTTAAAGCTTTTGTGGCGAGAGATTCCGGAAATTTTTCAACATACAAAGTTCCCGCGTCTGAAGCAATTACTATTTCCGGGTCAATGGGGATCGAACCAAGGAAATTAATGTCCATTTCTTTCGCAAGTTCTTCGCCTCCGCCTCCTTTGAAAAGTAAGATCTCTTTGCCGCAGTGAGGACACTTGAGACCGCTCATATTTTCTACGATGCCAAGTAATTTGAGGTTGATTTTTTTTGCAAAATCTATCGATTTTTTGACATCGAGAAGTGAAATCTCCTGTGGTGTTGTTACGACAATAGCCGATCCTTCAGGCACTAACTGGGCCATAGATAAAGGTTCATCTCCTGTTCCCGGAGGAGAGTCAACGATCAGCCAATCGAGTTCACCCCATTCTATATCGCTTAGGAATTGCTGGATTAGTTTCATTTTAAGAGGACCTCTCCATATTACGGCTTGATTCTCTTCCTGCAGCATAAATGCTATGGACACAAGTTTTAAATTATCCGATATTTTAACCGGATCAATTCTGTTTTCGGCAGAACTTTGCAGGCTTCCTTTTTCCGCCCCTAATATTTTAGGAAGATTCGGTCCGTGAATATCGATATCCAGAAGTCCGACTTTTTCCCCTTTTCCTGCTAGTACAAGAGCCAGGTTTGCCGCGACAGTGCTTTTCCCTACCCCACCTTTACCGCTCATTACCATAACTGTATTTTTTACACCTTTTAAATTCTCTTTTATTGTTTCGATTTGATTTCCCATCCCGGTGTTTTGCATTTAACCCCCTTAATTATTCTTGTTATCTAGCGAAATCTTTATTTTTACTCCGCAACCTGATTCAATAAAATTGTCTCCCCATGCTTTTTTGAATAATTCAATTGCTTTTTCTCCCGAACAGTGTGAAGGAGCGTTTTCCTTTACTTTTAACCATAAGTGCATAATTAATTTTGTCAAGTATTTGTCTTTTTTTGTTTGTGTACCGGAAAATAAAACAGAAAAATAGACTTTTATTTAGTTTAAATGAGGCAGTGGGTTTTGTAAAAACAGCAGTAAGAATCCCCTTGACAGAATCTAAATCTTAATTATTCTTAAAACATATAAAAGGGAGGTTAGTTAAATGAATAGATCTGTATTAAGACTTCTTGATATACTTATAATTATTGCTTTTTTTAGTTTGTTGTTCATTTTGATTGAACCACAGTATGGACAAATAAAAATAGCAACAAAAGAAAGAGAATTACATTCTAATATGTTTACTGTAAAAGCAGCTATAGAAAGATATAGAGCTTTTAATGGTGGGGAGATTCCCTTTTCATTAGAAGATATATACAATAACATTGAAGCTCTCAAAGTTCCGGAAAACCCGTATACGAAAACTAAAATGACTATGTATGATTTGAGTAAGTTTCTGTATGATGTTCCGTCTCAAACTGAAAGTGTAGATACTAACGGCTATCATTCTGAAAAAAGTGGTAATCCCGGAGAAATAAGTGTGGGGTATTACGTTACGACCCCTGAAAAAAAAGACACAGTAGCAAGGAAATTCGCTTTAATAAGTTTTGATGATAAAGGAAAGCCTCTTACAATGAAAGAAGGAGAGAAAGTAAGAATAATAGTGCTTGAATAATCACCTTAAAGTTTTTGGAACTTTTAAAACCTGAAGTTTTAGAAAAAATAAGAACCCTGAACCTCAGGGCTCAAATAATTGTTAAAGGGTTCTTAACCGGTTTACATGAAAGTCCCTATCATGGTTTTTCTCTGGAATTCAAGCAACACCGTCCCTATTATCAGGGTGATCCAATCAATAAAATTAATTGGAAATTATACGCGCGGACCGAGCGTTTTTATCTAAAGAAATACCAGGCAGAAACAAATTTATCGGCGTATATATTGCTCGATAAAAGCAATTCCATGAGATTCGGAGAAAATATTTCTAAATTTCATTACGCGCGGACACTCGCTGCTTCTATTGCTTATTTGCTGTTAAAACAAAATGATTCGGTGGGATTGGTTCTTTTCGATTCCAGGATAGAATCATTTATTCCGGCTAGATGTCGTATGAATCACCTGAAACATTTGTTCTCAACTTTGAGTAAAAAGGAACCATCAGGAAAGACTTCTGTTTCCGACTCCGTATTTGAACTTCTGCCTTTAATAAAAAAAAGAAGTCTTTTTATAATATTTTCAGATTTATTGGAAGATCCCGATAAGGTAACCAAAAATATAAGTGTTATGAAGGCAAAAAAACACGAAGTAATTGTTTTTCAAATTTTAGACAGAAAAGAACTAAATTTAACATATCGTACCGAGGCTTTATTCCGGGATATGGAGGATAGAATAAGTATTTTTACGGATCCTAAAAATATAAGAAGTTTATATAAAGATAAATTTGAGGAATTTATTTTAAAATATAAAACTGAATTTGCTGCTAAACGTATTGATTATTCCGGAATTATTACCGATACGCCTTATGATAAAGCTTTAACAAAATATCTTGAGAAACGGAAACATTTACCGTGAGTTTTCCTTCATTTCTTATTCTTTTACCGCTTATTGCGGTACCGATAATAATACACCTTTTATCGAGTAGACGACTTAAAAAAATAGATTTTCCGTCGTTACTTTTTATTGTGAAGAATGAAGTGAGGCTTATGAAATGGTTTAGATTAAAGAGATTACTGCTTTTAATAGCGCGTATCAGTCTTCTTGTATTCTTGATTTTGTCCGCGGTAAATCTAAAAATACCTTTTTCCTTTTTTGATCCCGGAAAATCTATAATACTTGATAATTCGCCTTCTATGGAGAAAACAGCGGGCAAGGATAAAGATGGGTTTATAGTTCCAATGCAATCCGGTATTCCCGAATTTTCTTCATATTTTGAAAGAAACCCCGTTGGGATTTTAATCACGGATGCACAAAGAAATGCCTTTGCCGAAATAATAAGAGAAAAAAAGAGCTTTTACGGTATAGAAATAAAAAAGACATCTTTTCCGGAAGGTAATTTCGCGGTAATCGATGCTGTGAGTGGTCCGAGTTTCGAAGAAGAGAATTTCAGTGTTAGTTTTACTGTTTTAAATGAATACCAGGAAAAGAGGAAAACTAAATTTACATTCAAATCTGATGAAACTGTTATTGCAGAAGATAACACAATATTGACAGACGGAAAAAATACACTGGATTTCAGTTTATCCCTGAAAAAAGGTTTGCATTCACTATCACTTGAACTGGAGGATGGAAAAGGTTTCGATTTCGACAATACGTACTATTTCGCGGTTAATGTAAAATCCAGACAGGATGTTTGCATACTGTCTGATAAATATCCGGAACGACTTACAGCCGCGCTTTCACCTTCGTATTTCAATGTTAAATGGGTAAGGGAAATTTCCGGAATAAAAGAAGATTTATTTATTTCCTTAAACGCGGAACAGAAACAATTGCGGGATTTGCTGGATAGCCCAAATTCCGGTATAATATGTTTGGGGGAATCAGAAAATACTTCTATCTCGAACAAAATTCCGAACAGGATTTCCACTATTGTTAACGAATCTTTTTTAAAGGATTTTTCCGATTTAAAAGCGCTTAGCCAAATCCCCATAAGTTATAATTCCCTAATAACTAGAGGTGAAACATTAATATATTTTAAAAACGGAAATCCATTTATAAGTAAATTAGAGAATCATTTAATACTGCCTTTTTCTCCGGAAGAAAATGATTTATCTCTTTACCCTATTTTTATTCCTTTTCTTTTTAATTTAATCGAGTATTTATCGGAACAATCGATATATAAAAATATTTTATTGGATGAACCTGTAACGATAACAAGTTCCTTTAAACCTGAAATGATTTCTCCAACGGGGAAAAAATGTTATCCGCTCGAAATGGGTAACGATAATTATATATTCAAGCAAACAAAAGAGTGCGGAATATACAAAATAGTTGCCGGCAACAAAACTATTGGATTGATAGCGGTAAACAATCATCCGTCCGAATCTGAACTAGAGAGTTTATCTGATGATGAACTGCAATATATTTTCGGGGGAAGCGGACTTTCGAACGGGTCTTCACTTTTTCTTATAATAGCTTTGTTGTGTTTTGTTTTGACTTTTTTGATTGAGAGAAAAATCTAACCCATCCCAAAAAACTTTACCACAGAGAACATAAGATTATTATCGTCCAAAGTCTTTTGTCCAATGCCCAAAGTCAAAAATAAAATGGAATCTCAAAGCGCATACAGAATGTAATAGGATTAGAAGCAATGCAGGTTAACAACTCAGGGATTATGGATTAAGAGGTAAGTGTTTTTTCTTAATCCTTGGTTTTCTTCTTCGCTTTTCAACTAAACCTTAATCCTCGCTCGACTTCCTGTTTGTCTACTAATCCTTTGCTGATTTCCAACTACTAACTTTTTAAAAATCATTTAGAGAATTGACCAATTGATTAATTTAAGAAATTTGACATTTAAAAACAATAAAATTTATTAAAATTCATATGATTAACAATTAAATTATTGTAAAATTCCAAAATATTCATATTTTTTTGGAACTAATTAGAGATTTAATCGTCTAATTTATAGAAAAGGAGACAAGGTGGGTATTATAGTTTTATTGTTATCGATTATTTCTTTGTGTTTATTGAAAGAACAGCTTAAAAAGGATATTTTTTTCAAATTATCGGAATTATACCCTTGACAAATTTGGAAAAATGTATATTATACTTTTTATAACAAAGTACTTTGTTTATTTTTGGTATAAATTTTAATTGGAGTTGATTGCGGGGTTTGGCATCTAAAGAAAAAAGGAGGCGGAATGAGTAAAAAGTTTGTATTGTTGTTGTTTTTTTTCTCTTTTGCTGTATTGGGTCAGGATATTGAATCTTCTGGTTCTCAAAGCTTGTATTGGAGTCGATTCCCAAGAATTAAGGTGGCGTCCCCGAATGGTGGAGAAGCTTGGTGTGTTGATTCTACCTACAATATTACCTGGAAGTCTATAGGTTGGATAAAATATGTGAAAATAGAATATTCGACCGATAACGATTCTACATGGGAATCTTTAACCAAGCGAACAAGGAATGATGGTTCTTATTCCTGGAAAATTCCGGATACGCCTTCGGATTATTGTTTGGTGAGGGTGTCTGCCTTATATGGGTGGGCTTCTGATGTAAGTGATAGAGTGTTTTCTATTGTATCCGATTCGTCTTCGCCGGATTCTTCTTATATTAATATAGTGACGCCAAATGGTGGAGAAACGTATTATGCGGATACTGTTAATTATATCGAATGGGATTCTTATAACATATCCGGAATGGTTAAAATAGAATACACGACAAATGCGTATTATGATTCTACCGGAGGTGATTCGGTGCCGAATTGGGTAACGATTACGGATAGCGTGGTAGATAATGGTTCTTTTGCATGGATGACCCCTCCGGATATTTCCTCGCATTATTGCATGGTAAGGATTGCGGATGTTGATGGAAACCCGACGGATGTTAGCGATGGAGTTTTCTCTATTGTACCTCGTGATACAGTTCCGGAGCCTTATATGAGAATAACATCCCCGAGTGGTGGAGGTACATGGTATGCGGATACCGTTAATTATATCATCTGGAGTTCTTCCGGAACTTCGGGGGCCGTAAAAATAGAATATAGTCCCAATATATACGATTCTATCGGTGATTCGATTAATTGGATAACAATTGCAGATAGTGCGTCAGATACTGGAAATTTTGCCTGGTTAACCCCTCCGGATATTTCCTCGGATTATTGCATGGTAAGGATTGCGGATGTTGATGGAAGCCCGGAAGATGCAAGTGATATTTTTTCCATTGTTCCTCACGATACGGTTTTTGTGCCATATATTACAGTAACTTCACCAAATGGCGGAGAGACGTGGTATGCAGATACCGCTAATTATATAGAATGGGATTCTTATAACACATCGGGAATATTAAAAATAGAATATACAACAAATGCGTATTATGATTCAGCAGGTGGCGATTCAGTAACGAATTGGGTAACGATTTCGGATAGCGCGGCAGATAATGGTTCCTTTGAGTGGTTTACTCATGCCGGTATTTCTTCGGAGAATTGCATGGTGAGGATTATTGATGTTGACGGAAGTCCATCGGATGTAAGTGATGATATATTCTCCATTATTCCTGCTGATAGCACTCCTGAACAGCCATATATTACAGTAACTTCACCAAATGGCGGAGAGACGTGGTATGCAGATACCGTTAATTATGTTGAATGGAATTCTTATGGTACATCCGGAACGGTCAAAATAGAATATACGCTGGATGCATATTATGATTCGACGGGAGGCGATTCGGTGCCGAATTGGGTAACTATTACAGATAGCGCGGCAGATGATGGTTCTTTTGATTGGTTTACTCCTGCCGGTATTTCTTCGGAAAATTGCATGGTGAGGATTGCGGATTTAGACGGAAGTCTGTCGGACTTAAGCGATGGAGTTTTTTCTATTGTTTCTATCGATTCGATTTCAGTCTCTTCAATTGGTAATATTGGATTACCGAAGAGTTATGCTATTAATGTTAAAGGTGTAATACCGAGCAGTAAACTTACAATTAATTATGCTCTTCCAAGAAACGCTTCCTTAAAGCTGTTTGTATATGATATAAGCGGTAAAAAAATCAAAGACGTTTCGGAAGAAAAGCCTGCTGGATTTTATTCGAAGGAATTTGATATGAAAGGTAGTCCAAAAGGGGTTTATTTTGTTAGAATACAGGCAAATGGAAATGAATTTATAGCGACAAGAAAAACTGTTATAATGTATCGTTGATTTAAACCCCCAATATGATAATAAGTGGTCAGCTGATAGTTACGGTTTTCAGCTGACCACTTATTATTTGTCTATAGATAATAAAAAATGTAAAAAAATATAAAGTTGATTAATTCTATATTTTTAAAATTGGAAGATCGATTTTAAAAAATCGGTTCTTCTTCTCCTCTAATAAGTTTTCTTATATTGGTCCTGTGGGTTATGATAACCAGGAGTGCAATTAAAACAGAAAAATATAAAACGATTTTAGTCATAGGTTCTCCGGTATAAAAATAAAAGATGGGTAGCGAGATCGCTGCCCCTAAAGAACCGATAGATACCCTTCTCGTAATTCCGACCAGTAAAACCCAAACCCCAAAAGCCAATGCTGCCGGTAAGGGCATAAGCGCGATAATTCCTCCAAAACCCGCTGCAACTCCTTTTCCTCCCTTAAATTTAAGGAAAGGTGTTGTCATGTGTCCGACGATGGCTCCGAGCAGGGCAAGAATGCCGGCTAATACTGAAATATCCGTAAAGTAAAGTACCGGAAGATAACCTTTAAGAAAATCGAGGATAAAAACGAAAAGGCCTTCTTTCTTTCCGGCCACTCTAAAAACGTTGGTGGAACCGATATTTCCGCTTCCTTCTTTTCTGATATCATATCCCTTAACTTTTCCTACAACAAAACCGAATGGTATGCTTCCAAGAATATAAGAACCGATGAAAGCTAATGCTTCCCACATAAAAGTTACCCCCTTTATAACTTCAGCGAGATTGGGATTCCCTCGAAGTCAATTTTCTTTCTTATTCTATTCTCAAGGTATCTTTTGTATTGTTCATCAAAACTTTTCTGTTCGTTTGTTTTTATAATAATATTTTTACCCTCTTGTTTAACCGAATGCAAAACTATTTTTTTCCTGGCGCCCGGAGGAGGTCGATACTCGATTGCTTTTCGGACGATTGTTTCAAGCTCCGGGTGTTTGTCTTCTAACTTATCTACAACTTCGAGAGCCGAAGATAAAGATTCACCGATACCCTTTCTCCGCAGGGAAGAGATAGCCAATTTGGGAATCCAATCAAAAACGGAAAGTTGTTTATCATAATACTTTATAATCTCTTTCTTTTTTTCCTCAGGTATAAGATCGAATTTCGAAAGAAGTATTATTATAGGTCTTTTCCTGTCGATTGCCCATCTTATGATATTTTTATCCTGCCTTGTGATTTTTTTTGACGCATCGATTAAAACGATAACGATGTCTGATTCTTCTATGGTTCTTATTGCGCGGAGGAAGGAATAATACTCGAGAGAATCCTTTAATTTTGATTTTTTCTTAAGCCCGGCTGTATCCACCAGAATTATCGTTCTTTCGTTATAATCAAGATATGAATGGCTGCTGTCTCTTGTGGTTCCCGGTTCTTCTTTTGTAATTGTACGTTCATATCCCATAATAGCGTTAACATAAGTCGATTTTCCTGTATTTGGTTTCCCTATTATACCTATTGTGGTTCCCTCTGCAATTTCTCCCTCTTCGCAATTTGAAAGGATCCATTCTAAAAGATTATCGACACCGTTTCCGTGCTGAGCGGAGATTTGGAAAGTTTCATCCATTATTAATTCTTTAAATTCATTTAAAACATTCCATTCTTTTCCCTTATCCATTTTATTTACGATAAGGGCTTTTTCCCCTTCGGCTTTTCTTATATGGTCGGCGATTTTCCTATCGAGCGAGGAGACATTTTCTCTTCCGTCTACCAATAAAAGGATGATATCAGCTTCATCCAGGGCAAAATTGACCTGTTCTATTATTTGAGTTTCGAGCGGATCGTCAGAAAACCGAATCCCTCCCGTGTCGATTAAAATAAGAGGTTTACCTTCTCTTTCGGTTACACCATAAACTCTATCTCTTGTTACCCCGGGTTGTTTGTCTACAATAGCACGTTTTTGCTTTAGTATTCGGTTGAAAAGGGTGGATTTTCCCACGTTTGGTTTTCCTACAATCGCGATTGTATTCATTAGATAGTTACCAGGGTTATTGTGTTAATAAGGGTCATTATTTAGCAGATATTTTATGTTAAAAATATAGGGAATACTTAATTAACGCTCAATTTTAATTTTACCTTTATTCAAACCGGCTATTCTGGGAAGAGCATTTTGGTCTTCTATATTATCGAAAGTGCTTTTCTTGATTTTTCCTTTTTTTATTTCGACTTTCCCTTTTCCCGAAGGGGTATCGATCATAAGCTTGCAATCGATTTTGTGCATTTTTAAACTGTTTATAAGATCGACTGCCAGAATTTCTTTAAGGTCCACAGAATCTTTTCCTTTTTCAATTATTTCTCGTAGTAGTTTACCTGATTTTATTCTCTTTTCGACTCTTTCGAGTAAAATATATACATCAAAAGGTTTTGTTAAATAATCTGTAGCTCCCATTTCATATCCTTTAGAATAATCGTCAAATTCGGATTTAACAGTCAGAAAAGTAAAAGGTATGAGGGGGTGTTTTTTCCGAATCTTTTTAAGAAATTCGAATCCATCCATTTCAGGCATTATGACATCAGATATAATCAAATCTGGGGTTTCTTCTTTTAAGGCTTTTAATCCTTCCTTACCGTTTTCAGCTGTTTTGACCGTATAGCCTGCTTTTTCAAGAGCTTTTCTGATAATTATGCGTAATGCTTTATTGTCTTCTAATACTAAAATCATTAATCCTCCTTACGTCTACCTTTACTTTCCCTACGCTCTTTGCCGGAACGCCTCTCAACGTAATGAAAATCCGATGGCATTTCAATAATAAATTTAGTCCCTTTACCGTCGCCGCTTTCAACGCTGATTTTACCAAAATGTTCATTAACTACTTTTTTTACTATCGATAATCCTATTCCCGTTCCTGTTTTTTTTCTGGACTTAAAATTCTTAAAAATGGAATTTATATCTCCCTTTATGCCGGAACCATTATCCTTTACCCATATTTCGACCATATTTTTTTCGACACGTTTTCCGCCTATTTCAATTTTTCCTTTTTTCCCGACCTCTTCGTAAGCGTTATGAATCAGGTTAACTAAAACAGACTTTATAAGTTTCCTATCGCAGAAAACTTTCTGAAGATCATCGCTAAAGTTAAAGTCAATTCCGTTTGTATCGCCTATAACCAACTCCGCGCTTTCTTCGCTTAGTTTTTTAATATTAACCTTTTCTAAATTTAAATCAAGAGCCCCTGTTAAACTCAAGACATCGAATGTCATGTCCTGTAAATATTCCAATTCTTCAAATAAAGTGTCGCTGATTTCCTTTACATCGCCGGTTCCCATATCCCGCAGCATTCCAATCCCGGTCTTAAGTCCGGCAATGGAATTTTTTATTTCGTGAGATATTAAAGAGATACCCTCTTTATCTTTTAGTTCACCTTTCATTCTTCCTAAATTTTAATCTTATATTCGCGCATGTCAAGCCTCCCCACCCCCCATTCAAAAAATATTCTCACACAAAGCACACAAAGACACAAAGGAAAATTTATGTTGTTTTCCCCCAACACCACCCAAAATATTCACATGTAGAACTTGTAGGACTTGTAGTTTTTCTTTCTTGTTTTTTGCCTATGATCAGCGACAAATATATATTGTTGTGTAAGGCTCTTGACTTATGTGGTTCATTTTATATATTTTCAAGGAAGGCCGGAGTGGCGGAACTGGCAGACGCGGCGGACTCAAAATCCGTTGTCCCTTAAAGGACTTGTGGGTTCAAATCCCTCCTCCGGCATTTAATTTACAGAAAGGTAAATTAAATGTCTGGGGTCTTGAGTCAAGAATCCAAAACCAAAATTTAATCCCATCCCCCAAATCCCAAAAACAAATAGTATAAAAGCAGTTTTTTATTATCTGTTTTTATCTATTGTTTTTATAGTGTTTTTTGCCTTATTTATTTTGATTTTTTATCAATCCAAACTACGGCTTTTGCCGCCCAACGTTGTTTCATCCCGTCAGATGATCCTAATTCTTCCAAACCGACTATCGCGTCCGCGCCTAATTTCTTTGCTTCAGATTTTAAACTCTTAATTATTTCTTCTTTAGGATGATTTATATAAGCCTCCATTCTTACTTCACCGATTTCTTCATATTCTTTTGGTGTTGCGCCTTCCGAATATATTTTCATATTGTAATCTTCGGATTTTGGAGCCCTCTTAACATTGTCATATTTGATGGTTTCCGTTTTCGCGCAATCTGTTAAGAATACCGGTACAATTAATAAAAACAACAATAACATCTTAAGATTTTTCATAATTCTCTCCTTTTTTTTATTTTCTGTTTTCATCTATTTTTTTTGAAGTTTGTTTATTTTTTCTTTGATTTTTTGATTTTTCTCCCCCTTTCCAATATCTTTAAAGAGGATTAAATGTCAAGGGAATTTTTTTGCTGATACCCCACTTGACATAAAAGGGAAAAGGATTATTTATTAAGTACTATTATTTTTTATACTGAGCCCTTGGGGGCTCATACCTCCGGGCAGGAGCTTTTTGCTCCTGCCCTAATTTATGATAAGAGAAATATTACTTGACACCTTGAAATTTTTTTATATAGTAGTATAATAATCTATGGGATTTGTAGTTGCAATAGATGGGACTTCAGGTTCAGGTAAGACAACAACAGCCAGAAAAGTTTCAAAGCTACTGGGTTGGTTATATCTTGATACCGGAGCGACTTATAGAGCAGTAGCTTATTTTGTTTTGAGGCGAGGTGTAAATCCCAATGATGAGAAAAAGGTTACCCAGATTTTGGATGAGTTGAATATCGAGATCGAAAAGGTGAATAATGAACAGAGAACAATTGTTAATGGTGAAGACATAAGCGATAAATTGCGTACCGATGAAGTCAATAAAGCTGTTACGCCTGTTTCTAAGATGAAGGCAGTAAGAAGATTCCTGGTGGGTATTCAAAGAAAAATAGTTGATGATAATAACGCGATAATTGAAGGTAGGGATATTGGGACAGTAGTTTTTCCCGATGCTGATCTAAAATTTTACATGGACGCGGATGTAGGTGTTAGAGCGAAAAGAAGAGGACTGCAGGATAGTAAAGAGAATCTGGAAGAAGTAGAAAAGGATTTGAAGAGAAGAGATTATCATGATTCGACAAGGAAGGAGAGTCCTTTAAAAAAATCCGACGACGCGTATTTGCTCGATACGAGTTCGCTTTCAATCGATGAACAGGTGGACATTGTGATATCCGAGATAAAAAAACTTAATGAAAGCTACAGTTCCTTATAAAATAGGACACTTTCTATTTTTAGGGTTTTACAAAATTTTTGGACTCAAAATAGAGGGGGCGGATAATGTTCCTGAAAAGGGAGGAGTTATTATTGCTCCAAATCATCGTTCCAATTATGACCCTCCTCTTGTTGGATGTTGTATCGGATGTCGGCCGGTTACGTTTCTGTCGAAGAAAGGACTCTTTATCAATAAGTTTGTTTCCTGGGTCCTAAGGAGTGTTCATGCTGTGCCGGTTGATACAGAAAATCCGGGGATTAAGTCTATGAGGTTTTTTGTTAATCTCTTAAATGAAGGAAGGGCTGTTATGATGTTTCCCGAGGGAAGCAGGTCTAAAACAAATGAATTTCTTCCGGCTCAGCCGGGAGTAGGTTATCTTTCCATAAAAACAAAAGTGCCTGTGCTTCCGGTTTTAATTACAGGAACTCATGAATCGATGTTGAAGCATTTTTTAAGACAGACTCCTCTTTCTGTAAAATTTGGGGCTCCGATTTATCCGGAATATGGGCGACCTGATATGAAGAATGCCAGGGAATTGGCAGAGAAAATTATGAACAAAATAAAGGGTTTAGCCTGATGGAAATAAAACTTGCCAGGAATATGGGGTTTTGCTTTGGGGTGAAAAGAGCAATAGGAATTGCCCGGCAGATAAGGAAAGAAACGGAAGAAAAAGTCTGGACTCTCGGTCATATAATACATAATCCTCAGGTTGTTAAAAGATTAGAAAAAGAAGGTATAATTGCTGCTGAGGATCTTTCTGAAATCGATTCCGGATATGTTATTATACGGTCGCATGGCGTTCACCCCAGAATTTTAAAGAAAATTAGAGAGAAAAACCTTAAGGAAGTGGACGCGACCTGTCCGCTTGTAAAAAAAGCGCAGGAAAAAGCCAAACAGCTTGTTTCTGAAGGATATGAAACTTTTGTAATAGGTGAGAAAGAGCATCCTGAGGTGATTAGTATTGTAGGCGAAACTGATGGGCGTATTCGCGTAATCGATTCGGTGAGAAATTTAAAAATAAACGACAGTAAAGTAGGGTTGGTCGTTCAAACAACTCAATCGCAGGAAATACTTCAGGAGGTCGCTGCCTTTATATTGCCTAAGATTCTGGAATTTAAGGTTTTCAATACGATTTGTGATGTTACGAGTAAAAGACAAAGAGAAGTGAAGAGACTAGCTAGGAAATCTGATATAATGATAGTGGTTGGCGGGAAAAAGAGCGCTAATACTTCTAGGCTTGCGGGAATAGCAAAAGCAGAAGGTTCTCATACTTATCATATAGAAGAAGCGGATGAAATTAAAGAAGAATGGTTTACCGATGTTGAGAGGGTAGGTGTGGCATCAGGAGCTTCAACACCCGATTGGATTATTAATGAAGTAATAAACAAACTTAAAAAAATTGATAAAAATAAAGTAAATATTGATACAAATAAGGAGGAAATAGCTACATGAATGAGGAATTAAGTTCGATAATCGAACCTATAAGTGAAGATGAAGCGTTAAATCTGCTCGAAAAATATCTCGAGAATGAGTCTCCGGGAATAGGTCTGGTTAAAGGGAGAATTGTTAAGATTACAGCCAATGAAGTTTTGGTGAATGTTGGTTTGAAATCTGAGGGTATTATACCTATAGATGATTTTGATTCGGTTTCAGATTTTTCTGTAGGGGACGTTGTAGATGTTTATCTCGATGACATAGGAGGCACAAGGGGACTGGCTACAATTTCGAAGAAGAAAGCTGATTTCATTAAAGTTTGGGACCATGTTAAAGAGGTGCACAAGGAGGAAACTCCCGTAGAATGTGAGGTTGTTAGAAGAGTTAAGGGTGGACTTATGGTGAAAGTGTTTGGTACTGAAGCTTTTCTACCGGGGTCTCAAATCGATTTAAAACCCGCCAGAGAATCTGATGTTGAAATTGGCGACAAATTCGATGTCAGGATAATTAAGGTAAACTTTAAACGTAGGAATATCGTGGTATCGAGAAGAGTTCTCCTGAGTGAAAAACAGGAAGAAAGAGTCAAAGAATTCTTGGAAGAAATAGAAGAAGGGCAGATAGTAGAGGGAACAGTTAAGAATATTACCGAATTCGGAGCTTTTATAGAGCTCGATGGGATAGACGGTCTTCTGCATATAACCGATATGTCCTGGAGGAGAATTAATCATCCTTCCGAAATGCTTTCAATAGGCGATACTGTGAAAGTAAAAGTCAAAGATGTAGATCGGGATTCTAAAAGAGTATCTTTGGGTTTGAAACAATTAAAGCCGGATCCATGGAAAAATGTAATGGAAACTTATCAAATAGGGAATCAGGTTACCGGAAAGGTTGTTTCTCTTACCGATTACGGCGCTTTTGTCGAGCTTGAAACAGGGATTGAAGGTCTTATACACGTTTCTGAGATGTCCTGGACCAAGCACATAAAACACCCTTCAGAGGTAATGAAAGTTGGGCAGGAAGTAGACGCAATCGTTTTAGAGGTTGATGAAAAAGCTCGCAAAATTTCTTTAGGGTTACGTCAAGCAGTTCCTGATCCATGGGAAGACGTAGAGGAAAAATATCCTGTCGGTTCCGTTGTTAAAGGTAAGGTAGTTAATCTTACTTCTTTTGGGGCTTTCATTCAATTGGAAGAGGGGGTCGAAGGATTGCTCCATATATCCGATATATCCTGGACTCAGCGAATTAATCATCCACGGGATGTGCTCGATAAAGGGAAGACGATAAAGTGTGAAGTATTATCGGTTGATGTGGCGGAAAGACGTATTTCTCTTGGGTTAAAGCAGCTTAAAGATGATCCTTTGAAAATTTTCGCGAAAAAGTATCCTGTAGATAGTAATATTATTGGTACAATCTATGAGATGCTTCCCAGAGGAGTAATTGTTTCTCTTGGAAAGGGATTGAAAGGTTTCGTTCCTTTTTCCCATTTAACCAAGAAGAATATCAAAAAACCTGAAGAAGGTTATTCTTTAGGCGATAAATTAAAGTTAAAGGTTATAGAAATCGATGTGGATAGAAGAAATATAGTGCTTTCGGAACGAGAATATGAAAAAGAACAGCAAGTCAAGATTGAAGAAATGAAGAAGAAAGAAGGCTATGAAGATAGCGAAGATGGGAAGATGGTAGCGGATGAAACTGCTGTGGAGGAAGTCTTAGACGAAATGGAAGAGGTTGAAGACGACGAAAAGGAAGAACAGGCAGAAGAGGAAGAAGTAGAAGAAGAAACTGAAGTCGAAGGAGAAAAAAACGAAGAGAATTCCAAAGAGGAAGAAAAAGACGACGAAGAAGAGTCCGACGAAGAGTCCGATGAAGAGGAAGAACAGGCAGAAGAGGAAGCTGAGGTTGAAGAAGAAAAAGACGAGAGCACAGACGAGAAAGAAGAATCTGAAGAAGAAGAGTCGAGTGAAGTAGAGGTTGAAGACGACGAAGAGTCCGATGAAGAGGAAGAATCTTCGGATATAGAAGCTGAAGAAAAGGAAGACGACGACGACGAAAAAGAAGAGTAAATGCTTTTATGAATAATAAAGGGATTTTTTAAAAATGGCTTCCAAATATATAATAGTTGTAGGAGGTGTTTTAAGTGGTGTTGGTAAGGGGATAGCTACGTCCTCGATAGGTAAGATAATTGAGAATTACGGATATTCCACTACCGCCATTAAAATCGATCCTTACATAAACTATGATGCCGGAACACTAAGGCCAACCGAGCATGGCGAGGTCTGGGTGACCGACGATGGTGGGGAAATAGATCAGGACCTGGGTAATTATGAGAGATTTCTTTCCAAGGATATTCCAAAGGAAAACAATATTACTACAGGACAAGTCTATAAAAGTGTAATAGATAGGGAGCGAGCCGGCAAATATTTGGGACAAACAGTTCAATTTATTCCGCATATTCCCGAAGAGATAATAAGAAGGTTAAAGAAAAGTTCGGAAGATACCGATGTTTGTGTTGTTGAAATCGGTGGAACGATAGGAGACTATGAAAATATGCCGTATCTTTTTGCGGTAAGGAGTCTTATTCGAGTGGAGGGAAAAGAGAATGTAGCTATAGTAATGCTTTCATATCTTCCTATTCCCTCCCATATCAATGAGATGAAAACCAAGCCAACCCAGCAGGCGATAAGACAGCTTTCCGAGCATGGTATATTTCCGGATATTATACTCTGTCGCGCTAAAACTTCTCTCGACCCGGTAAGAAGAGGCAAAATTGAAACGTACGCCAATATCGAAGCCGATTGTGTGATTTCTGCCCCCGATACTGATTGTATATATGAAGTTCCCATAAATTTTGAAAAGGAAAATTTAGGGAAGAAATTGCTTGGTAAACTTAATTTACCGCTTAAGAAAAAACCCGATTGGAGTAAGTGGACTGGATTGCTGGACGGAATAATGAATCCTAAAGTTAATATAAATGTCGCAATGGTTTGTAAGTACTTAGATATAGGTGAGTTTTCCCTGAAGGATTCGTATATATCCGTATCCAGAGCTTTAATAGACGCGGGAGCGGAAGATAAGGTGGGAGTAAAAATTAAATGGGTTAATTCTAAGGATATTGAAAGAGAAGGAACTGCTTGCCTCGAAGGTGTCGATGGTATAGTCGTTCCCGGAGGTTTTGGAGAAGAGGGGTTTGAAGGGAAGATTGAAAGTATCCGGTACGCAAGAGAAAACAAAATCCCGTATCTTGGTTTGTGTCTTGGTATGCAGCTTGCCCTTGTGGAATACGCGAGAAATGTTATGGGTTTAGCAGATGCTAATACTATAGAAGCGGATCCCAATACCCCTCACAAAGTTATAAATTTTTACGGTCAGCAGGAAAAACTTCTCGAGGAGAGGAAGATAGGGGGCACTATGCGATTGGGTGCTTACGCTGCAGAGTTAAAGAAAAATACAAAAGTTTTCGAGTGGTATGAAAAGACAGGAAGACTGAAATATGATGCGAAAAGGTTAAAAGAAATAAAAGAAGATTTTAGGCTTGGTGTTTTGGATGAAGGAGTTCCTGTAGTTCTTGAACGCCATCGGCACAGATATGAAGTCAATCCCGAATATGTTAAAGATTTTGAAGAAGCTGGTGTTATATTCAGCGGTTTTCATAGACTGCCTGAAGGTGAGCCGCTTATGGAATTTATGGAATTGCCGGACCATCCGTTTTTTGTAGCTACCCAGGCTCATCCGGAATTTAAGGCTCGTCTTGAAAATCCCGCTCCGCTTTTCCTGGGTTTAATAAAAAGCATACTTAATAATAAGTGAACTTTGCTTTTTGTCCCAGAGATTCATTAGTTCATTTTCTTGACCCCAGAGCTAAGTTATTCTTTGTTTTTACCTGTTTTATATCGGTTCTGTTTATTAGTAATCCCATTGCGTATATATTACTTTCTTTAATTATTATATTGCCTTTTTTCTTTTCTAAACTGCCTCCGGCTAAAGTCTTGAAAGGTTTTTCTCCTTTTTTGATATTGTTTTTGCTAACATTTTTTTTACATTTATTTCTAACACCCGGAGAAGTATTATTTAGATTGGGAGGTTTAAACGCGACTTTAGAAGGCTCTTTGAAGGGATTTTTATATTCTATAAGAATTTTACTTCTTGTTTTGAGTACCATGTTTTTTGGTTTTACGACTTCTCCAATAGACCTTGCGGATAGTCTCTCCGGATTCTTTTTTCGTTTCAAATCCGAGACTTTAAGAGAAGTTCCTATGATTATGATTTTTGTTTTTCGTTTTATTCCATTTATGTTTGAAGAGGGTAAAAAAGCTATGATGGCTTATAAAGCCAGATGCGGTTACATTAGAATGGGCAAGGATCTTTTTTCTTTGGTTTTTATTGTTGTGCATTCTTCTATTAGAAGGGCTGATCAGTTAGCCCTTGGCCTGCATGCTAAAGCTTATAAGGTGGGAGAAAAAAGAACAACTATTAACGAATTCCGTTTTTCTTCAAAAGAGTACTACTTTATGGTTTATTCCTTAATTCCATTGATTGTCGTAATTTTTGTACGCTGATATTTTGATTCTTTAAATCTCAGTCGAGTCATTGAATAATTAAGTGGTTAAAACATTTTTTTATTTGTGCTATTCGTATGATTCGTTGTTTCTCTTAGTTTTGGTGGGGTTGGGTTTAAACCAATTAAGATATTTTTTGTTGTTTTTTCCTCTGTGTTCTTTGTGTCTCTGTGTGAGAATAATTTTTTGGTGTGGGGGGTAATCTTGTGCTTGCAAAACACCGTAACACTTGACTTTTTAAGCCAGGTTGCTTATTTTAGTAAAAAAGTTATTTTAGAGGAAATTGGAGGTTTTCTTTTGGATGAGAAAAGCGTTAACTTAATAGTTAAAGCAGTGAAAGATTTTAAGGAAAATCAGAATTTACAAGAGCTTCTAAAAATTATAACAGGATATTCACAGTTAGGTTTCTATGGGGAGGTAAGGAATCGTATGGTGGAATTTCTTGAGAAAGGGGGAAATCTCGGGGATCTTTTATCTATTTCCGGTAACTTGCCTGCAGAAATAGTGAATATACTGACCCCTGGAGAATTTGAGGTCGATGAGGAGTTTGACGCGGACTCTTTTCTTGAAATGGGAGAATTGCTCTGGGAGATAGGTTCTCCTGAGGAAGCAAAAGATAATTATATAAAAGCTTTTGAGTATTATTCTATGTTTGGAAACAAGGAAGCGGCACAGCAGGTTTTGAACACTCTTAAGGAAAATTATCCAAAGGATGCCAATATAAAAAGTTTAATATATGAAGAAAAACATGAAGACGTTTTGCCGAAATTGAAGGCATTTACAACTAAGCCTCCAAAAGACGAGATAGATTTACGATACGTCCTTGGTAAAGCTTTTCATGAAGAGGATTTGTTTGCCGAGGCGGAATCAAATTATAGAAGAATTTTAGAGCTGGATAATTCTCATAATTCCAAAAGATTATTGGTAGCATTATTAAGGGAGCAGGGTTCTTTGGGTGATGCTCTGAGTTTAGCCAGACAATTGCACGGACTGGATAAACTCGAGGAATTATATTCTATTTATGAATCTTTAAGGGAATCGGGGAAAGCGAAAATAGGGAAAGATGTTTTAAAAGAAATATATGAATTAGACCCTAACTTTAAAGATGTTAAGGAACTTTTAGGAATATTACCAGAAGAGAAAGCGAAGGAAGAAGAGAAAAAGGAAGGGGAAGAGGAAAAGGCAGAGTCAAAAGCCGAAGAAGTTTCAGGGGAAGCAGTTAAAGCGACAAAGGGAGGGGAGACCGCTGATAAGGAAGAGCACTTTGAGGAACAGAAAATTGTTTTTTTGTAGGGGGGAAGATAGATGAATTACGAAGCTTTTTACGGATTGGATAAAGAACCTTTTAGTGATATACCCGATCCGGATTTCTTCTACAGCGGGCCAGAGCACACTCGGGCTCTTGTCAAATTGTTGCATGTCATAAAAAAGAATAGAGCCCTGGGATTGTTGACCGGGGGGATAGGGTGTGGAAAGACTACTATTATCAGGAGGATTTTCGCGGGGTTGGGAGAAGAGGAAGAATATTCGGGCAGTCTAATGACTCTTACGCAGCCTGATTTTTCCGCTTTATGGTTTAATAAAAAATTAGGTGAATTGCTTGGTTTGAAACTCGATTCCAGAGGACGAACAGAAATGAAATTAGATCTAATAGGAGAACTCCAGCGTAGATATAAAGCTAATAAAAAATCTGTAATTCTTATCGATGAAGCCAACAATATTACTAATCCTGAGGTAATTGAGGAAATAAGAGGGCTTTTGAATTTGGAGCTTGAAGGATACCGTTTGGTAACGGTTATATTGAGTGGTATGGGAGATATGTATAAAAAGATAAAAAATAATGTTTCTTTCAGGCAAAGGATTTCGGCTATTGTTAGTCTTCCTCCTCTTACAATTGGGTCCACAAGAGATTATATAAATTATAGATTGGAACAGGCTGGTGCTACCGGTAGGATATTCAGCGATGAAGCGAATAAAATGATATATGATTTTACTTCCGGTGTTCCACGAGTGATTAATGTTATTTGTGATAACGCTCTTTTAGAAGGAGCTTTATTGAAGAAAAAGATGATAGAGGAATCTATTATAAAAAGAGTCGGAGAAGAGCTTATGCTTAACAGGAGTGAGTAAAGAGAGAAATGCCTAAGGGAAGTGAAGTAACCGCACTAAGAAATGAAGCAAATAAAGCAAAAATACAGGGAGATGTCAGGCACGCAATCGAATGCTTAGAACGGATCTATGATTTAGATCCTGAAGATCCAAATAACGCAAAAGAGTTAGGTAGTCTTTATAATAAAATTAACAATAAGAGAAAAGCAATAGAATATTATTGGAAAGCTCTCGAAAAGTATAGAGAAGCTGAGTATTATCAGAATGCTACTGCTATAGCCCAGATGCTGCTCAGGTTTGGGGAAGATGATTTATTGGTTAAACATGAACTTGCTTTCTTGTACGAAAAGCAGGGTTTGTTGGGGGATGCTGTATCCGTTTACGAAGAATTGGCAGAGTTGTACAAAAGCGAGGGGGATATAGAAGGGGTACTTGAAAACCTTAAGAAAATTGTTGATATAACGCCTAAAAAAATAGGTATCCGCATTAAACTGTCGGAAATTTATGAAAACCAGAATAAATACGATGAGGCAGTTGCAGAGTTGAAAAAGATAAGAGATATATATAACGAGCAGGGAAGAGTAGAAGATGTTGAGGAGATAGAGTTACGTATCCATAATTTGGCTTCCAGGGTTAGTGGCACATCCGGGATAACAGAAGAAGTGAAAGAAGAAATAAAGGAAGCTCCGAAAGCAGAAGAAAAGCATAAAGAAGAGAAAGTTCCGGAAGAGATGGCTGTAGAATTCGAGCAGGAAGGAATCGGTTTGATTGAAGCAGTTGAAGAGGTGATTGAAGAAGTTGAGGAAGAAGAAAAAAAGCCTGCCGGGGAAACCCTTTTTGAAGATACCGGAGAGTTATTCGATATGGGAGAGGAAGAAGAAAAGGAGGTAGAGCCTGAACTGCAGGAAGTTGATATTGTTAAGGAGATAGAGGATACTAAAAAAGAAGATATAGAAGTATCTGTTGCTGGTTGGGAGGATTGGATTAATCTTGCTGAGCTCTATGAATCAGTTGGTTCGACAGAAGAATCTTTGGGATATTATAATAAAGCTGCGGAAGTTAATTTTAATAAAAAGAATTATGATGAAGCGTATGATATATACCAGAAAATATCAGAATTGGATACATTGAGTATAATCTCAAGACAAAAGATGATTCAGAGCGCGCTCAAATTAAATAGTAAAGAAAAAGCAATTGAATCATATTCTTCTCTTTATGAATGTTTAAAAAGAAAAAAAGCAGATGCCGCGGCAGAAAAAATTCTTGAAAAAATCGAAAATATCGATCCTAATGCTGCTGTTTTGCAAGAATTTCGTGGTGATAAGAAAAAGGTTACTATAGAGGAAAAAACTGATACTAAAGTCGGTTTAGATTTCGAAGAATTATTTGAGGCAGAGGTTAGTGAGGTGGCAGATTTTGAGGAGACACCCGAAGAAAAAGCTCCGTCACTCGATACTCTGTTAAGAGAATTTAAGAAAAAAGCAAAAGAAGAATTGGGAATAGATGATTATGCCGCGCATTTTAATCTCGGGATTACTTATAAGGAAATGGATCTGTTCGAGGAGGCAATTGAGGAATTCAAGAAAGCCATGCAGGAGAAATCCTGGAGATTGAAGTCACTTGAAATGTTGGGTTTGTGTCATGAGTTAATAGATGAAGACAAACGCGCGGAAGATATTTATAATATGGTTATAAAAACAAAAAATTTCAGAGATGATGAAAAACCGGCTTTCTTTTATCACCTCGGAAATTTATATGCCAGACAAAGTAATTATTCGGGTGCCATTACTCAGTACAAAAGGATAATTGAAATAGACCAGGATTTCGCGGATGTTAAACAGAAAATCGAAATTCTAAACAAGAAAATGTCAGGAAAGGAAGTTGAGGAAGAAATTTCGTTCCATTTCGGAGAAGTTATTTCCGAGGAAGGAGCTGATCTCTGGGATTCGGTTTTATCCGGGGAAGAAGAAAAAGAAAAACAGAAGTCTCTGGGGAAAACGGAAAAAAGACGGGGAAAAATTTCGTATATTTAGAAAAAGAAGTTAGTAGTCAGAAGTCAGAAGTCAGAATCCCATCCCACAACCTAATAATAGGACGCGGATAAACGCAGATTATTTTAGTCCAATGTCCAAAGTCCTAAGGGCAATGTCAAAAAATTAATACTGGAACCCGGCACCTGGTATCTGGTCCCTGAAATAAGCCACGGATTTACACTGATACACACTGATTTTTTTAACTCAAAACACGAAACACAAAACTCGGAACTCTGATTCACACAAAACCACAAAGAGCACAAAGCCACCTTTCAACATCTAATTGTAAATTGCAAATTGGAAGTTGTAAATTTCAAATTTAAAAACAGAAATAGGACGCAGACAAATGCGGATTTACGGGTTTATATATTTCTTGTACTTTTTAAAAAAACAAACCCCGGGTCAGAGACCCGGGGTTTGTTTTTTTATTGATTGGGATATTAGCCTGTTAGCTCAGTATTTATTCAACCAACAGCATTTTGTTCGTGACTTCAACTTTTTCATTGTTAGTGGTCGCTTTTAGCTTACAGAAGTAAACGCCATTCGGTGCCTTGGAACCATTATCCGAAGTCGCGTTCCAATCGACGGAATAAGTGCCCGGCTGCTGTGTTGCATTTACGAGTTTTTTTGTTACCTGTCCTGCTACATCGTAGATTACAATTTCTACTTTAGCCGCTTTTACAATATTGTATTTTATAGATGTAGAGTTTTTGAATGGGTTTGGCGAATTCTTTAATGTTGGCTTTGCCAGAGTTTCTATGTCTTCTGGTACTCCGACAGGATTTGCTGGGATTGCTATTAGCTCGATACCATAATCCGCGCCAAGATTTCTTGAATATTGTCTTTCTGTCCCATTATTCCAGTGTTCGTGAACTCCGAGACTCGGGATTGGAGTTCCGTCTCCTTCAGGATCATAGACTATATTTACCGGCCAGTTATCCGAATCGGCAGCCTGTTCCAAATAGTCATCCGTACCCTCCATTTGAACATAGGTGAGACCGGAATGATTTGCTTCTGTATATTCTGTTCGGAGAAAGTCGTATCCCACGGATTCTATCGCTACATTATCCTGAGAGATGAATATCGATGAACTCCAGTCGTCGTTGAATGGGGCAATTTGCCATTTAGTGGGTTGATCGATCTCATAACCTGCAGACCATAGAGCGTCCATTAAGAAGACTAAATTTTTCTCTCTGAATAATTCCCAACCCATAAGATCTACTGTGACTCTGTATAATCCGTAACCGGGTCTTCGAATTCCATTGTTTGGGTTTCCTTCCGGATCTACAAGCCCCATATGAAGATGGCTGGCATCATTTCGCGTGTGAGAACCGAAATGATTTTTGGCAAACATTGTTACTCCCGCCCTCACATGTCCTTTTAAGGTAGGAACATTTATTAGATAATCACAGTCTTGGAAGATTTCATAAACGTGATCATCATAAACAGGGTCATCACCATCTGGGTTATAGTCCCAAACGTTTGTACGAAGAACTGCGCCACTGTCGGAGTAATAAATCATAGCATCACCCACTGTGGCTATTTCTCTTCCTCCATAATCTCTGTCATGATCAAGATAGTGAATATCGGGAAATTCTCCGTGCCAGAGGGAATAGTCATGATTGTAGATATGTTTCATCGGGTCACCGATATAGATGTCTTCTTCCGCTACCCCGACCTCATTTACGAGATGTTTTAAAAGAGATAAGATTAAATGAGGAGATGTTTCCGAGATGCCATAGTTATAGGGTTCAAAGTTAGCGCCAATGGACCAGGCGCTTGTTCTGTTGACTTTTATAAATATTATTTCGCCTGCCACGTATCCGACATCACCTTTTCCTCTGTTTGAATTGTTATATCTGAAAAATACATCCCAGGCGTCGGCGATATCACTTTCCCCTGTAAATGCCTGTACTGCGGTATCCAGCATCACGTCTATTACACTCTGATCATTATTTTCATCGAGAAACCATCCATGTCCACCTAAATCGGGGTCGCAATCTTCATTAGTGGCGTCCGGATCGTGTACCCATACTACTCTTCCCGGGAAGGTACCCTGTTCTACTCCCATAGGTTCGTTCGCTTCGAGTTCTCTTGTTTTTAAATTGACGGTTTGAGCGTGGGCGTATTGATTCGTATGTAATACTAAAAATGTCCCGGCGGCTACGCTTACTAAAAGAAGTATTATCCCAAAAGAATATCTGGACTGGCTTAATTTCTCTTTAGCTTTGCGGAACGAAAAGAGTGAAGTAAATATCGCGATGATATAAGCGAGGAAAGTCGCGGCAGTCGGTACAGCCACTTTCATGCATGGATATTGGAGTCTACTGGGTTTTGTTCCCACTCTAATGACTACCCATAACAGCGAAAGAAGTCCTATGATGGGAAATAGTAGCAATGATTTAATTCCTCTGTATTTGCTTTTAGTCCTTTTGAAGTGATGCTTAATGTGTTTTAGTAGTAGTCCTAAATTTTCTTTTGTTTTTCTGAACATTTTTCCTCTCCTTTTTATATGATTTTTATTTAAATATTTCTCTTTTTAATATTAGCTTATTTTTTTTGATTGTCAAGGAATTAAATGAGTTGCTTTTTTGCTGGTCAGTTATGACTTGCTTTATCTTTAGCCATCAGCAATTCTTTGTATACTGCAGTACTTTGGGGCATAATGTCAATATTCGGCTCTCTGTATTTTTTCCTAAAATATTCCATTTTAGAACAAATATTTAGTTCCATATTATTATTATATAATAATCATTACTATTTGTCAAGGGGTTTCTTGAAGTTTTGAATAATTTCAGTTTCGAGTTTTGAGTTACGAGTTTAGGGTTCAAAAGAAGAGAAGTTTCATGATTTTTTAGTTTAAATAATACAAAATTTCATTTTAGCGTGAATTAAAAAAGGAGGGTTAGTAGCAGGAGGTCATTCCCCGCCGATATTTTGTTGGGGATGCACCGGCTCTACTTGTATTCCAACTATAGTTCTGGGTTAATGAATTGTGGAGGTAAATATACAACACGAAACCTTAAACACGAAACACGAAACAAGTAATTATTTTAGACGTTCCAAGGCACATGGTTTACACTTTGTGATATAA
>CAZKVT010000007.1:0-77347 GCA_964556365.1 uncultured bacterium | reverse complement strand
AATATATTCATAACCCTCTTTTACAGCCCATTTAAGATCATCATGAAATAACATTCCGATAGAAACAACTTGATTGTATACAACAGGTGCAACATTCAATATTGTTGCGAGGCTATCGGCTATTTCATCATTCGAAAGTTGCATAAAATCACTGTATTCAAGCGTCACATACTTATCAAGAGATTCCTCGCAAGCTATGCTAAAAAATAAAACAAATACTATTATTAAAAACTTTTTGCTGTTCATTTGACTCTCCTTTTCACTCCCAGTCAGGCTCGACAATCTTCCCGATGAAAAGTATCGTACCGGAATGATTTTCCCTGATTGCAAGGATAAAAGGGCTATTGACCCGGACCGTTAAACCTCCACCAATACTTGTCAAGCTCATAGCCACAACCGTAGCCGCAGCTGCCTCAGTCCCCTCCTCATCTACTTCCAAAAAAGTTTTATGTATTATCCTATCAATAAATATGCCTCCCAGTCCATACATTCCGGTAAAATCGGCTTCTTTATCGTCAAATGCAACGCCCATGCCCAGAGTTGCTAGAGCTTCCTCCAGCATATCTTTTATTTCATACTCAAGTTTAAGTTTCGGGAAAAATAAGGTTACAGTATCCGGAGATAACCTATCCATCCAATCACTCCATTTCTCCTGCGTCAATTCTGCAACTACTAAATCAATATCTTCGCTTTCCCGGGGCAGTATAACAGTCATCGAATAATTCCCATTACCATAGGGAATATCGATTGCCTGTAAGAGCGAATCTTCAAAATATTTAAAGTAGCTCCTTATCTCCATCATTTTACATTCTTTAGTCGAGCCTCCGGACAGATGGAATACATCATCTTTTGTATCTTCTTCGTCAAATTGATATGTCCAGTTACCATTAAAATATATTGCATTTATTAGAAACATAACATCATTCATAGGATCAACATAATCCACAATTTCCTCTATTTTTCCATTTGTGTTTTTATCCACCCAGTTGTTCATTGTATCCTTAGCAGCATTATTCTGACTGAAATCGAGCCCGCTTACTCTCGCATCAAAATATTCATCACATCTTTCAAAAAAATCCTGTTCGAAGGTCCAATCATCCCTGTACCAGATGGAATTCGCTATATTAAACTCAACATCAGAATCGATCCCCATTAATAATTCTATCAAACTTTTATAGGACTCGTTTATCTCACCTCTGGATAGATTCCCGAATTCAAGCGTTGTTCTCATTGCCTCCTCAGTACTACCGGCAGCTCCGTTATAAGTCATACCAAGCGCCATCGAAATGGATAAGGGAGATATAAAAACATTCGAATCCGGAGTTTCGGCATTAATATTTTTGAATAGTTTAAGACCAAAAGAGTTATCCGATTCCACCAGTTCCATCTCGGCAGAACTTAATTCACGCAGGGGCTCTGTAGGTTCGGCTACGTTACAACCAAAAGTCGAAAATAAAAACACAAAAATCAAAAAGAAAATCCATTTACTTTTCATTTTTTCCTCCTGTTTTTATACTTAGATGAACAAAACTCTATTTAGTTCCAAAATTTTTTGTCTCGTCTAAAGCAGCTTGGTGGCCGACAAATCACGCTCGAGAGAACTCGGAGGGACGGGCCTGGGTCTTTCGATAGTAAAACATATTGTCCAATTACATAATGGCGAGATAAGCATCGACAGTAAACTCGGAAAAGGTACAAATTTAGTAATTGTATTGTCAATAAATTAGCACTCAACAAAAAGCTTTTGAGGGCACTTTTATAAATTTAAAAATCTTTAGCCTTTATTTTTCTTTAATATCCCTAGTTGATACTACTTCGACAATCCCTTCAGAGGAATCAACAATAAAATCCGCATTTGATTTAGTAAGTTCTTCCTTTGTGCCATAACCATAAGTCACTCCAAGGCTAAAAACCCCATTCTTCTTAGCTCCAACGATATCATGTTCCCTATCCCCGACCATTATGGTTCTTCCGGCTGGAATCTTCTCTCTATCCATAGCGTATGCAATTAAATCTCCCTTATCGACTAACCTTCCATCCAATTCACTTCCGAATACGGATTTAAAGAAACTTAAAAGATTAAAATAGTTTATAATTTCAATAGCGAATACATAGGGTTTAGATGTGACGACAAACAGATTAAATCCCTGCTTGTTTAATGTTCCTAAAACTTTTTCAACTCCTGAATAAATTCTATTTTCAAATTTACCCTTTTCTACATAATATTCTCTATAAAAACTTATAGCAGTTTCTGCCATGTTGTCATCCCCTTTTAAAATTTTCTTAAAGCTGCCTCGCAGGGGCGGACCTATACACCACAGCAAATCTTTAATTTCCGGAACGTCCCTACCGAGTTTTCTCAATGCGTATTGTATAGAGTTTGTTATCCCCTGTTTCGGATCGGTTAAAGTTCCATCAAGGTCAAAAAATATATTTTCTATCGCCATACGAATATTATATCTAAATTAATATATATTTCAATGATTAAAAACACTTGTGCGATTCAGTGTGAGAAAATTTTTTATCGGTGTATTTCCGTGTAAATCTGTGGTTAATTAGGGTTGGGGGGGTGGGGTGGCAACTTGACAGTTTTCCCTCTCCTAAGTATAATAGAAAAAGAATATTTTACAAACAAAACAAGGAGGGTTTTTTTGATGTTATATTTTTATTTAAAAGAGGGGAACGGATAATGAAAAAATTAAGCGCAGAGAGTTTTTTTATAGTTAGTCTTTTCCTTCTTTTTCCCGGGATTCTATTTTCTGCCCCAACAGAAAAATCTTTAATCTCAGCATGGGAAAACCTTCAAAAAAACGATTCACAAACTATTGTTTTCGAAAAACTTTCATATAATCTTTACCGTTTTAAAACAAAGCGATTCCCCTTTGACGGAGAACTAAAGATGCTTAATATCACAGTCGACGAACAGATGTCTGGTTTTGAAGGCGGCTTTACTATGGGAATAGTGGAAACCGAATTAATCGATCTGCCGGAAGATTTTTTAGAAAAGTACTCTTACAGTTATTCCGCCTGGAGTCAAAGCAATATTCTTTACTATGATCGAGAAAACGAAAAATGGTTATCAGCAAAGGAGTACTATACTAAAGCGCAAGAAAATGTACCATCCGGGGTTTTTATCGACCCTTTCAATTATATCCCTCTATTATTTTTATTTTTCTTAATCATTATTTTGATATTTGTGTACAATATTCAGAGAAAAAATAGAAAATACCTGGATTTTGTCAGGGAGTTGAGCCAGAAAGAAACAGAACTCGCGGAAAAGACTTTCAAATTATCAAAGAATAGCAATAAACTACTTAATGACATTCTAAAAGAACTAAAGAAACCAACAAAAAAAATAAAGAAAAAATAAATCTAATCAGAAATTAAATGTTTTGAAAAAAACATCTTATTCTAAAAAACTTCTTGACATTTCTTAAATTTTTCTTTATAATACAGTATCCTATTTCTCTCACAATGCGGCTTATTTTTTTCATCATGCCAGGGAAAAGGAAAGGAGGGGGAAATTGAAACGGAAACAAATCGCAATTGACTTGATTTATCTTATGTTGTTTTGCTTTATACTAGGGAATCCTATAACATTAGAATCAAAAACTTTCACCGTTACTCACACATTAGATACCGGACCTGGTTCCTTGCGAGATGCGATTGATTTAGCGAATGGTAATCCAGGTTTGGATACCATTAATTTTAATATTATTCCTACTGAAAAACCTGTTACTATAAAACCTCTATCTCAACTTCCAATGCTTATTGATAGAGCCGGTGTGCTCATCAACGGATTTTCTCAAGGAGGGGGGCCGGGGTTTAATCCTCCGGCATCAGCCATGCTATTAGTGGAACTTAATGGCTCGGCCGCAGGAACCTCGCACGGAATAAGGATAGTTTCACCCAATAATACAATTCAAGGAATGGTCATAGATAGTTTCGAACAGGATGGAATTCGTATCGAAGGAACTCCGGATACTACATTTAATAATTACATCTATTGTAATTTCATCGGTACCGATATGAGTGGATTTATTTCTCGCGGAAATGGCTGGAACAAGATAAGTACCTGGGCGGGAATCAATATTATTGTTGGACCTGGAGATACCTCATTTACTCACAGTAATACCGTGGAAGGGAATATTTCTTCAGGGAATTACTCGAGCGGAGTTTCTATTTCTAGCCGCCCTCCGGGAGATAATAATTCCAATTTAATTATTAAAAACCACCTGGGGACTAATATAATGGGCCTCAGTCCTCTTGGAAATGCGTGCAATGGTGTTTATATAGGAGAAGGGGCGCATCATAATGTTGTGGATAGTAATCTTATTTCAGATAACAGCACCGAAGGCGTCTGTATCATAGGTTATGTTAACGAAATCGAAGATATTTATTGGTATACTACTGATAATATAATTTCCAATAATATAATTGGTCTTGCCGTCGACCAGATAACTCCTATGGGAAACGCGAGAGAAGGTATAAGTTTAGGTTTTTATTATGGAAACGGGGCTCCAGCATTGAATCTTGGCTATGCAACAAATAACATAATTGGAGCAAATAACACTATAGCTCATAATGTCCGTAGTGGAATTATGATTTGGGAACATCCAAGCAGTAATGCTAATGCTGACGGGAATCAGATTATTCAAAACTCTATTTATGATAACGGAACTTCGTCCACTTCCGGCCTCGGAATAGACCTTAATAATGACGGACCAACTCTAAACGATGTAAGCGATCTTGACAATTTGCCGAATCAAGATTTAAACTTTCCTGTAATCGATAGCGCCATTAATATCGCCGGGAAAACAAATATCTACGGTCATATAGATATAGATTCGGATCCTCTTCAAGCTGTTGTAGAGGTTTTTCAAGCAAAAGTCGATCCCTCGGGTCACGGAGAGGGACAGATATTTCTCGGATCCTCTACCCCCTATAACGTCTCGGGTGACTGGAGTATTTTGGTTTCAGGGCTTAACGTTGGCGATACTATCACGGCCACAACCTCTGATATGAATTTCAACTCTTCAGAATTTGCGCTTAACTACGTTGTTTCTGAAGGTTCAGAAATAAAAGATGAGGAATCGCCTACCGAAGATTTACTTAAAGTTTCTCCTTATCTATTCGTTAATTCAGTGGAGATTAGCTTTAAAGTTGAAAATAGAGAAGGAGTCAGAGTCGACATTTACGACCTCTCCGGAAAACTCATTAACCCTCTGGTTAATGAGATACTCGAACCCTCTGTTTATTCCGTAAGTTGGGACGGCACAAATGTAAATGGATCTAAAATGCCCGCCGGAATTTACCTCTGCAACTTTGAAACTCCAAGCGTTAGAACTTCGAAAAAATTAATGAAAATTAATTAAAGATACAGATTAATAATATCAACAAAATCAAAAAACCTTATAAATGAATATTGCACCAATAATTCTTATATCCTTTGTCCTATGGCTTGCTGAAATTTTTATTCTCTATATTCTGTTTTTTTTCTTTCTATGGGAAAATTTCTACTTTGGACAGATATTTGAAGATACAGTATTATTTATAATTTTTATTGGATCTGTAATGTTATTTTCATTCGCTTATTTTACTAAATTTCCCGGATATGAAGCGGCCTGTCTGGTATCTTTAGTTGCCTTACCTTTTATTATAGCTCGAAGAAACATGGATGAACGCAGGTTAAAGGAAAAAAGAATTAACAATAATAAGAAAGAGATAGAAAAACTCAATAAATACATAGAAATCCGCGGCGGTGATTCAGGGCTTTTTTTGAAATTGGGATACTTATATAAAGAAATAGAAGATTACGAAAACGCTCTAAAAAATTTTAAAAAAGCATGTGAGGCGACAAAAGCAAATATCCTTACTGTTACCGAAAGAGAAATTAGAACATTAGAGCATGAAATCAACAAAAAAGAAGACAAAGAAGTTATAAGTTTTAAACCAATATATATTTCAATAGCGGCAATTTTTATAATATCGGCACTTCTCTTTTGGATATCCTTAGGATTTAACGAAAATTTAACCTTTTATATACTAATTTTGTTGAATATCTTTATGTTTGCGAAAAACTCCCTGCAAGAAAGATATAAATAAAAAGACACATAAAACCAAAGAGAAGTTATGCTTTAGATTTCCTTAATCGATGCAACACAACTCCACTTGTAACAAAGAATATAATAACAAGAATACTAACTCCCGGCGAAAAGAAAAAATCCATGCCAGGTTTAATTTCGATAAAATTTTCAATGAGCAAGGGATTAATCAGGGCATCTTCTACCATATGCATAAGAACAATTGGCCAAATCGAATTGGTTAAGAGTCTAATTTCTCCAAACACGAAAGAATAAGCAATAATACTGAGCAAAGCCAGAGGGATGAAGGTTCCAAAGCTTAAAGTTGTGTAACCTTTAAGAAGAACTCGGTCAAGAAAAAAGAGATAATAAGGAATATGCCATAAAGCCCAGATTAAACCTACTATCAGGTGCCCTATGTAATCATTCAATTTAAGAGAACCGATTTTAGGCGTAAGGTATCCACGCCAACCGAACTCTTCAAAAATATTCTTAAAAAACCCGGGGAAAAGACCAAGAGCAAAAACCTGTAAAAAAACACCTGTGGTTCTGGAAGAAAAACCGGAAAAAATGACAGCTCCAGAAACCTTACCGATTATCAATATGAGTGCCGTAATAATAGGAAAGACGAGAAGAGCAACGATGTAGCCCAAAACATTGCCTTTGAAATTTAGCTTGATGCCTAAATCTTTCCATCCATCCCCGGCAAAAGCCCGTAGCAAAAGACAAGCCGCAAGTGGCGTAATAATCCATAAAAGCATCCCTAAACTTTCCGAAGCAGGATTTCCCATGAGTACATCCAACCCATGACCAATCCAACCTATAGAAAGTACCGCAATACTAAAAATAATTATATTACGAACTGTAAAATTTTTTCCCTTATTTATATTGTTCATTTTTTATACCCTCTTTTTTTAGCTATAATGGCTTCTGGCACATACAGCATTTGCTATAACTTTGAAGATAGGTTTTCCCCTGCGCAGTACAATTATTGCATATAAACAAATTTACACCTTCATAGGGTACTATTGCACAATTTGACGACCCATACATCGATGCCTGTACCGGAGACTGGCAAATTCCGCAAACACCGGTTTGATTTTTTAGCATTACAGCAGCAATATATTTTCCTCCCTCTTCGCGACATACCTCTGAACAATAAGGTTCTCCGAAACTACCAAGTATCATAGATTCTTTCCTTTTTCATACAATTCTTCCGTTTTATCTTCTTGTCCTGCTTTAAACATTTTTCCTCCTTTGTTCAAATGTTTGCTCTTATTTTTTGTTGTATTCTAAAATGTCTTTATACATTATAAAACATGCTATAATCGTTGTCAATGTAAAAAAAAAGTTGCCTACTTTCACTAAAACTTTTACACTAAATTAATAAAACTCTATTATATAAGCTTTAAAAAGTTGTGTGCGGGAATAATTTATTATCTAATATCGCCAAAACTGTAGGTTTTGACGCACTATAAATAAATGGTTAATTTTTTCTACTGTTGTAAAACTTTAGCTTCCAGAAACTAAGTCTTTGAACATTAAACTCCTGACTTTAAACCCAATTACCCCTTGCAGATAAGGTGTTTTTAAATATATTGAAGATAACGGGGCGTAGCGCAGCCTGGTTAGCGCGCCAGCATGGGGTGCTGGAAGTCGGCGGTTCGAATCCACCCGCCCCGATATTAACATTTTTATGAGGGGATTATTTTTTCTTTTAAATGAATTTTCTGTATTTATTTTTTAAGTTTTTAGTTTGTTTCTTGCCTAAAGGTCTGGGAGACCTTATTGCCAGAGGATGCTCGCGAATTTCGTATACTTTATTCTATAAAACCGGACTCCGCAATCATTGTTCTAACTTAAAACTAGTATTTAAGGATAAAAACGAAAAAGAACTCTTGAAAATTTCAAAGAAAGCCAGTATGAATTTAGCTGTTTGTCTCTATGAACAACTTATAATGGGACGGCTTATAAATCATAGAAATTACCATAAGTTTTTGAAAGAAGAAAACTTTTACAATCTTCGCGTCGCACATAAAAAAGGGAATGGCGTTGTTGTTATGACCGGACATTTAGGCAATTATGAATGGGGGGCTTCTCTAACCGGATATAAAGGATTTAAGATTTCAGTTATTTCTGTAGAATACAAAACAGAACTTATACGAGACATTTATGAAGACAACAGGAGAAGAGCAGGAATTGGCGTCTTTTATATTAAACGAAGTTTTTCCGGACCTGTCAGGTTCTTAAAAGACGGAGGAATTTTAGCAATCGCAGGGGACAGGAATTTTGAGGGCTCTACTGTGACAGTTAAGATGTTCGGCAAAGATGTGGAGATTCCAAAAGGGGGATTTTACCTGGCCTCGAGATTAAATATACCAATGGTTATGGCTTTTAGTGTACGAGAAAAGGATAATCTTTATCATGTTTATTTTGAAGAACCATTTAAGATAAAAAAGGATGGGATTGAAAAAGGCGTAAAAAAATACGTTAAAACACTTGAACAGTATATAAAAAAATACCCGGACCAATGGCTTTTATTTGATAAACTATGAAAGAGAAGGTTTTAATAATCATACCCGCTTTCAATGAGGAAAAGGGGTTAAGTGATTTGCTAAAAAGGGTATCTACGGTGGTTTCTCTGAAAAATGTCTTGGTGGTGAATGATGGTTCTCTTGATAATACCGCAATTGTTGCAGAGAGAGCCGGTAGTAAAGTATTGAGTTTTAAGATAAATCAGGGTAAAGGGTTAGCACTTAAAGCCGGTTTCGATTTTGCTATTCGTAACGAATATGATGCCGTTATAACTATGGATGCAGACTCTCAGCACGATCCCGACGAAATACCGATGTTTCTCGCTTACTATAGAGAAAACGGAACCGATTTAATTATAGGAACAAGAAAGCATAATTTATCGGAAATGCCTTTTCCCCGTTTTATGGCGAATAAAACCAGCTCACTCGTGGCCTCGATCCTGGCAGGTGTTAGAGTAAATGACAGTCAATCCGGTTATCGCTTTATAAAGAAAGATTTAATTAAAAAAATTAATTTAAAGGACGGACGTTTTCAGATGGAAACCGAAATAATCGTTAAAGCCGCAAGGGCGGGCTTCTCTATAGGGGAAGTGTCGATTAAAACTATATATTTCGAGAAATTTAGGAGTCATGTAAATCCCTTTGTTGATACCGTGAGATTTATAAGACTTGTGTTGCGAATGCTATGGCATTAATACTTATTTCTAACGATGACGGGATAGATGCTTCAGGGTTAAAAGCGCTCCGGGAGGCAGTGAGTGATTTGGGGAGGGTAATAGTTTTTGCGCCGGAAGGGCAGCGGAGCGGTTCAAGCCATTCCCTTACCATACATAAAAGTATAAAAGTAAAAAAAATTGATGACAGTACTTATTCTACAGATGGGACTCCCACAGATTGCATCCTTTACAGCGTACGAGGAATTTTGCAAGATAAACCGGAAATAGTACTAGGGGGTATTAACCAGGGAGCCAATCTCGGAAGCGACGTGTCTTATTCCGGTACGGTCGCGGTTGCTATGGAAGGCACTCTATTGGGTATCCCTTCGGTTGCTTTTTCGCAAGTTGATTTTGACAATTACTTTGATACTGATTTTGCAAAGAAAACAGTAAAATGGATAACCCAGAAAGTCCTACAGGACAAACTCCCCGAAGGTATTTTTTTGAATGTTAATTTGCCGCGTGTTCCAAATGGCAAAATAAAAATAACCTGTTTGGGTAATAGAATTTACAGGGATGAAATTGTAAAAGTGAGGGAAGAAAAGGGGACTTTTATATATTCGATAGAAGGGGAAAATCCCACCTGGGCTTCGAGTCCAAATTCGGATTTTGATGCCGTGCATGAAGGTTTTGTATCGATCACACCTATCCATATGGAATATACCGACTTTGATATGATTGAAAAACTACGCGGGTGGGAGGCGGATTATTAGTTACGAATATCAGCGTAAGAAAATGGTAGAACAACAGATAAAAAAAAGAGGCGTCAGCGATAAGAGAGTACTTGCGGCGATGGAAACGGTACCAAGGCACGAATTTGTCGAAGAGGGATTAAAAGGCGTAGCGTACGAGGACAATCCTCTTCCCATTGGGATGGATCAAACAATATCTCAACCTTATATTGTTGCCTTGATGACAGAGCTTCTCGATGTTTCGGAAGAGCATAAAGTTCTCGAAATAGGTACAGGCAGTGGTTATCAGGCTGCTGTAATTTCACATCTTTCTATGAGTGTAATTACCGTAGAAAGAATTCCAAAACTTTTCAAAAATGCAAAAGAGACCTTGCGAAAATTGGGATACAATAATATAACTGTAGTAATGGCAGATGGTAGTATCGGCTACAGGGAATATGCTCCCTATGATAGAATAATAGTTACAGCCGCTTCCCCTTCGATACCGGATGAATTGATCGACCAATTAGCAGATAGCGGAAAAATGGTTATTCCGGTTGGTGGTAAAATCACACAGCAACTGCTTGTATTGAAAAAAGAAGGGACTAAAGTAATTAAAACTGATAGTATCGGTGTCAGGTTTGTACCCCTAAAGGGCAGAAAAGGATGGCAAGACGGGGCGTAGCGCAGCCTGGTTAGCGCGCCTGCTTCGGGAGCAGGAGGTCGGTGGTTCAAATCCACTCGCCCCGAATTTAACCACAGATTCCACGAGATTAACACAAGATTTCTTGTTCGTTTTGCCCAACTCAACTCCACCAAAGAATTAGCCACGGATTTCCACAGATAAATAACGATAAAAAAATATATTACTGTTTGCAAAAAATTCCTACCTTATCCATTTCCACCTTGACTTTAACTTGCCGTTTTGTATTCTCTAAAGAGATTTATCACTTAAGACAGTAAAGTTTTGGGGAAATATTTGATAAAAGAATGTAAAGTGAAAAAAACATGGAATTAAAAAAAGTCGGAGGATTCAGCCTGGGGACTCTTTTCTCGAGAGTAACAGGAATGGGAAGAGAGATTGTATTCGCTTATCTCTTCGGTTCTTCTGCTCTTATGGATGCCTTCCGCGTCGCCTTCAATATTCCCAATCTTCTCAGAGATTTCTTTGGCGAGGGGGGCATGAACGCGGCTTTTGTACCCGTTTTTTCAGAATATCAAGAAAAAGAGGGAAAGGAAAGCGCTAACAAATATTTGTCCTCTTTTCTTCTACCTTTAATTATAATTCTTACTATTGTTATTGCCCTTGGAATTATATTTTCACCTGCATTAATATCATTTTTAGCAAAGGGTTTCGAAAAAAATCCCATGCAATACGCGACAGCTGTTAAACTTACAAGATTAATGTTTCCTTTCCTGCTTCTTATCTCGCTTGCCTCTGTAGTCATGGGCATTTTGATGTATTTTGATCGGTTTTTTGTAACCGGAATTTATACGGTTTTCTTTAACATCTCTGTTATGATGTCCTCCTTTTTATTATACAAAAAAATAGGTATTTTCGGAGCCGCAGTTGGAATTCTTGCCGGTGGTGTGATTCAGCTCTTATTTTTGCTTTTTTTTCTTCCTAAATCCGGGATTAAATTAAAAAAACCATCATGGGGTCACCCCGGAGTAAAACAATCCTTTCGTCTTCTGGTTCCTGTTTTTTTCGCGTACGCGGCTACAAGGATAAATGTAGCTGTGACTATTTTTCTTGCTTCCCTGCTTCCCGCGGGCAATATTTCTCATTTAACTTACGCTTACAGAATAATGCAATTACCACTGGGAATGTTCGGAGTAGCTGTTGCGGTAGTTTCTCTTCCTGAACTCTCTAGAAAAGCAGTGAGTAAGCTCGACCAATATCCCTATATATTATCCTCTCTCAGAGCTGTTTTGCTCCTTTCGATCCCCGCTGTTTTTTTTCTTTTATCTGTTCGCCTTTCCGCGGTTCGCGTTATATACGAACATGGGGCCTTTATTATGCAGGATTCGGTAAGTACCGCCGCCATCCTTTTATTTTATCTTTTAGGAATACCTTTTATTGCGGGAAATAAAGTTATAGGAAATGTTTATTTTTCCCGAAAGGATACAAAAACCCCAATGAAAATAAGTTATATTGCCATGATTGTCAATGTTGTTTTAGCAATAATTTTATTAAATTCTTTAGGAATTAGAGGACTAGCGCTCGCAGTTTCCCTTTCCGGAATGGTACAGTTTGTTTTGCTGATGAGACCATATCGTCAGGTCCTTTTGGATTTAAAATCTTTCCTTCTGAGGATAATACTGATTTCTTTTACAGCAACTATTCCTGTCATATATTTACAAAAAACATTCGGCTATATTTCTTCTCTCATTATAGGAGGATGCGTTTTTGGCTTGATTTTTGTCTGGATTGGTTATATATTAAAAATCGAGGAAATATGCAGATTACTGAAGATATTAAACAATCGATAGAAGCTCTATTGTTTGCTTCATCAGAACCGGTAAGTTCCAGGAGGATAGCTGATGTTTTAGGCTGTACTGTTGGGCTTGTGGAAAAAAAGCTCGCCCTATTAGAAAAAGAATATGAGGAAACCGATAGAGCTTTTGTGCTCAGAAAAGTAAACAAAGGATATAGCCTTTTTACCAAACTCGAATTCGCCGAAATAATAAAAAATTTATCGGGGAAAAGAGAATTATATCTATCAAAAGCCGCATTAACAACACTAGCGGTAATAGCGTACAGGCAGCCTGTGACGCGGAGAGATGTAGAAACGATAAGAGGAGTAGACAGTTCTGGGGTAATCCATACACTTCAAGATACCGGCCTCGTAAAAGTTATTGGCAAAGAGGATGTTTTTGGGCATCCTTTTTTATATGGAACCACCGGAAAATTTTTGGAAGCATTTCATTTAGAATCTCTTAAAGATTTACCTGAGATAGAAGATGAGGATTCAGCGTTTTTTAGCAAGAGCGGGATTGACATCCAGAAGGGAAGCCAAGACTCTGCTTGAAAAAGGGGTCATTAAAGTAAATGGTGAAGTCGTATCTGAGCCCTTTTTTCAGGTCGACCCGGAAAAGGACTTAATAGAATTCAAAGGTAAACGGCTTAAAATTCCCGGAAAGTGGACTTATATAATCTTAAATAAACCGCGAGGAGTTATTACTTCCGTTTCTGACGAATTGGGAAGAAAGACCGTGATGGATTTGATACCCACAAAAAATAAAGGTTTGGTCCCGGCTGGTAGGTTGGATGAGGATTCCGAGGGACTTCTTTTAATTGCAAATGACGGAGATTTGGTACATGGCTTAACTCACCCTTCTTTTGAAATCGAAAAAGAATATGAAGTCACGCTGCCGAGAGTTCCGGGAAAAGAACTTAAAAAAATGGAGAAAGGGATTCAGATTGGTAATGATTACCTGAAGGCAAGTAAAGTTTCTTTTCCCGGAGGAAAAAAGATTATTATTACTCTTAAAGAAGGGAAAAACCGAGAAATACGAAGAATGCTAGGAATGTTGGGTTACAGGGCAGAAAAACTTAAAAGAATAACAATAGGCTGTCTTAGTCTTTCTAATCTTAAACCCGGGGAATACAGAGAACTTACCTCCAAAGAAATTAGTCAGTTAAAAGGACTTATAAATGGAAACGATTGAATCCTTTGTTGCTGTCGACCTTGAAACTACCGGGCTTGACCCAAAAAAAGAAACTATAATAGAAGTTGGTTTAATTCATTTTAACGAAGGAAAAATCGAAGAAAGATTTTGCAAAACCGTGAATCCAGGCAAAACTGTTTCTGATCATGTCTTAATACTAACAGGGATTAAACAAAAAGAACTTCTCTCGAGCCCTTCTTTAGAAAAAATTATTCCGGAAATTAAGGAATTTATAGGAAACTACCCTCTGGTAGGCCATAATGTTGATTTTGATATTAGTTTTTTAGAAAAAAGTTTTTCCCTTAACAATATAACTTATGATACGTTTAACTTAAGCAGAATTTATTTACCTTTTATTTCCAGCCATAGTTTATCCAGCATTGTAGAGTATTTCAAAATCCCTTATGATAATGCCCACAGAGCAGGGGCAGACGCGGAAATGGCAGGAAAAATATTTTTAGAGATGTTCGACTTGATGACAAATTTAGACCCTCGGATTTTGAAAAAACAACTTGATATTATGGGAGATAAATATTTTGAAGGAGAACTAATCAAAAAAGCTCTGGATATTTCTTTACGTAAAGGGCTCAACAGGAAACCGTATCCCTTTGAAATTCCGGTTAATTTCAGGGAAAACAGAAGAAAAAACAATTGCAAGAAAAAGTCTTTAATGAAAGAATACTTTGCGAATGAACTTCTTGAAGACCGTCCATCTCAGCTTAAGATGGCCGAATTGGTCGAATCTACACTGTCCAAAGGAGATTTTCTGCTCGTGGAATCATCCGCGGGAACAGGTAAATCTCTTGCATATCTTGTCCCGAGTATATTGGACAGTAAAGACGATAAGGAACCTATTTACATTTCAAGTTATACCAAAAATTTGCAACAGCAACTCTTTTATAATGATATTCCTTTTGCCGAGGAAATAACCGGGTGTGGAGTAAACACAGTATTGCAAAAAGGACGTTCTAACTACCTTTGCCTCAGAAAAATAAAGGAACTACCTCGGGATCTGGATCCCCTTTCTCTTTGCGCTCTTACTTTATGGAGTTCTCTTTCTCTAACAGGAGATCTTTCGGAAATTTCTTATGTATTCAGAGAAATAAACAAAGGTTTAATTTCTATGGACGAAACATGTAAAAAAGAAATGTGCCCTTATTACGATGATTGCTTCTATTATAACATGAAGAAAAAATTAAAAGATGCGGACCTTATCCTTGTCAATCACGCCCTTTTCTTTACAGGAAAAATAAATGTAAGTAAGGTTATTTTCGATGAAGCTCACGAGTTAGAAAGAGCTGCTACTTCAGGTTTTTCAACGAGTATCAGTTTTGGAGAAATTCAGGCTGTGCTCAACAATATCTCTCGAAATTTGAAACAACTTAAGATAAAAAAAGAAATAAAAAACACAATTGATACGGCAAAAGATACTTTTGAGAAAATTGCCGATAAAGTTCTTTTATCAAACAATTACAAGGAAGGATTGTACAAAGATCAAGAAACCTCGGCTTTACGTTCTCTGTACGAAATTCTTGAAAGAGTAAATTCTTTGCTTTCTTCGGTAGACATAGAAGATAAAAAAGAAACAGAAAAAATAAAAGAAATTCTTTTAAAATTAAACATTATTTTAGAGCAGGAAGAGGATGATAGAGTTTTTTATTACAGTATTCCCTACCGTCAGCGACTATCTTCAATTGAACTGATTGCCGCTCCTCTCGATATCGCTCCTTATCTTGAAGAATTTCTTTATCCCAATCTCGATTCTTTCGTAATGACTTCGGCAACCTTAACGGCAGGAGAATCGTTCGATTTTATTAAGAATATTCTGGGTTTAACCAGTCTTGGAGAGAGACTAAAGGCAGTATCCCTTCCGGAAACCTATAAATTCAAGGAACAAGCTTTAACTATTATCCCCGCTTATATGTCCGCCCCGGACGATCGGGATTTTATTAATCAAGTTAGTCAATTTATTAAAGATGTGATTTTTCCGACAGAGAAAGGAACCCTTGTTTTGTTTATGTCATACAAACATATGAAAGAAGTTTATAAGCAAGTATACGAAGACTTCGACGCACAAGGTAGAGAAATTCTAATTCAGGGGTTTGGCAAATCGAGAAAGAAACTTTTGAACCGTTTCAAGGACAATCCCTCTTCTATTCTTTTCGGAACCAGCTCCTTCTGGCAGGGAATCGATGTACCGGGTAAGTCTCTTGAAATTGTAACTATAGAGAAATTGCCTTTTCCAAATCCCGCGGAACCTCTAATAGGAGCAAAATCAGACTATTTCGAGAAAAAAGGCCTCGGCGGCTTCGCTCATTACATCCTCCCTCTTTCGGTCCTGAGATTAAAACAGGGATTTGGCAGATTGATACGCTCGACAAGAGACACAGGTGTAGTATTTCTCCTAGATACAAGAGTTTTGAATAAATCTTATGGTTCTATTTTTCTGGAATCCTTACCTACGGAAATTTCCGTAGTTCGGACTAGCCTGGAAGCACAAAACGCTCTAGTCGCCTGGTTTGAAGAGGGTAAGATATATAGTATTTTTTCAGAAGGAGAAGAATGGGAAGATTTTTGAAAACACCTGTTAATGATATTCTTTTCGTTACCGTTGGTTATACTCTCGGAGGGAGCGAAAATATGATTGCCCTGATTGCTCCCAGATTGAAAAAGCGTGGTTATAAAGTTAGAGTTCTTGCTTTTAAAGATTGGGGCCCCGTCTCTGACCAATTAAAAAGAGGAGGCATCGAATGCGCATCACTCCATGGTACCGGAAAATTTGATCTACGCGTTCTATGGAGATATTTTCTTTATTTAAAAAAAACTCCTCCCGATTTGGTTATTGCTTTTCTTTATAGAGCCTATATTCCAAGTCGCATTTTTGGTTTTCTTCTCGGGATACCCAATATTTCTTCCGTTCAAGGAGTCCGGGGGTGGATGAATTTTTCTCACAAACTTTTAGATAAAATAACCGCTCCCTTGGACTATGTTACATACTCCTGTTCCAAATCTGTTACAGTTTTTCTCGTTAAAAAAGTGGGACATAAAGAGGAACATATTGTAACTATTCCAAACGGTATCGATATTGATTCTTTTGCGGTTAAGATAGACAAAGAGAAAAAAATCAAAGAATTGGGTCTTAATTCGGAATTAAAAGTAGTGGGAACTGTCAGCAGATTGCATGAACCGACAAAAGGGATTAAAATCTTATTAGAAGCTTTCAAAATTCTTCAAAAGAAATTTGATTCTCAGTTGCTTGTTGTAGGCAGCGGAAAGGATGAAAAGATGCTTAAGAGAAGGGCTAAAGATATGGGAATAAAAGCTCTGTTTTTAGGGGAGCGTACAGACATATCTGAGATACTTCAAGTTATAGATGTTTTTGTTCTCTCTTCTTTTTATGAGGGTTTACCGATTTCTATTTTGGAAGCTATGGCTACGAAAATACCCGTGGTCGCGACAAATGTGGGAGACAACTCAGAGGTTGTTATAAACGGTAAAACCGGTTTTATTGTAGAGCCAGGTAAACCTGATTTATTAGCTGAAAAGATTGAATTTCTTCTCAATGACGCAGAAAAAAGCAAAAATTTTGGTAAGGCAGGGTTTAATCAAGTTAATGAAAATTTTTCGATAGATAAGACCGTGGATGGAATTGAAAGCCTGTGGTCCAAATCTTAAATTATACATGCTTTTTTAGTTTTGTTCTTCAAATTTATAAAGAAAAAGTAAGATTATTGTGAAATCGGGAAATATTTATTATCATCAAAAAATTTAATTATATTAGTTATTTATTTTTGTCCATAAATAACATAAAATGGAGCAAGCCTTATGCCTTGTTTATTTAAGAGAACAATACTTCTATCAAAAAAATCAGCTATTAATCTTTTACTTGGGTTTTTATAGTAACCGTAATAGCCATTCAATATCTGTACTTTGAATCCTTTCTTTGCCAGGATTTTCTTTAAATTGTAAGGGTTAAATAGATGTTCCATCCAATTGCCCGTGTACGGATCGCAGGTATTAGTTGGATGTTTTGGCTTTGTAGGATAAATTCCATTTTCAAAGTAATCTTCAACGCATTCTAAAATGTCTTCTATTCTTTTCCCTCTTGTTTTTCTGGCAAGTTTATCGATTTCCTTTTTAGATAATTTTTTGTTGATATCTTTTAGATAATTTGAAATTATTTCTTTTCTGACTTTGAGATATGATTTTAAGCAATCTCTTTCTTTGTGTCCCCATTTTTTTTGCCTATCAAGGTATTCGGCTTCGATTTGTTGTTTGATTTCAAGCCTCCTTCTTCTTGTATTGAAAATATTCGCCCCGGATGCCATTACTACAGTTAATCCATCATTTGATAGAAAAGGTATCTTCTTAAAGAAATACTCGATATCGTAAATGTGCTCAATAACATCGTAGGATGCTATTGCATTGCAATTAATTTTTCTTTTTTTTATAAAATTTATTAATTCTTCAATATCACCTTGAACGTAAAAATCCGCAGTATTACCTATATGATTGCCAATAATTTCGGCGTCTTTACATGACACATCATATATATCATCATACATTACTGTCCCTATACCTAATTCCTTTGCCAATAAGGATAAGAGTCCGCTTCCACCACCATAGTCTACTAGAGTAAATTTGTTTTTTGATATCTCGGTTTCAGCAAGTGCCCAGGATAGTATGTAAGAGTATAGTTGTAAACAGGACAATAAATTTTCAAAATTTGTGCCAAGATACCTCTTATTATAATCTGAGATATTGAGTGTATTTATATTCAAACCCTTGAGTTTTTCGTAGAGTCTGCACGCTGCTGAATTAATGTCGGTTAGTAGCTGAACGTTCTTCGGAAGGTGTGCATAATTATAAATAAATTTCATTTTTTTTTCATTTTCAAAAGTATTCATAATTCGATTATAGTCAATAGTATAAACCGTTGAGTTTTTTTGCTATATTAAGGAAAAGCTAAACTTTTTAAAAACCCTTGACAGGGGAAACGCATTTTATAAACTCTTATTATGAAAATAAAAGGGGTAATATCTTTATAAATGGAAAAAGAAGTTATTTTCGTTACAGGAGGAGCCGGATTTATCGGCTCTCATCTTATTGAAAGATTGATAAAGAAAGGATATCTTGTTTTATGCCTCGATAACTTCAACGATTATTATGATCCAAAATTAAAAGAAAAGAATATTTTAAGTTTAATTGAAAACCCTAACTTCAGACTAATCAGAGGGGACATCTTAGATGTTGAACTTCTTCATGATATCTTCTCCGGTAAACTATTGAACGAAAACCCTGAACATAGAACAAAGAATTTTAAACCCACCAAAGTTGTTCATCTCGCAGCCATGGCGGGCGTACGTTCTTCTATAGCGAATCCCGCGATATATGTCGATGTCGACGTTAAAGGTACCGTGAATCTACTTGAAATGGCTAAAGAATACAATATTAGACATTTCATATTCGCTTCTTCTTCTTCTGTTTACGGTATAAACAAAAAGACACCTTTTTCGGAAGATGACCCTGTAGACCTCCAAGTATCTCCTTACGCGACCGCCAAAAGAGCTGCAGAACTTTACTGCAAAACCTATAATAATTTATATGGAACACCTATTACTATTTTAAGGTTTTTTACGGTTTACGGAGAAAGGCAGCGTCCCGATATGGCTATTAGAAAATTTGCGAAGCTTATAATGGAAGGAAAACCAATTCCAATGTTCGGAGACGGCAGCTCGATCCGCGATTATACTTACATAAATGATTGTATCGACTGTATTTCCACGGTTGTTGAAAAACCAATGGATTTTGAAATAATTAACATCGGAAGCGGAAGGACCATAACTTTAAAACAATTAATAAGAGTGTTAAAAGAAATATCTGGTAGAAAAATCGCAATTAAAAAATTCGCGGAACAAACCGGAGATGTGCCTGTCACCTACGCGGATATAAGCAAGGCAGAAAGGTTGTTAGATTATAAGCCAACGGTTACTATAGAAGAAGGAGTAAGAAGATTCTTTGAGTGGTATAAAAAAGAGATTTTATAATAAAAGAATTTACTATTGCCAACAATTGTAAACCTAAAATTCTTAAGGAGGAATTGGTGAACGTTCCTTTGTTAGATTTAAAGCGTCGTTATAGTATAATAAAAGAAGAAATCGATAAAGCAATTGAAAAGGTTTTAACCTCGCAGAATTTTATACTTGGGGAAGAGGTAAAAAAGTTAGAAATAGAAATTGCGGAATACTGTGATACAAAACATGCTGTGGCTGTGGCTTCCGGAACCGACGCTCTTTTGCTGAGTTTAAAAAACGTAGGAATCAAAAAAGGAGATTTTGTAATAACAACACCTTTTACTTTTTTCGCGACGGCTGGAGCCATTCATAATGCTGGAGCTAAGCCGATTTTCGTCGATATTAAACCTGACACTTATAATATCGATCCGGCAAAAATAAAAGATTTATTAGAGGGAAAATCTTTCCATACTAAAAGGTTAAAAATAGATCTATCGAGGATAAAAGCAGTAATACCAGTGCATTTATACGGACAAATAGCTGATATGGATCCTATTACGGATTGTGCAAAAGATTACAAATTAGCTATAATCGAAGATGCCTGTCAGGCAATAGGAGCGGAATATAAAGGGAAAAAGGCAGGAGCAATAGGAGAACTTGGCTGTTTCTCTTTTTTCCCTACAAAAAATTTAGGTGCTTACGGAGACGCTGGTATGGTAACTATGGATAATGATAGTTTCGCGGAAAGACTCAGAAATTTAAGAGTTCATGGAGCTGAAAGAGGTTATTACCATTCAAGAATAGGGGACAACAGCAGGTTGGATACAATACAGGCAGCCGTCTTGTTAGCAGAACTACCTTACCTTAACGATTGGAATAATAAAAGACAAGAAAACGCAAGAATTTATTCTGATTGTTTGAAAGAAGTCGAAGAGGTGAGTTGTCCATTTGTAGCACCGGAACGAAAACACATTTTTCATCAATATACTATTCGTGTTAAAAACAATAAAAGAGACGAACTGATGAAATTTCTAGGAGAAGAAAACATAGGCAGTAAAGTTTACTATCCTTTACCTTTACACCTACAGGAATGTTTCAAATGCCTTGGTTATAAACAAGGAGATTTTCCGTTTAGTGAGACGGCTGCCGAAGAAGTACTGTCGTTGCCGATTTTTCCGGAATTGAATAGAAAAGAAATCGAATACGTCTGCAACTCGATAAAATCCTTTTTTGCCGGAAAAACTTAATGTGTTTATTTGAAACAAAAATTTTAGTTAAAATTAATTACAAAAGGATTAGTTGATTGAGTTTTATTAGATACACAAAATCTAAAATCATTTATTTCATACCTACATGGGTAAAACGTTTAATTTATAAGGTATGAAGATTATACTGGCGATTAAAAACAAGAGTATTGCCGAACAAATATTACGTGGATCCCTATGCTACCGACGGAATTATATTTATTAAACCCAAAAACATACATCTTGCAATGAAGAAAGAATTTGATGTTTTCAATTTTAAAGGCAGGGTTTTAAGCGGTAACTGGGATAAAAAAGTAAAGAAATTCGAAGAATCTGATTTTTTTATATCCTTTAAGCAAAAAATCGAGGAAAAAACACCCTGGAAAGAAACAAAATATTACCAGAGAGTAATCAAGCAAATAACAAATGGAGATTTCAGGTGGTCATGCAAGAATAAGGAAGAATTTGATCAACGTTGTGAAGGCTGGGATAGATTATACTCAAAGATAAAAGAAGAGGGGTACAAAAAAGGATGGCATGAGGATGAAATTTTTATTAATATTGGCAGAAACGGAGAAATTATTTTTAATAACGGCCGACACAGGCTTACTTTTGCCAAATTACTAAAAATAGATAAAATACCGGTAAAGGTGACAGTTAGACATAAAAAATGGGTTGCTTTTAAACAAGAGATTTCTGAATACTCGCAGAATTACAAAAACAGGATTTATGAAAAATTAACTCATCCGGATCTTGTCAATATCCCTTCCGCGCATAAAGGCAGCAGATATAGTATTATAAAAGAAAATCTGACGATTTCACAAGGTAGAATACTTGATATCGGATGTCACTGGGGTTATTTTTGTCATAAATTTGAAGAAGAAGGTTTTGAATGTTGTTGTGTTGAAAAAAGCAACTTGAATCTACATTTTCTTAAAAAATTAAAGAAAGCTAACAATAAAAAATTCGAGATAATTTCTCATTCGGTGTTTGATATGTCAAAAAACATGCTCGTAGAATTTGATGTTATTTTAGCTTTATCAGTATTTCATCATTTTATAAAAAAAGAAAACACATACAAAAAACTAATAAATCTTCTAAAAAACTTAAAGGGTAAAGAAATGTTCTTCGAACCACACAATCCAGAGGAACCTCAAATGAAAAAAGCTTATAAGAATTTTATCAACGATAATTTTGCGAAATTTATAGTCGACAATTCCCACTTTACTAAATTCAAAATAATAGGTTATTCGGAAACGGGGAGGCCTCTTTATAAAATATATTAAACATGAATAAGAACGAGACAAGCTTGCGAAAAATTACTTCAAATGTATTTATAACCATAAAATCCTTTAAGGGAGCATTGTGAGTCAAAAGAAAATCTTAATGGTAGAACCAGTTGATATTTCAAGAGACGATGCCCCTAAAGTTCATTTCTTGAATCTTGCTGTAAATTTTGAAAAGCTTGGTTGGCGGACAAAAGCTATAGTATATTCACCGGAAAACAATTTGAGAGAGGAAGAAAGTAAGTTAATAAATACGAAATTTATTCCCAATCCTCTTTCAGGCAATAAATTCAAAAGAGTTTTAAAATATTTGTTAACTGCACCATTTATTATCTTAGAAATATTTTTATTTAAGCCTCAAGTAATATATTTCCGTTTTTCTCCTCCTACATTTCTATATTTACCAATTTTAAAGCTAGTACGACTTTTTTCCCTTAATTATAAAATTGTTTTAGAATTCAATGATTGGTTGTCTGAAGAAAGAGATATACAAGGGGAAAGCAAGCTTAAAGTTCAACTAATTAATTTTCTGCAAGTCAAAAGCGCTTTTCTCTCCGACTATATAAGGGTTGTGGCGGCAGGTTTAAAATCTCGTTTGGAAACCTACGGAATTAAATCTGCAAAGATATTTGTTGTAGAGAATGGAACGGATTTAAATCATTTTAAAGTTATTAATAAAACCAAAGCGAAAAATAACATTGGCCTCGATCCCGATTTATTTTACGTTGGATTTATTGGGAATTTTGCTATATGGCAGGGATTAACTCTTTTACTTCGCGCGATACCGGGTGTTTTAAAAGCCCACGAAAATGTCAGATTTCTCCTGGTCGGAGATGGACCTGAAATGCCTAAGATAAGAGGAAAAGTTGCAAAATTAGAAACAGAAAAAATAATCCTTACTGGAAGCGTTCCTTATCAAGACGCCAACTTATATATTAACGCGTTTGATATTGGAGTTGCTCCTTTCATCAAGAAAAGGAATGATAATATGGTTTCTCCGATGAAAGTCCGAGATTACGCCGCATGCGGCATCCCTTTTGTAACCACTAAAATAAGAGGGTTGGAAATAGTTGAAGAGAAAGGTATAGGTATTTTAGTTCCCCCAGATGATTCTGATGCTCTTTCAGAGGCAATAACAGAACTCATACACAATAACGGTCTAAGAAAAAATATGGGGAAAAGGGGAAGAAAAATCGCGGAAAAAGAATTTTCATGGGAGAATGTTGTCTTGCAAATTTTAAATTATATTAAAGAATAATTCCAACAGAGTCGTTTATATATAGAGATTTATTTAGTCATTACCGGTTTTTATATTCCTTTATTAATATTTCCTACGACGAAGGTCTAAAATCTTGACATATACTGCATTGAGTATAACTTAATACTGCTATTATGAATAAAACAATTACTTACGAACCTGACAATTCAATAAAAAAAGGATATATTTCTTTATGGAAAGAAATATTCCAGGAGCTGAAAAGTAACAAGTGGCTTACGCTCCAATTATTCAAAAGAGATTTTTTCGCGATTTACAAACAATCTTTAGTGGGAGTCTTTTGGGCTTTTATAGTTCCTATAATAAATCAGCGATGAATAACACAAATTTCGTTGGCAGAGATAAATGTCCTGCTTGCTCTTCAAGCAGGTTATCCCTCATTTATAAATGTCCCTTCGATAAAGATCCAATAAAGAATTATTTAAAATCCTTTTATGCTCCACAGGGTAAGGTGGAATTTGAATACCTTAAGGGAACCAACTATCTATTATATGAGTGTGAAGAATGTGGCTTGATTTTTCAGAAACAAATCCCAAATAAGATGTTAATGGAAAAGCTTTACGAACATTGGATAGACCCTGAAAAAGCATTCTACCAACATCATAAACAACATCAACTTGGATACTATTCCCACCATGCAGCAGAAATCATGAAGATAATAAGGTATTTTAAAAAACTTCCTTCATCATTAACCTTTCTGGACTTTGGGATGGGATGGGGGGAATGGGCTTTAATGGCAAAAGCGTTTGGATGTAAATCATATGGTTTCGAGATTTCTAAAAAACGTATACAACATGCAAAAGATAATGGCATAAAAGTCATTTCGTGGAAAGAGATCTCTCAACATCAATTCGATTTCATAAATACCGATCAAGTATTTGAACATATAAGTAATCCTTTAGAAACATTCCTTTATCTAAAAAAAGCATTGAAACCCGAAGGGGTTATAAAAATAAACGTGCCAACTGCTCATGACATAAAACGACGATTAGAAATTATGGATTGGAGAACACCCAAAGGAAGTAGTAACTCCCTTAATCCTGTCGCCCCTCTTGAACATATCAATTTCTTCAGGAGTAAAACCATCGCTAAGATGGCAGAAAAAGCAGGAATGGAAGAAGTCTCCACTCCTATAAAGAACCAATATATACATAATATAAAGTGGGGCGGAATTAAGAGAATCGTAAAAAAATTACTTAAGCCTATACGTCGGAATTCCCCTAAGAAAAACTACATGTTCTTCCGTAAGAAAAAACACAAGAAAAGATCATTGAAATTTACAAATTATATATATTGATTTTCTATAGAAAACTCAATCCTGTCGTTTTTAGTATATTATTTTTAATCTAAATCTCGAGTGAAAGGCTTCTCCTTAATTCCCTATATTCTTGTGTCCAAAATCTTGACATATACTGCATTGAGTATAACTTAATACTGCTATTATGAATAAAACAATTACTTACGAACCTGACAATTCAATAAAAAAGGGGTATATTTCTTTATTTAAAGAAATATTCCGAGAGTTAAAATATAACAAATGGCTTACTCTACAGTTATTTAAAAGAGACTTTTTCGCGATTTACAAACAGTCTTTAGTGGGAGTTTTTTGGGCTTTCATAGTTCCTATAATAAGTGTAGGAACGTTTATAATCCTTAATCGTTCAGGTATTTTTAATTTCGGTGAGATCAATGTTCCCTATCCGATTTACGCGATACTTGGAATGGCTTTCTGGCAACTGTTTTCGACTGGCTTAATAACAACTTCAAATTCCCTGGTTAAAGCCGGTTCAATGTTGATAAAAATAAATTTTTCTAAGAAGTCTCTTGTAATCGCTTCCGCGGCTCAGTCGTTTGTCCCATTTATAGTCCAGTTTATTTTAGTTTGTGTGTTATTCTTTGTTTATGATGTCTCTCCAAGCGTAAAAATTTTGTATTTCCCATTATTTATGATACCAATAATTTTATTTACTCTTGGGCTTGGCTTTATTTTTTCTCTTTTCAATAGCGTAATAAGAGATATAGGCAATGCTTTATCCGTTTTTATGACTTTTTTAATGTTCCTAACACCTGTGCTATATGCTAAGCCTAAAATAGGTATACTTATTCCAATTACAAGATTTAATCCTTTATATTATTTAATTTCTACGCCGAGAGAACTTATATTGAAAGGTTCGACGGCAGAATGGAAAGGTTATATATTATCGATTGTTATATCTATCGTTGTGTTTATTGTGGGGTTACTAGTATTCCATCTTACGGAAACGAGGATAACGGAGAGGATATAAAGGGTAGATGGGAATATGAGTTAATGAGTATATGGGTAAAAAAATAGTATGAAGACACATAAAGACTTAGATGTTTGGAAAAAGGGCCTTAATATGGTTACTGAAATCTACGGGCTAACCAAGACTTTTCCAAAAGATGAAATATATGGATTGATTTCTCAAATGCGGAGAGCGGCAGTTTCTTATCCTTGTAATATCTCTGAAGGAGCTGCGAGAAGTTCTACAAAAGAATATATTCATTTTATATACATAGCTTTAGGTTCCTTATCGGAACTGGAGACACAAGTTATAATTGCAAAAAATTTAGGATATATATCTGATATTGAAGAAACATTAAATCAAATAGAATTATTGCGGAGAATGACGCTCAGCTTTATTAAGTTTTTAAAGAAAAAAGAAGAAAACAATTGAAAAGATATATTTATAAATAAGTAAGAAAAATATGAAAAACAAAGAATCAAATAATGAAAAAGTTTTAAGTACTCATCAACACATTCACTCATCAACGCATTCACCTTCTTCTGAAATAGCCATTAAAGTCGAAAATGTTTCAAAAAAATATTGTAAATCATTAAAAAGATCTATGCTCTATGGAATTAAAGACATTACAAAGAATGCATTAGGAATGAGTTCAGATTCGCATTTACTAAGAAAAAACGAATTTTGGGCTATAGATGGTGTTTCTTTTAAAGTTAAAAAAGGAGAAACTTTAGGTATTATAGGAGCCAATGGAGCAGGAAAGACAACGATTCTAAAAATGCTTAACGGTATTTTCTGGCCAGATAAAGGAAAAATAACAATTAAAGGTAAGACAGGGGCTTTAATTTCCGTTGGCGCTGGCTTTCATCCGCTATTGAGTGGAAGGGAAAATATTTATCTTAATGGAGCAATTCTGGGGATCAGCCGAAAAAAAATCAATGAAAAGTTCGATGATATAGTTGAATTCGCTGATATAGGTGATTTTTTAGATACCCCAGTAAAATTTTATTCAAGTGGTATGTTTGTTCGACTCGGTTTTTCAATAGCAGTGCATTGTGATCTTGATATTTTATTAGTTGATGAGGTACTTGCAGTGGGGGATTTATCATTTTCGTTAAAATGCCATAAAAAAATGAGTGAATTCAGGTTGAGTGGGGGGACCGTTGTAATAGTTAGTCATAACTTGCAAGCAATTAGAAATATTTGCAAAAGAGTTCTTTGGCTTAACAATTCAAAAATAGAAGAAATCGGCGAAGTTCATCAAGTTTGTGATTCATATGAAACGGATATTGTAATGAATGAAAAAAACAGTTTTGATAAAATAGGAAGCCAGCTACATTATGATCCGAGGATCGAAATTTCAAAAGTAGAGTTTTTAGATAAGAACAACCAAATCTGCACTAATTTTAAAGTTGGAGATTATTTTAAATTGCGAGTTCATTTCGCTTGCAGAAGAACTGTTAAAAATCCGATATTTACTGTATCTATATTCAATGCAGAAGGTTTATTGGTCAGTTCGAATTATTCAAATTTTGATGGGTATAAAGTTGCTCAAATTTCCGGTATTGGATATACTGATTTTTGTATAAGCAAGTTAGCATTTAAGCCGTGTAGGTATGTATGCTCTATTACTTTTTCAGAAAAAGAAGTTGCAAATGTTTTGGACTGGCACGAAAAATGTTATTTGTTTACTATAACTGGAAGATTAACCAACTATGGTTTAATTAATCCTTTCCCCGAATGGTTTTTAGAGTACGAAAAATGAGAAGACGATTAAACGGTATTCCAAAGCAAATTTAATAAAATATGTTAAAGAGAAATTTATGGATTATGAATATAAAATAGAGAAACTCCCTTCGTATGAGCCAGAAACATTTACGAATGCTGATGTTTTGATATTGGAAAAAAGCTTGTTAGCTTAAAATGTTAAAAATAAATAGGTGATCTCTATGAAAAAACTTTCGGATTATGCATACAATGTTTATTCTCAGTTTGGTGAAGATGGAATAATCGAAAAAATCTTTGAGATTTTAAATCCTTTATCCGAAGTATGCGTTGAAGTGGGAGCTTGGGATGGTTTTTATAATTCGAATACCGCAAACCTATGGACTAAAGGATGGAGAGGGATTCTAATTGAAGCCGATGAGAGTAAATACTTATCCTTAGTGGAGAATGTTAAAAAATATAATTGCCATTGCATAAAAGCATTTGTACAATCTGAGGAACATAATACCCTTGAGAGGATTCTAAAGAGGGAAGGAATATCCGAAGATATAGATTTCTTATCTATAGATGTAGATGGTGATGATTACTATATTTTTGAAAGTTTAAAGCAATTAAAACCCAGATTAATCGCTTGTGAATTTAATCCTACCATTCCTTTTTATATGGATTTGATATCTGAGAAAGGGAACTTTTTTGGTTGCTCTGCTCTTTCGTTAATCAAACTTGCTGAGAAAAAGGATTACCGTCTAATCGCCATGACAGATACTAATTGTTTCTTTGTTAGATCTGCGGACTTTAAAAAATTCGAGAGTTATGATGTAAATTTAGAGTCTATAGCATCCTCGAAGCACCTAACTTACTTTATAACCGGGTTTGACGGAGCTTACATGCTTTCAAAGAAACCAACCTATGGCTGCACTCGTCCGTCTGTACAGAAATTTAAGGGAGAATATTATGCCTTTCCAATAAGGGATAAGGGTGATTATAAGAAACAAAGCTTATTTAAAAGATTATATTCTTCTTTTATTTTAACAAAAATACTGAAGAAGCTGGTCTATTGGTATAAAAACAAGAAGGGACTTAAATGAAAAAGTTCATATTAATACTGTGAAGAAATGTATATACATATTCTGAATATTGTAATGAAAAGAGGTTTTTAAAATTGTTTTTCTCTGAAAGAATAAAAAGCATTAGAAAATCCGATAAGGTGCTTGAAATTGGGCCAGGTTCTTCCCCTTTCTGGCGATCAGATGTTTTGTTAGATAAAAAATTTGATGAGAAACAGGCTTTTAAACAAAGAGGTGACTTGCCGAAAATTGAATACGACAAACCTATATACTATTATAATGGATCGACATTTCCCTTCAAAGATAATGAGTTTGACTATGTGATATGTTCTCAAGTTTTGGAGCATGTTCCTGTCGATGAATTTGATAATTTTATCAAAGAGATAGAGAGGGTTGCTGGAAGTGTTGGATATATTGAAGTTCCAAGATTGTTTTATGATTTCTTGTTTAATTTCTATGAACATAAATGGCTAATTAATTTAAAGAACGGAAAATTACTTTTATTAGATAAGAAAAAAGTTGAATTTTCATGTATACAAGATATATTTTATCTGATGTTCAAATACGGAAGAAAAAAGAAGAAAACAACACTTATCAAAGATTTTGTCGATTTATTTATGATAGGTTACGAATGGGAAGATAAAATCAACTATGAGATTGTTAATAGCCTAGATGAATTGATTTCTAATGAAGACGTCGCATTTTACAAAAACTACTTCATGTCACTTGAAGAAAAACCTTCTAATATTTATGATGATAAACCCTTAGTCAAAAAGATATTTGAAAAAATACGGAATAAAATGAAAATATAGGAAAAATGAGAATAATTAAAAATATAAGAAACATAATAAGAAAAATGCTACGTAAGAGATACAATTACAAAACTATATGTTGCTGTTAAGCTTTTTAAGTAAAACACTTTTGAAAATAGCAATCCTTTCGACTTACATGTCCAAAAGGTTATACAAACCTCCTCTATCACCTAGACAGAAAAGAGTCATTCCATGGTTCCAAATCCAAGGAGACAAATCTTTAAGATTAGATTATGACTTAAATACAAATTCAATAGTATTTGATATAGGCGGATATGAAGGTAAATGGGCTGCTAACATTTTTTCAAAGTATTGCTGTTTTATTCATATTTTTGAACCTGTTATAGAGTTTGCAAGCAGGATAGAAAATAAATTTTCCAGAAACAAAAAAGTTACTGTCTATAAATTCGGCCTTTCGAATGAAAATAAAACATCTAAGATATCGGTAGACAAAAACAGTTCTTCATTTTATGAATCAGGAAATACGATCATAAATGCGCGTTTAGTCAGAGCCATTGATTTTATTAGGAAAAACCGTATTGGAAAAATTGATTTAATGAAAATAAATATTGAAGGCGGAGAATATGATCTACTTGAACATCTTATAGATTCGGGTTTTATAAAAAACATTACGAATGTCCAAGTCCAGTTTCACGATTTTATTCCTAATGCCAAAAAACGTATGGAGAGTATTCAAAAGATGTTAAAAAAAACTCATCGGTTGACTTATCAGTATATTTTTGTATGGGAAAATTGGGTACGAAAATGAAATCCGGAGAATAATATATGAAAATTTTATCTTGTGTGCCATGCCAATACTATAACAATCCTGAGGTTCAGACATATGAATATATTTCATTTGTAGAGGTACTCAGGAAAATGGGGCATGAAGTTCTCGCAATAGATCATAAAGTGCGGGCAAAAAGAGATAAAGAAGAATTCAACAGATCTTGTCTTTCTCTTGTAGAGAAAGGAAAATACGATTTAGTCATTATTGTAACACATAAGGATGAATTCTTTCCTGACACTTTAGATGAAGCAAAAAAATATACTGTCCTTATGGCATGGAATTGTGACGATGACTGGCGTTGGGAAAATTACTCGTCAAAATGGGTAGAACATTATACTTATATGGTCACTACGTATCGGCATATATTTGAAGAAAATAAAAACAAATATTCTAACTTACTGTTAAGTCAATGGGGATGCACTGGTTTTAGTGAGGGAATAAATTCACCAAAAGATATTGATATAAGTTTCGTTGGGCAAGTTTATGGGAAAAGAATTCAACAGATTAGTAAAATGAAAAATTTTTTTAACTTTCCTGCATATGGAAAAGGAATTTCGTCAAACAGCGTAAAAGATAAGATAAAAAAGGGTGTTGCAAAATTTTTACGTATTCCCCTTAAGAAAGATCCTTTCCTTTTATCAAATCAAAACGAGGTAAAGGAAATATGGAATCGCAGTAAAATATCATTCACTCCTCTTGATGCTAATCGGTCGAATTCAATACAAATAAAAGCGCGCGTTTTCGATATGGGTCTCTCAGGAACAGTTATGCTTTGCACCAAAAATCCCGCATTATATGAATTTTATGAACCCGGTAAAGAATTTATAGAATTTGAGAATATTAAAGAATGCGTAGAAAAAGCCAAATATTTACTCAAAAACGAGTCTAAACGTAAGTCTATCGCAAAAGCTTATTACGATCGTACGAAGAAAGAACATCTTTTTGAATATAGATTTAAAAAACTTTTTGATATCATGGGATTATAAAAGAAGTGATTGATAAATGAAACCCCATATATCTGGTTTACTTTTAAACTTATTTATACGATATTTAAACCTGTATGCCCAGAATAAGATAAAGAGAGTATGAACTGTTAAAAAACATTAGAAAAGAAGATTTAGCATGAAAAAAGCGATAAAATTATTGCATAAAAAAACAAAGGCAGTTACGCATCGGTGCGAAAAATTATACCGTGGAAAGGTTGTAACTGTAAAAAAAATACATCCTAAAAACACAATATTAATAGCGGGTTCCGGAAGGAGTGGTACTACATGGTTAGCAAATATTATAGCTGCCTGTCAGGGATTTGGAATTATATTTGAACCTTTCGACTATCGTAAAGTACCCGAAGCAAAGGATTTTTCTTTACGCACTTACTTACGGCCAGGAGGAAATTATCCCGAGAAAAAAGAATTTGTAGAGAAAGTCCTATCTGGAAGGATTCACAATACCTGGACAGACAGAGAAAACAAGAATTTTTTAATATGGAAATATTTGGTCAAATCAATACGCGCAAACCTGTTTCTCGCGTGGATAGATTTTAACTTTCATTGTCCTATTATATACATGGTCAGACATCCATGTGCCGTAGTATTATCAAGATTAAAACTCAAATGGAATACACATTTAGACGTCTTTCTCAACCAGGAAAAACTTATGAAAGATTATCTATATAAATTTAAATCCATTATTGACAAAGCAACAACCCCAATACAAAAACATACAATAATGTGGTGTGTGGAAAATCTGATTCCGCTTAGTCAATTTCCACGACATGATTGGATCTTTTGTGCATATGAAAATTTATGCAATAACACAATAGAAGAAACAGATCGAATTCTAGAAAGATTAGGAATAAAAAGAACACCAAGGATCAATCAAGCAATAAATGGTTTTTATCAAACTCGGAAGGATAGTGCAGTTAGACTTGGAAAAAATCCTGTTTACGATTGGCAAAATCAACTGTCAAAAACAGAGATAGCGGATATTTTGAGTATTGTTAATGACTTTGGTATTGAACTTTACGGAGAAGAAGTAATGCCCAATCACGACTATTTTCAGAAATTAGAGGTATAATGTCTCAGACAAAAGTTACGGTTTTGATGTCGGTATATAATGACGAAAAATACCTTCGTGAGGCTGTTGATAGTGTTTTGAACCAGACCTTTAAAGATTTTGAGTTTTTGATAATAAACGATGGGTCTACTGATAATACCGGAAAATTTTTGGAAAGTTATAATGATCCAAGAATAAAGATTATAAACAATAAAGAAAATATTGGATTAACTCGTTCTTTAAACAGAGGGGTAAAAATGGCAAAAGGGGAATATCTTGCCCGCCAAGATTCAGATGATATTACAATGCCTGAACGATTAAAGAGGCAAGTTGATTTTCTAAATAGTAACCCGGATTATGCGGTTGTAGGAACTTTTGCCAAAGTAGTAAACGATGATTTAGAAGAAGTACGACTATGGGAAAGACCAACTCAAGATATCGATATCCGCAAATATCTAAAAATAGATAACTGCATAGTACATGGTTCTACTATGATAAGAATATCATCTCTTATCAATGTCGGATTTTATGATGAATCTATGGAAAAATCTCAGGATTATGAACTCTGGTTAAGATTGTCAAAAAAGTACAAAATGGCTAACATCCCAGAGTTCTTATATCTCTGGAGAACAAATAGTAAAAAAGTCGGAATAAAATATGTAAAAGAAAAGCAAATACTCGTTTCCCTGGCTAAAATTAAAAACGATTTTGTTGGACCAGAGGAGAGTGCTACACAATTAATAAATTCACTTTCAAAACATCTTTTCATTCCACCGATGTTTCATTTTATTTTTAAATTACTCAGGTTGATCACTTTCAAGAGAATAAATTTCTATAAGATTTATAGAACTTTTTTAAAAGCGACATTTAGTAACAATATAAAGAAAACACTTCATGACTTCAAATCAGGTAAAACCAGCTTTGATAATGCAAAGTTAAAGCTCAAGAAAATTTTAAATTCAGGATTATTTGGGTTGTTATAATGAATATAAACCAAAACAAAATTTTAAAAAAGCGTGAAAAACAAAAAAACTTACTAAAAAGATACGTGCCAGAAAAAATTAAGAAAAAAATTAAAAATATTTTTCTAAAGAAGAAAGCAACTCCTAAAGCTTGTACTCTCTTTATGACTGATAGATGTAATTTTAAATGTAAGGGATGCCGCAGAAGTGTTTTAAACATTAACAAATCAAAAGAAATGAGATTAAACACGGTTAAAAAATTACTCTCATTATACCCTAATATAAAATCCTTTAGTATTGCAGGCTTTGGGGAACCAACGCTATGTGAAGAATTTATCGATATTGTGGAATTTTTGAAAAAAGAAGGAAAGAAAATAAATATAATAACTAATGGTACAGATGTAAAAAAATTACTAAATTTAAATTGTCGGATAGATCAGATTTATGTGAGTTTATATGGTTATGATGTTGATAGTTATCTAGTTTATACTCGTGTAAATGCATACAAACGAGTAATTGAAAATTTTTTACGGCTTAAAGAAAAGTTCAGCAATGTTGGACTTTTGTATATTCTGACAAGGGATAATTATAGGGATTTAGAAAGACTAATGCCGCTATGCGATAAACTTAAACCTTCGTTTTTGCACTTGGTAAATTATTTGGCTTATGATTTTACTGATAGCAAAGAAGTGAAAAAAATTATTACGGTTAATGATAAAGAAATTATAAGCTATATTGGGGAATTATGTAAAAGTAGAGATTATATAAGAATAAAACCTGTATATATTGATTTTGCAAATCCAAAATTTGATTGTAGATCATATGATTCCAGGATAAATCTGGATGGTGATGGCAATATCGGGGGCTGTCTTAGACAAAACCCTCCGGATTCATCATTTGGTAATATTTTTAAAGTAAAAGATCCTTTCAATTCAACAGAAATGAAGAAACTAAGGAGACTACAACATACTATGGCAAAAACAAAAAAACCTCCTCACAAAGAATGTGATTATTGTTTTGGGAATTGGTGTTCTTGATAAGATTTATAGGATATGTTTTTAACTAAGGGGAGATTTTTGGGAATATGAAGAGAAACTCTGCAGACATAAGGAGTAGTTGTTATGGAGCTGAAAAATAAAGGAGCGTTTTAAGTGAGTATTAAGGGGGAACCGACTATTAGTGTAATTATTCCTTTGTATAATCAAAGAGATTATGTCGGGGAAGCCATTGAATCAGTTTTGAACCAGTCATATTCAAATATTGAGCTTATAGTTGTCAATGATGGTTCAACTGATGATCCATCTAAAATCCTAAAAAAATACAAGAAAGATATAACTTTAATCAATCAAGAAAATAAGGGTTTGGCAGGTGCGAGAAATGTAGGTATAAAGAACTCTTCGGGAGAATACATTCAGTTCCTTGACGCTGATGATTTTTTAGATAAAGATAAGATCAGATTACAAGTAGAATTTGCCGAATCCCGAAATTCTGATATATCTTATTGTGAAATATTACAGTATGAGCATAACAGCAGGCGTTTATCATTAAATTATATAGGTGAAATTAAAGATATGTTTCCTCATTTGTATAATTTCTGGTATCCTTATCCTCTTCCAGTGCATTCTTTATTAATAAAGAGAGAAGTATTTGAAAAATTTGGCTTATTTGATGAAGAACTTAAAGCCAACGAAGACAGACATTTCTTTAGTAAACTTGCCTTTAAAGGAGTTATTTTTGATTGCTTTCCGTTTATTGGAGGATTTCGCAGACTGCACCAATACAATATGAATAAAGACAAGTTTCACATGATGGAAAACACTATTCGATATTATAAAAAAATCAATAAGGAAATAGGCGGGCAATATTTCATTGAAAAGTTTAGTTACACAGGCTATGAAATGATGCGTGCCAATTTAACACATATTTATTCCGTTAGAATTGTCGATGGAACCAGCAGAAAAGAACTTAATGAGATCAGAAAATTGTTTAGAAGAGAGGGCATAAAATTTTATTCGAAGCCCATCCCATTTGGGTTCCGAAAATTTAAGTCGCAACCAATGTTTCTATATTGCTACCTGAAAAGGTGGCGTAGAAAATTTGCTAGTAAAAAAAATCAATCTTCGGGGAAAATAAGATTATGAGAATAGCATTTTTAGTTGGAACGTTTCCCAATTTATCCGAGACATTTATCTTGAATCAGATTACCGGATTGTTGGATCGAGGGCATGAGGTAGATATTTATGCTACAAAAAAGGGGGAAACTTCCGAAATACATCCTGAGGTCAAGAGCTACGATTTGTTTAAAAGAACTTATTACTTAAGTGACTTTGAAATTCCGAGAAACAAGTTTATTCGTATAATTAAAGCCTTCATACTCAGTCTTAAAGGGCTTGGAAAGAATACCAAGGTAATACTAAGGGCGCTAAATTTCTTTAAATATGGGAAAAGAGCATTTTCATTAGAACTTTTATACAAGATTTTTGTTTTTTTGGGCAAAGGTCCATATGATATAATTCATTGCCATTTTGGCCCGATAGGAGAGAGGGGTGTTTTATTAAAGGAATTAGGAGTTTTTGAAGGAAAAATCATCACTGCTTTTCATGGTAGTGATATGTCATTTTATGTAAGAAAACACGGTAGTGATGTCTATAACTTCCTTTTCGATAAAGGAGATCTTTTTCTACCTATAAGCGAGAGATGGAGGGGAAAACTTATAAAAATGGGATGTGACCAGCGAAAAATTGTGGTACATAGGATGGGCATTAATACAAGCAAATTTCGTTTTTCCCCGAGAAGTAACAACAAAAATATTAAACTTTTAACCGTTGGGAGATTTGTCGAGAAAAAAGGTATAGAATACGGAATTAAAGCAGTTGCAAGAGAGCTCAAGAAGCATCCGAATATTGTATATAAGATTGCTGGAGATGGGCCATTAAGGTCCCAATTGGAACATTTGATAGAAGAGCTTGAAGTTGAGAATAATATAAAACTTTTGGGATGGCAAACACAATTGGATATCGCAAGATTAATACTAGAATCCAACATAATGATAGCTCCAAGCGTTACCAGTGCTGAAGGAGATCAGGAAGGAATACCCGTGATATTAATGGAAGCATTGGCTACAGGTCTGCCCGTAATTACAACTAAACATAGCGGAATATCAGAATTAGTACAAGACGGTAAATCCGGTTTTCTTGTACCCGAACGAGATGTGGATTCCTTAGTAGAAAAAATTAAATATCTTATCGAACATCCGGAAATATGGCCTGGTTTGGGTCGTGCCGGACGAAAATATGTAGAAGAGCATTATGACATCAACAAACTGAACGATAGGTTGGAGAAAATATATATTAAGCTTATTAGTTAGAGACAATAAGTCCCATGATAATAACTCATTGTTCAGTCAATTAGCGCTTGACTCTAAAACAAACTTTTCTATATTGTACTATGAGTAACAAAACCGGCATTGTGTTATTCGTTTATAATAGACCTCATCACACAAAAAAAGTTCTTAAAGGGCTTAAAAAAAATGAAATATCTAAGTTGTATATTTTTTCCGACGGTTCAAAAAACGGACAAGATCAAACACAGGTAAATGAAGTCAGAGGTTTAATAAAAAATATCGATTGGTGCGAAACTGAAATACATATAAATCTCGAAAATAAGGGGCTCGCCAATTCAATTGTTGCCGGAGTTAACTATGTTTTAAACAAACACGAAAGAATTATAGTGCTTGAGGACGATTGTGTCCCTTCTCCCGATTTTGTTTCTTTTATGGAAGCTTGTTTTGATAAATACGAGAATAAAGAGAGGATAATGAGCATAAGCGGATATTCTCTACCAATCAAAATCCCGGACAATTACAAATATGATATTTACTTTACTTATCGACCGAATTTCTTTGGATGGGGAACCTGGCGGAGAGCGTGGAATTTTTTTGAAAAGGACGAAACGCTTTTAAAAGAAATTAATGAATCCAGGAGATTTAATAAAAAGGTCGTCAGGGCAGGAGATATTTTGATTTCTTTGATAGAAGCACAATTAAAAGGAAACATTGATTCCTGGGCGGTATTCTGGGCTTTAAATATCATTAAGAGGGATTGTCTTTGTATTTACTCGGTTGAGCCCAGAGTCAAAAATATTGGCTTTGACGGATCAGGCGTACATTGTAGTCCTCAGACCAAATATGATACAGGATTAATTAAGCGTTTTAACGGGAATTATATTCTTCCCGATGTAAATGAATTAAACGGAAAAATCTTAAAAGAATTTAAGCGCTTTTACTCAATTCCATATGGGATAAAAGTCAGGACAAAAATTAAAAATTTGTTAAAGTTCCTGCATTTATTTGCATTATTTAAAAAGTTTAAACTAAAAATTACTGGAACGAGATCAAAAAAATGAATAAAAAAACAAAAATATGTTTTTTTGGTCTTTACGATCCTCTCTATAACAGACACAGGGTTATCTTAGAAGGTCTAAAAGCCAGAAAAATCAATTTTTCTGAATGTTGTTTGAACAAAAACTACGGTTCGTATCTTAATAACTTTTTAATCGGTAATTTTCACTTAATTAGGAAATACCTTAAGACTAACAAAGATTTCACCCATATTATTATATGGGGCGATATAGCAGGGGCTTACTTGGGATGGATTTTATCTAAACTTGGAAGAAAAACACTTATTTTCGATCCTATTACCTCAGTTTATTCAACGATGGTCGAAGAAAGAAAGGTCTTCTCTCCATCTTCAATAAAAGCAAAACTCTTTTTTATTTATGAAAAAATGGCATATAAATTGTCTGATCATCTTCTCTCAACCACAGAAGATTTCAAACATCATTTTTGCAAACTCTTTTCCTTAAAATCGGATAAAGTTTTTGTCCTACCTGTAGGTGCTGTACTAAAGGAACTTAAGGAAACATCTTTAAATAAACGAAAAAGCAGTTTCGTAGTTCTTTATTGGGGCAAAATGCTTCCTCAGCACGGGGTTGAATATATTATATATGCAGCTAAATTACTTGAAAATGTTGAGAAAAAAGTTACTTTCAGAATTATAGGAACAGGATATTGCAAAGAAGGAATAAAAGATTTAAGCAAAAAATTGAGAATTTCCAACGTAACTTTTACAGATTATCTGCCGGCTGATAAACTGCAAGAAGAAATCATAAAGGCGGATCTGGTTCTTGGTTTCTTTGGTTCAAGTAAAAGAGCAAATATATCAGTTGGGAATAAAGTTTTTGAAGCTCTATCATATGGTAAACCTGTTATAACTGGAAAATCGCAGGCAAACACCAGATTTTTTGCACACAGGAAGGAAATATTTTTTGTAGAACCGGCTAACGAAAAACAAATTGCGGATGGAATAATGAAATTATATAAGGATCCCGTTTTACGAGAGACTATAGCATCCGGAGGTTATAAAAAAATGAAAAAAGATTTTTCAGAAGAAAAAATCGCAGAAAAAATGATTGAAATAATTTCCAATATATGAAAGAATCGTATAAAATTATTCTTTGTTCGATTCCGATATTTTTAATTGGTTTGATAGATGGCGGAGCATCTCAATTAGCCGTATATTTGATGGGGCTTTATATGATTATTCTTCTATCCGTTTCTATATTCGTAAATAAAGACGGATTTATCAAGAAAAATATATTTCTTCTGCCTTTGTCGATTTTTACCGCCGCTTCATTTGTCGTCACCTTATTTTCTCCCGCTTTATTATCCTCGATGGAGGGATTTTTAGAGTATTTTGCTTATTTGATTTTTTTTCTTGCCTTACTTTTAATTAAACCGGATAAGAAATTATTATTACCAAGTGTTTTTATTTTCTGCTTGATTGAACTAATCGTTTGTTTTTTTCAAATTGGTTCCGCACGGGTTAGCGGAACATACGGATATGCTAATTTTTTCGTTTTTCCCCTTACTTTCGGTTTTATTTACAGCATAAACCTAAAAAATAAGATAATCAAATATTCATTAATGGCATTGTTTTTTATTTTTTCTATCCTCACAGGCTCGAGAATTGTACTCATTTTAATTCTCGTTCTACCCTTTTTCCTTTTTAAGCGTAAAATTTTCGCGCTTGCCGCCCCGATTCTGCTGGGTCTCGTACTTTTAATCCCTAACCCCATCAAGAAAAGGGTAATGGGAAAAGTCGAAGTATATTCTCTTCAACGTCCGAATATCTGGAAACAGGCAATGAAAACAGGATTGGATAAACCGATAACCGGCTGGGGGTTAAGAAATTACGAGAAAGCTTCTCTTCGGCATAATTTCCCGGTTAAAGGAATTTATTCAAGGAAGGCAAAAGTTGCTCACAATCAATTTTTGCAGTACTTTGCAGAGGGTGGAATTATCTTCCTTTTAGCTTTTTTATTTTTATTCGTAGTATTCTTCACAAATTTTAAAAAATTGGGAAAAACCGAGCTCATCTTAATATTTGTTGTTTTTATTCATTCCTTCTTAGATAACGTTTTGTACCTGCCCGCAAACTTTCTTATTTTTATTGTTCTCCTTTATACGGCTGATAATTCAAAAGAAAAATATAGTCTTAATTTTTCTTTACCGGTCAAATTAATATTTGTCTTGCTGTCCCTAATTTATTTAATTCCTTTATTTGCTTATTGTGCAGTAAAAAAGGCAGAGACAGAGTTTAAAAAACAAGAATATGAAAATGCCATGTATTATTTTGCTCTGGCAGAGTCATTATGGCCTTTGCCCCGTTATTCCACATACCTTGGCACGGCAAATGAACAAATGTTTTATGAAACCGGATTTGTCAGTTATTTATCTTTTGCTTTTTATCTGCATTCAAGGGCAGCAGAAAGCAATCCGATCGATTGGGAATTATCTTTTAAAAAATATAAATTTTTTAAAAGACATAAAAAAACCATACGTAATGAAAATGCTGTTGAGACTGCCGAATCATTCCTTTTAGAAGCAATTGAATTAAATCCTAAAGATAGAATGTTATATGAAACGCTTTTGAAGGATTATCAGGAAAGAGAAATGGAAATGGAAGCCGAGGAAACTAAACGTAAAATCGATAGTATCTTCGTATCGGAATAATTAATTAGTAAATCTTCTTTGGTTTTTGAGTTTTTGTTTTTTTAAACATAGAATAAACGGTTGGTAGATTTAAGCGTATCTAGTTTGTTTCGTGGCTGAATAACCTTGTGTTTTTATGGAGATTGGAAAAACAAGCAGCAGCCCTTGACCAAAGACACAAAAAACAATAAAATATTTCTACGTTATGATAGAAATAATTATTTCAGCCATATTTCTTATTTCTCCCGGGGATTCAACATCTATTCCCTTCGATATAACAATACTATTCGATCCTCCAATATTGACTGGATCCGCAGAGGTCTATCTCGACGGAATGAGTCTTGCCGGAGAAAAAAACCCAGATTATTTCTTTTCGGAAATAAACAATCTTTCCAGCGGCAAACACATAATAAAAGTAGAAAACGGTACCGAAAAAGAGGAATGGTCATTTTTTGTAACAGAAGATAAAAAAGAGTTCCCTTTGTCTGTCTCAGGGAATTTCTCAATAGGAGATCAAAACACCTATTCTTCGGACACCTTCAACACAGAAAAAAATGAAGCTCTTTTAGGGATGGACTTTTCTGTTTATAAAAATGACCTTTCGTTAAGGTTTTCTTTATATCATGATCCCGAATATCAAATCGATTGGTATCCCTATATAAGTTATTTAAAAGGAACAACTTATTTAGAAGCAGGTTATGTTTACCCATATTTAGATGAATTAACAATATGTTCTCCCGGCGGACTTGGTTTAACGGGGGAAATTAATTTAAAGTACTTCTCTCTAACTCCTGTAATCTTATATTCAGAAAACTATGATTCTTTATTTGCAGATTATCCAAGAATTCTTTGGGGAGGAAAAGTTAACATCAAAAAAGGATTCCTGCATATGGGGTTAACAGCTTTTTATGGAAAAGATGATACCTCAAGTGTAATACTTTTTACCTTCGATGACCCTAAGGAATCCGCAGTTCTATCGGGGGAAGCAGATCTTAATTTAAATGCGATTCTCTCTATTAAAATAAAAGGAGCTTTCTCCAGAGGAAATCCCAATCTTTATTCAGATTCGACTATGGCAGGTAGCGCGGCTGAAGGTAAATTAATTTTCTATTCAGGGTTAAACAGCTTCGAAGTTGGCGCGCGAAAAATTGGTGAAGGTTATTTAACAATGGGGAATTCTTATCTGTATGACGGTAGAATATCGGGTTTCGCAAACGGACTGTATAAAAAAGGATCTTTTTCTACTTATTTTGATTTCCTCGTCTATAGAGAGGATACAAATCCCGGAACATTGCTGAATCAGTCCTTTAAATTGAAAATTTCCGATCTTTTTTCTCCTATTTTGGAATATCAGTACGCTAAATATCCAGAATACTATAACGAAAAATATTGGTATGTCGGGGCTGGCTTTGTATCGTTTTTAGATTTTCTGCAACTAGAAAATACGATTGGGATGGAAAAAACATTTTATCTGGAAGAAACACGTTCCTTTCGGGTTTTATCAAATATATCCTGGTATCATTATAACCATATTCTTTCTGTTGGTGTTTATACTTACATAACTAACGAAAATACAAGCTTTGATTTCAATCTTGACGGAACCATTGGATTGGGAAGCTTTGGAAATATCAATATAAATTATTACCCATACTTGGAAAACGGATATAAGGAACATCTACTTAGGATTATATTTGAATATGATTTTTAGGGAACTAATTCATAGTTTTGGTATCTAAATAAAGAAATGAAGAAACGGGAGAAAAAAAATGATAAACAGAGGGAAGAAATGTTCGAACAGGCTGTTAAAAAATATACGCCAAGGATTTATAAAATGATTTATAATATGACGAACAATTATGAAATAACAGAAGACCTAACCCAGGATGCTTTCATGAACGCCTGGAGGAGCTTTAAATCGTTTAGAGGAGATTCTTCTATTTATACCTGGCTTTACAGAATCGCACTCAACACTGTATTTAAATATAGAAGACAACAATCTCGCATGGAAAAAATCGTTTCAATCGATAACATTGTTCCCCCTGAAACAAAAAACAATCCCGAGAAATCCCTGGTCAGTAAAAACGACCGTCAAATAATAAAAAAAACGTTATATCTACTTCCCAGCAAACATCAGGAAGTTTTAATCCTCAGATATTACGAAGACTTCGACTATTTGAAAATATCTCAAACGTTAGGAATACCGATAGGAACGGTTCGTTCACGTCTTCACAGAGCTCTCAATAAGCTTGAAGAATTGGTAAGGGGAAAAAGATGAATAACCATAAAAGATTTGAAGAATTACTTCAGGGTTATTTGGACAACGCTCTTAACAGTAAAGAAAAAGAAATGTTTAAGAACCATTTAAAATCCTGCAAAAGATGCGAAAAAAAGCTTAAAGAAAGAAAAAATTTTCTGGAAACATTGCGTTCAACAAAGGTAGAAATCCAATACCCGGATTATTTAATCGATAATATACTTAAAAATACTACTAAAAAGCAATCCAGCGAAATAATTAGCTCAAAAACTATCAGATGGAGATATCTTGCTGTGGGGGCTGCGGCTATTTTAATAGTCTTTTCCACTATCTTATTTAACATTGAAGACAGCAGACATATATTTATAACAAAGGATACCAAAGGAATCCGAAAAGAAAAGATTCTAACGGAAGAAACAAAAACTCCCAAGAGCGAAGAGGAAATTTTAGAGCAAGAAGAATCCGCGGTTATAGCAGAGAAAAAGCGCAGCACAGAAGAACCCCTAAGACTGACCGAAGAGCCAAAGTCCACCACACCGGAAACAAAGGCAGATTTTACCGGGGTAGAAAAAAAAGAAATTGATATTTTATCTGAGAATCTTGCAATAGATAAAACCCAAAACGAAGATATACAGAAAGAAGCTCAATTGCCGTCGATAGCAGCCAAGGCTTCTGCACCCAGCATAACATCGAAGAGTAGATCAAAGGAACCAGCCACTCTCGGCTTCGACTACGAAACAGAAAAAACATCAGCAGATATTGCACCTTTCACAGAGGATATCCCAACCGGAGGGGCACTCGATAGCAACTTTGAAGAAACACGTTTCGTTTTTCCTGAAGAAGGATCGGTTGTCGGAAAAGATTTTGAAATTGTCATAATATTAAAAAATCCGGCGGAAAATATTGAAATAAGTCTGGACGGGGAGAAAATAACCAACTACACAAAAACAAAAGATTCAAATATTATATTTATAGGAAGTGATTCCCTTCCTTCTCTGGAAGAGGGTCTCCATTTCCTTTCCGTGTCGACAACAAAAGAAAAAAACCTCACTTTCTATAAGGAGGGATAATGTTAGTTTTTTTAATATTATCTTTAGAATTACATATATCACCAAACCCTATCGAAGGTAAAGTAGAAGAAAAAATTCCCTTTAGCGTTAGCGTACTGGATAAAGAAGGGACAAGAATAAAAAAGGATTTATCTTTCAGTGTTGTCCCCAATTCTCTTGGGCGTGTACAGGGGAACTTTTTTGTGGCCGAAAAAGAAGGAAGGGGGGTTTTAAAATGCAGAAGCAGAATAAACGGTAAATATGCAACCGGTTTCGCTTATATCAAAATAGGATCAAAAGAAACAGCAAAGATCCTTCCACCCGTTTCAATTCTAAAAAAAGGGGAAACAACCAAATTTAATATTTCCGGCGGAAAAGCAAAGGAATGGAAATGTATTCCTGCCAATATCGGGGATATTCGAAATGGTCTCTTTACCGCAAAAAATACTGGTAAAGGAAGAGTAATAGCGATACTTACAAACGGGGAAATAAAAACCGCGTTAATCAGAGTTAGCGGGGTTATAGAAGACATTCAAATTTCGCCCAGGTTTAAAAGATTAAAAACAGGAGAAACCGTACAATTTAAGATAACAGGGAAAGAAAAAATCTTCTGGAGCGTTGAAGGAGAAAATGTAGGAACGATCAATTCAAATGGTTTATTTACGGCTAAAATGCCCGGGAAAGCCGTGATAAAGGCAAAAGGGGACGGAATCGAGGGACAGGCTATTGTAGTTGTCAGCGGAGAAGTGGGTCTGCGTTTAATTCCTGAAACCGCAACTCTTAAACCGGGAGAAAAGATCCGTTTCAAAGTCAACGCAGAAGGTTTTGGGAATAAAAACCTTCCCGTAAACTGGAAAGTAGTACCTGAGCGGTGCGGAACTATAAGGAAGGACGGGACTTTTATTGCGGGCAAAGTTCCGACTAAAGGCAGAGTAATTGCCGTTCTTCCCGGAAGATTCGGGAAAGGAATAGTTTCCGCGGATATTTATATAATTTCCGATAAAATAAAACCTTTAAACTTAATACCATCTTTCAAGCATTTCAATCCTGAAGATATTGACAAAGAATTCCAGTTTAATGTTTCCGGCTTGCAGAACAAAGCTTTACAATGGCGAGTTATCCCGGAAGAATTGGGTATTATCAATAACAGCGGTGTTTTCACTCCGAAAAGAATTGGTGCAGGAGTGGTTATTGTTGAACCGAGAGCAGGAATAAACATTAAACCGGCAAGAGCCTTTATAGTAATAGGCGAAGATTATTATTCAAGAGCACCGGATTCGTACTTGACCGAAAACGGAGAAAGGTCTACCGGACATATCGATTTTTCTTTCCCCGGTCAACAGGTTATAGAAGGCTTAAAAATACCTTTAATATTGAATAAAGACCCCGAAGATTATATTGTAAAATGGCAAATCATTCCTCCTGCTGCCGGAAAAATCGTTTTGAATCGTGAATTTCAGGCAAACAAATTACCAGAAAATGTCGCCCACATAAATGTGAAAATTTTCGCTTTTTTGCACAGGGGAAGACATATTGTGGCATGGGACTCTAAAGAAATAATAATTATAAAAATGCCATGATTACAGAACCCACACCCCTACCCACCAGATCATTTTACCACAGAGGATACTGAGATTTTTTGTTTTTACTTTTTCTTTGTCATTGAGAATCTCTCTTTTTTGCTATGCTGATGTGAAACAATTTCTCCTGTTCTCTTGCGATTACTTCGCGTGGGTAAAGCAATAAATAAAACTCGTAATGACGTTTTTTTATCCGGGATTAGGAAATCCCTCATACAAAGGGCAAATTGAAAACTACAAGAACTACATATTCCACATGTGAATATTGTTTGGCGAGGTCGTTGGTTCGGGCAAAGACGTTGGACTTTGGACTATTTTTTTCTTTGTGTTCTTTGTGGTCTCCGTGTGAGAATAATTTTTTGGGGATGGGAATAGAGGGCAAATCCCCTTTCCCTTGACTTTATAAGTGATAGGAATATATTTGCGTATATGAAAACCGGCTATGTTTCAATAATTGGAGAACCTAATGTGGGAAAATCTACTTTAGTAAATCGTCTTGTAGGCAGCAATCTATCTATTGTTACAAACAAGCCTCAGACAACAAGGAATAGGATTGCTGGGATTTGGACTGAAAACAGCAATCAGATTATTTTTTTAGATACTCCCGGACAATTCAAACCGGGAAACGAAATGGAAAAAGCAATGCAAAACCAGATAAAAAACGCAATAGATGATGCCGACCTTATGTTATTTATGATTGACCACAGAACAAATACGGAAGAAATTGAATTACCTTCGACAAATGGCAAACCGGTTTTTATGATTATCAATAAAATAGATTTACTTTCTGAAAAGGATTTGAATAAAACAGTAAGCAGTCTTGATAAAAAATATTTTACCGGAGTTTTCACAATATCTGCACTTAGGGGAGACAATGTCGAGGAGATAATACCTCGCTTACTGGACTATTTACCGGAAGGGCCTCCGCTTTACCCTGAGGATTATCTCTCTGATCGTCCTGAACGTTTCTTTATCGAAGAATTTGTAAGAGAACAAATTCTACGGGAATATTCCCAGGAAATACCCTATTCTTCGGCTGTTAAAGTAGAAAACATGGATGGAAATAGGATAAATATCAAAATTTTTGTCGAGAGGGAATCTCAAAAGGGTATTATAATCGGGAAAGGCGGAAAGAAATTAAAGAAAGTGGTAAGTGAAGCAAGGAAAAAAATAGAAGAACTTATTGGAAAAAAGGTATATATGACTACCTGGGTGGCAGTCAAAAAAAACTGGAGAAAAGAAAAATCTGAAGTAAAGAGGTTGGGATACTATGAATAGAAAAACATTTTTCTTTATTCTTATCGGATTTTTTCTTGGGTTAAATAAGAAACTCTCATCAATGTTTAAAAAAGAAAATTATAAAAAAGAAGATTCACTTAAACCCAACACTAAATTGCTGGGATAAAGCCATGCTATATTTTCTTCTTTTAATTACGCTTATTTCTGCCGAAGTTCGGTCTCCCGAAGAAAGGTTGCAAATACTGAGGCAGCAATTAAAAGAACAAAAAGAAAAAATAGCAGAACTGAAATTCGAAAAAACCGATATTTTAAAAAACATACAGGAACTAGACAAGGAAATAAGTTTAAATGCCGAACTTGTAAACGTACTAAAGAGAAAAAAAGAAATAACAAACGAAGAGAAAAAAAATATCGAACTTCTAATGAATGAAATACATTATCGACTTCAAGAAAAAAGAGAAATACTGGCAGATAGAATCAGGGAAATATATATTCATGGTCCTTTGCATCCCATTGAAATTATATTGTTTTCTTACTCTTTTTCTGATGCAGTTAAGAGGGTAAAATTCCTTACAATAATTGCGGACCAGGATAAAAGAGTGCTCAAAGAAGTCGAACGTTTAGAAAATCGCCTTAATTTGCAAAAGGAAAGAACAGAAAAAAAAGCTACCACCCTCGATGAAATATTATATGAGGTAAAAGACCAGGAAACAGCATTGGAAAAAACAAAAAATGAGAAGAATGAATATTTGAGTGAAATAGAGGGGGAGAGTCAAAAAGCCGTGGCTATGTCAAGAGAAATGGAAAAAGCCATGGAAGACCTCGAAAAATTGATAAGAAGCCTTTCCCGAAAGGAAAGCGCCCCCGGAAGTAAATACTTCTCTCAAAAAATAATTGCCTTACCTGTAAACGGCATGGTAACAGGTTATTTCGGTAAAAAAAGAGAAGAACGCTATGGGACAGAAACAATAAATAGAGGAATAGATATCGAAGTTTCTTCGGGGACTAATGTGGAAGCCGTTGCCCCCGGAAGGGTTGTATATAATGATCACTTTCTTGGCTACGGGAAAATGGTTCTTATAGAGCATGGGAACGGTATCATCTCCTTATATAGCCATCTTGCCTCCGCCTCCGTAGAAAACGGAATGGAAGTAGAAGCCGGAGATGTTATAGGAAAGGTAGGGCAAACGGGTTCGGTTAAAAAACCTTCCCTTCACTTCGAAATCAGAAAAGACGGTATAGCGGTTAATCCTTTCAATTACATAAACCTATAATTATATGAAAGAAGTAAAAGAACAACAAATACCCAAAAAAATCTTATCTTCATCTCTAAAAACGGAAAAATTTCCTTCATCTTATTTGTTTTATGGTCCGCCCGGCGTAGGGAAGTTCACTACAGCGTTATATTTTGCTTCAGAAATACTCAAAGATAAAAAAAGAGTGATTAAGGGCACTCATCCTGATCTCGCAATTGTTTTTCCCGAATTCGAAGAATATGAGAAGAACGAAATAATGGATTTACGGAGAAACAAAGAATATTTCACCATTAGACAAAAAAAGGGTGCTATTTCTATCGATACGATAAGGAAACTACAAGATTACGTATACATCACGCCTATGGAGAACAAGTGGCGGATAGTAGTAATTGCTCAAGCTGAACGTATTACAAAACAGGGGCTTAACGCACTTTTAAAAATACTTGAAGAACCTCCTGAAAATGTTATTTTTATTTTAATAACAACGGAGAAACATATTTTACCTGACACAATAATATCCAGAAACCGCATTATAAAATTCGACCCTCTTTCTATAGAGCTACAGAAAGAAATCCTGCATGGTCATTCCATAAAACGTTTCGGCAGAGGAATAGAAGAAACTTTATTTGTTAATTCAGAAAAAACATTGGAAAAAGAAATAGAAGATACTTTTTTTAAGCTTCCGCCAAAATCACGCATAAGAAATTGGTCGGAAAAATTAAAAAAAGACTGGAAAATAGAATTCCTTCTTCAGTATTTACAAAAAAGCATAGAAAGCAAATATAAAAACGGTGATATAGAATTTCCCAAAGCCTGGCGTTTATTGAATACCCTTAAGAAAGCTTACAGATACTATTATTCGAACATAGGACCGGAAAAAATAATCTTTTACCTTCTTTTAAAAATCTGATGTTATATTTTGTAAAATTTCACGGAGTAAAATATCCAATGGAATCAGAGTTTACGCTGAAAAACGGAGAATTGATTTTATGCGAGATAAAAAATGAACGTTTTGTAGGCAAAGCGGGAGGAAAGATTCATCGTAAAGTGCAGCCAGAAGGCAAAGTATTGCATCTCATTTACGATAGGGAAAAAGAAAAAGTACAAGAGCTTGCTGAAGATGAAAAGAACGCTCTTGCTTTTTGCAAACAAAGAATCAAGGACCACAAACTTGAAATGAAGGTAGTCGGAGTAGACAAGGAATGGAATAGTAAGAGATATAAGTTTTATTTTCTCGCAGATAACAGAGTGGATTTCAGAAATCTTGTCAGAGATCTAAAGAAGAAATTTAATTGTATAATAGAACTCAGGCATATAGGAGTAAGAGATTATGCCGGGTTTATGGGAGGATTAGGTTTATGCGGGAAGGCTCTTTGTTGCAATGCGTTCCTGGCAGAGAAACCAAGAGTAAAGCTTGAAACCGCGAGAACGCAAGATATATATATTAGTCCTTCGAAAATTTCGGGCCTTTGCGGAAGACTGCTATGTTGTTTACAATTTGAACATGATTTTTATGATACTGTTAGTCGAGAATTCCCCGAAAGGGACAACAAGATAAAAACAGAAAAAGGAGAAAGTAAAGTACTTCACAGAAATATGTTAACCGGGATTGTAACAGTTTCTCATCCGGATGAAACTCAAGAAGAAATATCTATAGAAGAAATAAAAAGAAAAGGAAATTCGTGGGTAAGAATACCGCAAAAAAGAAAACAATAGTAACCGGAGCACTGCCTTACGCAAATGGACCTATACATATTGGACATCTCGCGGGTGTTTACTTGCCAGCCGATATTTATACGCGGTTTTTAAGAAAAAAAGAAGAAGATGTAATTTTCATTTGTGGGACAGATGAAAACGGTGTTCCGATAACAATTTCCGCGGAAAAAGAAGGAATTTCTCCCAAAAAATTAGTAGAACGTTATCATAACAATATCAAAGAATCTTTAAAGAAGCTAGGTGTCGAATTCGACAATTTTTCCGGTACGTCAAGACAAATACACCATGACTTATCACAGAAAATTTTCCTCGAGTTGTACGAAAAAGGATTTATAAAGTCAAAAACCACCAAAGAATTTTACTGTGAAAACTGCCATAAATTTCTCCCCGACCGATATGTTGAAGGAACATGCCCATATTGTAATTTTGAAGAGGCCAGAGGAGATTCCTGCGACGAATGCGGTAGCTGGCTAGAGGAAGATCAATTAATAAATCCTGTATGCAAATTATGCGGATCGACACCAATAAAAAAAGAAACAAAACACTGGTATCTTTTGCTTGATCAATTTCAAGACAAGCTTGAAAAATGGATAGAACAAAAGAAATGGAGAAAAAACGTAAAAAGTTATCTCAAAGGCTGGTTGAAAGAGGGCCTACGTCCACGTCCCATCACAAGAGATCTCACATGGGGAATACCGGTCCCATTAGAGGATGCACCTCGTAATAAGGTTCTCTATGTATGGTTCGATGCTCCCCTTGGATATATTTCTTCAACAATCGAATGGGCGGAAAAAACAGGAGAACCCGATAAATGGGAAAAATACTGGAAAGATCCCGAAACTCGCTTAGTTCACTTTATCGGTAAGGATAATATTGTTTTCCATGGTATAATCTGGCCTGCGATAATTATGGGAACCGGAGAATTTACTTTGCCTGATGAAATACCTGCTAACGAATATTTAAATCTTGAAGGAAGACAAATCTCTACAAGCAGAAATTGGGCTATATGGCTGCATGAATACCTAAAGTCTTTTCCCCCCGATTTCCTCAGATATTATCTCTGCAGTATAATGCCGGAAACAAGGGATTCGGAATTCAAATGGAAAGAATTCCAGGAAAGAGTTAACCAGGAACTTATCAATAATCTTGGAAATTTTGTAAACAGGACTCTTAAATTTATCGATAAATATAATGAAAATATACTTCCCGAACCGGGAAAATTGGTAAAAGAAGATAAGGAAATGTTATCCGAAATCGATTCTCTGGTGGATAAATTGGACGATTCTCTTTCCCGATTTAAATTCCGGCAGGCAATAAGATTGTGGATGCAAATCAGCGCAACCGGCAATAAATATTACGATCAGACCAGGCCATGGGAAAGCAGAAAAAACAACCGGGAAAGAATGGCTACTACAATATATCTATGCTCTCACTTAATTCATGTGCTTGCTACTATAGGGAAGCTCTTTATCCCTTTCAGTGCAGAAAAAATACTTAAAATGCTTGATTTAGAAGAAAAAAAATGGGATAAACTTAAAAGTATAGAACTCCTTGATAAACATAAAATCGGTAAAATTGAAGCCTTATATACAAAAATCGAGGATGAAGAGATAGACAAACAGTTAAGGAGGTTAAAAATGTCTCATGTTACAATAGACGATTTTACCCAAATGGGTTTAAAAGTAGGAAAAATTGAAAAGATAGAAGATGTAGAAGGTGCAGATAAACTTTATAAACTTACAGTCGATACCGGAGAAAAGAGAACCATAGTGGCGGGAATTAAACAAAAATATTCTCCCGAAGAGCTGCAGGATAAAAAAATAGTTGTAATAACTAATTTAGAGCCGGCAACCATACGCGGAGTTACCTCAGAGGGTATGCTCCTTGCAGCAAGCAGCGGAGACAAATTGTCGATTATCTCCCCTGATAGCGATATTCCAGCTGGGTCAAAAGTTTCCTAATCATTTAAATGTTTTTAAAATCAAATATAGATGGCGATTTGGGTAATCCGTTAATATCCGTGTAAATCAGTGGTTAAAAAATGAGGATTCTTAATGCTTTAACTGCGGGGGGGGTTGTAATACTCGGAGGCTTTCTTACTCCTGCTTTTATAGGCATTCACGTTTACCTGGCGGCTTTCTCCGTAATTTTAATTACCGTTGCCGGAAATTTAATAAACGATTATTTCGATGTCACCGCCGACGCTATCAATAGACCAGACAGGTTAATTCCCTCCGGGAAACTAACAAAAAAGAAAGTGTTACAAATTGCAATCTTACTTTTTATAGTTGGCAATATCATATTTTTGTGTATCGATTGGAACTTATTAACAATCGGATTAGCCTCTACTTTCCTGCTTGTCATATATACTCCTTTCTTGAAAAATCGGCCTTTAATCGGCAATATAGCGGTGGCTCTACTACTCTCTATGACATTGATTGTCGGAGCCATAGCTTCTGCTGCTTTTCTTAACCTAAAAAATTCGGTTTTGCCCGCTTCTTTGATATTTTGGATAAGTCTTCCAAGGGAAATATTGAAAGACGGAGAAGATCTTATAGGAGACAGGAAAGCGGGGTTACGTACTTTTCCGGTTATATTTGGAATAAGACGAACCATACACCTGGCGATTTTTGTTTTGTGGGTCCTTATAGTGTGGATTTTAGCAAGCTCTTTTGTCTTCGGTAAACTTTTCGCTGCATGTTCTATACCTGGCATAATACTTCCAATTCTAATTACGATTAAAAGAGCAAGTCCTAATCCTATTTGGTTCGGGAATACACAGAGAATACTAAAAATATTAATTTTGTCGGGGGCAATATCCCTAATCCTGAGTAAGCTCCAATGAAATATTTGCTTTTAGGAATTATCCAAGGACTAACCGAATTTCTACCTGTATCAAGTTCTGGGCATCTGGTTATCTTAAAACATTGGATGAATTTACAGGATGAAGGTGTGGTCTTGGAGGTTATACTCCATTTCGCGACGCTTTTAGCAATCATTATATTTTTTAGAAGAAAAATATTGGAGTACGCCACTAAAGAAAAAATCTCTTTAATAATTATCGGAACAATACCAATAGCTCTTATAGGCGTACTTTTCAAAGATAAAATACAATCGTTATTTAGTAACTATTTCCTGGTTACAGTAACTCTTTCATTAACCGGTTTAATACTTTTTATGAGTAGAAATTCAAAAGAAAATAAAGATAATATAGATTTAAAAATGGCTTTTGTTATCGGAGTCGCTCAAGCGCTCGCTCTCACTCCGGGAATTTCCCGTTCGGGTATTACGGTTGCCACAGCGCTTTTACTTGGAATAAAACGAAAGAAAGCGTTCGAATTCTCGTTCATTCTCGCCATACCCGCTCTTTTAGGAGCTCTTATAATTAATATTCCCGATATTTGCGAAACCACAATAGATATACACAATCTAGTTACGGGAGGCATATCCGCTTTCATTTCCGGACTTTTCGCTCTGTGGATATTCTATAAGATCGTTAGAAACAAAGACCTATATTTATTCAGTTACTATCTGTGGTTTGTGGCGGCAGTGAGTCTGCTTCTGTTTTTACTCGTTCAAATTCACTGATTATAAATTGTCTTATTTCGTTATTTTTGTGAGTTATAATAGCCCCAGCTATCCAATTCCATTCTTCTTCGCGCATACCAAGTTCATTATACACTGAATCTTGCTTCTTATTCCAAACAACCTGTATAGTATCCCAAGCAGCCATGACCGCAGGGTGTTTTTCTTTGTACTCCTCATCATTAAATTCCGTCAAACTTGATGAAACATCATGTTTTTCTCTAAACTCCGCAAGTTTTACTACTTGATCTTCTATTATTTTCGTAAGAGCGAGGGAAACCTCTACATACCTTTCTGCCATTTCTTGAGTTACAAGACCATCTTCAGGTGGAGTGAATTCTCTTTCCCCGCATCCAACTGTCAGGAACACTGAAACTGCAATAAATACACATATAATCTCTCTAATTTTCATTTTTTGCTCCTCCTTTCCATATTTCAAAATACTTCAAGATTCTGTTATGTCAAGCCCTCTGATATTATCTTTTACGAACGCGAGCGCTTCTTCTTTCGTTGTTATTTCTCCCTCTTCGTAAGCCATCTGTACTTTACCTAATATGTCTCCGAAAATAGGTCCCGGAGCAAGATTGAAATGTTGTATAAGATCTCTTCCCTTTAGTAAAGGCTTCTCCACCTCATTTTTCATTGAAAAATAATAGCTAATAATTTGATTGCAAACTTCAAGAAGATGAGAATCTTCTGTTCCGATTGTAGCGATCTGATCTGCCAATGAAAATAAAGCCAATCCCATAACATCATTTCCTAATTCGAAACAGAGTTTCCGTTTGGCTCTTTCCGTTATTTCTTCTTGATTGGCAAGGAGATGTATTCTCATGTGATGCTTAATTATGGACATAATATAATCCCTTTCTTTTGAAGAAAATTTAAGCTTCCTCCCGATTTTTCCAAACCAATCCGATCCCATCTTATCATGTCCGTAGAAATGTACTGTATTTTCTGTCACTTCTTTTGTTTCTGGTTTTTTGATATCATGCAGAAGAGCAGCTAATTTTAATTTAGCTTTATTCTCGGCATAATATGCCTCAACTCTTTTTTTGTGTGCTCCAAAAACTCTTAAATCTCTTGAAAGCGAATCCATTTTTTCAAGGGTTAAAATAGAGTGAGCCATAAGATCTTCAGTAATTTTGCCTCCCTTAATTTCTTTCATCTTTAAAAATCCTGGGAATATTACATCAAAAACCTCTGGAATTACAGCAAGGTGGGAATTTGCTGCTTCAAATATAGAAATAAGCTCCAAACGGACTCTCTCCGGAGCGATAGAAGAAAGCTTGTTCACGTACTCTACAAATAAATCTGCCGTTTTCTCTTCTATTTTAAAACCAAAGATAGCCCTAAAACGTAATCCCCTTAGGATCCTACAGCTGTCCTCCACTATATTCTTCCTTCCCATAGCTCTTATTATTCCTTTTTCGAGATCTTTAACCCCATTAAAAGGATCGATAAAACGTTTATCGAGAAGATTATAAGCCATTGCATTTATAGTGAAATCTCTTCTTTCAAGGTCTTCTAAAATTTCTGTAGAACCGAGACCCAGTATATCGATATTCATATTGTCGTCTACGACTCTAAACTCGTTAAGACCTTCTTTTAATCTAAAGCTTTTCCCGAGAGCCCGCGCGAACTCCTTTCCATTACCGCTTATCGCTATATCTATATCATTTATTGTGATCCCGAGCAAAAGATCTCTAAGCATTCCTCCCACGAGATAAACTTTTTTATTCGCTTTCTTTGCGTATTCTTTTATCTTTGCCAAAGGCTTGATTTGTCTGAGAACATTTTCCATATTCTGTTTTTTTATCATTTTCCCTCTTTCCTATATATAAAAAGCAGTAAAACAAAAGATAAAAATACCCATCCAAAGGTATTTCCAATTTTAGCGTAAACGGTTTTCCCTTTCATTAAAGGAACTTCACAAACAATAAAACCCTCCTTAAAGGTTTTTGTTTTTTTTAAAATTTCTCCGAAGGGACTACATACAAAAGAAACCCCGGTGTTTGCGGATCTCACAAGAGATCTTCTGAATATTATTGATTGAAAAGCCGCCATTTGAGCATGCTGATAGGGTCCACTCGTCACACCGAACCACCCATCTTCTGTAATATTAACAAGCAGCTCGGCTCCGTTATTGACAAACTCTCTTACAAGTTGAGAGAAAATCGCTTCAAAGCAAATATAAACGCAAAAGTTTATACCTCCTTCTTCAAAAACGGTAAATTCTGAACCCGGAGTAAAACCCCCTTGTCCTAAATTGATATCCCTTAATTTTGGAAGCACATCATCAAAAGGTAATCGTTCTACAAAGGGAACAAGAAAAATTTTCCTATAAATTCCTTTTACTCCGGATGAATCGACTACTGCAGCGGCATTATAACATATAATCTTCTTTTCCTTCCTTTTGTAGTCGAGCGTCCCGGTAATAATAGGAGCATTTTTATCTTTAGCAAGATTACTAAAAAAAACTTCTGCGTCAGGACTACCGGACAGAGAAAACGGAGACGCGGTTTCCGGAAGAACGTATAAATCCGCAGAAGGGCTCATGTGTACGACTTTTTTTATTTGTTTTAACCTGCCAACATCACTATTTCTTTTGTCTCGTGGTAATACATTGGGCTGTATGACTACTATGTTTTTATATTCTACGCTTGAATTTTCTCTCTTGAGTATTATTTCAGAATATACCAAAGGAATTATCAGCAAAGAAATTAAAACACATAAGTAAATTCTTTTTTTTCTTTTTTTCGAGCGAATATCGATAACAAATAAATATATAAATACGTTTATAAAAAGAACCCACGCTGTAACAAGAGGCAATCCTCCGATAGCCGCAAACTGGACCAGATGAATCAAATTACTTTGAGAAAAGCCGATCGCTCCCCAGGGAAAACCCCAAACAGAAGACAGACTTCTCGCGAATTCTAATCCGGCAAAAACAATAGGGAACAAATAAGCATAACCTAAACGGTTCAATTTATTATAAAAAATAGCAGAAAGACCGAAAAAAGAAGAAAGGTATATGACTAAAGCAAAAGATCCAAATATTACCTGCGGGATAACCGCGTTTTCGACATCAGAGAAAGGAATCCAGTAGAGTAGAGTGGCAAAGAAAGCAAAGCCCATTATAAAACCTTTCTTAAACGGCTTTTTCCCATCCTTTAATACTAAAAATAAAGGAATGAAAGAAAACCAGGCAAGAACAGAAAAATTAAAAGGAGCAAAAGATAAAGTTAAAGAGACTCCTCCCAAAAGGAGCAATAAATAATTAAAAGGAAACGTCTTAAAACGATCGAAAAATTTTGTCATAATCTGATAGAAATTCAGTCCAGATAAATTTCTTTTTTCTCTTCCGCGGATCTATAAGCGGCGTCGACTATTCTGGCTATAGCATGTGCGTCTTTCCATGTGTTTCCGTTAAGATGTTTTGCCCGAATAGCATTTATAAAATAATCAATTAACCTCTGATAGGAACTTTTGACCGGATGCTTGGGTACATTAAGAGGTGTAATATCTTGAACTTTATTATCTTCAAGTTTTTTTATTTTGAGAGGATTCAAAAGACCAACGCCATCACTGCCGTAAAGATTAAAATAAGTGAAATCTTTTTCGAAAAGAAGAGTCCAACCAACTTCAAGTAATAGATATCTTCCGTCTTTATAACGCAGGAATATAATTCCCGAATCTTCGATTCTATCGGTTGTATGGAATCCGGCGCTTACAGAAGAGATATCGCCGCCGAAAAGATGAGTTACGTAGCCGAGAATTTGAACTCCTAAAGTCATTATTGCCCCACCTCCAGATTTCAAAGGATCTCTCCTCCACCCATCCGGGTGCTCTTCGTGTAAGGATTTCAACCACCCTGCTTTAGCAAATGAAAGCTTTCCCAATTCCCCGGAAAAGACAAGATCCTTTAGCACTTCAACATCGGGTCTGAACCTTCCGCTAAAAGCAGGCATCAAGATGAGATCAGAGGAATCAACTATTTCCCCTAACCTTTTTACCTCTTTAGCATCGAGTCCAAGGGGCATTTCACAGAGAACATTTTTACCATACTCTATGGCTGAGATAGCCATCGGGGTATGCAAATAATTGGGCGTGGCGATTACAATTGCATCTATCTCTGTGTCTTGCAGCATTTTTTCATAATCCAGAAATATTTTTTCTATCTTGTATTTTTTAGAGAGAATTTCTACTTTTTCTTTGTTTGATTCGCAAACCGCTTCAAGAATCAAATCCTCTCTTTCTGTTATTACCGGCAGATATCCAATCTGCGCGACTGCGCCAGCTCCAGCCAAACCAATTTTTATTTTATTGTCCATTATCTTCCTCGATAAATACTTTATTATCTTTTATTTTTAATTTATTGTTGGCAAAAAGATCTATTGCTTTGGGATAAATTCTATGTTCCTCTTCAAGTATTCTTTCGGATAGACTGTCTTCCGTGTCATCTTGATAAACAGGAACAACCGCCTGCAGGATTATGGGACCTCCGTCGACTTCTCCCGTAACAAAGTGAACGGTAGCTCCGGCAAAATGGACTCCATAATCCAAAGCCTGTTTCTGCGCATTAAGTCCTTTGAATGAAGGGAGTAGAGAAGGATGAATATTCATCATTTTCCATTTGAATTCATTTATTATTTTTTCCTTTACTATTCGCATGAATCCCGCTAGACAAACAATATCAACATCATGGTTTTTTAAAATATTTATATAATTATCTTCCGCTTTCCCTGTCAAAATTGGGTTAGTATTCTCGGGTGAAACGTAATGCGCTTCTATTCCTTCTTTTTTTGCTATTTCAAGAGCATAAGCCTCTTTTCTGTCCGAAAGGACAACTGCCACTTCAGCATTCATCTCCGAAGATGTGCTCTTTTCTATAATCGATTTAAGATTCGAACCTCTGCCTGAAACCAGAACCCCTATTTTACAGGACATGTCCTTTCCTCCTCGGTTAACTTAAAATATATTTCTTCCAGAGTCGAATCAATTGTTCCTATACTTTCTTTTAGCTCGGCAACTTTCCCTTTCTTAATCAAACATCCTCTGTCGATTACCCCCACTCTGTCCGATATTTCTTCCGCGAGCGGAAGAGAATGAGTGGACATAAAAACAGAAGTCCCTTTAGCGACTCTGTCTCTTAAGAGTTCCTTAACTGTTCTCGCCGAAACAGGATCCAGCCCAACCATAGGCTCATCGATAACCAGAACCTCCGGATTATGGATTAGTGCCTGTATAAATATAACCTTTTGTCTCATCCCGTGAGAATATTTAGAGGCAGGCAAATCAATCCAATCTCCTACTCTAAATTCTTCGAATAAAGCTCCCATCCTTTTTTTTATGGTTTCCTTTTCCATTCCGTAAAGCCGGGAAACAAAAAAAACAAATTCTCTGCCAGTTAATTCAGGATATAGAAAAGGCTCATCGGGAATGTAGGCAATCATTTTTTTAGCTTTTTCCGGATTATCCAGTAGGTCGACTGTATTAATGTGAATTTCTCCCTCTGTTGGCAAGATAAGCCCCGTTATCATTTTCACTGTTGTGGTTTTGCCGGCTCCGTTTGGCCCCAACAACGTAAACAATTCACCGTCAAAAACTTCAAGAGTTAAATCGTTTACAGCTTTAGTCTTTCCAAAATGCTTGGAAAGATTTTTAATTTTAATCATAATCTAAAACAGATATCTGCAGTTTATTTATAACCTTGTAGAGTTTAGCCTGGTTTTCAAAACCACCATATTCTAATTTAATATGAGTAGGATCGGCTATTAGCTGCCTAAAAGTGGGATCGGTCGAAATCCATTTCCCGCCAAGATAAACTCCAACCCAGGCATGATAATAGAACGCTTTGTTAACGTAAACAAGGCCAACTTCGACCCGAGAAGGTATGCCTGCGGCTCGCAGGAGTGCTACGGCAAGAGCTGAATGTTCATTACAATCACCCTCGCCGGATTTTAAAGCATCGAGCGCATTGGGTATTGAGAATGTAGGTTTGTTTACCAATGTCTCATCTACATAAGAAATAATTTTTTCAACAGCTTTAAGTCCTTTTTCTTCTCCCACAACTTCTATTGCTATTTTCTTGATTTTTTCATCATCCGAGGGAATGAAAGTAGTTGCCTTCAAAAATTCTTTCACCTCTTCGCCTATAAAGGAAGACTCGCCCGGAGTAATTGTTCTTACAGTAAGAATACTGCCGTTAAAAGTCTGCCTGTCGTCTTCTATCCTTAAATCGCTAAGGTCGACAGAATCGAGCCGAATAGTCAAAGTAGATATATTCCGAGGATCTTTTATTTCATTTTTAACCTTGATAGCATACGAATCATATAATTTAAAATCAACTGCTTCTATGTCTTCTATATCTGCCGTTTCTTCTTTCTTCATAACCAGACCTATCGGAGATTCCGACCTCAAGAGTTCCCCTTTATCCGAAACCCAGAAATATATATTTATACCAGATTCTTTAACCTTGTATTTTTGCACCGGAATTCCATCCAGGGTATCTACTCCAAGATTGCTTACTTCTATTTCAAATAAAGTTTGTAAAGTCGGGTCGAAAAATTCAAATTTACCTGTTTTCCCACTTTTGACTAAACCTTCAATTGTTGCCGGAATATAATCGTTTTTAAGCTCATATTCCTGTTTTCTTGTTTGTCCTCCGACATTTATATCAATTAACAGTTTGTTTTGTTTTCTTTTTCCCTGTGCTTTAAACAAATGATCTTCTGAAAGCATTGAAAATTCAAAATCTTGAAGATTGTAAGTTAAATCCGTCTTAGCAGAAACTTTATACATAACTTCGTTCTCAATTCCGGTTATTGGGGTTAATTTCATATAAGTGCTCGAATAAACCTTATATCCGTCCTCTACAGTATCGATTTTCGAAGAGAGATATCCGACTTTATATCCTTTAAGGTATATACCCATATACTCGACATTGGAGCCTCTTTCAAAAAAATCGTCAGAGAAAATCTCTTTCTGTTTGGAATCGCTTTTTTTGACATAAAAAATTGTACCTATTCCTATAAATAAGAATACAATTGGCAGCCAAATCTGGATTTTTTTCAATTTATCTCCTTTTCGAAAAGGATAACTACGTTTATTTTAAAGTCAAGGGGTTGAAAAGAAAGAATTCAGGAGCCAGGAGTCAAAAGACAGAATCCCTACACCCAACCCAAAAAAGCAATCTCACACAAAGCCACAAAGAACACAAAGTTTTAACTGTTAGGACTTTAGACGCTTAGATAGGTTAAGAAATACAAGCCAACGACCCCACGATCCAACGAACCAACTACTTACCAAATTTACTTTTCTTTAATAACAAACGCGTTGTGGGTTATGTACACTGTATACTTTTTGTACTCCATCGCGTCTTTAAAGGAAGAAGTCCCGTAAACAGCGTCTATCCCGGGGGTTTTTTCACCATAACGCATTAACCATCGCCACATCATCGTTTCTTCAGCAATCTCATAGACGCTTCTCTCTTTTCCCTTTTCGTCATCAACAGAAATGTATCGTCCTGTTAATCGTGTAACTCTATACAAAGGTTTCATTCCGAGAGTAACGAAAAAATTCTCCCATTTAATTATATGTCCTTCTATAACGAATTGCTGTCCTTTTACGCGATAATATTTAACCGCACCATCCTCGTCCTGCAGTGGCACAAATTTAAGCTCAAAATATTCATCGCTTTTGATCGGACATTCAATAGAAAAAATAGGTTTATTATATGTAAAATTTTCATATCCTTTCAGACTTATATATAAAAGCATAAAAATAGAAGATATTAAAGCAAAAACGATAACTATAAGAAAATGAATAATGCAAATAAGTGCTCTTTTTTTTCTGCGTTTTATTCTCTTTATAAAAAGAATAAAAAGTAAAAACGCGATAAGACCCATAACTATTCCAACTATAGGCACAATACTTAGAACTTTCATATCCCAATGATATAAATTTTATAAGAAAAAGCAAGAGCAATAAAGGTAGTTAAGTTCTTTTGCCTTGACAGACAGTTATTCGATATTTATTATCCCTATATGATAATCATCAAAAGCGCCAACGAAATACAAGGAATCAAAGACTCTTCTAATATATTAGCCGAAACCTTTGAATACATCAAAGACATAATCAAAGAAGGAATGATTACAAAAGAGCTGGATATGGAAATTGAATTGTTTATCAAAAAAAATAACGCGGCTCCAGCATTCAAAGGGTATAGAGGGTATCCTGCTTCCGCCTGTATATCAATCAATGAAGTTGTAATACATGGTATTCCGGGCAATCAAATAATAAAAGAAGGAGATTTGGTAGGCGTCGATATAGGGGTACAATATCACGGGTTTTTCAGTGATGCCGCCTATACTTTTGGAATCGGCGATTTAACTGAAGAAGCCAACAAATTAATAAAAACCACGCAAATGGCTCTTTACAATGCAATAGATCAGATGAAGAACAATAACAGAGTCGGAGATATATCCCATGTTGTTCAAAAAACAGCGGAAAACGCAGGTTTTAATGTGGTCAGAGATTTTGTGGGGCACGGAGTGGGAAAGAAACTTCATGAAGACCCTCCCGTACCCAATTTCGGAAAAAGCGGTGTCGGGCCAAGATTAAAAAATGGCATGATAATAGCGGTTGAACCTATGATAAACGCTGGCAGTTACGAAGTTAAAGTCTTAGATGACGGATGGACAGTAATAACCAGTGATGGGAAACCTTCCGCGCATTTTGAACATACAATATTAATTTCTGACACACAAGCTGAAGTATTAACAAAACATTCCTTATATGAAAATTTTTAGAAAACACCTCGAGAAAATCGAGAAAAGAACTCTCGCCCCTTATGCGGTTTTTTCCGAAAAAAGTAAAGGGAGAGTTTATAATGAACCGCCTCCGGAATACCGCACACATTTTATGCGAGATAGAGATAGAATTATACACTCCACTGCTTTCAGAAGATTGGAATACAAAACACAGGTATTTGTCAATCATGAAGGAGATTATTATAGGACAAGACTGACCCATGCCCTTGAAGTACAACAAATTGCGAGAACTATAGCAAAATTGCTGGGGGTAAATGAATCTCTTACAGAAGCAATAAGTTTAGCACATGATATAGGACATACTCCCTTCGGGCATGCAGGGGAAACAAAGCTGAATGAATTAATGAAAGGATACGGAGGTTTTGAACACAATGTTCAGGGCCTGCGAGTGGTAGATATTCTTGAACAGAGGTACAGCAAATTCAGAGGATTAAATTTATGCTACGAAACAAGGGATGGAATAATAAAACATGAAACCGATTACGATTCTCCTAACCTCGCGAAAAGTGAATTTGAATCAAACGTCTCTTCTTCGGTCGAAGGCCAGATTGTTAATATAGCGGATGAAATCGCTTACAATGCTCACGACCTCGATGACGGACTAAAATCTGCCTATTTAAATCTCGAATCGTTGGAAAAGGTCGAACTCTGGAATAATATTTTTAAAAGAACAGATGATAAACTTGAAAAACAAGAACGAATTTATATGGCAATCAGAAATTTTATTAAACTTGAAGTAAGAAATGTAATTGAAACGACATTAGAGAATATAAAAGAAAACAATATAAACACATTAAAAGAGGTTTACTCCACTCCTCCTGTAGTTAAGTTCTCCCTTGACTTAGAAAAATCGAATCGTGAATTAAAAGATTTCCTCATGCAGAATCTCTACCAGCATTATAAAGTCATAAAAATGCAGGAAAAATCAAAAAGAATTATAGAGTCTCTCTTTTTGATTTATATAAAGGAAACAAATCAACTTCCACCACAATTTCAAAAAACAATACCCGAGTTCGGCAAAGAAAGAGCCACTTGTGATTATATCGCCGGGATGACAGACCGCTTTGCCCAAAATGAATATGAAAGACTTTTCTTACCATTCAAAAAAATGTAAGGTCTCTCGTTTGACCAAGTATTTAATAAAACAAGCTGCCATACCATTTTTTACGGGATTTATGCTTTTTAGTTGTATACTTTTAATGGATAGAGCTTTTCAGCTATTTGATTTTCTTATCGGTAAAAGCGTACCTATATTGTCAGTGATTAGTATTTTTTTATACAGCTTACCTTTTATTTTTGCTTTAACCGTTCCAATGGGAGTTCTTGTTTCAACTATTTCGACTTACGGAAGAATGAGCGGAGATTTTGAAATCCTCGCTATACGCGCTCTTGGAATCAACCCTTTGAGCTTAACAAAAGGCTTTTTTCTGAGTGCTTTAGGAGTAACAATAGTAATGATTTTTTTTAATATTTACGTACTGCCCGAGTCTAATTTCAGGCTTAAAAAGCTTTATCTTGAAGTTTCAAGAGCCAGACCGACTCTCCATTTATTCCCGGAGAAATTTAACGAAATTACTGACGAATATACTCTCCGGGCAAAATCAATAGATCACGCTAAATCAGAACTTATGGATATTATGATACAGGAAGAATTACCAGGCAATCCTATGAGAACCATATATGCGGACGAGGGCAAAATGAGAGTTTTGGGCGACAGTTTAAAATTCTCACTTAAAAAAGGTACAATTCATATATTTGATCAAAAAAATCCGTCGGAATACAGAATAATGAATTTCAATAATTATATTATCAATATCCCACTGGAAGAAAAGAAAGAAAGAAATGTCAGCAGAGGTTACAGAGAAATGAATTTAAAACAACTGTTAGAAAAAGCTCGAAGGACGGAAGTAAAAAGAAGAAAATGGCGTTATCTCCTGGAAGCCCACAAAAAATTTTCAATACCTTTTGCTTGTTTAGTTTTTGTTCTGGTCGGAGTACCCCTCGGAATACAAACAAAAAAAGGCGGTTTGGGCAACGGAATAACCATGAGCTTTATCATGTTTATGCTTTACTATATTTTACTTGTAGGGGGAGAAGAACTATGCGAAAGAGGGGCTCTTTATCCTGCTATCGCAATGTGGCTTCCTAACATAGTTATTGGAATAGCCGGTTTATTTTTATTTATTAAAATAATCTATGACAAATAAAATCTTAGATATTTATATCATTAAAAAATTTCTTGCAGCAGTAATATTTGCTATAAGCGGATTTCTTTTTATCTATATAATCACAAATCTTTTTGAAAACATCGGTTATTTTGTAGACAGAAAAGCAACCTTATTAACTATTTTAAAATATTATCTGTTATTCTCGCCAAAAATTATTGTACTTTTAATGCCTCTCGCAACTTTAATGGGCATCTACTTTTCACTTGGTTTAATAACAAAACACAATGAAGTCCTGGCAATAAGAGGACTTGGTATTTCCCCTTTTAGAATATACCGCCCAATATTCCTTTACGGATTTTTCCTCTCGATAATAGTCTTTGCTTTCAATCTCTCTTTAGTCCCAAAATCGAAGCACTTGCTTAATGAGTTTAAAAGAAACCAGATCGATCAAATTAAGGACACCGATAAACTCTATGCCAGGAACATTAATTATATAACGGATAGGGGAGAAACCGTTAACATTAAAAGGTTAAATCAAAACGAAATTTATGAAATACACATTTTAGCCTACGAAGACGGGAAAATCATATCCAGAATCGACGCAACAAAGGGAATTTGGAACGGCTCTTCATGGACTCTCTTTAATGTTTATAGCAGAGACTTCGTCGGAGATATGGTTATACTCGATACTAAAGAAAAAAGAACAATCAAAACTTTCAAAGTGCCTCCCGAGGAATTGGCAAAGAGCAAATACAATCCCTTAAACCTTCCGTTTACAGATCTCCTGCGATATATTAAAAAACTTGATAGGAGCGGACAGAAATCAGACGAAGAAAGAATCGAGTTGCTTGAAAGAATATCCTATCCTTTCGTTAGTTTCCTTTTGCTTTTTTTTGGATGTCCTCTAGCACTTGAAGTAAAAAGAAGGGGTTTGCTCTTTGGTTTTGGGCTCGGCACTCTTTCCGCTTTTACTCTTTGGGGTATAATTCAACTGTTTAAAGAATTAGGAATAAAAGGCAATCTGCCTCCTTCACTATCTATTTTAATTCCCGATGTACTTTTTTTAACAATGGGATTGTATTTTATGTTAAAGAAAGAGTATTCATAGTTGAAACCACATGATCCCACAAATTTAAACAAGCTGTTTATTTTAAACCACTAAATACACTAAATGCTCTAAACCCCACCTCTTATTAATTTATGTTTAAAAAACACACGAAAAAACAATTAGCCACGGATCGACACGAATATACACAGTTTTTTACTAATTAACCAATTTTCTAATTTACTACTTTACTGATTCGAAGAATCTTTATTTAGCCACACAGTCTTCCCATTTCTTAGAAAATTCTTTGGAAAGACTATCTTTTTCTATTTTATTATATGAGTGTGCCAAAAGCTGATAAGAATCACAATTACCCGGATCAGCTTCAATTGCCCTTTTCAAAGCTTCTATAGATTCATTATATTTCTCGGTATAAAAACACGAAATTCCTAGAAGAATATAAGCCTCTGCTTTAGTAACTGAATCTATCTCTGGTAAATCGAGGATTTTTTCAGCAACATTTTTTGTTCGGAAATAGTCTTCTTTCTGTAAATAAGCATGGGCAAGATTATATAAAATAGTAGAATTGCTATCAGTGAGTGAGGATGCTTTCTCAAACATTTCTATGGCTAAATCATATTTTTTCGCTTCCAGATAATTCTCTCCGAGCAACTTACAAGCTGTAAAATTTTCAGTATCGATAGCAATGGCTTTTTTTAGATATGTAATCGCCTCTGAAGGCTTGCCCAAATTTGAATATACCTCTCCCAAGTAAATATAAGCGTTCACATTATCCGTATTGAGTTCGATAGCCTTTAAAAGATACGGAAGAGCTTTATTCTCCTCTTCTTTTGCAATATAAATTTTGCCGTGAAGAACAAAAGACATAGCTTTGTTTTCTTTATTGTTAACTTTTTCTGCTTCTTCTATTAATTTTAAAGCTGCAGCAAGTTGGTTTTCTTTCATAAATGCTTCCGCTCCGTTGTAAAAAGTATTCCAGGTATAATTATCCATAGACAACAACTCTTCATAAAAGTCAACTGCTTCTTTGGATAAAACCGTATCCGTTTCAAAGGCTTTCTTCAAATGCTCTGCCGCTTTTTTATAGTCTTCTTGCAAATAATACGCAACAGAGAGAGAAACAAACGGTTTAGAATTTTCGGGCTCTATATTTGCCCATTTTCTGTATTCGGTGGCAGCTTTTTTATACTCTTCGCTTTTAATAAAAAGATCTCCACTTAGCTTGTATTGCTTCATGATACAACCACTGGTTAAAAAAAGTATTGAACCTAAAAGAATCAGTATCTTTTTTATTTTTCCTCCTACTACATATTTGGATTGTTAGATATTACAATAAACCCCTATCATGTCAAGATATAGGGTTGAAAAAAAAACTTTTATTGTTATACTTTTTATTATGAGACCTTCTCGGGTCGAAATTAACTTAAAAAATCTTGAACATAATATAAAAAACGCGAAAAACAAACTTGCGAAGAAGAAGTTGCTTGCGGTTGTAAAGGCGGACGCTTACGGACACGGAGCTATAGCGGTTGCCTCCCGCGCAGCAGCAATGGGAATAGATTACCTCGGGGTGGGAATAGTCGAAGAGGGAATCGAACTACGAAATGCGGGGAATCAGGCTGAGATTCTTATTCTTGCTCAAGAACTAAAAGAGAGAACAGAAGAAATCGTACTCTTCAGCCTGATTCCAACGGTTTGCTCAAGAGGTTTCCTGGAAAGTCTTGAGAGAGAAGGGAAAAGACAGAGCAAAAAAGTCCCGATATTTGTTATGGTCGATACAGGTATGGGAAGATATGGTGTTTCCTCGGATGAGTTTATATATTTCGTAAAGCTACTAAAAAATATGAATTTTGTCGAATTAAAAGGAGTAATGTCGCATTTCCCTGTTGCCGATTCGGACAAGGAATTCACCCAAAAACAGATGAACGACTTTAATAAACTAACAAAAACAGCTGTATCTTCGGGTATCAAAATACCTATAAAAAGTATGGCAAACTCGGCGGCTTTCCTTTTACATGAAGATTCTATATTTAATATGGTAAGACTTGGTCTTCTTTTGTATGGGATATCACCTGTCGAAGGATTAAAGACTCCTGGCTACAAACCTGTAATGACAGTTAAGAGTAAAATATCTTTCATTAAAACAATTCCTCCGGGACATTCTGTAAGTTATTGCAGAACTTTTACAGCGGAAAAACCGACAACAATAGCTACAGTTCCATTAGGTTATGCAGATGGGTACGATCGGTCATTATCAAATAAGGGGTGGATGATAGTACATGGAGAAAAAGCACCTGTTATCGGTAATGTAACCATGGATACAACTATGATAGATGTTTCTCAAATACACGATGCTAAAATCGGCGACGAAGTAATTGTAATGGACACACTAATCACCGCCTGGGACATCGCAACAACAATAGGAACAATACCGTACGAAATTATATCACGAATGGGCAAAAGACTTCCACGGTTATACGTTTAAACGCGGAAAAACTCCCACAGTTTAATTATCAGTACCTCGGTAAAAGAACAAAAATCTTGTATAATCTGTAGTTTATTAAACAGTTAATCTTAAGTAAGTTCATGTTTTGCTAAAGCACGTATTTGTTTAGAACGGTCCTTAATTAAAGATTTCAGCAGTTTTTCCGCTTGTACTCCTCCTATTTCGGCAACAGCTTTAACCGCATTAAACCTTAACTCCTCGGGGTATAACGGTATTCCAAAAACTTTTTTCGCTTCGACAATCCGGGTCAAAGCCTCTATAGATTGACTGTTTCCTTTTTCCTCCAGTATGGCACAAATACTTTTTTTTATTTCAAATTCTTCTTCTTTGGAAAAGGTTTCTAAAAGCAATCTTTTATTTAAAGCTGTTATCCCTTCTTCTGAAATAAAGGCCGAAAGGACAGAAAGTAAATATTTTTGCACCTGAGAATAATTTGAATCTAGGAAGGGCAACAAATATGGTTCTGCTTTGTTTTTTAAAATATGTCGGAGCGTCCTGATTAATTCTACCTGGACTTGCTCATGATCATCTTTCAGCGCGTAAATATCGTCCAAAATACTCTCATCCCCTATATTCCCCATAATCAAAATAGCATTCCTTCGAACATACCACCTTTTATCACTGAGATATTTTTTCACGATATCCAGAGCTTCTTCTCCAATGCTTTCAATAATTTTTAAAAGAGAAAATCTGACCTCTTTATCTTCTGATTCTTTCAGCAGTTCCATAAGATAAGGAATAGATTCTACCCCGAATTTGTCGACTTTTTCTACCACAATTTTACGCAGGTCCTTTTCCCATAAGAGAGACAGCAAAACATTGATAGCCTCTTTATTGTTGAGTTCCGCCAACCGTGGGATTACAATCTTTGCCTTTTCTCTGTTACTAACTTCTCCCGCAAAAAATGAAACGATAGAGCTAATCAAAAAATCGTATCCCGCGACATTACTCATAACACCTACTTTACTCAGAGCGTTTACATAATTTGTGTAAACATTCCTGTTTTTTTCTGTTTTCGCGTACTTCATCAATTTATCTGAGATTCTACGGATAATGGTAACTTTCTCCCCTTTAAAAAATTGGTCTGTCAAACTGGCAATGTTTACAACCGTATTCCCTCTGATTTCAGGAGATTCTGACTCAAGGCTTTTGTAAAGAGCATCCAGTAAAGAGTTGATATCAGTTGAATCTATGCTAGCTTTAAGTTTATGCTTCAACCTTCCATATGCTCTTACACTGACACCACCACTTCTTTTAAAACTTTTAGGAGAAGCTGTCAATTTCTCCCAAAGTTTGATAAAGTCTTCTTTGCTTATACCTATTTCTTGTAAATGTTTTTCCGCATACTCTCGTACCGCAGTCAGTTTATCCTTCTCCAGAGCAGACAAAAAACTTTCAAGCATTTCTCTTTGCCCATCTTCAAGCAGAAAAACAATAGTTGACACAATACTTTCCGCATCTATTAATGGAAGTAATATTTTAGCCATTGTAATTCTTACGGGATTTTTACTCTTTATAATTCGGGAAAAAATTTCTTTTCTGAGATTATTTGGGACTTTTTCAAAGGTCTTTCTAATTTTTACCGATTCATGTAATAAATTATCTTGTCCGAATTGTTTGATAAATTCTTTTACAAAATTCTCAAGCCCATCGCTTATCTTATCCGCTTTGTTTTTTTTGTCTTCTCCTTTCTTATCGAGAAGGCATACCGAACTGAAAAAACGTTCTATTTCTTTGACTCCATAATCTTCAGCGGAAATTTCGGCAAAATCGCTGACAAAAGCATTAATCCTATTTGCTCCTTTGTTTTCAGTGGTTCCGCTTTTTCCACTCTCAACGGAACCGCCCGTTCCTTTTCCCGGTATTCCTTTTCTTCTTTCGAGAAGTTTTTTCTCAAGTTGTGAGATATGGGCCTCCTCTACATTCATCATCTTCAATTTCGCTCTGATTTCCGGTAAGATGCTGTCCAGTCTTTCCGGAGTCAGGTTTTCGAGAATCTCTTCCGCGTCGAAAACTCCAAGAAGCCGAACTCTGCTTACAAAAATTTCGACGATTTCTTCATCGGAAAAAGTCATTATAATAGATTTAATTATCGAAGAAATTTGTTTGAGTTTTAACTTATCCTGGATTATAAATCTTTTGGCTTCCGGAGTTATCTTTCCCATAACCTTTTCAAAAAGAGCTTCCCGAGCTTTTACGTCTTCTTTGTCGGTAGAGGCATTCACGTTGGCATACAATTGTACAAGACCGTTTGTAATCTTTTCCGCTTCCATCGAAGGAGGATCTTCTTGTTTTACATTACAGGTTTTTTCTAGAAAGTGAACCAAATCGAATTCATCGTCCTCTACGACATCTATAACGCCTCCCCGTCCGTCACCGTAATCTTCTTCTCCCTTTGTTCTTATTTGAAACTCAACGGTGTTGAAATAAACCTTATCTGATTTTCTTTCTATCAAAAGAGCATTGATATCATTATAGATCTTTACATCTTTGGGAGGACTAGCGACAACATCCAAAAACCCGTCTATATCTATTTCATTACAATCCGTATCAAAAGTAACACTTTCGACATTCATTCTTTTAAGCTTTTTGACAAACAGCTGTACGCTTGGATAATCCGCAAGATCGACATGTATATCTTCCACAATAACACTTTCGCCCAGAAGAACTATTGAAACCTCATCGGTCTCATCTGCAAAAGAGTTAATTGAATTCACGATTTGTTTTTGTTGTCCCTTTACAAGTGGATGTTCTGCAGGATAAGCATTTTTATGATTGACTCCAAGCGCAAGAGCTCTTAACAGATCAACTAAAGTTTCTTTTTCGATTTTCTCCTCCTGTATATTAAATATAACACTATTCTCTTTTTTTTCAAGATATTTATTTTGTTCAGCAACAATTATACGGATTGAATGCTTTTCCTAAATAACCTTAATATTTTCCATCTCCGTCCGTCGAAAAAAACCCTTGACAAATGATAGAAAAAATCATAAGATTATAGTAAGATTAAATTTTAATTGATAATTTATTTTACCATTAAAACAGAGTTTTTATTTAACGTTTAGATTTTGAGAGGTGTACTATGCATGAATTTGCCGAATTTCGGCAAAAATTAGTAGATTGGGGAAAAAACAATTTTGACACTAACAATACAGCAGATGAGCTGCATAAAAGATTCGAATCTTTAAAAGAAGCAATCGCCAATTCTCTTCCGGCGGTCGAAAGATATGTTGAAAGTTTGGACCCTCATATAAGTACCCACCAAAAACAAGTAGCAAAAATCAGCGAAGCTTTAGCTGAATATATGGAACTTAGCCTCAAAGATAAATTAGCTTTAAGAGCCGCCAGCAAATTACACGATTTAGGTAAATTATGCGTACCTCCAGAAATTTTAAACAAACCCGGAAGTTTGACCAAATTAGAATATGATATCGCGCAATTCCACTCGTATATTGGGTATAAAGTGCTGTCGAAAATCAGAGTCATGGGAGAAGCTGCAAAAATAGTACTTCAACACCATGAAAGAATCGACGGGTCGGGCTATCCCGAAGGACTGAAGGAAGACGAAATCAGCAGGGGAGCGAAAATTCTCGCGGTAGCAGATGTATTGGAGGCGATGACCTCCTCGCAGCCATACAGATTTCCCCACGATTTAAAAAACACTCTCGAAGAAATATCAAAGGGTAAAGGCATAAAATACGACTCATATGTTGTGGATGCCTGCATAGAACTCTTTGACAAAAAGAATTTAAATTTCTAAAATTTACGATACGTTAAATTTCTTTTATTCTGCTTCCCAACCGGCGAGGCGCGCCCACATCCACCAGGCGGCATATCCTTTCTGGTTTTCATTGATCGGATAGGTATGAGAACCCGGCGTAGAATACCAATCAACTCCTTCGGTATGAGCATCCTGCCATTCACTAGCCCAGTTTCCAAGTAAAGTACCTCCCACCGCATCATAATAATCACAATTATCATTTACAAATTCATAATAAGTACCGTCTGGATCATGTCTGTCGAAATCGGCAAAATCAAAAAGCCATTTATCATTATTCTGACAGTATGACCTGATCGAATCATTCGCCGCTTTGTTGTTCGCGTCATCGTTTATATCGACATGTCCTGTCATATATATAAATGCAACATTAGGATAATCTTCTTCGAGTTGTGTCATAGGTCCGAGATACTCCTCCCAGAGAACTCCGGAAGAATACGTTCCGCTCACCTGACCACACCACGACCACATAATTACATTGATTTCGGGATGACTGGTTCCTCTGCCGGTTATAATGTCAGGGTCCCCAAGGTAACTTCTGGTCTCATTGACCCAATCGGGATAATATCCCGCATCATTAGCCATTACCCCATCACGCTGATCAAGAGCTCCATTTGTGCCTCCGGGGTTAAAAGCAAAAATACTGTCGGGCAAGGAAAGTCCTTTTCCTCCGTTATTTGCGAATTCGATAAGACCCTGCATCCCGTAAGTTATCTGCCAACCATGAGAAGTATGACCGTAGGCTATATGCAGAGTGTTTTTAGCTTCTTCTATCCATTCCTGCGGCACCTGGGTTATGTCAACACAGTGATGATCTATCGTCGAACCTGAAAAATTGAAAATTTCTTCCTCATCATCGCAAGAAAAACCGATAAGTAGAAGGAAAGCCACCAAATAAAAAACTAAAAATATTTTTTTCTGCATTTTTTCCTCCTTTTTTTTATAGTGAATATATATAATTGTAAGAATTAAAAGAATATTTGTCAAGAATATAAAAGCATTTTAACAAATACCCTCCATTTAGTATAGCATGAATTAAAAACGAAGGCGAACAATATCCGTTAAAGCATTAACAAAACGATTATGATATTATTTATAAATAAATCTTTTACGCCCCAAATTTATCTAACCTCTCCGCGTGAGCGAGAAGAAGCGAGATTAAATATAAAGAAGGCATACGACCTAAATTGCCCTTCGCGCATTCGCTCTCAGAAAATCCGGAAACACCGCTAATTCGAGTCCACTTGGAAACAATCAAAAGCGGAACAGGATGCCAGGAATGAGATTTAAGTGTGGCGGGGGTCGAATGGTCTCCAGTGACAGCTAAAACATCCGGGGATAATTTCATGATTTCCGGAATGTAGGTATCGGTCTCTTCTATTTTCTCCACTTTCGCGTCAAAATTTCCATCTTCTCCGTAAGAATCTACCTTTTTAATATGAATATAAAAATAATCGTAATCCCGGTATGATTTTTTAAACACTTCAAACTCTTCTGCAACTGAGCCAGGCGTTCTATCGACATCCATTCCTATCAATTGTGTCAATCCTCTATACATCGGATAATCTGCAATAGATTTGGCTTTCAGCTTGTACGTTTCCTGAAACTGCGGTAAATCCGGATAGCCCGAAATGCCCCGAAGAACAGCCGCGTTTGGTTTTTCATCTATACCATCGAGCGCTTTCTGAATTTCTTCCGTTAGTTTATTTATAATTTCAGCAGTCTTTTTCGCGGATCGTGAGTCCGAGGTTGCACTCGACTTAAGAATTTTCTTCCCGACCGTTTGAGGATCTGTATCCGTTACTTCTCCGCAAAGATCTTTACCTGTTAGTTTCACCACAAACCTATGTTCTTTCCCGCTTGTAAAAGAGACTTTCACCCCTTCTATTACGGATATTTCTTTATTTAAATGTTTAATTATTTTTTCGTTCACTTCGGTTGCGATTCTTCCCGCTCTCCTGTCCTTAACAATACCTTTCTCAATTATACAAAAATTCCCCCTTGCTGTTAAATCTCCGCTCTTTACTTCCACCCCCACACCCAGAGCTTCAAGAATCCCTCTTCCAATTTGATATTTGACAGGATCATAACCAAAAAGAGCAAGATGAGCAGGACCGCTTCCGGGAGTTATTCCGGGAAAAACGGGGTCCAAAAAACCACATTCATTTTTAGCGGCGAGAGTATCTAGGTTTTTTGTCCGCGCAGTCTCGAGAGAAGTCTTTCCTTTATAAGGCAATCCTCCGAGCCCATCCATAATCAGTAAAACAATTTTCTTTTTATTCTTTTTCGTAAGATTTTTAAGAATCGAAATCGTATCGTACATAAAACCTCCTCAAAAAACCGTTTTCTATCCCGAACCGAGATAATGTTCATCCCAAACGGGATCTGTTAACTTATGCATTTCTTCATCGTATTTTGTTAATCCATCATTATATCCCTTATCTTTTAGCGCGACAGCCGCATCGGTATCCGCAGGATTAACGTTATGCTTCTTTGCCACCTCAAGAAATACATCATGATGATCTCTAATAAAACATGGCATAATCCAATTTTTGTGTTTCTCGGGCGGCTGCTTGTACCCATAATCGTTCTGCCACTTTCTTATATCCTTGAAAAAACCGGAATTTATTATATCGTTTAAGTTCCGCCCTTCTTTAAAAGAATCGTTAACATTGTCCACCGTATATGGAACAAAAACGCACGGCATAACATCTCCATTCCAATTAATATAAAAATATCCTCCGGGGCGTGCTCCGGCGATACATCCATCAGAAGCTGTAGCAGTACTCCAAAAATCGGCAACAAAAATATCTTCCTTGCGCATGAGTTGCCATTCCCATTCATACATCCTGGCTCTCTGCTTGGGAGTAGGCATCAAATCGAGAGTGAATTTACGCCCTATCGGCATATACTGGAAAATCCAGGCATACATAGCGCCTATTTCTTTAAAGAAAAAATCCCTGAAGCTATCAGAAGTAATAACATCAACATTATCACAGGTCGCGGTTAACGATAAACCAAAAGGAACTCCCTCTTTTCTTAAATTTTCCATGGCTTTTAATATTCTGTCAAAAACACCATTTCCTCTCCTATCATCTGTTTCTTTTTTCATACCTTCGATCGATATAGCCGGAGTAACATTTCCTAATTTTGCCATTCTCTTTGCCACCTTCTCGGTAATCAAGGTACCGTTTGTATACATTAGAAAGTACGAATCGGGATACTTTTCATAAAGATCGAGAATTGTTTTATTTTCATCTTTGTAAAGTAACGGTTCTCCTCCCGAAATCACAAAAAAAGTCATCCCCCAGAACTCTTTTGCCTGTTCAATGGTTTTAGTTAAAACGCTCCATTTTAACTTTTCTTTAAAGTCGGCACCTGAAGCGGCATAACAACTCTTACAATGTAAGTTACATTTTTTAGTCGGGCTTATAGTCATAAAAACAGGCGGGCGAACGGAATATTCCTTCATATAATCCAACCTTTTATAAAAACCGCCGAAAAAAACATTCCCAAGAAAAACACGAAGAAGACCGTCCACAGCTTCTCTCGACAAACCCCCTTTTTCAATAGCTCTATCTATACTCCTAAAAATAGACCTTCCCATATAATACTTATCTTCCTGAACTTTTAAAGGTCTGTTATCGAAATTTTCTTTTATTAAATCCGTGTATATACGCCTTTCCATACTTCGGATTAACCAGTGTCTTAATTTTCTTTTATTGATGGCAAAATTTGTTGAAGAAGAAATCATCTTGAAGCTAGCTCTTTTCACAACATTCATAAATATCTCCCTTTTAAAATTTTACACTCCAAAAAATCTAAAAAATTTTAAAGATCTAACTCTACCCCAAAGTTTTTTATAAATCTTTTCAACGAATTTTTATTCACTTCGTAAAAAACCCATCGTTTATACTGCCTTTTTATAACCAAACCCTCTTTTTCGAGCTTGCGAAGATGATGAGAAACGGTAGGCTGGGAAAGCTTTAAAGATTCAACAATTTTTGTAACATTTTTCTCACCCGTCTTGAGAAGCTTCAGTATTCTTAACCTTGTTTCGTCTGCCAACAAAGACAAAATTTTTACTATTTCCACTAAACCTCCCTTAATTTTAACATATAGACGACTGTCTATATGTATAATTCACACCGCTAATAAGTCAAGGGGTTTCTTTACTAAATAAATACCGCGTAAAAAATCAAGAGCCCACCTAAAAAAACAAAAAATAACGCGCTTATAAGCTTCACTATCTCGACCTTACTTTTCCAGAACCGCGCCAAAGCAGAAGAGCTCATTCCTTTATACGTGGCAACAAAAACGATCACAAGAGGGACAATAAAAGCTATATTATATAACAACAAATATGCCAGGGCTTTAATCCGTAGAGAAGGTACCTCGCTAACAAACATAAGAGTAGGCAAATAGATCTGCCCAGTACAGACAAATTCACTCAATGATATAAAAAATCCGCTTACAATCGCTGCCGCAAACAAATTTCTCATCTTCATTTTCTCTCGAATAATCGAATGAATATTCTTCTTAATAAATCTGGGCAATTGAAGTTTAGCTTCTCCTGTCTTTCCTTGTTTTATTTTTAAATAATCATAAAAAGACATAACGCTCAAAAAAACAGAAAAAAGAGCCACCAGCAGAAGGATCATTTTACTTATAATAACGGTTATGACCAAAGCTCCTATTGCCTTAATAAGACCCATTCCTATAAGAAAGTATACAACAAAAACAACGGCGCTATAAGCAATTCCAACCAAAAGAGTTTCTCGCTTCTTTTTTCCGACGGCAGAAAGAAAAGCAATAAGAAAAATTATTGTAGCAAAAGCACACGGATTGACGCCGTCTAAGAGCCCCGCCGACAAAATAGCAAAAAAGCCCATTTTTTTAAATCTTTCTTTTATCTTAGTACCCGCATTATCCGACAATGACAAGATCTGCATTAAAGGGATATTACCAATACCCTCCCTGTGCGCATAAATAAATTCTCTCAATTTTGTTTTTTGCAAATCTTCGTAAGTTAGACAATACTCTCCGGCAAAAACCATGGGAGTCGTTAGCCTCTTATCCAGAGGGACCTTATAAACTTCACAGAAGGCTTCGTTTAATTGTTTGTTTTCTTTCTTTTCAATATCATACTTTACTACTCTAAATTTGCTTTTCTCTAAAAAAGAAACGTCTTTTCCGACTTCTCGACACCCCCCGCATTTTTTATCAAAAAAATATACAATTTGCGCTCTTCTTAAATCCCTAAAAAAACTTAAATTCATACTTTCTGACTCGGCGGATAGAGTTGCTTTCCTTCTGCTCCTCCGCTGCTCCAGAATTGTCCCCTCAAGGAATTTTTCGATTTCAGAAATGCCTCTGAACATATCTTTCCCCACGACAACAACCGGCATTTCACTATTTTCGTCTCCATACTTCTCATCGAGCGAAACCAGATATTTATAGCTCGAAGAATCCTTTACATCAAACCGCCTTATTCGTAAATCATATTTTCCTCTCAATCTATCAAGGATTTTTTCTTCAACATAAAAACAATCTTCACAATCTTCAGAATAAAAATAATCGACAATAATAAAAAAAGGTTTAACGTTTGCTTTTATTTTAATCTCAACTTTTCCGTTTTGCGGGTCGTTTGTGTGAAAGTAGTAACTTTTAACAAGACTACCAATAAATTTTTTTGATTGAAAATTAATTGTTATTTGACCTGTTCCCCGCGGTGGGACCACCTTATCTTCCACTACTAGTTCTCCTGAAGCACAATTACATGAAGACCGCATTTGCCTTACTTCTAAATCCTCATTTCCAACATTTTTAAACAAGAAAACTTTCGTTATTGTTTGATTTTGCTCGACTTGACCAAAATCGACTTTTTTACATCTAAGTTGAATACGCGGCTGCCCATATACAAAAACCGTGAACAAGGCTACAAAAAATAACCTTTGCCTTAATTCAATACATTTAAACATGACATAAATGTATTTCCGCACGATCAATTGTCAAGAACAAAAAAGGAAACTCCAAAAATCTCCTAAAATGTTAAAACCAAAGCACATGGTTTACACTTTGGAGAGGGGATGGGAGT
>CAZKVT010000006.1:0-91237 GCA_964556365.1 uncultured bacterium | reverse complement strand
CTTCTATAATACTCGTTCATAATCACCCGTCAGGCGATCCGACTCCGAGTAATGATGATATAAAAATGACTGAACGACTAATAAAAGCAGGAAAAATCATGGGAATAGAAATCGACGACCATGTGATAATTTCGGATAATTTGTTTACCAGCCTCCGATCCGACCTCGAAACATCAAGGTTGTGGAGATAAAAAAATGAAAATGAGTTTTTCAAAGAAATGTGAGTGGGCAAAGAAAGCTTTAATAGCAGGTTCTGACGAAAAGCTTTATAAAATAGCAAAGGAAAGTGGCTTAGGGATAAGATGGATTACTTATTATTTAAATGCATATGAGGCAGCCGGAAAATCCGGTATAAAAGCGCTTACATATCGAAAAAAGATGCCTCTTGGTATTCAAAAAAAAGCTTTGGAAAAACTTGATAAATATCTTTCTGAAAAGTATCCCCCTCATCTACGTTCCGAAATAGATTTTGATGTAAAAGCGGAGAGTAATCGAATTATAGCTTATGAGAAAAGACCCTCTTTTATGGATCCTTCTAAGTTAACCTTCACCGAAACATTTCAGGTTCGTTACACTGATTTTGATGATCGCTGGCATTTATATTGGATGAGAAAGTTCCATATATGGTGGCCTTATATCCCGGGAAAACCGGTATATACAATTGATGATTGCATTAGAGAGGTAGAAGGAGATCCCTGGGGATGCTTTTTCGGCTAAAAAACCGAAATTTATCTTATATAATTAGCCAAATCGAATAACGAAAAAATCCTGTAAATCCTTTTTTTATCCTGTCTAATTTTTTCGGGTGTGGTGTGGCTTTGTGTGAGACAAAATTTTAAGTTTCTAGTTTAAGGTTTCGTGTTTCGAGTAAAAAAAATCTGTGTATATCCGTGGCTGTTTTTTTAGTTGGTTCGTTGGATTGTGGGGTCGTTGGTTCGGATTTTTTTACCCCACCTAACGGCCTAACGATCCAACTATCTAACGATTTCAAATTTTCGGGGGGTTGCCGATTTCTTTGTCGAGTTCGCCAAGAAGTTTTTTTGCTTTTTTCGATATCTTATCCGGTGTCCAGATGTATGCTTCCGCGAAAAGGTCTCCTTTTCCCGTTCCGTACAAATAGCCCATGCCTTGACCTTTTAATATGAATATTCTTCCCGATTTTGTCCCGGCGGGGATGGTTAATTTTACTTTTCCGTTTAGTGTGGGAATTGTTATTTTTCCGCCTTCAATAGCCATTTTGTAACTTATCGGCACTTTTAATCTTAAATTGTTTCCTTCTCTCTTGAATTTTGAATCACTTTTAACTCTTATTTCTACGATTATATTGCCTTTAGGTCCGCCGCGCAGGCCAGTATTCCCTTCTCCTCTTAGAGGAATATAATTTCCGGTTTCGACTCCCCCCGGGATTCTGACGGATATTTGTTTTTCCTTCTTTATTCGTCCTTCACCGTGACAGTCGGAACACGCGTTTTTTACAACTTCGCCCGTTCCTTTACATACGGGACAGGTGGAAACGGAAACCATTTGACCGAAAAAACTTGAACGGGTTACCTGTACTTCTCCGTTACCATTACATCTGGAGCAGGCTTGTGTCGTTCCGCCTTTTCCTCCGCATTTTTTGCACTGTTCGAATAGACGGATTTTTATTTTTTTTGTGGTTCCTTCGGATGCTTCTTTAAGATTGATTTCTAGGGGTATGCGGACATCTTCACCCGGCGCTTTATGTGCCCTTCGCCTTCTACTGCCGGTTCCACCCTGCCCGAAGAGGTCAAAAAGTCCGCCTCTACCTGCCCCAAAAGTTTCGAAAATGTCTCCAAATATGTCTCTGAGATCTTCCTGGTGAGAAAAGTCCTGCCAGGTGAAGTTTCCGCCCTGGAAATGAACACCTTCTTTGCCAAAACGGTCGTAATTGGATCTTTTTTCAGGGTCGGCCAGTACTTCGTAGGCTTCAGATATTTTCTTGAATTTTTTTTCAGCTTCTTTTTGATTGTCTTTATTTACATCCGGGTGATGCTTTCTTGCAAGTTTTTTGTAAGCTTTTTTTATTTCTTGAGTACTCGCGTCCTTGCTAACCCCCAGGGTTTCATAGTAGTCATTATTTTTAGGCATATCTGATATTATTTACCGGTTATTCTTTCTCCTCTTCATTTTTATCCTCTTCCTCATCGATTACCTCAAAATCTGCCTCGACTTCTTCTGCTCCTTTTTCTTCTTCTTTCTTTTCTTCCTGCGGTTTTTGCTCTGAGGTTCCGGAAGCAGTCGCGCCCTCCTTTTGAGCCTCTTCTTTCTTTTTCTGTTCGTATAATTTCTCTGAGATTGAATAAGAAGCTGTCTGAAGACTTTCCGATTTATTTCTTATATTAACAGGATCTTCTGTTTCGAGAGCTTCTTTAAGATCGGATATCGCGTTTTCAATAGCGCCGCGTTCTTCACTTGAAACGAGATCGCCGTGCTCTTTTAGTGTTTTTGTTGTATTATAGATAAGCGTATCGGCAAAGTTTCTTGCGTTTATTAATTCCTGCTTCTTTTTATCTTCTTCCGCGTATGTTTCTGCCTCGGTTCTCATTTTCTCGATTTCATCTTCGGTTAGACCGGAAGAAGATTCGATTTTGATTGATTGTTCTTTCTTTGTTCCAAGGTCTTTTGCCGAAACATTAAGTATGCCATTTGCGTCTATATCGAAACTGACTTCTATTTGCGGAACACCTCTTGGTGCGGTAGGTATACCTGTTAACTCGAATCTTCCCAGTGTTCTGTTATCAGCCGCCGTAGGTCTTTCTCCCTGAAGAACATGAATTGAAACCGCGGGTTGGTTATCTTCAGCGGTTGTAAAGACCTTGCTTTTTTCGGCGGGTATAGTGGTATTTCTGGGTATTATTGTTGTCATCATTCCGCCGAGGGTTTCTATTCCGAGGGACAGAGGGGTTACATCGAGAAGTAGAACATCTTTTACATCTCCTGCCAGTACTCCTCCCTGGATAGCCGCGCCAACAGCCACAACTTCGTCGGGGTTAATCCCTTTATTGGGTTCTTTATTGAAAAGTTCTTTAACTTTTTCTTGAACAGAAGGCATTCTTGTCATACCACCTACGAGAAGAACTTCATCGATTTCATCTGTAGTTAAATTCGCGTCTTTAAGAGCGTTTTTAACTGGTCCTTCTATTCTCTTAAGGAGTTCTTCGCATAAAGATTCAAGTTTAGCCCTTGTTAGTTTCTTTTCAAGGTGTTTTGCCCCTGTTTTGTCTCCCGCCAGATAAGGCAAATTTATTGTAGTTTCTTTCATTGTGGAAAGTTCGGTTTTTGCTTTTTCCGCCGCGTCTCTTACTCTCTGGACAGCGCTTCTGTCGTCAGAAATATCTATTCCCGTTTCATTTTTGAATTCTTCTATTAACCATTCCATTATTGTATGGTCAAAGTCATCTCCGCCAAGGTGTGTATCTCCGTTTGTTGACAGAACTTCGAATACCCCTTCACTTATTTCAAGAATGGATACATCGAAAGTTCCTCCGCCAAGGTCAAAAACGGCTATTTTTTCTTCTTTTTTCTCTGATAAACCGTAGGCAAGAGAAGCCGCCGTGGGTTCATTTATTATCCTTAAGACTTCCAACCCTGCTATTTCGCCCGCATCTTTTGTGGCTTTCCTCTGGGCATCGTTAAAATACGCCGGGACAGTTATGACGGCTCTTTTAACTTCCCTACCTACGTGTTCTTCAGCAGCTTTCTTTAGGTATTGAAGAACTTTCGCGGAAACTTCCGGTGGAGAATAGACTTTATCTTCCACCTTTATTCTCGCGTCGTCATGAGGACCTTTTATTACGTCAAAAGGAACTTTTTTCTTTTCATTTTCTATTTCCTCGTACCTTCTGCCCATAAATCTTTTTACTGAAAAGATTGTATTCTGAGGATTGGTAAGCTGTTGCCTTTTTGCTTGTAATCCAACTAACTCCTCTCCTTCTTTGAATCCTACTACCGAAGGAGTGGTTCTTTGTCCTTCAGAATTTGTAATTACTTCCGGTTCTGATTGTTCGACAATCGCGACAACCGAGTTAGTTGTTCCGAGATCGATACCGATTACTGGTTCTTTCATTCTGCTTCTCCTCCTTGATTGTTACTATTATTTTGATTTTTATTACGGTTCTCTTCGCTATTTTTCACTACTATAACTTTTGCGGGACGAAGAATTTTATCTTTGATTTTATATCCAATTTCCGTCTCTTTTAATATAATATCATTTTCTTCATCCTCTTTTTCAATTACGTGGATTGCGTCATGTTTTGCGGGGTCGAATTTCTCTCCTATGGATTCAAACGATTCAATATTATAACTTTTTAGTAAGTTGTTTAGATTGGAGTAAACCAGACGAATCCCATCGCTGAAAGATTTATAATCATCTTTGTGTTCTTTGCTTTCTTCGAGGGATTTAAACGCCCTCTCGAAATCGTCGAGAATAGGAAGAATTTTCCTAAATACTTCTTCAAGGGTAAAATTATAAATTTTTTCTTTTTCTTGAATAGCTCGTTTTCTAAGGTTTTCGTAGTTAGCTAAAGCTCGAAGATATTTATCCTTGAGTTCTTCTTTTTCTTCTTCTAAGTTGTCGATTATTACTTCCATACCTTCAAATTCACCCTGTATTTTGTTTTTTTTATTTTCTTCTTTTTCTTCTTCTTCTATATTTTCTGTTTTTTCTAATTCGTTAAATTGATCGGCTTCCGCCATCTTTTTTCCTCCTAAATTTTATATGCAGTAATTTATTAGAACGATTTTTAAAGTCAACCCCGGCAACTGTAAACCTTGTAACTAATCTTAATAAGAAATCGTGATTAGTCAAGGGGGTGAAGTCATTTTTTTTTAAGTCTTTTTATAAAATGTTACTATAAATTAACTATAGGATAGTATACAGCTTAACGATGAAGGGCGCGTGTCCTTTGCTTGATCAGACTGTAATGCATTCGTGTTGATTGATTGCGAGTTGTCAGTTGCGCTATTTGTATTTCAAAAATGACGCGTTTATTTGTTTTTCTGTTTCGCTGCCCACACCAGCCGGAATATTTGATTTTCCGATACCTGTTATCAAAATAGCGTCTGCTCCTTTACTTTTTGCCTCTTCAATCAATTTCTTTTGGACTTTATCGTTGGAAACAAAATCGCAGCCGCTGCCGATCGCGTGCCCTATAATCGTATATTCTTTTTCTATTTCCGCTGCCTGGAAATACACATCGACTGTAGTCGTTGGCTCAAATTCTTTTCCGACGTAATTAACGTTCGCGGAGCAGCCGATAATAACTATAAGTATTAATATACTGCTTAACTTAGATTTACTTTTAAGCATAATTTCCTCCTTATTTTCTGGATTAAAATGTAATCTAAAGAGGGTTCTTTTAGATGTTTTTTGAACTCTAAACAGTTCCTCTGCGTTCTTCGAGTTTTCTACGTATCTCTTCGCATTTTTCTCGTGTCAGTCCCATACGTAGAATAAACAGGATTACCAATATAAAGCCCAAAATCGGTATTCCCGCGAGTGTTTTGCGTATCCAGAGAATTGTTTCGGGTGTTTGCGTTTTGAGAGTAGAATCGAAGCCTATCAAGGACAAAATAAAACCAAAGATGATATAACCTACTGAATTGCCTAACTTAAGTATATATGAACCACAGGCGGTAAAAGAACCCTCTCTTCTTTTACCCGTGTTAAGTTCATCGTAATCCATAATATCCGCTCCTATAGAGCCGTGTAACATCCATAGTGCGGATGCTGCAAATCCCATCATTCCGGAAGCGACAGTTTGGAGCCAGGGAATAAGGGGGGTATACAGGTACCAGGAACCTCCGTATCCCACTATGCCGATACATGCCGCGGTAATAACCGCTTTGCGTTTACCTATTTGGTTCGCGATTCTGCTTAATATCGGAGCTCCCAGAAGTCCTCCGAGCATAAAAGAGATTCCCATCCAGAAGTTCCAGTTATCTCCCAGTATAGTGCTACCCCGACATACATAATAGACTGTCGTGTAATAACCGAGTGAGCCTATCATACTTGTGCTAAAATTGAAAGCGAAACCGAAACCCATTATCATTCGGAATGGTTGTACTTTTAGTGTTTCATAAAATGAGCTTTTAATTGAAATGCTTTCTTTAGTTTTTACAACTACTTTATCGTAATATCGCTCTTTTAGTCTGAAAAACATAACTATGGCAAATATTGCCATAATTGTGCCAAGGATTCCTGTATAAACCTGGATGCCCTTTAATGTGTTTTTACCTCCCCCGGGAAGAAGGAACCAGGCTAAATTTGTGAAACGCAGAGCATAAAAGTTACCTACCTCAAAAATTTTCTGCATTACACTTTTATATGTCATAATAGAAGTACGTTCGTCGTAATCCGGTGTCATCTCCGCGCCCAGGCTGTCAAAAGGTACGGCGAAAGCGCTTATAATCGGAATATAAATGAGGCATGATGCCGCCATATACCAGAAAATAACCGAGACTCCCAGAAATTTTATCGTCGCCCATTCGGGTGATACGGCAAATAACAACGGTAGACCAAGTCCGCTTAAAATGCCGGCGATTAAAATGAAAGGACGTCGTCGGCCATGTTTAGAACGCAGGTTATCCGATATCCAGCCAACCAAAGGATCCACAATCGCGTCATATACACGAATTAGTGTTAATGCTAATCCAACCAGGCGCGGATCAACCCCCAGGTAGATATTAAATACTGCAAAAGCGACACCCGGGTACAGCCAGAGTCCCCACATGTTGAGCCCGGTTCCCAGGCCGTAAGATATTTTAGTTGGAATAGGGACACGGTCACGAATAGGTTTATACTCTTTATTAGTAATAGTTTTTTCTTCCATTTAGCCTCCCTAAATATTAGGAATTAAAACTCTTAAATTGTTTTGATAAAAATCTTATTTATAGTTTTGTATCATTTTTTCGATGACAAAATAACAGAAATCAATTATTCTGTCAAGAGTTTTAAAATTGGTTTTAACTAGAGATTTTTTATTGTTTTTTATTATTCTGAAGTTTCAAATATGTATTTTCTATTTACTACTTCTACATTTGGAGGAATTTTATTTTTTTCGAAAAAGTCATAACCTTCTTTTAAATTGTTCCAAAATTCTATCCATTTTGATTGTTTGTGTTTTTCCATATTTGATTTATTCATTTTAAAAGGGAAAATATGTACTCTGAAAAAGCTTTGTCCATTACGGAATGCTGCATAGGCAATTGCGTATATTTCTTCGATGCCTGTGTTGGTCATCGCATAGCAACCTATTGAAACGCAACTTCCGTGTACCATTAAAGCGCCTCCGGTTCTTTTATGTGTTCTGTCATACTTGTTTGGATAACCGAGATTAAATGATAAATGAAAATTGCTTACGGGATTTAGTCTTTGTGGGGTAACAAAATAAAAACCCTCGGGAGCTTTACCATCTCCTTGTATTGTTTTTGGTCCCAGTGTACCTGAACCGTAAGTACAGATTTCGTAAGTTTTAAAAAGAGTAAATGTATTTTCTGATTTGACCCATATTTCAAGTTCCATCGATTCTTTGAAAATCCTTATGAATATGGGGGACCCATAGTTTAAGTTTTTTTCTTTAAACACTTTTTCGAGCTCCGGTTTGACTCGTTGAATGGCCCTTCTGGATCTAGGGCTTGCAGGAATTTTGCTTTCGGCGAATGATACACGACTGATAACGAAAAAAACGAATAAGATTATTAAACTATGTTTTTTTATCATTATTAGTATTTTTTTTAAATTTAGCTTTTCTATCAGCGGTAAATTTCCACCAATATTCCGGGGGATTTCCGTTGCAGAATGAAACAGCCGAGATAAAAACATCGAGCAGACAGGGGTCGTGACGTTTTCCGGTTAATTGGCATAGCTTTCTATATATAATGTAAGGATCTACTCCGGCTAGTTCAGTAGGTTCTTGAAATCCAAGAAGGCGTAATTTTGCAGCTATAGCCGGTCCGACATTTGGAATTGATTCTAATTTATCAAAGCCTATTCTTTTTTTAGGCATTTTTTTCTAAGTGTATATAATAATCCAGATGTTCCTTGATCTTTTGCCAGGGGTCAAACTCCAGTCCAAAATCTTTTTTCATGTCTGAAACATCCCACATTAATGGTTCATCACTCCAGCCTTTATCTTCCAATAATATTTGGCTTTCTGAATTACATTTTTTTACTGCTTCTTGCGCGATCTCATACCATGATGTAAAATTTTTAGAAAGTCCATAATATGTTTTTCTATTCACATTACTGTGTAGAATTTTGATATATAGTTTAGCAAGATCTCCGGCCCAGATGAATTGCGTGCCGTCATTTTTAGTGATGGGTATAGGTTTATTATTAAAGGCGTTCTTCACAATATTAAGAAAACGGGCATCGCTCTGGGGATGGGCACCTTCTGCTATTGGATTTCCAAAAGTGTAACCAGGACGAATAATGATAATTCGAATTGGTGAGAGATGCGATTGTGCAATTAAAAAGTTTTCACTCGCCGCTTTGGTTGCGCCGTAAAAAGTAGCCGGATGCTGTTTGGTTTTTACGGTTGCAATTTTTATTTGTTCTTCTAACGGATCTGCGCCTCCCATATAGAGACTATCATTGACCGAAGTCGATGATGTATAAATAAAATGTTTTACGTTCTCCCTTGCGGCTATATTAGACATAAATACCGTTGGTAAAGTGTCGTCCTGAAGGGTTTCCCACCCTTCTTTTTGTTCGGAATAATTTAATGCGATATGAATACACGCGTCTTTACCCTTAATTAATTCTTCGAGTAGTTTGGTATCGGAGAGGTCTCCTTCTATGATTTCGAGCTCTTTTATTTCTTTGAATTTTGGGATTTTATTTGGATTTCGAGCTAATATAGTTATTTTATGATTGTGTTTCAGCAATTCTAATGTAACGTATGATCCAATGAATCCTGTTCCGCCGGTTAAAAAAATATTCATTTCTTTCAAAATAATAGAATTTTTTTTTATGTCAATAGATTTTAGTTCATAGATTTTCAGTTTCAGATTTTATTTTTTGGCTTATTGGTTTGTTGTATATAAGAAATATTTGTTCTATAAAATTTTCTCTATGTTTTGGATCATTTAGACGCTTTTCATCAACCACAGGAATCAGGGGAAATGATTCTGTGAAGGCTTTAGCAAATAATCCTGTACCGTTATCTTCTATGACCTTTTTTCTGTGAACTTCCGCGTCAAATAATCCACAGCTTGGAGATTTTGATTTAAAAATAAAACCGCAGAGTTTTTTATTTGATAAATCTTTCAAACGTTTTTTTATCCATGAATTCATTTTGTCAGTTATGTCTATATTTGTTTGTTTTGTAATAAGTCGAATCTTTCTTTTGTTTTCGAAAAGATTAATCGCTTCTCTGGGAACACTCATGCCGAATTCTACTTCGGGACAAACTGGTAGATATTCCACGTATTTTCCAAATGTATCACGAAGATAATGGTTAAGTTTATGCCCACCATCATACCTTACCTTTTCTCCGAGTAAACAAGTACTTATTCCTACGAGGGGTTTTTTGTTCATAATATTAAGCTAATAAAAAAGACTGTTTTTGTATATAATTACCGTTTATCGTAAATCATTGTCATTTTTCTTTTTCCCCAGGGTGAAGTGGAAGACTGCTTAATCGATAGGATTTCTCCATATTCCATTAAACTCCAGATTTCATTTGATACCATTTCAGTAGCCTTCCCGCCCATATTAAATTCGATTTTAGATTCAAATATTAAAGTTTTGCCGTTTTTCGACCAGTTTGCTGTCGTTATACGGGAGGAATTCCAGAATTCCGATTCATATTCTTTACCATCGAGAGTCATCTTCTCTTTCGTAATTTCATCATCAGCATATTCTAAAATTCGAGTTCTTTCTATAGTAATGTTATTTCCTTTTTGGATAACATTCAACTTATAGGGTATCTGACTTGCCCCGTAATTATCCAGAATGCTTTTTTCTTCGTTAAAAATCCATTTTCCCGAAAAATCATGTGGTTGTTTCTCTTTTAAGTTTAATGTAGCTAATCCGCATGTACTCCTGAAGGGATTGATGGCTTCTATATAGGCGGAATCTTCTAAACTCAGTATTCGCGGATGATTTACCAGTTTTTTGTGTTGTTTTTTTAACGTATTCCGGACCATTCCCGCCCAGATGACATACAAACACCATTTTGGTTGTTGCTCTAGAATTTCAAGTGATGGAGGATTGCCGACTTCTCCTAGTACAAGTGGTTTGCCTTTTGATAAAATTAACAAACCATCGTAGTAGGACTGGTTGAAATCACTTCTATAAACATCCAGAGATAGAACATCGAGGTATTCGTTTCCCGGATAGAAGTTAGAGAACTCCATTCCGGGTCTACTTGGTCTATCGACGTTCCAGACCCAGATTAGATTATTTAGTTTGTGATGGTTTACAAGCCTATCGAATAATTGGATATAAAGTTCTTTTGTGCTGTATTCTCCATGACGACCTCCCCACCAGAACCAGTCACCATTCATTTCATGATATGGTCTCCATAGTATCGGTACTCCGGCTTTTTGGAGTTTTTTGAGGTAAAACGCGATATTATCGACCTGTTTGCACCAGTGTTTATAAAGTTTTGTTTCCGGTGTTAGGATATCTTTGAATTGTTGGTCTGTCAATTGACCCTGAACACTTGCCAGAGAGTCCGGTTTTGCTCCAGGCAGACCTCTGAAAGTAACCGGTTCATCGGTGGTAGGCGGTACCGCGTGCCAGCATATAGTGATGATAGACCCAAGTTTATGCTGTCTTATACATTCTTCGACAATGTCCGGTCTTGCCAGGTAAGAATCCGTATCTCCAGCCTTTGCAAAGCCCATGTCCGTACTAAAAACTGCTGGTGTTTTACCTATATATTTTGCTGCGAAACGCGTATTCCTGTCTTTTATGTTTGGATAGTTATGTTGTCCTGTTAGAGTGTACTTTCCTGAAATGCTGTATAAAAATTCCAGAAGAGCTTTAGCTTCCCTCGACGCGTTTGGCGTTACCGGTTCATAACTTTCATTGGTTTCTAAAGACGGTGAAGAACACATACATAGCAATATTACAAAGAATATAAAAAAGCTCTTTAATATGAATTTCAACTTTTACCTCCCTTGATAAATTGTTTCTTTAATTAGTATTCCCAGTATTCTTTTAATATAAAGTTTTGCTTCTGTGATTGTTGTAGTTCCATACGTAAGTAATAGCGATGCTCAAATCCATTTGTGACAACAATTCTCTTACCTTGAAATTCTTCTACATAGTTAATAATATTTTTCGCCATAGCTTCATTCCTTTTATCCCAGAACTCTTGCCGTGAGATGATATATTCTTTAAATTGCTTCAAATCTGGAACGGTTTCTGTAAACTTAAGACTACTATAGAGAAGATATCTGACATTTATAGCGCATATGGAATCGGCTGCTGCCGAGTTGATTACTCTGGGATACTCCTTTAAAAGAGAATGATTGAGATTGTCGAAATTTAATAACATGGTGATCTGCTCCGCCGGAAGCGAGACGGAATCATCTGATTCGCTTTTGCTGATTAAATTCTCTAATTTTTCGTTAAAGGCTTTCTCTTGTTCGAAGTACCGGGTTTCAATGTAATATTTGTTTCGGTTCTCGATATCATAATATCTAAGAAGTACTGATGGGTTTTCATCCAGATATTTTTTTACTATTATTGTCTCGAGAGTTGGATTTTTGTTTTTTTTTACGATTTCAGAAAACCTTTCAACAGGCCAGGAAATAGGGTGTTCAAATAAAATTACGTCAGGTTTCACCCGATCTAATATCTTTAACATGTCTTCTCCGTCAAAGTTTTCCGTTGCTTGATGGACGATTCCGAATATGATAACTTCAGTTTCAGGGGAGGCTTTAGCTAAAAGTAAAATGGGTAATAGTAATATAATTATGGACCAATTTTTCATTTGTTTTTTTCTCCTTCCGGTTAGTGGTTTTCGTCGAATCCCGGGCGTATAAATCCTCTTGCTTTTGGGCATATCTTTTCAACTTTTATGCGTAATCGATCAAGATGTACAAGAAGGTCAAGTGTTTCATCCTCACATTCCGGGAAGTGACGATGTATTTCTCCCCATGCGGCTATGGAGCGGTTTATTGCAATTAATGCAACTTTTGCTGAACCATCACTGTCTTCCTGTAGTTCGTTTGAATCTCCTTTTACTGCTCTTATTAACTTGCTATATATTTGGTATTGATACCAGCGAATGATGTCTATTGCGTCTTTGATGCCGTTTGCTTCTTCGATAGGATTACCATTGGGTATTTCGAGTTCCGCTTTTAGATTCAGCTCATCCTGCTTTTGGTTAAATAGTTGACTGGATGAATTGAACCAGTTTTCGACCATTTCCCCGTACGCTTTCGCGGAGGTGCAGCATTTATCTTCCTCTATGTTTTCCTTTCTTGTCATTTTTTCTTCGGTTTCGGTCTTAAGATCGAGAGAATTCAAGTCAATGCCCTTTTTCATTGAAGTTTCTTCCAGCATATCAAGCGTTAATTGAAGAATTTCAGATAGTTTTTGCCAAAAAAGCTTGTTGTTTATGTCACGAGATTCATTATCTGGAAACTGTTTCTCGCTTAATGCGAAATTCATGCAACGGGAAGTGAAAGGGCAACGCTCGCACCAGTAATCGCAATAATTGTAAATACCTGGAATAAAGGCTGGATTTTTAATAATTTTCTTGATATCTTTTTTGTTCATGCCATTAGTCCGAAGTTAAAATGTTGACAGTTTCTATTTTTTAATTTTCTTATTCTTAGAAAAGATTTTCCATATTGTTTTACCATATTTCTCTGCTTCTTCGGTAGGTACATCTATATCAAATGCTTGACTTATAGTATTTCGTACTAATCTTATGCAAGATTTTTCCGAATTGATATTCATAATATATAAGTCGGAAGATATATCCATTGCTTCGATTTTATAATTATCTAAATCTTTAATTTCCCATTTGTCATCTCCAAGTGGGTCCCATTCAATTAATATTTTTTGTATTTCTTTTTCTAATATATCCATATTCTTCCTTTATTTCTTGAATCTTGATATATTTTTGATTGAAGTTAGTTTCTCATCATCAAGTCCACATAAATCTTCTTCTGATATATATCCTTCAGCTAATAACCTGCCAAAAACAGTTATTAACATAGAATATCTATAATCGTATTTATCAGCCATATTGTTTCTTTTAGCACTTAAAAAATCATGTAAATCCCATATTTGATCAACAGACTTCATTTTATTTAAACGATTTAATATTTCCTTTTTTATTATTTCCATTTCTCTTTGATAAGCTTTGTCAAATGCTTTACGAGCTATCTTTTTTTCTCTTTTAGACCATTTTGAATTGCGAATAGACATTTTTTATCCTCCAAATAAACCCAATTAACCTTTAAGTTTAATAGAATATTTTTTTATGTCAAGCTATTCCGATGAATAAATTCTTCGAATTTAAGTCAAATGGTCAAATTGAGAAATAGTTAAATGGTTTTTTAGGATTTTGGATTTAGGGGTTGGGATTTGGGAAACTCTCCTAACCCCCTAACTTTCTAACGACCTAACGATTAATTCTTTGTGTTCTTTGCGCACTCTGTGTGAGATTATTGTTTTGGGGTAGGGTAAATGGGCTTGACAAGCAGTTTTTAGTAGCTATATTTCGTCAAACGGAGGATTTATGCCGACTTATGAATATGAGTGCTTAAAATGTAAATATAGATTTGAAAAATTCCAGGGAATTAAAGACGAACCTTTGAAAAAGTGTCCGCGTTGTGGCGGGAAATTGAGAAAGTTGATTGGTGCGGGTGTTGGTATTATATTTAAAGGTAATGGTTTTTATCATACCGATTATAAGAAGTCCGATGGTGCTAATTCTGCGACGAAGAAATCAGAGAGTAGTAAAGATAAAACTGCGAAAAAAAACGATTAGTAGAAATTTTCTTAACACCTTTTAATGTTTTTAGTATTTTTTCTTTTTTTTCTTCTTTTTTCCTATCTATTATTTAAGTTTTACGAACATATTAAAGTTTATAGACCCCGGGAAGAATTATTTTCTTTTCCAAGTGATTTAGATGTTCAATTCGAAGATATAAATTTTACCTCGCGGGATCAGGTGTTACTTAATGGTTGGTTTATAGAAGGTTCTTTACATAGAGTTATCCTTTTCTGTCATGGGAATTTCGGGAATATTTCATCGAGAGTGGATATTATTAAAGATTTAAATTTACTTGGATATAATGTGTTTATTTTTGATTATAGAGGTTACGGCAGAAGTAACGGTGTTCCAAGTGAAAAGGGTTTGTACTTAGACGTTTTGGGAGCATACGATTATCTTAAAGATAAAGGATTTAAAGATGAAGATATGATTGTTTTTGGTAGGTCTTTAGGCGGGGCTGTTGCTATTTTTCTTGCAAGTTTTGTTGGGGGTTTAAGGGGGATGATAATCGATAGTACTTTTATATCTGCAAGGGATTTGGGTTACGATATACTTGGTTATTATCTACCGAAATTTTCAATATCGAATCGTTTTGAGTCTATTAAAAGAATAAAAAACATAAAAATACCAAAATTGATTGTACATAGCGAACATGACGATTTGATACCCTTTCATCATGGGGAAAAATTGTTTGCCGAGGCATTGGAACCTAAGACATTTCTAAAAATCCGGGGATTGCATAATAATTGTATATCTGAGTCTAAAGATGTTTATTTGGTGGGGATTAAGGATTTTTTGGATAGCCTGGAACTCGGAGAATAAAAAATTGCAAAACAAAATTTAAAAGTGATTAAACCACGAAACACACTAAATACACGATACGCCACTCACTCTTTTTAATTTGTGTTAAAAAAAACACACGAAAATAATTAACAATGTTAACTCGACACTTATCATAATGCAGGTATTTATCTTTGATTTTTTCAACCAAATTCTTAAATCTTTTATAGCTTTCCTTAGATATTTGGGTTGACATAGATAAAATTCATAAGTATAATTTATCATAAGAGATTCCTTGCTATGAGAAGTTCTTAGGAAAAACAAAACTATTACCAGAAAGGAGGTTTCGTATGATTGCTAAACATAGAATCGTGGTACTTTGTACAGCAATTCTTGGTGCGGTGCTACTTTTTACTTCCTGTGGCGGTGAAATTATTAGTGGGCTTAATCTTCTTGAGCCGACCGGTGGCGAACAGGTTTTATTGCCTGTATCACTCTTCTGGACAAAAGTTGAGAATGCCTCTGGTTATGCTGTGGAAGTTGATACCACTGCTAATTTTGCATCACCAGTGGTTTCTGTTGAGGTTTCTGATACCACATATACCATCTCGAGTCTTAATACGCTCAAATACTATTGGCAGGTCTTTGCGCTTGATGGGAATGGTAGGATGAATGATTTCTCGGATCTCGATTCCTTTGTGGTCTCAGGCGCTGCCTATCCAAGGAATCTGTTAACAAGGATTCAGGTCTTAGAAGATCCTCAGTCAATTGACATTACCCCGAATGGCGCTGAGATCTGGGTTAACCACTGGGGGCAGTACGATACCCTTGTCTATGTGATATCGACTGCGACCAATCAGGTGACCCACCCGATTCCGGTTACCAATGTCGGTGATAATGAGTTGAGAATTACCAGTGATGGTAGTTTTGCCTACTACTGTGGTGTCTGGAATATGGACAGTGCCGGTATCCTCGAAATTTCTACATCGAGTTATACCCAGACCAGGATGCTCGGTTTTCTAGAAGGCTCTCCACCGGTTAAGGTTGGCCCGGAAGGCTACGGGGTGGCATTGACCCAAGCGAACGACATCATCTATGCAACGCATATGGCGACGGCCGGGGACGGCTGTATCACGAAGTTCGATGTCTCAAGCGGGGCAATGATCGACAGCGTTCTTTTGCCCTGGATAATGGATGTCGACCTGAACCACGCCGAGACAAAACTCTATGCGGTCAACCAGAGCGATGACATCTTCTATGAACTCGATCCAACGACGATGACTGTCAACCGACAACTTTCGGTCGGCAACGGACCCGAGATTATTCTGATTACCCCTGATGATGAATATGCCTTTATTTCGCATCTTAATGACGATGTCTATGTTGTTGATCTCTCAAGCTTTACGAAAGTTACCCAATTTGATCCTGATATCGGAGAATTTGGTATGGCTTTTACCCCGGATGAGAACTATCTTTTCCTCTGCGATGATGGTTCTGATTATATTAGTGTCTACGATGTCAACGACCCAACAAATCCGACCATGGTCGAGAAACTCGAGTTCCCGGACGCTGGTTCGTTCACTGAACTTGTCTTCAATCCTGATGGCTCCCGAGCCTATGTCGTCGAGTCTCACGGTTACATTTATGTCTTAGGGAAGTAATCGAGTCTCCAAAAGATTCAAGCTCCCGAGATTCCCCGGGAGCTTTTTATTATTATCTCATGGACACAAGTAGGGGACGAAAAGGCACCACTTCCCCCTTGCCCAAAGAGTTAAAAGGAATATACTGGTTACATGAAAAAATTCTCGAATTTCGAATTCTTTCTTGCTAAAAGATATATAAGAATTAAAAAGGGCGAAGGTTTTAGATCTTTAATTACCCTGTTCGCGGCTGGTGGAATTTGTTTGGGGGTCGCTACTCTTTTAGTGGTTCTTTCCGTAATGAACGGAATGCAGACTGATTTAAAGAGTAAGGTTCTTGGTGCCAGTGCGCCTCTTACACTTTCGAGGGTAGACCAAATTGCGATTTCAGATTGGGAAGAGATTGCATCTAATGTAAAGGAGAGTGTGCCTGAAATTAAGAATGCTGCACCATATATTTATGAGAAGGCACTCTTGAGATTTGATAAAAAGACCGATGGAGCAATAATAAGAGGTGTGGATCCCGCTTCTTTCTCGTTGGTCTCTGATATTCCCGAAAACATTGTTATAGGTGAATTTGATCTTTCGGAAAGAAGGATTGTTCTCGGGAAATTTCTTGCTAATCGGTTGTGGGCTCATGTCGGAGACACAATAACTGTTTCCGCTCCTTTTTCTTCCGCTCCGACGCCGTTTGGTTTTTTGCTTTCGGCTGATGATTATATTGTCTCCGGACTTTTTGATATGGGAATGTATGAATACAATGCGACACTTGCCATAATGTCTGTAGAAAACGCGAGGAAGCTTTTTGGTGTTAATGGTGTTACGGGAATAGATTTTACTGTAAATAATCCGTATAAAGCTCCCGGACTTGCAATCGATATTGTGGCGGAACTCGGGTATCCGTATAGGGTTGTTAACTGGATGGAGAGGAATAGAACGCTTCTTAGAGCTTTAGAGATAGAGAAAAAAGTGATGTTTATCATATTAACTTTAATAATTATCGTTGCCGCCTTTAATATTATTTCTTCATTGGTATTGATTGTTTTGGGAAGAATGAGAGAAATAGGTATTATTAAAGCTCTGGGATCTTCTGCTTCTTCTATTACGAAAGTCTTTATTTTAGATGGACTTATTGTCGGAGGTGGGGGTACTCTTTTTGGCGTCGGTTTAGCCTGGATATTATGCTTTCTTCTTGGAAAGTATCAATTTATAGATTTGCCTTCGGATGTTTATTTTCTTACAAAATTACCGGTAGAAATGCAATTATTTGATTTCCTCCTGGTGGCTTTTTCAGCTATAATATTATCTTTACTGGCGGCTTTGTATCCCGCGAAGAAAGCTTCCAGTCTCGATCCTGTGGAGGCTATAAGAAATGAGTGATAATATAATTACACTTAAAGATGTAAGTAAGGGTTTTATTTCAGGTAAGGAAGAGATAAAGGTGCTCGACGGCGTTGATTTAGAAGTTGGAAAAGGTGATTTTATAACAATTAGCGGTCCTTCCGGTTCGGGCAAAAGCACTCTCTTAAACATTATCGGTGGTCTTTTGCATCCGGATGGAGGAGATGTCATTCTTGATGGAAACTCTTTGTATGGCTATAAAGATAGAGCGCTCGCGCAAATTAGAAATGAGAGAATAGGATTTATCTTTCAGTTTCATCATCTTTTGCTTGATTTTACAGTAGTTGAAAATTTGGCTATACCGCTTTTAATCAAGGGAACTGCTTTTAACAGAGCCTGTAAGGAAGCGGAGAAATTGCTGCATCGAGTAGATCTTAGCGGCAGAATGCATGCTAAACCCAGAACTCTTTCAGGAGGAGAACGGCAACGAGTTGCAGTCTTGCGAGCGATTATAAATAATCCTGTCTTGTTGCTGGCGGATGAACCTACAGGCGATTTGGATTGGGCTCACGCGGAGGCGGTTCTGCGGATGTTAGAAGAGATTCATCGGACAAGTGGAATGACGATTATACTAGTTAGTCATAATCGAAGGGTTGCACAAATGGGAAAAAAAACATATAATTTAGTTGAGGGTAAATTAGAAAAAAATGAAATGTGATTTATGCGGTGCTGATGGTGCTAAATATAAATATTATGAAGTATACTCAGATAATGTCCGGGAGATAAATATCTGTGAAGAATGTGCCAGGAAAAAGGGCGTAGATGTTAAAAATAAAGATGATTCGAGTATAAGCAAGAACAAAGTTTGTCCCACCTGCGGTTTGACATTTAGTGAGTACAAGAATTCTAAGCAATTAGGTTGTGTTAATTGTTATAAGACTTTTTATGATCAGATTCAGATTTATCTAAAAGATTCACAGTTGGATCTTGTACATAAGGGTAAAGAGCCGGTTACGAATACCAAGGTCCTTTCTGTAAAAAAAGAGATTTTAGAATTGAAACAAAAGTTGGAAAATTTTGTTGAAGAAGAAAAGTTTGAAGAGGCTGTTGAATTGAGAGATAGGATTGAGGAAAGGAAAAAAGAGTTGAAAACCATAAGGAGCAAAAATGATTAATTCACTTGTGGAACATTTTCCTGTATGGTTGGAAGAAGCCGGTCCTTATTCTGAAATGGTTTTGTTTTCCAAGGTTTCTTTATATCGTAATCTTGGAGGTTATAAGTTTAATAAAAAAAACACCGAAAAAGAGAAAGCACAAATTTTGAATTTACTGTTTGAAGGTGTTTCCACGCTTCCTCATTTTGATAATTATATTACTTTAAAAGATTTAGAAGATAGAGACAAACGATTTTTCGTAGAAAGACATTTTATATCAAGAAAAGAATATGAAAATTGTGAGTTTATTGGTTTGGCTTTAAACGATTCTCAGAGCAATATGCTTGTTTTGAACTCTGATGAACACCTTGAAATTTCTTCTATATGTTCAGAATTGTCTGCTAAAGAAGCGTTTGTTCAATGTGATGGACTGGATGATGAATTGAATGAAGAATTTGGTTTTGCTTATGATAATGAATTGGGTTTTTTGACTTCGTCGACAGATAAAGTCGGAACAGGTATGATTGTTTCTGCTGTAGCGCATCTCCCCGCTCTTGTTATTACCGGTAAATTTGTCGATATCATCGATGATCTCGAGGAGTCACTTTTTTCGATCGAAGGTGTTTTTAATATGGGGGAGAGTGTTGAGGGTAGTTATTTTAAAATAAGCAGCAAGTTTACCCTTGGTGTTTCCGAAGAAGAAATATTAAAATTATTTAAAAATAAAATTAAAAGCATAATTAAGGATGAAATTAACAGCAGGGAATACTTGACTCAAAAAGTTGGTTATGAAACGGAAGATAAAATTTGGAGATCCTACGGGATTTTAAAAAACGCAAGGATTCTGTCCGTTACAGACTTTCTTAACTTGACATCAGCCCTGAGACTTGGTTCAAGTTTGGGTATTATCAAGGATGTAAATATAATGGATTTGAATAAATGGCTTTTCCAGGTGCTTCCCGGACACATAAGGATTAATAATGAAGATGTTAGTAATGAAAAAGAGGAAAATATTCTCAGAGCAAAGATAATAAGGAATTATTTAGGAGGATAATCCTATGTTTATGGATGAAAGATTTACGAAAAAGCTTATAGATGTTGTGAAAATATCAAAAGATCTGAGCATTGAAGTTGGTTTGAGTGAAGTTACTCCGGTTATTCTTTTACTCGCGATACTAAAACACGGAAACAATATCGCGGTTACCATAATTGAAGAAGCTGGAGTCGATATTGAGGCGCTCGAGAATCGTATTCTAAGGCTTGTAAGGGGTATTAGTGGAGTTTCAATTATAAAAGAACCGATAGGTTTATCGGGGGATTCAATTAATATCATTGAGCAGGCAAAAGAAGAAGCCTTAGTCCTTGGCAGACAAATAATAGGTACGGAACATCTACTTTTATCTTTACTGAAATCTAATGAAGTAACTTTCGTTGAAATATTAAAACCCGAGGAAATTGATTATTATTTAGCAAAACAGATGCTTCTCGAGATTTTCAATAAAGAAAAAGTAAGTGAGCAAAGTACAGATAAACCGAAAAAATCTGTCGACAGAACGCTTGATTATTATACGAGGGACCTTACCGAACTCGCGAAGAAAGGGAAAATCGATCCCATAATAGGTAGGGAAAACGAGATGGAAAGGATAATCCAAACTTTGTGTCGAAGAAAAAAGAATAATCCTGTGCTTGTTGGTGAACCAGGTGTTGGTAAGACCGCAATAGTAGAGGGTTTAGCTCAGAGGATTGTTGCAGGTTCAATTCCTAAGATGCTTCAGGGGAAGAGGATTCTTTCTATGGATCTCGCTTCTATTATAGCGGGAACAAAATACCGCGGACAGTTTGAAAAAAGGTTAAAACAGATCTTAGAATCATTGAAAGATTCCGATAATATTCTTTTTATCGATGAAATGCATACAATTGTAGGTGCCGGAGCTGCCGAAGGAGCGATCGATGCTTCTAATATGCTAAAACCAATTCTTGCCAGGGGTGAAATTCAAACAATTGGAGCTACTACTACTGAAGAATACAGGAAATATATAGAGAAAGATGGCGCTCTTGAAAGAAGATTGCAAATGATTCTTATAGATCCTCCTACAGTAAATGAAACAATAGACATTTTAAACGGTATTAAACGTAAATATGAGGATTTTCATAAGGTTACTTATACCGATGAAGTAATTAAAGTAGCTGTAAAACTTTCCTGTCAATATATAGCAGATAGAAATCTTCCTGATAAGGCAATCGATGTCCTGGATGAAACAGGAGCCAAAGTCAGGTTAAGGGAAACTAAAGTTCCCGATGAAATTGTAAATCTCGAGGGAGAATTGCGAGAGGTAAAAGAGGAATTAATAAAAGTAAGGGAAGAAGGAAAGTATGAAATTGCAATTGAACTGCGTGACAGAAGGGATGAAATCGAAGGTAAACTCGAGAAAAGCTTGGAAGATTGGGGAAAATACGAGGGTCTTAAGCAAGTGGCCGTTTCTGAAGATGATATAAGAGAAGTTATTTCCCTTTGGACGGGAGTTCCTCTTAAAAGGCTTAAAGAAGAAGAGACAGAGCGGCTTCTTTCAATGGAAGATGAAATTAGAAGGAGACTGGTGGGACAGGATGAAGCGATTAAAGTGGTCTCTCGTGCGATCCGGAGAAGCAGGGCTGGTCTTCGTGATATGAAAAGACCTTTAGGAGCTTTTCTGTTTCTTGGCCCCTCGGGAGTTGGTAAGACAGAGTTGGCGAAACAGCTTGCTAAATTCCTTTTTAACACAGAAGATGCTCTGGTTAGAATAGATATGAGTGAATATATGGAGAGATTTAACGTCTCTAAACTGATAGGTGCTCCTCCCGGATATGTTGGATATGATGAAGGTGGGGTATTAACTGAAACTGTCAGAAGGAGACCTTATTCTGTTATTCTTTTAGATGAGATAGAAAAATCTCATCCTGATGTTTATAATATTCTTCTTCAGGTTTTTGATGAAGGGATTCTTACTGACGCATACGGAAGAAAAGTTTCTTTTCAAAATACCGTTATTATTATGACGTCTAATATAGGAACAAGAGAAATAATGCGTGGTTCTCATGTTGGTTTTAAAAAACCTGGTAAGGGTGTTAAATACGAGGAGATGAAATCATATCTTCTCGAGGAAATCAAAGAAAGATTTAGTCCTGAATTTTTAAATCGTATTGATGAGAGTGTTGTTTTCAAATCTCTCGATATAGAGGTAATGTCTTCGATAGTGGATATATTTTTCCGGGATGTAAGGGAGCGAGTCGAGGAAAAAGGGTTTGAGATTTCTCTTACCGGAGAAGCAAAGGATTTTCTTATAGAGAAAGGCTTTGATCCCGAATACGGAGCCCGTCCACTAAAAAGATTAATTCAGAGGCATTTAGAGGATAATTTAGCAGAAGGTTTCTTAAAAGGGAAATGGGAAAAGGGAAACAAAATTGTTGTTTCCAGAGAAGACAATAATTTAATTTTTTTCTCCTCCCGTTCTGTTGCCGAAGTCCTCTGAGATAGTATGGGAAAGAGTATTTCGATTGTCAACCAGAAGGGTGGTGTGGGAAAAACTACTACCGCGGTCAATTTGGCTGCGGGGCTTTCATTATACAAACAGCGTGCTCTTTTAATCGATATGGATCCTCAAGCGAATGCTACGAGTGGGTTGGGTTTTACTGGTGTAACGCCGACAGTATATGATGTACTTGTGAAGGGGAGAAATCCACAGAGTGTTATAAAGAAAACAAGTATTGATTATCTTGATATTATTCCTTCGGATATTTCTCTTGTGGGTGCGGAAGTCGAGCTTGTTGATGTCAGAGGAAGGGAAATGCAGTTAAAGCGAAAGATAATGCCTTTGAAAAGATATTATGATTTTATTTTAATCGATTCTCCCCCCTCTCTCGGATTACTTACTGTAAATACTTTAGTGTCGGCTGATTCGGTTTTAATCCCAATTCAAGCAGAATTCTACGCGATGGAGGGTTTAAGCAAATTGCTGAATACTGTTAGAAGCATACAACGAGAGTTAAATTCCAGGTTAACTGTTGAAGGAGTTCTTCTTACTCTTTTTGATACAAGATTAAATCTTGCTCACGATGTTACTAATGAAGTTTGTAAGTATTTTGGAGATAAAGTATATGAGGTTATAATTCCGAGAAATGTTAAATTGGCAGAGGCTCCAAGTTACGGAAAGCATATTTTTGATTATGATTTAAAATCAAGAGGAGCTGAGGTTTATAAAGCTCTGGCAAAAGAGGTAATGAGAAGGAATGGTAAGACGGGCACTTGGCAAGGGGTTTGATGCTCTAATCCCCAATGTGGAAGAAGATAAGATACCGATTGGGGAAATAGTTCATTCACCCCTGCAACCCAGAAAAAGAATTAATGCGGATGATTTAAAAGAACTTGTCGATTCGATAAAACAGAATGGGGTCCTGCAGCCTGTTTTACTCAGGAGACTTCAGAATGGTAAAAGCGAATTGGTTTATGGACACCGTCGTTTTGAAGCAGCTAAAAAAGCCGGTTTAAAAGAAATTCCCGCTATTTTCAGAAAGCTTTCAGACAGAGAAGTTCTCGAAATTGCCATAATCGAGAATGTACAGAGAGAAGATTTGAGTCCTATGGAGGAAGCGGAAGCTTATTATAATTTGAACGCGGAATTTAATCTTACACAGGAAGAAATAGCCGAGAGGGTAGGTAAGGCCAGGACCACAATAACAAATAAAATGAGATTACTTTCTCTTCCCGAGAGAGTTAAAAAAGCCTTAATGGAGAATGAGATAACTGAAGGGCATGCGAGAGCACTTTTGGGTTTTAAAGATAAAGATAAGATTTTAAAAGAATTCGATAATATAATAAAAGGCAAAAAAACCGTTAGAGAGGCTGAGAAAGCTTCAGGAAGAAAAAAGAAAAAGTTAGAGACACCCGCAAAGTATAAGGATCTACGAGAGGAACTAATGCATTTTTTCAATACTGAAGTAAAAATAAAAACAGGGAAGAAAAAAAATCAACTAATAATAGAATTCTATTCAGATGAAGATTTGGAGAGAATTCATAATTTAATAAAAAGGACAAGATAATAACTTCAATTTAGATAATGGGCATTAAAAAGTATACAATACAAATTATTCCGGAAAACGGGGAAGTAAAAGAAATCCATTTAACTAAGAAAATAATAGTGAGTGTAAGTGTTATAGTTCTTCTGATAATATGTGCCATTTTATATTTCTCTTTTAATATCAGTAAGATGGTTGTTAATAAAGCGGAATATAATTTATTGAAGAATAGAGTAGTTAATCTTGAGAGTAGGGCATTAGAAATAGAGAACTTAAATAGTACTATGAAAAAGTTTTACGATATTGCCGGCAAATTAAATGGGGCGCTCGGTTTAGAAATTTCGCTAGAAGAATTCTATAAAACCGAAGAAGAAAAACCTTCTGTAGAACCTTATAAAATAAGTGAAAATATAAGTTTGAAAGATGAAGCAGAGTGGCTGCAGGATTTTGTTCCCAATATATTACCCACAGCGGAAGGTTGGATAAGCAAGAGGTTTTCGGCGGATCATAAGGCAATAGATATTTCTCTAAAAGAAGGAACTTCCATTTATTCCACAATGGATGGTACAGTTGCTTTTATTGGAGAAAGAGAATATCTTGGAAAAACATTAGAAATTCATAATGATGAGGGTTTCGTAACACTCTATAGTCATTTAGAAAAAATCCTGGTTGAGAATGGACAACTGGTAGAAAAGAATCAATTAATCGCTTTATCAGGTAACAGCGGAAGGAGTGATGCTCCTCATCTGCATTATGGTGTACAAATGCAAGGGAAATGGGTTAACCCAATTAATTATTTACTTATCAGGAGGTAGGTATGAGACAAGACGCAATAATGAATGTTTTGCATAAGGGGTCCACGATTGACGGTAAAATAAGAATAAACGGATCTGTAAGAATAGACGGAAAACTTAAAGGAGAGGTTGAAGCGACGGAAGCTGTTATTGTAGGTGAAACCGGCATAATTGAAGGGGATATTAAATCTAAAGAAATAAATATTTCCGGTAAGTGTACCGGTGGTATAATCGCGGAAAATTCTGTTCTTCTTCATGCTTCCGCTGAAATAGACGGAGATATAATGTGTAAAAAATTGGTGGTGGATGAGGGTGTTACAATTGATGGTAATATAACAATGAAACATAAGAACAAGAATGTCCCGGAAGAAAAGAGCAAATAATAAAATACGCAAGGTAGGAATTAAAGTCAATTATCTTAAATTGGTTCCTGCTTCTGTTTTAATAGAACAGGGTAATACAATTGTTCTTGTTTCTTCTACTCTTAAGGATTCAGTTCCGCTGTTTTTAAAAGGTACCGGGCGAGGTTGGATAACTGCTCAGTATGGTATGCTGCCTAAAAGTTGTAATTCAAGAATAAATAGAGAAAGAAATGGTTTATCCGGCAGAAATTATGAAATTCAGCGGTTGATTGGTAGATCCCTAAGACAGGCGTTTGATTTAGATTCTTTTGGGGAAAAAACCATTATGGTAGATTGTGATGTGATTCAAGCGGATGGAGGAACGAGGACGGCATCGGTAACAGCCGGAGTTGTATCGGTTTATGAGCTTTTCCGTCAAATGGTTGCTATGAAAGAAATCAAAAAGATACCTCTTAAGCGTTGGATTGCTGCTGTTTCAGGAGGTATTGTTAACGATGAATTATTGCTTGATCTTAATTACGAGGAAGATTCAAATGCGGATGTCGACATTAATCTTGTTATAGATGAAAGTGGAGGTTTGATAGAAATCCAGGGTACCGCGGAAAGAAATTCTTTTAGTTCCGAAGAATTGAATGAATTGATAAATACCGGAAAGAAGGGAGTAAAGGACCTTATTGCCAAGCAGAAAGAAGCACTTGGGGTTAAATGAATAATGTTAAAAGAGAAGCCAGAAGCCAGAAGGCGGAATCCAATCCCAACCCCAATAACAGTAAAAACAAATTACACGAGTATCGCAGGTCTTTTTCTTTTTTGAAAAATCCTAAATCTCAAGTCCTATATTCCGGTTTTGCAATTTTGCTTTTTACCTTTTAATATTTTATTTATCATGAAATCAAGGCAGTTTTCCAATTGGTTTTGGTATATACTATGAAGAAAGAGAATGGAGACAATCTTGATAATAATAAGGTTTGGGAGGAGGAGGTTAGGAGTGAGAATGTAAGACTTGATACATATCTTTCTAAAACCAGTCTTCCGTTTAGTAGAAGTAGAATAAAGAAAAAAATAGAGAACAAAGAAATACTCGTCAACGGTGAAGTTTCAAAACCATCTTACAATGTTAAAAAAGGTGATGTTATTAGGGCTTTATATAAGGAATGGAAGCCTTTTGAGTTAAAACCTCAGAAAATACCGATTTCTGTTATATATGAAGACCAGGATATAATTGTTTTAAATAAGCAGAAAGATATTGTAGTTCATCCCGCGAAGGGAAATTCCGACGGTACACTTGTTAACGCTCTTCTCTCACATTGTTCTGATCTTTCTGAAGGCTCCGGTATGGATAGACCGGGTGTTATACATAGACTCGACGAAGACACAACAGGTGTCATAGTATTCGCAAAAAGTGAGAGAGTCCACGCTAAAATAGCGATGCAGTTTCAAAGAAGAGAAGTCGAGAAAATTTATCTGGCTGTTGTTTGGGGAAAACCACCTATGAAAGAAGGAAAAATAAACGCGCCAATCGGAAGAAGTTCTTTCGATAGAAAATTAATGTCCGTTACACCTTTAAACGCGAGGGATTCTCTTACCATGTTTAAGGTTATTTATTCTTATGGTTTTGCTTCGATACTAAAAATTCGGCTTGCGACTGGAAGGACTCACCAGATCAGGGTGCATTTATCCCATTTCGGTTATCCTGTAATCGGAGATGAGAATTATGGGGGGAGAGATAAAAATGTTTTAAGAAGAATAGGCCTTGACTATGCCGATGCTTTTGATAAGATAATGGAGATTATAGATAGGCAGGCACTTCACGCAGCATCACTGGAATTCACTCATCCGGTAAAAAATAAAAGAGTGAAATTTACTGCCCCTATTTATGATGATATGAGAAAGCTTATCAGATTTTTAAATGAAACCAATGATAAACGGAAGGATGTTAGATGATTGATTATTTATTTGATTTAAGAAAAGAATATACCATTGCGAGGAGCAAGGCGACGAAGCAATCTAAATTGCTTGAGGGTTTAGTATAATGGATTTGGTGATAGTTGAATCTCCGGCAAAAGCCAGGACAATAACCAATTACCTTAAAAAAACAAAGGTGATGGCAACAGTGGGTCATATTAAAGATTTACCCAAAAGTAAGATGGGAATAGATATAGATAATGGGTTCGCTCCTGATTATCAAATAATAAGAGGGAAAGGTAAAATAGTCAGAGAGATAGTTAAAGCAAGTAAAAAGAGTGGCACAGTTTTTATCGCGACCGATCCCGATAGAGAAGGAGAGGCAATTGCTTATCACTTGCAGGAGGAATTGCCCGTTAAACCCAAAAGGGTTATGTTCTATGAGATGACCAAAAACGGCATAAATAAAGGTATTAGCGAGCCTGTCGAAGTCGATATGAATAGGGTTTTCTCTCAAAGAACCAGAAGAATTTTAGATAGACTGGTTGGATATAAAATCAGCCCTTTACTCTGGAAAGTTATTAGAAGAGGTTTATCTGCTGGAAGGGTACAGAGTGTAGTTTTGCGTCTTATTTGTGAAAGAGAAAAAGAAATAGACGATTTTGTTCCTGAAGATTATTGGGTTTTCAATGGTTTTTTTATTCATAAGAATGGCGAATTTGAGGCAGATCTTAAAAAAATAAACGGCAAAAAAGCAATTGTTTCAAGTAAAAAAGAAGCGGAAAAAATTAAGAATGATTTAAAGAATGCGGATTTTAAAGTAAAGGAATTTAAAAAAGAAGATGTTAAAAAATCGACTTTTCCGCCTTTAATAACAAGTACTTTGCAGAGAGCTGCTTCCAATAATTTTGGTTTTCCGATAAAAAAGACAATGTATGTCGCACAGCGTTTATATGAAGGTATCGAACTTCCTGAAGGTACGATGGGTTTAATTACTTATATGAGAACAGATTCTTTCAGGCTTTCTAAAGACGCTGAAAACAGTATAAGAGAATTTATCAAGAATAAGTACGGAGATAAATATCTGCCGTCAAAACCCAATGTTTTTAAATCTAAGAAAGGTGCGCAGGAAGCGCATGAAGCTATAAGGCCCACGGATATAAATAAAGAACCCGAAGCCATTAAAAAGCATTTAAAACCGGATGAGTATAAGCTGTATAAGCTTATTTGGGAAAGAGCTCTTGCGAGTCAGTTTGAATGTGCCGTTTTTGATTCACGGAAGGTTACTGTAGTATCTTCTTCTCATGAATTTAGCGGTTCTTCGAGAAATTTAAAATTTGATGGTTTTCATAAAATTCTTTCTCCTTCTAAAGAGCCAAATGTGATACCTTTAATGGAGGTAGATGATCCGGTGAGTCTTAAAAAGCTCGATGACGAAAAAAAGACGACAGAACCTCCCGCAAGATATTCTGAAGCTACAATGGTTAGAGAAATGGAGAAACTGGGGATTGGCAGACCAAGTACTTACTCTCCGACAATTTCGACTCTTTTAGTAAGAACATATATAAAAAAGATAAAGAGTTTTCTCGTTCCGCAGGAAATTGGTAAAATTGTAAATAAAGTTCTTGTTTCTAATTTCGGCTCTACAATAATAAATAGTGATTTTACATCCAGAATGGAAGAAACTCTGGATAGTATTGAGCAGGGTAAAGAAGACTGGCAGAAATCCGTTAAAGACTTTTATGATTCTTTCAAGAACGATATAGAAGCTCTTGAGAAAAAGATTCCAGAGATTAAAGACAGCATAAGTGAAAAAACCGATAAAAAATGTCCCAAATGCGGGAAGTATTTAATCGTGAAATGGGGACGTTACGGTAAGTTTCTTGCCTGTCCGGGTTATCCTGAAGATTGCGAAGGTTATACCGAACCTCATTCCGATGATATTCTAGATGAGAAATGTCCGAAATGCGGGGGAAAAGTAATACTAAGGCAAGGAAGATTCGGAAGGTTTAAAGCCTGTGCCAATTATCCTGACTGTGACTGGAGTGCTCCGGTTTCTACAGGTGTGAAATGTTCTAAGTGTGGTAAAGGTGAATTTATCGAAAGAAAATCCAAAAAGGGAAGGATTTTTTATCCCTGTTCAGAGGAGGATTGCGATAATGTTCTATGGAACAAACCTGTCGCGGAGGAATGTCCGAAATGTAATGCTCCCTTTATGGTGGAGAAAATAACAGCGAGACAAACTTACCTTTACTGTCTTAAATGCAAACATAAGGAAATGTAAACTGTTAAGATAGTTGCTATACTACGAAAAGAGAGATTTTGTAAGTTCTATTTTTTAAGCTGAATTCGTACTTTTATTATTTAAAAATAACCTGAATATTATCAACAAAAAGTTGTTTCCGAAGAATGAGTTCTTTCCGGAATTCAAAGAAACAAAATGATGTTTTATATTGGTTAATATCCTATTACAGTAACTATATCACTTCGCCCGTGTGTTACATAAAGAAATTCTCCATTTGGTGCGGATTTCATGTAAAGAGGTGCATATTGTACTGGTATGGTTTTTACAATTGTGTTATCAGATTCCCTGATTACGGATATACTGCTGCTTGCTCGATTCGATACGTATATATAGTCTCCGGTTGGCAATACGGCTATTCCTTTAGGTGTATTTCCCACAGTAATGTTTTTAACCAGTGTATTCGTGCTGGTTTCTATAACATAAATCTCGCTACCAAAATCCCAGGTAGCATAAACATAATCTCCGTCAGGGTGTGTTGTAATCGTGTGAGGCCAGTGATTTACTTGTATATTATCAACTACCGTATTATCGGATGTCCTTATTACGTAAACACGACTGGGACCCATACATGCGACGTAAACATATTCTCCGTTTGGGAGTGCTTCTATACCTCTTGGATCTTCTCCAACCGGTATGGTAGCGACAACTGTGTTGTCGGAAGTTCTTATAACACTTACTTCGTTGGTCCAGCTATTTGTCGCATACAAATATTCTCCGTTTGGAAGTGAGACGATGGTATGAGGACCGCCTCCTAATTTTATCGTGTCGATTACTTCATTATCCGAGGTCCGCATTACATAAGCGCAGGAATCGTGATGGTCCGTAACATATACATACTCGCCGTTTGGAAGTGCTGCCGCATAGTTCGGTTCGGAACCCAGTGGAAATATATCGGCAACTGTGTGATCTGAAGTTTTTATAAGGTATATATCATTGCTATTGCAATTGGTTATATATGCATATTCTCCGTTTGGGAGAAAATCGAATCCCATAGGACCGTCTCCAACGTCGATAACTGTGATTACTTTATCCGGAAAAGAATCTTCTGGGGGTGGTGTCCCATTAGAGAGAATATGTATTTGATGTTCAGCGGACCAATCTGATTCTAAATTATTTATATCTTTTGCGTGAACTTTAATGGAATATATTCCATTGTAACTCCAAAAATGTTCCATTGATACAATATCTCCTGCAGGATGAAAATCGGTCCAATAAGTTAGATTGCCATCCCCCCAGTCGAATTGATACGATATACTGTCTCCTTCAGGATCGGTTGTGCTCGCATAAAATGTATATGTAGTGTCTCCAAATCCACTGTCCACACCTGAAGGTGCAAGCGGCTGGTTTGGTGGTAAGTTAGTATATATATTTATCGGATGAGCTTCTGACCAAATGCTTATTTTATTTCTTGTATCAATAGCTCTGACATTTATATTGTAATTCCCTGTATCTTGCCATGCGTGATTTACGGATACTGTATCGCCGGATTCCATGAAATCAGTCCAATATGATAAATTTCCGTCACCCCAGTCGAATTGATAAGATATACTGTCTCCTTCAGGGTCAGTTGTACCCGTATAAAAAGTATAGGTAGTGTGCGCAAATCCACTATCGATTCCTGAAGGTGCAGAGGGGGTATTTGGAGGGAAATTAGTACATGTGACAATGTTTATAGCAAGAGCCTCTGACCAGTCGGATATCTTCTCTTTTGTATCCATAGCTCTTACCTTTATACTAAAGGTTCCTGTTTCACGCCATACGTAATTCTGTGAAATAGTTTGTCCGGCTTCCATGAAATCAGTCCATTCTGATAGATTCCCGTCTCCCCAGTCGAATTGATAAGATATGTCGTCACCGTCAGGATCTGTCGTTGAAAATGTATAAGATAGATAGCTATGGGCTTCGGCTGTAGATGGTCCAGAGGGAGCGGAAGATGTTTCAGGTGAACTATTTTCGGAACAATTAAATAGAGTTAATAAAACTAACGAAAAGAATATTATTTTTGTCGAATTTTTCATAAATTCCTCCTTTAGTATTATAATTATAGTTATTTAAAAAGATATGTCAAGGGAAAAATTTCCCCACAAAATCATAGTGTTGCCCAAAATCACTTTCTTAAGGGTAAAAAACCTATAGCGCTAAGTTGATAGAAGTTTTTGCACCTTGACATTAAAATTTAAAATATTAATATATTTCGGAATTTGTTTCTTTGGAGGAATAATGGATCATTTAGATAAATTAGAAAATAACAGTATTTATATTATAAGAGAAGCTTACAATCAGTTCCAAAAAGTGGCTGCTTTGTGGTCTATTGGTAAGGATTCTACAACACTTTTACATCTTATAAGGAAAGCTTTCTTAGGAGAAGTTCCTTTTCCGGTGGTACATATAGATACCGGTTATAAATTTAAGGAAATTTACGATTTTAGAGATGAATACACGAAAAAGTGGAATCTTAAACTTATTGTACATCGTAACGAAGAAGCTATTCGTTGTGGTATGGGACCGCATAAGTCTAAATTAGAATGCTGTACCCAGTTAAAGACCAATGCATTAAAAGATGCCATAAATAAGTACGGTTTTCGGGCTCTTTATCTTGGAATAAGAAGGGATGAGCATGGAATAAGGGCAAAGGAAAGAGTTTTCTCTCCGAGGGATGAGGATTTTGAATGGGATTATAAGAATCAACCCCCGGAACTCTGGGATCAATATAAATCAAAAGCTAAAGAGGAAGAACACTTGAGGGTTCACCCCCTGCTTGGATGGACGGAAGTGGATATATGGAGATATATTAAAAAAGAAGAAATTCCGGTAGTGAGTCTTTATTTCGCTAAGAATGGTAAACGTTTCAGGAGTATTGGTTGTGAACCCTGTGTTGATCCTATTGATTCTGATGCCGATACGCTTGATAAAATGATTCGAGAACTTGAAGAAACAGATATTTCCGAGAGAAGTGGCAGGTCACAGGATAAAGAATCGGATTATATGATGCAAAAATTACGAGCGCTCGGATATATGTAGAATAATTATGAATGACAAAAATCCTTTAAATTTTGTTTTAGTAGGACATATCGATCACGGAAAGTCAACTTTGATAGGGCGTCTTTTTTATGATACGAATTCTCTCCCGCCAGATAAGATAGCCGAACTTAAAAAAGCATCAGAGGAAAGAATGGATGGAGAAATGGAGTTTGCTTTTATCATGGATCATCTTCGGGAAGAACGAGAACAGGGTATAACAATAGATACCGCGCATACTTTTTTCCACACTGACAAAAGAGAATATGTAATTATCGACGCGCCGGGCCATATCGAATTTGTTAAAAATATGCTTACAGGCGCTTCACAGGCGGAAGCGGCGTTGTTGATTGTTGACGCAGAAGAAGGTGTGGGAGAACAAACAAAGAGACATGCTAATCTGGTATCAATGCTTGGTTTAGAGCAAATAATTGTTGTTATAAACAAAATGGATATTGTCAATTATGAAGAAACGCATTTTAATATTCTTAAAGATAAAGTCCATGAATTTTTAAATTCGATAAATTTGGACCCGGATTATTATATTCCCATTTCGGCTTTAAAGGGAGATAATGTAGCGAAGCATTCAGAAAAAATGAAATGGTATAAAGGGATGACTGTTCTCGAGTCCCTCGATTCGCTTGAAAATGATGTTTCGCTTGAAAATAAAGGTTTGATTTTTCCGATACAGGATGTCTATAAAATATCAGGTAAAAGAATTGCGGTAGGTAGAATAGAATCAGGAGTACTTCGTACCGGGATGAAAGTAAAAATACTTCCCGGTACTGGTGAAACGTCTGTAAAATCTATAGAGAAATTTAATGAATCAACGGATGAAGCGGTGGCGGGAGAATCTATCGGTATTATTACTAATGATCCTGTGTTTCTGGAAAGAGGAAATGTACTTTGTGTAGAAGAAAAAGAACTTACTATAGATGATAAGATTAGTTCCAGTCTTATCTGGTTGTCAAAAGAAGCTTTCAATAAAGATGAGAAAATTGGTTTTAGGTTGGCAACACAGGAGACTAAAGCAAATATTACGGAGATTAGAGAAAGAGTAGATTCTTCTTCTCTTGAGGTTTTAGAGGAGAAAGCTTCTTCAATTAACAATCTTGAAATAGGAGAGGTAGAGATAAAAACAAAAAAACCACTCGCTTTTACGAAGTTCGTAGATGTTAAAGAAATGGGAAGGTTTGTTCTGGTTAGAGGCAACGACGTAGTAGCCGGTGGTATTATCCTTTGAGAGAATTCTGTGGAATTTAGTGTTTCCGTTATAATTCTCATAATTTTTGTATCTTTTATCGCACAGTTTTTAAATACTGCCCTCGGAGAAGGTTTTGGTACTATCGTTGTACCTGTTTTTATTTTACTTGGTTTCAATCCTATTCAAATTGTGCCTTCCCTTCTATTTGTGCAGGTTTTTACTGGAATTCTTTCTGCTATATTTCATCAGCGATGTGGTAATGTCGATTTCTCCATAGATGGTGAGTCGTTTAAAGTTGCTTTGGTTTTAACTTTTTTTAGTATAGTAGGTGGCGGTAGCGCCGCATTTCTTGCAGTTAATATTTCTCAGTTTTTTGTAAAAATTTATGTTGGGTTAATAGCTTTTTTGATGGGTATACTTGTTCTTGTATTTAAGGAGAAAAGGATTGGTTTTAGCTGGTTAAAGATAAATTTTTTAGGTTTTTTTGCTTCTTTTAATAAAGGGATTAGCGGAGGTGGTTATGGTCCGATTATTACAAGCGGACAAATTTTATCCGGTTTGGATTCTAAGAGTTCGGTTAGCATAAGTTCATTTACTGAAGCAATAACCTGTCTTGTGGCGCTTTTGGTTTATCTTTTAAAGGTGCAAGTTATAGATTTTATGCCTGTCCTGCCATTACTCTTTGGCAGTATTCTTGCTATACCTTTTGCGGTTCGTATGGTGCAGAGGAGCGATGGAAAGAAGCATGTTATTGCGATTGGAGTGATAACCGTTTTTCTTGGATTGGCTACTTTGATCAAAGTTTTATAAATAAGGGAGAATTTAATGTTTTTTAAGAAAAGGAAGAAAAAAATAGTTGTTTTAGGTATTGATGGTGTACCTTATAGTTTTTTGAAAAAAGGGTTGGATCTGGGAAGATTTGAAAACATAGAAAAAATAACTAAAGAAAACGAAGATTTGAAAAAGTATAATTCGGTTTATCCTACTGTTTCTTCTGTAGCGTGGACTTCATATATGACAGGTAAAAATCCCGCAGAACATTCTATTTTTGGTTTTGTTGATCGAACTACCAGCCCTTTCGGCTTAAAGATTCCTCTGGCTATGGATAGAACAGCCAAAACGTTCTGGAAAAAACTTTCCGAGGAAGGGAAGAAAGTTCTTGTTATGAATGTTCCCGTTACTTTTCCTCCCGAAGAAGTTAATGGGATTTTGGTGTCCGGTTTTCTTACTCCGGTTATAGAAAAAGTAGTTAAACCTTCTTCTTATGTTGATTATTTAAAAGAAAAAGGTTACGTAATAGATGTTGATCCGCGTTTTGGTCATACAAATAGAAGAAAATTTATGGACGAGTTACATAGGGCGCTCGATATAAGAATGGAAGTTTTTTTTGATCTGTTGTCAAAGGACGATTATTTTCTTGCCCAGTGTCATATAATGGAAACAGATAGAATTAATCATTTCTTCTGGGGAGATTATGAGGATAATGGTGAGTTTAAGGAAGATTTTGACAGATTTTACACTAAATTGGATGAATGGATAGGGAAGACGTATGAATTACTCAATGATGAAGATATATTTATCGTTTTATCCGATCACGGTTTCTGTAGAGTTAAATATAATGTTCAGTTAAACCAATTTTTAGAGGATGAAGGTTATCTTCTCTGGGAGGTTGATAATCCCCGTAATGTTACAGAACTCTCACGTGACTCAAAAGCTTTTTCCCTTATTCCGGGCAGGGTTTTTATAAATCTCGAGGGAAGAGAAGCGAGGGGTTCCGTTTCGACTGACGAGTATGATAAATTAAGAGCGGAACTCAAAGATAAATTATTAGGTTTAAAATCTCCTGAAGGTGAGCAGATAATAGAGAAAGCTTTTTTGCGCGAAGAGATATATTCAGGGGATTATATCAAGAATGCGGCGGACATAATAGTTCATCCAAGATGGGGTTTTGATTTAAAGGGTAATGTAAATACGGGTGAACTTTGCCAGAAACCCGGAGCAATAGATGGAATGCATACATATGAAGATGCGGTTATTTTTGGTAAAGGGTTTGATTTGAGTTTGGTGAATTCGATTCAAGATCCCTTAAGAATAATACTTGAAAAATTGTCCAATTGATTTTCCTTGTAAATTTCTTATGTTTTTATATATAGGTTTATATTAATGAAAAGGCAAAGGGAATTATATTGAAAACTCTTTCTTTTAGATTCGATATTGATGGAATTGGAGATATTAAAGTGGGAGTACCAAAACTTCTTTCTTTAGCCAATTCGCTTGGAGTAAGATTTTCTTTTTATGTTAACATGGGAAGATCTTTCAACTGGAAAGTATTTTCTGCAAGGAGGGGTTCCGCGAAAACAGAACAAGTTAATTCTAAAGTTAATAGCGCATTAAAAAGAAAGGATTTGTTAAAAAAACATGGATTAATGGGTATTTTGCAAACCGTGATTGAAAATCCCTATATTGGAATTAAATACAAAGATATTTTATCCAAAGCAGCATCATCCGGACATGAGTTGGGCTTACACGGAGGTATGGATCACATGTTGTGGCAGTATAAACTGAACAGCATGAATTATGAAGAAATTAGAGATTTGTTAACACCTGCTTATAATAGATTTACGGAATTTTTTGGGAGACCATATGGTTTTTGTTGTCCGGGATTTTCTTATAATGAAGATGTTTTGAATCTTATAGATGATTTTGGGTTCAAATATTCGAGTGATATGGAAGGGGAAGTCCCCTTTAAGCCTATTTTAGGAGATAAAGAACTTAATCATTATCAAATTCCTGTTAATATTGTCACTACCCCCAGAGCTTCTTTAATAAATAAACTGTTTTATATGGGGATGAATGAAAAGGAGATTGTGAAAGAAGTATTAAGTAAAGTAGAAGAAAGAGAAATAGCCGTTTTTTACGGCCATCCTTCTGTAGAAGGGATTCGTGCCTTGACTATCTTAGAAAATATAATAAAATCTGCGTTAAATAGTGGTTATGAAATTTTAACTTTGAGAGAGATAGTCCCTTGATTTGGAGGTTGAATGAAAAATAATGTTTTATTTCTGGTTGTAGATTGTCTTAGAGCAGATTATGTCGATGTAAACAAAAATGATGCTAAGGGTTTGACACCTTTTTTGAAAGATTTCTCAAAAAAAGGTGTATGTTTTGAGAAAATGATAACGCAATCATCATGGACAAAAACTTCTGTTGCTTCTATTATTACCGGTACATATCCTTTTACGCATAATGTTACTAAGATATTACACAAAATACCCAATGAGTTACCGACTATTGCGGAAGTTTATAGAGACGCCGGTTATGAAACAGGTCATTTTACTTCTAATCCGTATTTAAGTTCCGGAACAGGCTATGAAAAGGGATTTAATATTAGTGGTTTTATAAATAACGATGATGGTAATTTGTTAAATGAGGAAATTATTAAAGGGATAAATGAGAACGCTGACAAGCCTTTTTTCTTCTACGTGCAGTACATGGATACCCATCAGCCGTATACTGTTCATACTGCTGAAGGCAGAGAAGAAAAAGAAAAGGTTATGCGCAAATTTCAGGCTGGGCTAAGATCTACAGGCAAGGTTGATATTTTACCCGATGAGTTAAAAATACTTAAAGAACTGTATGCGGGAGAGGTTAGATATTCGGACGGTGTTATTGGGAATTTAGTGAAGCATCTTGAAGGAAAAAATCTCCTGGAAAAAACTATTGTTGTATTAACTGCTGATCACGGTATTGAATTACTTGAGCACGGTGGTTTGTATCATAGTGCTAAATTATATAATGAAATGATATCTGTTCCTTTAATAATTGTGGGTCCGGGCATAAAAAAGGGGAAATTTATTAGCGGTAGAGTTAGAGCTGTAGATTTGTTCCCGACCCTGCTTGAATATTCAAATTTAACAGTGCCGGATACAGTTCAGGGAATTAGTTTAAAGAAATATGTAGAGGATGAAACGGTAGTTCATTGTGATTTTCCTGCTTATTCTGAAAGGGATAGAACGCACGAACAGTTAAAGCTACGAACTCTGATAGAAGATTCGTGGAAAATAATATTGTATGAAAAAGAAGGTAGTATGCTTAAACAGGGGTTCTCTGCACTGATAACCTTTCTAAGAAAAGGAGAATTCAAGATGCTTAGAGGTTTAATGAAAGCGGGGAAAAGTTATTTTAGAAAAAAAGTTAAAAAAATCTTTCAGAAAGAAAAAGATAAAACTATTAAAACAAATAATATTGAATTGTTTGAACTTTCTTCAGACCCGGGGGAAAAGAAAAACCTTTCCGGTTTAAAAAAGGAAAAAGAAGAAGAATTGTTTGGAAAATTGAAGCAGTTTGTCGAAAACAAAGCCTGTTATCATAATGATGGAGAAGTCGAAATTAATAAGGAAATAGAAGAGCGTTTAAAAAATCTGGGATATCTGGATTAAATTCTATTTTTCTTTAAAGACTTTTTGTAAATAATACCTATTTTTCTTCTCCTGGCTTATAATCTCGGATATTTTATTTATAAAGCTCGACGAGTGGTAAGGTTTGTTTTTTATTATAAAATCAAGTTTCTTTATTAATTCTTCTGAAGAGAAATCTTCGGGGTTAACATGTATGTTTTCGATAGTGGAACTTTTGGTTACTAATAAATCTAAATAATTTTTAACTTTTGGAGAGTAATTTATAGCAAGGAAATTTCTTTTATCTGTACTTGCGAAAATTATCGAATGTAGTCTCATCCCCAATACAAAATTCGAAGCACTTATTATACCTTTAATTTGCAAAGGATTATAATACTTTTCCAGAATAAAAATATTATCCTTGTTTTTAATTAGTTTACTGATTTCTTTATGAACTTTATTGTCTCTTTCTTTCCAGAAGGGTAAAAAGACGAGTTGGAAATCTAGTTTGTTTTCACAATATTCTAAGAATTTTGATATTTCTTTTATAAAGTATTCGTATTTTTGTTTATCTTTTTTTGTCTGAATGTTAAATTTTTTAACAAGTTTTACCGGAATTAGTCTGTAAATAGCGAACCATTGTCTTAAGCATATGATCATTATTTTCTTATTAACATTTATACCCTGCTCACGGAGCAAAATTTGAGCTTCTTTTTTTGAGATTTTACCTAAAGAAACTGCCGGATCGGCGGTTACTTTAACAAGGCTACTTTTAATTCCGCAATCTATAAGAGTTTCCTTTGACTTTTTGTCCCTTACTGTTATGACTTCCGATCGGTTCAAAACAAATTTTGTCAATATTTTACTGAATCTGGAATAAAGAGGTCCCACGCCGATTCCATAGAAAACGATTTTTTTCTTTAGTATTTTTGCGAACAGAACCCTGGATAGAAAGAAAGGTAAATTGTAAAAGCTTGTCTGATCCTGAATAATGCCTCCGCCGCCGCAGAGTAAAATATCCGATTCTATAATTTTCTTTATTACTTTTCTATGATTTTTAATATTTATTACTTCAATATTTTCATTGGGTATATCCTTTAGTAATGCCTTGGTTTTTTCTGTATTAAATGAGAAGATATTTATAAGATTATCAATATTTTTGATTGCGGATATAACAGAATATAATATCGCTTCATCGCCCGTATTATCGGATCCGATAAATGCCAATATACAAATTTTGCTTGTTATCATTCTTTTCCTATTCTGAGAAAATATGTAAAAGAGTATTGTTTTACATATTTTAATTTTTATTGATTATAGTATTAGAAATTCCATAGTCAAGGGTATTATAGAGATATATTGGGATTTTTAACTTGACAATTTTTTTGCTTTATCTATATTCGTTCAAATGAAAAAAATAGCTTTGTTAATGGGTACCAGACCGGATGCGATAAAAATGGCTCCTGTTGCGTTGGCCTTAAAGAAATCAAATTATTTTAAACCGTTTATTATTGCAAGTGCGCAACACAGAGAATTGATGGATCAGGTTATTAATTCCTTTAATTTAAAAGTAGATGTCGATTTTAACATAATGCGGAAAAATCAAGATCTATTTTATATAACTGAGAATTTGATCAAGAATATGAAAAATATTTTGGAGGCACAGGATTTCGATCTTTTGTTGGTTCAAGGTGATACCACCACCAGTTTTGTTGCTGCTTTGTGCGCTTTTTATAAAAAGATTCCTGTTGGTCACGTTGAAGCGGGGCTTAGAACGTTTGATAAGTATCAGCCTTTTCCGGAGGAATTAAATAGAGTTTTTATCGATGATATTAGCGATTTGCTTTTTTCTCCGACAGAGTGGTCAAAAAATAATTTAATTGAATGTGGTGTGCCTAAAGAAAGAATATATGTGACCGGTAATACCGGAATAGATTCTCTGAAATGGATTATAAATAATACGAAACCGGAAAAAAATATAAAGAAATTAGTACCGGAGGATAAAAAATTAATTCTTTTTACCTGTCATAGAAGAGAAAGTTTCGGGGAACAGGTTGAAAATATATTTAAAGCTGTCAAGAAAATAGCTGAGAGGCAAGATGTTGTCATTGTTTATCCTGTACACCCTAATCCAAATGTTAAAAAACCGGCTGACCGAATTCTTGGTAATTTGACGAACGTGAAATTGATTGGTCCGGTTCGCTATAAAGATATGGTTTTTCTTTTGTCAAAATCTTATATCGTTTTGACGGATTCCGGCGGCATTCAGGAAGAAGCGCCTTCTTTTAATGCTCCGGTACTTATTTTGAGAAATAAGACCGAACGTCCGGAAGGAGTCGAAGCTGGGGTTTCTAAACTTCTCGGAACAGATGAAAATAAAATAGTAGAAGAAGTTACATCGCTACTCGAAAATAAAAGCAAACGCAAGAAAATGATAAAAGATAAAAATCCTTATGGTGATGGCAAAGCGAGTGATAGAATTCTAAAAGCAATTGGAGAATTCTTTACAAAGGCAATATAGCTTGATGAAGATTCTATTTAACGGAATGTATTTTTATCCGGAGGTGGGGGGGATGGAAGTGCATATTTTGAATCTTGCGCGTGGATTTACAAGATTGGGAGATAAGGTCGAAGTCGTTACTTCTAATTCTCTTAAAACTTTTAAAACTGAAATTTATGATGATATTTTAATAAGAAGAACGCCTTTTTTCGGGAAAAACTTAATTGGCTGGGTTTTGACTACTATCTTTTCCCTTATAGTTTTTTTAAAAAGTTCAAAAAAAACGGATCTTGTTCACGGACATGATATTGCTTCGATATTGCCCTGTATGTTTGCAAAACTTTTTCAAAATAAACCTTTTGTTCTAACTTTACATAGTTCTCATTTTATAAAAGTCTCAAAGAAAATTTTGTTCAAGCAATATCTTAGATGGGGAATAAAAAGAGCGGATTATGTTTTTGCCGCGAGTAAAGAAATTAAAGATATTGCGCAAGGTTTAGTTCCCGGTAAAAAGATAGAAGCTCTTACTAATCCGGTAGACACTGAATTATTTTCCCCGGAAAGGAAACCTGCTATTGACAAAAATAAGGATGAATACCTGTTGGTTTGTCCCAGGCGTCTTGTGGAGAAAAATGGTGTACATTTCTTAATAGAAGCAATGCCAAAAATTTCTTCGGAGAAAAATATTAGATTGGTGATTGCGGGAGACGGTCCCCTGCGGCAAAAGATAGAAAAAAGACTTAAAGAACTCAATATGGATGAGAAAGTAACCTTTTTAGGTTCTGTTCCCAATGAGAAGATGCCTGGAGTGCTTATTTCCGCGGATTTAATCGTTATACCCTCACTTATGGAAGCTACTTCCATTGCTGCTCTCGAATCGATGGCATGCGGAAAGGCTATCGCAGCCAGCAGGGTAGGAGGATTACCGGAGATAATCGATGAAGATGTTGGTTTTTTAATGGATCCGGGGAATCCGGATGATATAGCCCAAAAAATCAATTTAGCTCTTAAGGATATTAATTTGTTGAAGAAAAAAGGAAAATTTGCACGGGAAAGAGTTGTTAATAATTGGTCTGCACGAAAGCTTGTTATAAAGCATCGTGAAATTTATAAAAAAATTATAAAAAACAAAGAATAATAGATAAAAATATTTGGTCCAAATTATACGGTTTTATTTCACCTTTTTAGTTTTAATAATCAGAAAGAAAATTCCTTGAATTACAGAATATAGAAAATTGCATACCAGCAGGCTTACTCCTACCAATTTAAAAGGAGGAAGGTCGATAGTTGAGAGTACGACAAACATTCCGGTAATTCCTATCGCTAAAGAGAGAGATGAATATCCCGGAGTTTTCCTTGCCATCAGTATTTTAGTAAGATGGAGACCGAGAAAATAAAAAGAATAAACAAGAGCTAATAAAGTAGTGTCTAACCTTGATACCATGAATTCTTGTTTTTTGTATATTAATAAAACTATCTGGGGTCCATAGAAATAATAAGCGATTAATACAAAAGATATGATTCCTATGATGATTGCAAAGCTCTTTAATATATATCTATTTATTAAATTTTTATTTTTAATCGAGTATGCTCTACTCAAGTTTGGGTAAAGGCCTGCCTGTAAGGACATTACGACAATTCTCAGGAGATTTAACGGCATAACTATTGCGCCGAAAAGCCCGGCGAGTTTATCAGCTTCACTTTCCCCAAATGTTTTCAACAAAATAGGTCCGGCTCGGAAAAGCCAGATATTCATAAGTGATATAAAGGTAGCCGCAAGAATAAACTTAATTATATCCCAATTGAGAGTTTTAATATTTTTTAAATTCGGGAAAAAATTGACTTTCAAAGAGAGTTGATAAAAAATAATGACTAATAATGAGGCTATGGCTATGCTCCATCCGGCTGTCATTTCGTTTAGTCTTAAAAATTTTATAAAAAAATAGAGAGTGAGAAACATTAAGAAAGCTTGGATTGCGTTGCCTGTAGAAAATAATTCAAATTTCCTGTAACCTTTTAAAAGTCCGTTATAGTAACGAAAGACAGATAAACAAACCGTTCCCAGCAGGAATTGGTAAAATATCATAATATTATTGTTGAAGTGATTTTTAAGAATTAGTTCTTTAGTAAGGAAAGATATTATAATAACTATAGAGAATAAAAGCAGAAAAAGCATCGAAGATGTTTGTATTACTTCTGTTTCTTTTTCTTCCTCGGTTCTTGCCCTGTAAAAGGAAATATAACGAGTGACGCATTCCATTATACCGGCAGCCACAAAAGCGGTCGCGATATTTATATAAGAAAGGAGTACATTCAACAATCCGTAATTTTCGACTCCGAGCCATCTTCCGGAAAACGCGTGAAATAGAGCGAGGAACACGCCCGCGAGACCATATCCGATTAAAGAAAAAAATGAACCTTTTCTGACTCCCTGACTCATTTTGCAAAATATAGAATTTTAGTTATTTGATACATATTTTTTTAACTTAAAGCATGGGTTTTTTACCAGGCATTTAAAAAATAAGCTTTTTATACTGTATGTCAAGGCTTTTGCGTATTTTTTTAAAACACGGGAAAAAACTATACCGAATTATTGAAGCCCTCTCCGGGTGTTTCTCGTAAGACTTTTCTCTAAAAAGGGTTGATTATTTATTATATTTAAACATAATTATATGGAAAATCCGGGGAGTCAATATAATAAAATTATAATAGAGGGAGGGTTTTAATGGATCTTAATGTTTTATGGGAAGAAAAAAAAGATAAAATAATAATATTTTTATTTTTTGCATTGGCCCTTATTTATTTCGGCGGTTTTTTAACACCACGGAAAATGATTCATGGGTCGGACTGGTTGGTATCGGGATATCCCAATCTGAAAACGAATTTTGATTACATAAAACTAAATCATAGGATTCCGATGTGGGATTTGTATAATTTCAGCGGTTATCCCGCGATGGTTTCAAAAGGAGCGGGCGGTATTCTGTATCCTTTGAATTTAATTTACTTTATTTTGCCCTACCACTTGGTGCATACTGTACTCTTTATAATTCATATTTTTCTAGCAGGGCTGGGAATGTGGTTGTTACTGCGGGAATACAAATTATCTCATCTTGCTTCGATGCTCGGGGCGGTTACCTTTATGTTTGCAGGACAGCTGATTACCACGACTCATGGTGGGCACCTCGGCAGGTCGATAGGAGTAATAGTTCTTCCTTTTTCTTTTTTATTTATACATAGGGCATTAGACAGGAAAAAACCTTTTTATTTTATTTTGTTCGGCGGAATTACCGGATTGATGCTGCTTGCCGGACAGGTCCAGATCGACTATTGGTCTATGATAAGCGTATGCGTATATTTTATTTATGAGATTTTTAGTAGGAGAAAAGAGATTAAGTTAAACGGAGTTTTGAAATCGTCCGGTTTTTTTGCAATAGGTGGGATTTTAATTGCACTGATTCTTTCCGTAAAGCTTCTTCCTGCTTTTCTTTCTCTTGATTATGGAGCCAGAGGGGTTGCAAGAGGTTATGAATATTCGACTTCCTGGTCTCTTCCCACCTCTGAACTTTTCAACCTTATTGTTCCTCATTTCTCCGGTATTTTAGAGAATTACTGGGGAGAAAATTTTTTCAAACTCGATTCCAGGTATCTTGGTATACTTCCTTTAATGCTTTTTGGTCTGGCATTTCTGTATAGAAAGAAAAAAAATATAATACTATATTTTGCGTGTTTTACCGGAATAACTTTGCTGCTCGCGCTCGGTAAAAACACTCCCTTATTTAGATTGTATTACTTACTCCCAATGGCAAATAAATTCAGAGGTCCTTCGATGTTTTTCTTCCTTACGACTTTTGGCGTTGCCGTACTTTCAGGTTTTGGCGCTCAGGTTGTGATGGATCTTGTAAGGAAGAAGGATGATGAAACGGAAAGAAAAGCTTTTATATTTTTGGTTTCTGCGGCGGGAGTAATTTTGCTCGTGGCTATTATTGTGAGTCTTGGAGATGTAAGCGTTTTACAGGCAATGAAAAGCCATTTCGGAAATGCGTGGATGGGGATTATGGGTAGAGGAAGCTTGCAGCAGAAAATCTTTCTTATGCAGCAGAATTTCGGAAATTTTAAAAAGAGTTTATGGATTAGTTCTCTTCTTTTTATAATAAACGGAGGGCTAATTATAGCAATTATAAAACGTAAATTGAGTTTCGGCGTTGCAATTCCTATTCTTGCTGTAGTTTTAATTCTTGATCAGTGGGCAGTAGACCGTAAGTATCTTTCTTCCGTTCCTGCTCCCACGCGTTATTATTCCGCCGACGATGTAACTAATTATATAAAGAAAGATAATGGTTTTTTCCGCGTTTTTCCTCTTAATTACGAAAACGGAAAATCCGGATATTTCCAATATCATGAAATCCAAAATATATCGGGAATGAGTCCGAATCCTCCAAAAAGATATCAGGAATTTATCGGAGCCGGTGAAAGTGTTATATTTACTCCCGGAAATCTAATGAAATATCCTCACTTGTTATCTATGCTGAACGTTAAATACATAGTAGGCCCGAGGCTGCCAGAGGATTTGACTCGTTATGATGAGAGAGTTAAAGCGGCTGTGGCAGAATTTAACAGATTCTATTCGAATTTTAATGTTGCGTTTACGGGTAGGGAATACCAGGTTTTGGAAAACAAAGATTTTTTACCGCGGGCTTCTCTTATATACGATTATATTGTAATCGACAGCGCTGAAGAAATATTAAGTCAAATTTTATCTCCGGCGTTTATACCGGGAAATATTGTTTTTCTGGAGGAAAAGCCTGAAATCATTCTGTCGCAGGGTAGTGGTGAGGTGAATATTAATAAAATTATAGCAAATGAGAAGGTTCTAAATGTTAAAACCGATAAAGCGGCTTTTCTTATTGTCAGGGAGAATTATCATTCAGATTGGAAATGTTATATAGACGGTAAAAAAGAGAAAATATACAGGGCTAACTATATCTTTTATGGTGTTTTTATGCCTGAGGGCAAGCATGAAGTCCATTTTGTTTATGAATCAAGAATATTTAATTTATCTCTTTTGTTATATTCGATCGGTTTGATAATATCTGTTTGTTTTTGTCTATTGTTAGGTATAAAGAAAATTTTGAGAATTAAGAACTGAGAATGAATTAACAATAAAAGTTTTCTTCAATATTTATTCTTTTATTTTTATGGAGTTGTATACATAAATACTAAAAGGAAGCACGGATTTTCCCGGATATGATGTTTTTTCCATTGACATATATTGTCAAGCGCGTTATTATGAGGAAGAATAAATGTTTAGAGGGTTTTGTTTGTAAAGTGTTTATAAGTTTAAGATTTTTAAAAATAGGTTAGGTGTGATGGATAATTATAAAAAAAATGTTTTGCCTTCGGGGGTTACGGTATGTTCTGAATTTATTCCTTCAGCGCTTTCTACTGTGCTTGGAATTTATATATCTGTTGGTTCCCGGGATGAAGAGGAAGAAAAAATTGGGATATCTCATTTTATCGAACATTCGGTCTTTAAAGGTACAGAAAATCGCAGCGAAAAGGAAATTTCTCTTGCTATAGAATCAAAGGGCGGATATTTAAATGCTTCAACTTCCAGGGAGTGGACTTCTTTTTATTCTCATATTCTTCCGGAAGAAGTTGATCTGGCATTCGATATACTTGCCGATTTGATAGAAAACCCTCAATTTCCCAAAGATGGATTGGATAAAGAACGGTCAGTTATTTTACAGGAAATTAAGATGTTTAAAGATTCTCCCGAAAGTTTGCTTTTCGATTATGCTTTTAAGAGTACTTTCGGGGAAAAACATCCATTGTCCAGATTGATTTTGGGCGATCTTGAAACCGTGCAAAGTATAAAACGTGAAGATATCATCGAATTTTGCGATAAAAATTGGACATCAGATAGGATTTTTGTATCTGCAGCCGGTAAAGTCGATCATGATAATTTATGTGATTTGGTTGGCAAAAAAATAAGCAAAAAGGAAGGTAATTCTTTTAAGAGAAAATCTTTTTCCATAAAAAGCAAGAAGGTAAATACTATACCAAAACCAGAATTAAACCATAAATATGTAGCTCTTTCTTTTCCTTCTTTGCACTATAATCATGATTTGCGTTTTGCTTTTTTGATTTCAGGAACCATTCTGGGTTCCGGTATGAGTTCTCGTTTGTTTCAGAAGTTACGTCAAGAATTGAGTTATGTATATGAAGTTTCGGCTTTTAATGAATTTTTTAGTGATACCGGAATTTTCGGTATTTATTTTTCTACTGATGGAGATAAATTGCCTCGTGCTTTGAAAGCAACGCGGGATTTATTGGAGAAACTCAATTTTACCAAAGAAGAAGTTGAAAGCGCGAAAGAAAGATTGAGAGGTAACATTATGATATCTTTAGAAAACAGCGGAAACAGAATGGAAAGGAATGTGAAAGAAGAGATATATAAAGGAAAGCGTTCTTCAATAGATTCTCTTCTAAAAAGGATAGATAGTGTTACTATGGAAGAAATTAAGCTTATTAATCGGGAGTACTTGAAGCCGGATAGATTTAATCTTACAGTATTGGGAGAGGAAGATAATGTCTCTTGGTGAAACTTACAATTCAAGAAGGTTTTCTTTGTACGATTCATTTCTTTTTAATTTTTACAAAGATAGATTTTTCTATTTTATGAATCGTAATGTTCAGATTATAAATCTGTTTTCTGTAGACTCTATTAATAAACATCATTTAAGTGATATCAAATTTGTTACCGAAGAAGAAATTATAAGAAGATTAAAATTGTACTTTGGGCTGACGGATGATTATAAACTATTGATTCTTCCTAACAGATTTTCCGCTTACTATCTGGTTCTTTTTGCTATGACTGATATTGGGGATGAAATATTAACTCCGGCTCCGGTTCCTTATTTTATAAAACAATATGCGGATGTTCTTTCCTTGAATACTAAATTTATAGAAACAAGTTCCGCGGAAGATTTTGATTTACCTTTGAGAAGAGATGTGGAAGATGTGTTAACCCCAAGATCCAAGTTGTTTTATTTTTCTGAGCCCGGTTTTTCAGGAAGTATTATGTATCCAAGAGAGAGTCTGGAGAGAATGCTTTTCTTATCTCGTAATTATCAGTTATTTCTGGCTGTTGATGAGACTCTTAACCATTTAATTCCTGATACAGGAAATTTAATTTTCTTGAAAGATATTTCTCTTAATAATGAAAGAGTAGTAAGAATCAATAGTTTTTTACGAGACCTTTCTCTGGGGGATTTGACTATAATTGCTTTTCATGCGACCTTACCTTCGAAAATTGAAGTTATAGCGAAAGATCTATTTCCTGTAACGCCATATGACCTCTCTTTGATTGACTATTTTCTTGGAAATTATTCCAGTATATTGAAGAATCGATTAGCACAGCTAAAACAGAATAGAACTATAATAAATAATTTTCTTGATAACAGAAAGGATGTTTTGGCGACTTATTCTAAAAATATTTCTTCAGTTTTTCTGAAGTTGCCCGTGCCGAACGCAAACACCTTTGTGGAATGGTTATTATGCGAATATAATCGTGATAAACGAACGGTTTTCCTGGCGCCTTCAGTTTTTTTTCACTCTGATGCATATGAGGACGAAGGGGAAGTTTTGATTGATTTTCGCTATCTTAATCCTGAAATTTTGGAAGAAGGATTGGATATATTACAGGACGCGCTTGATCAGTATGTGGGATTAAATGGGGTTAATGTAGCTGAACAATGATATCGGAAAAAAGAAATAATATCTTCGGGTTCCTGACGGGGAATTATGGATGTTTCAATGGAAGGTTTGTGTGTCTTTAAAAATAAAAATAAAAAAACTAAATGAAAACCTGCCGCTTCCCACTTATCAGACTGAAGGTAGTTCAGGTCTGGATTTACATGCTTCGGAGGATTGCTTTTTAGCTCCTGGTGATTTTAGAATGATTCCTACGGGAATATCCTTAGAAATACCTTTTGAATATGAAGGACAAGTTAGGGCGAGGAGCGGTCTTGCTTCAAAATTGGGTATCGGAGTATTAAATTCACCCGGAACTATAGATTCTGACTATAGGGGTGAAATCAAAGTTATTCTTTTTAATTTTGGTAAAAAAGATTTTGAGATTAAAAAAGGAGACAGAATAGCTCAGTTAATTATTTCCAAGGTGGAGAGGATCGATTTAGTTGAGGTGGAAGATTTAAAGAATACTAAGAGAGAGGATGGTGGATTCGGCTCCACAGATTATTGATTATGATGAAAATCTTTATGCTTTTCATGACTCAGTTTTTGAGGTTCACTCCCGGTTTCTTGCGGGAGTTTTTGGCAAAAGCAGCTGGGACTTTATGGTTTTATTTCTCTTCGGATAGAAGGAAAATCATAGAAGAAAATTTAGTAGCAGTTTTAGGTAAGGCTGAAAAAAAAGACGTAAAGAAAGTTTTTATCAATTTTATGAAAGTGTATGGCGATATTCTCAATGTACCCAATATGAGTAGAACATATATGAAGTCGATTATAGATATCGAGGGAGAACATTTTATTGAAAAAGAATTAAAGAAGAAAAAAGGTGTAATTATTGTTTCCTGCCATGTGGGGGGGATGGAATTGGCAGGCATATATCTTGCGAGCCTGGGTTTTCCTATTAATTCCGTTGCGGAAACTAAAGGTCCTGGTGTTGATTTCTTTAAGTTCTATAAACGTTATAGAGGGCGTTTTGGAAGTAAATTGTTGCCCCTTGAGAGCAAGAAATTGCCTTTTCGATTGATGAGAGTTTTAAAGAATAATGAAATAGTTGTTTTGGTTGGAGACAGGGATATCACGGATTCAGGTTCAACGAGTGAATTTTTTAATCGTAAGGCTTCAATTCCGAGAGGAACCGCTTTGCTTTCTAAAAAAACAGGCGCGCCCATTTTAGTAGGGGTTTCAGCGCTCGGGAAAAGCGTAAAGCGTTATTCGGGTATAGTTTTTCCTCCTATTTATCCGGAGGATTTTGATTCGCCCGATGAAATATTAAAGGAAGTTATTAATCTAATGGAAAAGGGTATAAGAATGTATCCTTTTCAATGGTTTGTTTTTCAGAGAATTTGGAAATGAAAATTCTTTTCGTCTCGGATTTTTATTATCCCCATATTGGAGGTATTACAGAACATATATACCATCTTGCGAACGAATTTGAGAACATGGGTCATAAAGTTTCGATACTTACAGCGGATATAGAGGGAGAGTTGAAGCCCGACGAGAGAAGGGTTATTCGTCTGGGTAAATCTATGGTAATTCCTATGAATCAGTCTAATGCCAGGGTTACGGGATGGGTCGATCTTTCAAAGCTTTCAAATGTCGTAAACGATTATGATGTTATTCATATTCATGGTATAATTGCTCCGACCCTACCTCTTCTTTCGCTTAAAGTATCCAGGAAGACAAATATATTTACTTTCCATCCGACTTTTGAATCTTCTAATTTGTATCAAATTTCCAAACAATATTTAAAGCATTATTTTAAAAGAATTCACGGGAAAATTGCTGTTTCGGTAACCGCGAGGGATTCTATTGCTAAATATTTTCCGGGTGATTATAGAATAATTCCTAACGGAGTAGATCCCAATAGATTTAAAAATTCAGGAAAGAAAAAAAATCCTTTTGAAATATTGTTTGTTGGAAGGATAGAACCGCGAAAAGGATTGCAATTTTTGATCAACGCTTTATCTCGTATTAAAAAAGAGTTCCCAAAAGCAAAACTTACTGTTGCGGGTGGGGGTTATAAAGAGATGAAGATGAATGTTCCTTTGGAGGTTAAAGATTCGATTGATTTTTTAGGGTTTGTTGAACCCTCTGCTTTACCTGATATTTTCAGTAAGGCTTCCATATTTGTTTCTCCGGCTATTAGCGGGGAAAGTTTTGGTATTGTTTTGTTAGAAGCTATGGCAACGGAGACTCCCGTAATTGCTTCAAATATTCCCGGTTATAGATGTGTAGTTGAAGATGGTAAGAATGGTATTCTTGTAACCCCAGCGAATTCAAAGGAAATCGCCGAAAAAGTTATTCGGCTCTTTGGAGATAAAAATCTGTGTCACAATTTGGTCGAGGGAGGCCTTAAAACAGTTCAGAAATACTCCTGGGATAAAGTCGCGAAGGAAATTTTGAATTTTTATTATGAAGTCGATCCTTCTCTACCATAATATATCTAAGACTTTCTCTCCTTACGGGTCGATTGTTTTTCCTGATGCTTTCAGAAAACACTTAAAATTTATAAAAAGTAAGGGTATAAAATTTCTCAGTCCTGATGAATTTTTTAAAGCGGATTCTGGGGTTTTACTGACTTTCGATGATGGATTTGTCGATTTATATAAGTTTGCTTTTCCTATTCTTATAGAGGAGAATGTTCCGGCTATTATTTTTGTGGTTTCCGGTTACGCCGGAAAGAAAAATGAATGGGAAATTACGTTAGGTAAATCATTCACACATCTTTCCTGGAGTAAGATACAGGAAATGTATAGATATGGCATAACGATTGGTTCTCACTCTCATCTTCATCCCGATTATTCACGCAGTCCAGTTGATTTGGTAAAAGAGGACATGAAAGTATCTTTAGAAACAATATCCGATAAAATAGGGGAGAGAGTTAAATATCTTTCTTATCCTTTTGGCAGAATAAGAAAAGAGGAAAGAGAATTTGCAGGACAGGTAGGTTATGAAAAAGCTTTTATATCGACTCCTCGTGAGACAGATAATCCTTACTGTATAGGGCGTTGGGCTGTATATACTATAGATGGACTTTTTAATCTTTCTGCTAAAATTGGACTGAATAGATTCGGAGGATTTGAAAGGCTTAAGTGTAAAGGGATAAATTGGGTCTCAAACGCAACGGGAATCATTAAGGGTTTGTGTAAATGAGTAGATGAGTAAATGAGATTATGTGTTTTTAAGGGAAATAGTTAAAAATAATATGTTATATAACGGTTTTAATTTGTAACTCATACACCCATATTCCCATATACTCATTAATTATTTATTCGATTTCAATAATTACCGGGAGTTTGATACGTTTGAAATATGTTGATTTAATAAGATTAATTGTTTTTTCTACGTTTTCTTCTTTAAAACCCGCGTTTATAATTTCTTCTTTGCTTTTACTCTCATCGACATAAAGTTTTAGAATAGGATCGAGTATTTTATAAGGTAAGAGTTCTTCTTCGTCTTTTTGGTTTCTATTTAATTCCGCCGAAGGAGCTTTTTCTATTATCGATTGGAGTATTAAATTGCCTTTATTTTTATTTATCCATTTTGCGAGTTCATATACTTCTGTTTTGTAAAGATTTCCAATCGGGGCAATAGCGCCTACTGTATCACCATAGAGAGTACAATAACCGGTCAAGATTTCCGAACGATTCCCGGTCGCAATCACGAGGGCGTTTTTTTTGTTCGCTACGTACATCAGCAGGTTTGCTCTGATTCTTGCCTGGAGATTTTCTTCGGGGATATTAATTCCTTTAATAATAAATTTTTTGGCGAGTGTTTCCATATAAATATCGAAAATCTTAGTTATGTCGAATTCACTAAGAATAATAGAAAGATTCTTACAGAGTTTTTGAGCATCTTTTTTGCTGGCTTCTGAGGTGAATTCCGTCGGCATAGAAATACAATCGATGTTTTCTTTTTCTATTGCTTGACTTGTAAGTAAAGCTGTAAGACTCGAGTCTATACCTCCGCTCATCCCTATTACCGCCCGCGTAAGATTATTTTCTTTGAAATATTTTTTTATTTCTTCAATGATTTTGTTGTATATCTTTTCCATATTCATTATTTTTAATTTTGTCATTATTTGTTATTTGTCAATACCTGTTTTTTGCCACAAAGACACAAAGGGCGCATTTTTTTTTGTTTTTTTAATAACAGCTAAAGGCGAAGAAGTAGAATCTAAGTTCAACAACGAATCACACAAATTACACGAATGCTATAAGAGAATATTTCATTTTTTAAATTAACAAATAATTCTTTTAATTTATTTGTGTTATTCGTGCTATTTGTTGTTAATAATTTAGTTGATTTTTTAGTGGCTGGGTGTGTTGGTGGATTTTAGACAACACTATATTTTTTCTCTGTGTCCTCTGTGTTTTATCTTTTCTCTGTGTGCTCTGTGGTAAATGTTTTTTTGGGTCTTTCGTTTGTTTCATGGTTAAACGAGGAGCTTGACAAATCTACAGGCAGATTTATACTAAACTGAGGTTAAAATATGGGAAATAAAAAATCAATGTATAAAACGTTTGTAGATACGAACTTCTCGGCGGCTCATCAATTAAGAAATTATAAGGGTTTATGCGGAGAGTTACATGGACATACCTGGAAGGTGAGGGTGGAAGTCGAAACTGACTGGCTCGATGAAATAGGTATGACTATAGACTTTAAGGACTTAAAGAAAAAAGCAGATTCCGTGATAGGGAGGTTCGATCACCGATGTCTTAATCAGATAAGCCCTTTTGATAAGGAAAATCCGACCGCGGAAAATATCGCCAAATACGTTTATGTTGAAATGAAAGAACTTTTGCCTGATAAAATTGATATGATCGAGGTAATAGTATGGGAATCCGCAAATTACGGTGTAAAGTATTCGGAGAGATGAATTGCTTAAAGTTAATGAAATCTTTTATTCCATTCAGGGCGAATCTTCTTTTTCCGGGATTCCTTTCGTTTTTGTAAGATTAACAGGTTGCAACCTTAGATGTACTTATTGCGATACTAAGTACGCTTACGAAGAAGGTAGAGAAATATCTGTTGAACAAATCCTTAAGGGAGTAAAAAAATATAAATGCCCTTACGTTGAAATTACAGGAGGAGAACCTCTTATTCAAAATAAGACCCCTTTTCTTGTTGATTTCCTTGTTAATAAAGGTTTTAGCGTTCTGCTCGAGACAAATGGAACTAAAGATATAAGTGTCATATCAAATAAAGCTACAATAATTATGGATATAAAATGTCCATCAAGCGGTGAAAGCGGTAAAATTGATTGGGACAATCTAAACAGGTTAGAGCCAAAGGACGAGGTTAAATTTGTAATTGCTGAAAAGTCGGATTATGATTGGGCGAAGAGTGTTATAACTGATAAAAAGTTAAAAGATAAAGTCAAAATGCTTATGTCTCCGGTTAAAGAAAAAATGAATCCGGCAGAACTGGCGCAGTGGATTTTAAAAGACAAATTAAAGGTTCGTCTTCAACTTCAACTGCATAAGATTCTATGGCCTCTGGCTATACGGGGGAAGTAAGTTGAGTAAGAAAGCAGTAGTTTTGTTGAGTGGTGGCATTGATTCTTCAACTACTCTCGCGATTGCAAAAGATTTAGGATATGAGGTTTACGCGATTAGCTTTCGGTATGGGCAAAGGCATCATTTTGAGATTGATGCGGCAAAGAAGATCGCTGGCAAGATGGGTGTAAAAGAACACCTTATTTTAGATATTGATCTATCTTCTTTTGGGGGTTCGGCATTGACCGATGATATTCCTGTTCCAAAAAGGGGAAAAGTAGAAGATATAGGAGAAGAAATTCCCGTTACCTACGTTCCTGCCCGTAATATTATTTTTTTGAGTCTTGCTCTCGGTTGGGCTGAGGTTTTGAGTGCAATCGATATATTTATTGGTGTTAACGCAATCGACTATTCGGGTTATCCTGATTGCAGGCCCGAATTTATAGAAGCTTTCGAAAAAGCGGTTAATCTGGGAACGAAGAGTGGGGTAGAGGGGAATAGAATAAAAATTCATACTCCGCTTATATCGTTGTCGAAAGCTGAAATAATAAAGAAGGGAATAAAGTTAGGTGTTGATTACAGTCTAACTCACAGTTGTTATGACCCGGATCAAGAAGGACGAGCCTGCGGTGAGTGTGATAGTTGTATTTTGCGGAAGAAAGGTTTTGAGGAGGCAGGGGTAGAAGACCCGACCGTTTATAGTTTATAATAAGTTATAAATTTAAGAGGTATTTTAAAAGAATTAAATAATAAATGACGATAAGGATAATATAAATGTTTAATTCAAGAATAAGGCGGTTTTACTCAAAAATACCAGATACGCAAAAAAAGTTTATAGAAAATTTTGAAAAATATCATTCTCAAAAAAGTGTACTTATAAATAATACTAAATGGAAGTATTTTGACTCGGAAAAAGGCAAGGAAGTTTTGTTGTTGCTTCACGGTGGTTATGCTGATTTCGATATGTGGATACATCAAATTGTGGAATTTGAAAAAGATTATCGGGTAATAGCGCCCACGTGCCCGGTTTTGAATATTCCGGAAATGAAAAAATCTTCAGATGCGCTTTACAAAATATTAACAACGGAAAATATAGACAGAGTAAATGTCATGGGATACAGCGAAGGTGGATTGATTGCGCAGTGTTTCTTAAGGGATTATTTTACTATTATCGATAAAGCAATACTGGCTCACACCTTTTACCCTTCGCGTGAGATTTCTTATTACCATAATGATTTCACATTATTCAGAATTTTGCCTTCCTTCTTAACCGAGCTAATATTCAAATTATTGGCTAAACCGGATAAAGAAGAATTGCATCACAATTCAACTGAATGGCTTGAATGGTATAAGGGCTATTTTAAAGAGTTAAAAGCAAGGCTTACAAAAGGAAAGATAATAACGCACATAGATCTTATGATAGACTTTGTGAGAAATTATGATTTCAAATCAAATGATTTATCTGGCTGGAAAGGGGATATACTCCTTACTGTTGCCGAAGATGATATTATGATGAAGTATTTTAACGGAATGAAAAAATTATACCCGGATGCCGAATATCATATTTTTGAAAAAGGTTTGGGTGCTCATTCGATTGCTCTAATTTCTCCGGATATATTCAATCGACGTATAAGAGAATTTTTAGAGAAATAATTCTCTATTAAATATATATTATTAAAACTTCTCCTTTTTCATAGTCCTCGTTGTTTTTTGTGTTGTTTATTGTTTCTCTCAGGGTTCTCCTGCTCTTCCTGTGTGTTTTAAATCGTGATGGAACATTGGCCAGGGAGTATTGGCGAGACTTCCTGAAGAACCCAAAAAGGCATATATATAATTATCCCAGGATCCCACATATATAGTCCCATCATTTTCTATAGTGGGAGCTGATATTATAACACCATTTGTTAGGAATATCTTCTTTTGTGTTCCATCTGGATTTATCGCGTGAAGATTATAATCATAGGAACCCACATAGATGGTGCCGTCATTTCCGATGGCAGGGGACGAAAGTACAGAACTTCCGGCAGAGAATATCCATTTCTCGGTTCCATCCGGGTTTATCGCGTATAACCCGTGATCCCAGCAACCTACGTAGATTGTTCCATCGTAGCCTATAGCAGGAGAGGAGTTTATGCGATTTCCTGTTGGAAACGTCCATCTCTCGGTTCCGTCCAAATTTATTGCATAGAGATTATGATCCCAGGATCCCACATAGATAGTGCTGTCATTTCCGATAGCAGGGGACGAAATAACACTACCGTTAGTTAAAAAAGCCCATTTCTGGGTTCCGTCCGGGTTTATAGCGTAGAGATTGTTATCCTGGGAACCCACATAGATGGTGCTATCTGAACCTATTGCGGGAGAGGAGTGGCTCAAAGAGCCGTCGGTTAAAAAAGCCCATTTCTGGGTTCCGTCCGGGTTTATAGCGTAGAGATTGCCATCTGTTGAACCTACATAGATGGTTCCATCGTAGCCTATAGCAGGAGAAGACCACACTTCATCGTCGGTTAAAAAAGCCCATTTCTGGGTTCCATCCGGGTTTATTGCATAGAGGTTTTTGTCATCGGAGCCCACGTAAATGGTGCCATCGCTGCCTATTGCAGGAGAGGAGACCACATCACCTCCGGTTGCAAAACTCCATTTTTCTATTCCATTTGGGTATGTTGCATATAAATTGTTGTCTTTAGATCCTACATAGATTGTTCCATCTGAGCCTATAGCCGGGGAAGATTGCACCTGGTCTCCGGTTGCGAAAGCCCATTTCATCCTTATGATTGTTATAGAGTGTTCGGTTGACCAACCCGGTTCTATCTCATACTTATCCTTTGCCTTTACTCTTACTTCGTATCTTCCTTCTGAAGACCAGGAATAATTCATTTGAACCGAATCACCACTTGGTATGTAAGGGCTCCACGGTGATAAACTATCATCCCCCCAGTCGAACTGGTAAGATATGCTATCTCCATCCGGGTCAGTCGTAGAGGTGAAGAAAGTGTATGTGCTGTCTTCATGTCCCATTGAGGGTCCAGTTGGTTCCGCTGGTATATTGGGAGGGTTGTTGTTAATCGATATTGTGATTTGATGTCCGTCCGACCAATCTGATTCCGCATCATCCTTATCTTTTGCCCTTGCTTTGAGAGAATATATTCCTGCGGACAAATAGGAATGATTCAAAGAAACAGATTGCCCACTTGATACATAATTACTCCATGCAGATAAATTAGTATCCCCCCAGTCGAACTGATAGGATATACTGTCTCCATCCGGATCAGTGGTAACAGCAGAAAAATTATAGGTACTGTCTTCATATCCATTTGATGGTCCGGAGGGTATCACGGGTATGTTGGGAGGATTATTGGGGATGTTCGATATTGTGATTTGATACCCGTCCGACCAATCTGATTCCGCACCATCTACATCTTTTGCCTTTGCAGTAACGGAATATATACCCGGGGATGAATAAGCATGGCCTATGGAAACAGATTGTCCGTTTGATACATAACTACTCCATCCCGAACTAAAACTGTTCCCCCAGTCGAACTGGTAAGATATGCTATCCTCATTCGGGTCAGTTGTTGCTGTTGTGAACATATAAATGCTTGCTACGTAACCATTCGATGGTCCTGAAGGAGTATCTGGTACCTCTGGAGGTAAATTTGGTGCGATCGATATGGTTATTGAGTGTTCGGGGGACCAGCCCGATTCTAATCCATACTTATCCTTTGCTTTCACTTTCACTTCATATGTCCCTTCGGATGACCAGGAATGATCCATTCGAACTGAATCCCCACTTGGGACATAAGAAGTCCAGTCAGATAAACTGCCGTCTCCCCAGTCGAACTGGTAAGATATACTATCTCCATCCGGGTCAGTCGCTGTTGCACTAAAAGTATAAAAATAATTAACATATCCGCTGTTAGGTCCTGAAAAGATTGAGGGAATATTCGGAGCAATACTGATTACGATAGTCAACAAATGTGGGTCAGACCACCTCGACACTTTTTCTTTTATATCTATGGCTCTGACGCGTAGATTATAGTGCCCTGTATCCTGCCAGCAGTGCGTTACAGTGATTGAATCTCCTGAATTAAGGAAATCACTCCAGTTTGAATCGATTTCTGTTCCCCAGTCAAATTGGTAAGCAATATCATCTCCGTCCGGATCAGTCGTTGAGGCTATGAAGAGTAGTGTATCCTTGATGGTGCCGAGGGAAGTACCAGAAGGAGGAGATGGTGTTCTGGGCCAGCTGTTTTTATGGCAGTTAGGTATAGCAATAGAAATTATTAGAATAACAATTAAAAATTTATAAAACTTTTCCATAAATATTTCCCTGATTTTTTATGTTTAAATTATATGTTAAAAATTAACGAAAACTTTAAGCTTGTCAAGGTTTTTGGCGAGGTTTTGTGTTTAGAGTGCAGCGTTTTGAGTTAAAAAAACAAAAATAAAATCCTTGAAATCTGCGTTTATCCGCGTCCATATTTTGGGATTTTGGATTTGGGGGTTGGGATTTGGTAAAAACAACATTAAAAATTTCTGTGTTCTCTGTGGTTCAACTTTTTAGTTTATAGTTGTTTTTCCAGTTTTTTGATAAATTTCTTTTTTTCGATATCAAATTCGATTGTTTTGTTTTCCGAGGTAAGTCCCGAAACTATTTTAACCTTAATTCCTGTAATTTTCTTCAAGTATTTTTGTAGTTCTTTATTGGCTTTACCCTTTTCGGGCGCGCTCTTTATCCAGATTTTAAAAGTGCCGTTTCCCATTTTTAAGATTTTGTTTTTATTCGATGATGGTTTTACTTTTATTTTTAATTTGGACATGAATTAAATATATAGAAACCACGAGATTACACAAGATTAACAAAACAAATTTCTCACACAGAGTCACAGAGATAATAGTAGGATTAGAAGTAGGGCAAGTTAGTCGTTCAAGGATTAGGGATAAAGCGGTAAGTGTTTCTTCTTAATCCTTGCTGTTCTTCATAGCTATAATACTAATCCTTAATCCCTGCTCATTTTACTTCTTTGCTACTAATCCTAAAAGGGTCTATTTTATAAAAGTAACTTTACTGCTTTCGTTTATCCCATCTAATTCTAAATTATAGAAATATATACCGGCAGGTATTTTTTCGGTGTTCCATGTTACCTCATTTCTTCCTGAGGGTCTTTGTCCATTTAATATCTCTGCCACTTGTCTTCCCATGATATCATACAAATTCAAAGATACCATACCGGCTTTTGGTAGATTGAAGTGAATAAGAGTTGACGTACCGGAGAGTTCAAAAGAGGATTTCTGTAAAAATGAGAACTCATCTTCTTTCTTCTGTTCGGTAATTCCTGAAAGTTCAGGATGGATATAATAAACCCCTGAGCCATAGGTTCCCGCAACAAGCAAAACACTATCGCCTAGGGCGATATCCAGTGAATAAACAAGAGGGTAAAAAATCCCATCGCTGTAGTCATGCCATGTTTCGCCGCCATCTGTAGAACGTAATACTCCGTAGCCCTCTGTAGCGGCATAGACGAACTGAGGGTCTCTGGGATCATATTTAATGTCAAAAACGCAGGCAATCTCGGAATCTTTTTTAACCCAGTTTTCTCCCCCGTCTGTAGATTTGTAGATATTCCCGCCGGAGTAACCTTCGCTTCCGACTAGAATTTCGTTGCTGTTATTGGGATTAATAGCTATACAATCGACCATGTCTTCACCAGTTAAACCTTTACTAACCCAATCATCCCCGTTGTTTGTTGATTTGAATATACCTCCATTGTATTGAGTTCCCGCCCAGACGGTGGAAGTATCGTTAGGGTTAATGGCGATTGATAAAATAGACTTAATTATTCCGCCGATAAATTCGGGAAGCCCTTCGTTTTTCTGTTCCCATGTTGTTCCGCCATTTGTAGTTTTGTATATTCCGTTGAGAGAACTTCCTACGTATATTGTATTTGTTGAAAAAGGATTTATTGCAATACATTGCGGATGCCCGACCTCACTTATTATATCGAAATTGTCTCCGAAGTCTGAGGATTTATATAAACCTGTAAAAGACGCTAAATAGATATTAGCCGAATTTGCGGGATCCACTTTGATGCCGGTAAACTCATCAGCATCAAAATATTCGTGATACCAATTCATACCCCCGTCCTCTGACCTGTAGAAGTGCCCGTTTCCCTCTCCGGCGTAGATTCTATTAATATTTTGAGGGTCTATCGCAACACTGCTTATTACTGTTGCCGTAATACCATCTGAGCACTCATTCCAGTTTTCTCCCTGGTCTGTGGATTTGAATACACCTCCGTCGAAATTGAACAAAATATTAGTTGCGGCATAGATTGTGGCGGGAGTTAAAGAATTGAAAGCAATATCAGGAACTTGGCTGCATGAGTTCCAACCTAAATAGTCATTCCAGTTATCTCCGCCGTCTATGCTTTTTGCAAAGCAATCTCCTGAACTGTATATTATAGATGTATCTGTAGGATAAAAATAAAGATGTGCGCAATCGATTGATTCATTGATAAAATCGCTACATTTTAATTGCCAGTAAGAACCATTAAAGATATAGTAATGTCCTTCAATTATAGCGGAAGCTCTGCCGCCATGATGTAGGTCAACAGCTAAAGCATTGATAGTTGCGTAGTATGGATCGGTGATTTCACCCATAAATGGTAGGCTGTCACTAATTCCGTTCCAGATTTTCCCGCTATCGGTTGACACAAAAACACCGTCAAAATTTGTTCCGGCATAAATTACTGCTGAGTTATCCGAGTCAACGGCTAAAGAGAAAATCGCATTCTTACGGGTTGCAGATTGTGGTGTCAGTCCACTATCACTTACTTCCCAGATTACTCCTCCATCTATTGATTTGTAGATATTCCCGATTACGAAGCCGATTCCACCTGCCAGGCCCGCGTAAAGTGTATTTGTATTTTGCGGATCAATAATTAAATTAAATATTATCAGACTCTCATCAAGTCCATTGCTCGATTTAAGCCACGTAGCGCCGCTATCAGTCGATTTCCAGATGCCATCGTAGTCTGTGGCGGCATATATGATGCCGGAATTCTGAGGATTGACCGCAAGGCTCCTTATCGGATAAAAAGTAAGCCCAATGCGAGAAGGGTTCCAGGACGTGCCTCCATCTCTGGTTTTATATACTCCCGCGTCACGCGTACCGACATATACTATCTCGGGATTGTTCGGGTCGATTGCGATGGACGTCATCTCACCGCCGTATAGGGGATAGGATTTCCAGGTTGTTCCTCTAATTGAATTAGAAGCTTTGAAGTTATTCAAATTTAATTGATCTATTTCTTTCTCGAGAAGAATGGGTGAACGATTAAGTCCATATTTCTTTTCAATTATTTCTGAGTCCCCTGCTGAGAAAAGACTAATGCTCGTTAGCAAAGTCAAAAAACAAATAGCTATGATATTTTTCATTTTTTCTCCTTATTATCCGGATTAATAAGATAATTATATTATATTTTATTATTGTTGTCAAGCTTTTTGCAATATTAGAAGTATGGTGATTCTGTTTGGGAATAAGCTTTTTAGTATTTTTTTCTTTGTGTTCTTAGTGCCCTTGCATTATAATATTTTTTTTGAGAAAAGTCACCCCTTGACAAATTCCGGTTTTTATATACAATTGAAATTGAGATTCATTCTCAATTATGAAAAAAGAAAAAGAAATATTTAAAAAATATTTGGTTGAAAGGGGGTTAAAACTCACCTCGGAAAGAGAACAGATTCTGAAGGAAATTTTTTCGAGACATGACCATTTTGACGCTGAGGCTCTTTTTCAGGTTTTTCATGATAAGGGAGAGAATATTTCGCGGGCTACAATTTATCGTACTTTGCCTTTACTTGTAGAAAGTGGTCTCGTTCAGGAGGCGATGAGGTGTGGGGAGAGAGTATGCTATGAGCACATTTATGGGCATCGGTCACATGGTCATATAATTTGTATGGGATGCGGTAAAATAATAGAATTCGAAAATGAAAAGTTGGAAGATATTAAGAGAAAGGCGTGCAAAAAATACGGTTTTAAACCTGCAGGGTTTAGATTTGGCATCAAGGGCTATTGTAAAGATTGTCAAAAGAAGTTATAGGCTTTTAGAGGGTGAGATTATAATTATGTTTAAAAGAGATTGTAATTATAGATTTGATTTTTCCGTTTATCGAAGAAATTCAGCCGTTAGGCGGAATAATGATTGTATTTGTAGATGTTTAAGTTATTTTTTCGGCGGTATAAAACTGGTTAATTGTGGCATTTTGAGCTGAGGTAAAAAAAAGGATGAAAAAAGATTTTAACGATAAGAGTTTCGCGGAGCTTTATATTAAAAAACATAAAAAGATTTTAGAAAAATTAGGATATTTGTATGCTCAAAAATTAAAGCGGCTGGGTTTTTCTGAAGGTAAGATTTTAGATGTCGGTTGTGGTTTTGGCGCGATGTGTTTGGTTCTAGCTAAAGAATTTTCAAATTGTGAGGTGGTAGGTGTGGATTTATCTATTCTTTTATTGGATTACGCTGAGAGTAATATCTCTGGAGAGTTTACTGGAAACCGGTTGAAATTTAAGAAAGAAAATGTTGAAAAAATGTCTTTTGAAAACGATTCGTTTGATGTGGTTTTTAATGTAAGCATGGTTCATTGGGTGGACGATCCAGTTTCTATGTTGAACGAAATCGAAAGGATTTTAAAACCCGAAGGGCATCTTTTTATAAAAGATCTAAGAAAATCCTGGTTAGGTGTTTTTGAAAAAGAGATAAATAATGCTTTGACTTATGCGCAGGCAAAAGAAATAATAGGCAATTCGGAACTTAGAAATGGTACTTTTTCAAGCAATTTTCTATGGTGGAATTTTGAAACATGAAAAATATAATAAAAAAAGGTTGAAAATTTATGGCTTTATCGCTAATTTTTACTTTACCCCTTGACAAACAATATAACCCGAATATATTAACCAACGTTATGACTGACCAGTCAGTTAGAAAGAATCGAATAATGGAAGAAGCGAAAAAGCTCTTTGCCGAGAAGGGGTATCATTCTGTTACTGTAGATGAAGTTGCGGAAGCTTGTGGTGTCGCAAAGGGTACGTTATATCTGTATTTTAAATCTAAGGCTGACCTTTTTGTTGAAATTTTCGTAAAAGCTCATAGGGAGATTTTTGAACAGGTCAGGAAAGTAATTTGTTCAGGTAAGAGTTTTGAAGTTATTATTTCAGAGATTTTAAATTATTTTGAGGAATTTATACGTGGGGATGAATTCTTCAGTAGGTTTGGTAAAGTTCAGAAAGGTATGAGGGGGGCAAACATTCCTATTGAATGTTTAAAAAAAATTAATGAATCAATTGCCGAAATGATTGATTCTCTTGAGGATGAGGCGGTAAGTGTTATTAAGAGATATTTGCCTGATAGTAGCTTAAATTTGCATGATGTTTATGAAATAATTGTTTCCTTGATTATGGCTGTTGAAGAATCTGAATCTGGAACAATAAAAAATACTGCTCTTTCTGTTCTGTTGGATGGAGTGAGGAAGGAGGTTAAATGTTAAAATTTAGGATTGGGTTTTTTCTTCTCTTTATGTTTTCTTTATTTTCTTTTTCTTTAACTTTTGAAGAAGCGAAAAAGATAGCCTTGGATAAAAATAGGTATATGGAGATATCGGAACTCGAAGTAAGAAAAGCTGAGATTGCGATGAGGGAATCATGGGCGTCTTTTTATCCGACAGTAAGTTTGCAGTCGAGTTACACAAGGCTTTTGAGTGTGCCCCAGTTCGAGATGCCGACCGGAGACGGAGGTACGGAGTATATTTCTCTCGGTTATGCTAATAATTATAGTAATTCTCTTCAGGTTAGTTTTCCTATCTTTACTTTCGGTAAAAGATTTGTAGCCAAAGAAATTGGGGAGAGGAGTAAAGACATTCAGGTTTTTCAGCATGAAACTGATAAAATTAATTTAGTAAAAGATCTGGTGACTGTATTCTATGGAGTTGTTACCGCAGAGGAGGCATTAAAAATAGCGGAAGGCGCGCTTGAACGGTCTGAAGACCACTTGAGAACCGCGCGCATTCAGTATAATCAGGGTAGAATAACTAAGCTAGATTTACTCTCCGCGGAAACTGAGTTTAACAGGAGTAAAACAGAATTACTAAATGTCAGTAATGGAGTTGATCAAGCTAAATCCGCTTTGAACATGATGTTAGGATTTCCTTTGGATACAGTTGTTGATGTTTCAGGAGAAATTAAAATCGATATCGATACTTTTAATTTAGATTCATTGAATAGTCTCGCGTTAAGCGGGAGACCAGAGGTTAAAAGTATGGAAAAATTAAATGAAGTTGCGAAGCTTGGTAAATCTTTACAATACCTTGCTTTTTTGCCTGATATAGTATTTATCGGGAGTTTTTCTTATGATAAGCCAGTGGGTTTCGCGAATGAATGGGACAACGATATGGCAGCGACAATAGCTGTTTCGCTGCCGATTTTCCAGGGTTTTTCGAGAACAAATAAGATTAGTAAGTACAGGCTTTCAATCGAGCAGTTGGTTATAAGAGAAAAGATTGTTAGAGAAGGTATAAAGATGGATGTGAAAAATCAACTTCTTGCTTACCGTTTAAACAAGCAGAAATTAGAGCTTTCCGAAGAGCAGTTAAAAAGGGCTAAGGAATCGTATGAAATGGCAGATAAGCAGTACAGAGCCGGTTATATATCCGCGCTTCAATATAAAGATATTGAATTGGGATACAAAAGCGCAGAATTTTCTTATCTTAATGCTCAATATAATCTAATTGTTTCACAAAAACAAATTAAAATTGCCACAATGATGGATAAGGAGGAATTGTGAAAAAGAAAAATATAGGACTCATAATTTTTATTGTCGTAGTTATAAGTATTATAGTTGTACCATGGTTTATAAGAAAATATAAAGATTCCGGTAAAGTTGAGAAAGAAGATAGTGGGGTTCCAGTGGTTGTTACCACTGCTAAGGTTAAAGATGCTATTAAGATTATGAGTTTTTCTTCCCAGGTGCAGGGTATTGAACAGGCTCAAATTTTTCCCGATATACCGGGAAGATTTCTAAAATATACAGTCGAAAACGGTCAGTGGGTTAAAAAAGACCAAATTATTGCTTATGTAGAGCAGGATGTGCCCGGGGTTGTAAGGAAACCAATTGCGGTTAAGAGTACAATATCGGGTGTGGTGTCACTGCGTTCTGTAGATAAAGGTCAACTTATTCGTCAGCAGGATCCAATGTTTCCTGAACCTCCCCTTGCTGAGGTTGCGAGAATTGATAAGATTAAAGTTGAGTTCGATGTTCCGGAGAAGTTTTATATCAAGGAAGGGTTACCGATAAAGGTTGAGATTTCTTCTCTTTCTAAAACGTTTGAAGGTAAAGTCGATAAAGCTTCGGTTTTTTACAATTCAAGCACCAGGACTCAGGATGTTGTGGGAGTTGTCCCAAATAACAAAAAGGAAATTCTACCAGGAATGTTTGCCAAGGTTTGGGTAGAAGTCGCGCGTGAAAATGATGCTATTTCTCTTCCGATAGACGCAGTAATAGGTTTGGTTGATAAATATATTTTTAAAGCTAAAGAGGGCAGAGCATTACTTTCGCCAGTCAGTGTTGGTTTTACCAACGGTAATAGTTTGATTATAAAGGAAGGCATTTCTGCTGGCGATACTGTTATTGTTGTAGGACAGAATATTGTCAAAGATAGCGCGAAAATAGATATAAAGGAGATAAGATGATACAAGGAGCAGTAAGTCGACCTGTTCTAACTGCTGTTGGTTTTATTGTACTGGTTCTTTTAGGAGTGTTCGGCTGGTCTAATCTTCCTGTATCCATGTACCCGGATATTACTCTTCCGACTTTGTTGATTATGACTGAGTACAGAGGTGCTTCGGCCCTGGATGTTGAAGAGGAAATTTCAAAGGAATTGGAAGGTGCGCTTGGTAATGTAGCAAACCTTAAAACAATTAAGTCGGATTCGAGAGAAAATGTATCTATTATTTCTCTTCAATTTGAATATAGTACTAATCTCGATGAAGCTGCCAATGATTTAAGGGATGCTTTGGGTTTTGCTATGTTACCTGATGATGCGGGAGATCCTATGCTGTTTAAGATATCCGGTTCGATGGCTCCTGTTATCGCTTTTACAGCTTCAACCGAAAATCCAGGAATAGATTTGAAGAGTGTCCTAGAGGATAGGGTTTTAGAGGAACTTTCCAGGATACCGGGAGTGGGCAATGCGGATTACTGGGGAGGAGGCTATGAGAGACAAATAAACATAGATATTTCTCAGGTAAGACTTGAGCAGCTTGGAGTTTCTCTAATGCAGGTCACGCAGATTCTGCAAGCTAATAATTTAAATTTCCCTCTTGGTGAGTTAGAACAGGGAGGAATTAAATACAATTTAAGGCTTCCCGCAAAATTCGAAGATCTCGAAGAGATTGAAAAAATAGTAGTAGGACATAATAACGGAAAATTAGTGCAATTAAGCGATGTTGCTACTGTTAGTTGGGGTGTGGGAGAGACTACCGGGTATTTCAGAAGAAATGGACAGGAAGCGGCTATGTTCGGTATTTTTAAGAAAACTGACGCAAATACAGTAGAAGTAGCAAGATCTGTTAAGAAAAGGGTAGAAGAACTTGGGGAGAGATATCCAGGACTCAACTTTGAGGTTATTTTTGACCTTTCAGAAATTGTAGAAGATTCTATAAGCAATCTTGTAAACACAATAGCAATAGCAATTATTCTTGTTCTTATAGTTTCATTTTTACTTCTTGGAAATATTAGGGCAAGTATAATTATTGCTGTGGCTATTCCGGTTTCTTTGATTATTTCTTTTATATATCTGTATTTAGCTGACAGCAGTTTAAATATTATATCTCTTTCTGCCATTGCTATCGCTGTGGGTATGGTTGTCGATAATGCTGTTGTTGTTCTTGAGAATGTTTTTCGTCACAGGGAATCGGGAGAAACTCGTAAAGAGGCTGCCATATTTGGCGCACAGGAAGTTTCCCAGGCAATACTCGCGTCGACCATAACAACAATTGTTATATTTTTACCTTTAATGCTTACTCGAGGTCTTGTTTCTGTTATGTTTAAGGAACTTGCCATTACTATGCCTCTAATGCTTTCAATATCTTTCGTGACAGCGATTACACTTACGCCCATGCTTTCATCCAGGTTTCTTAAAATGAAAAAGGAAGAAGACTTCTCGGACAGATTTTTCGGTAGGCTTGAGTCCGGTTATTCCAGAATGTTAAATTGGACTCTTTTTCACAGGGGGTGGATAGTTTGGATATTTATTGGAGTGTTTGTTATTGGTATGTATTTGTTTACTTATGTGCCTATGGATTTCTTTCCGAATCCCGGAAGTGACCAGTTGCAGGCTAATATTGAGCTTCCTATAGGAACAAGAGTAGAAAAGACAAACGAAATGGCGAAGAAAATAGAGGAACTTGTATGGAGAGAAGTTCCCGAGACAAAAAGTGTTACAGTTCAGGTGGGTGGTTCGGGGGATGTCTTTGGAGGTTCGGAGGGTTCTCACTATATTTCTATATACAGTACGATCGGAAAAACCGAGAAGTCAAAATTTCAGATTGCGGATGAACTGAATGAAAAAGTGAGGGAGCTTCCGGGTATAAGTAGAGCCAAATTCTCAGTCATGGGTGGTATGTTTGGGGGAGATGATGAGGGGATTTTCGGAGGCGCACCGATCGAAGTTGAAATTATTGGGGATGATCTGGAAGCAGCGGATTCTTTAGCGCGCGTGCTTGAAGATACCCTCAAAACTGTAGCAGGAATTTCTTCAATAGAGATTTCAAGAAAAAAAGGCGGAAGAGAATTATGGCTGGATCCGCGGTTTTCGGAGATGTATTCATACGGATTTTCAGCTTATTCTGTAGGATACCAGCTTAGAACCGCATTTTACGGTACGGAGGTTGGTAAATTCAGTGAAGAGGGCATAGAGTATCCTATAATTGTAAGGCTTGATGATGAGAGCAGAAATTCCTTTGAAACTACAGATAACCTGCAGCTTGTCAGTCAAATGGGTATGCCAGTTCATATATCTAATTTCCTGGATCCCGTTGAAAAAAGGGCGGCGCTCGCGATTGAAAGGAAAAATAAGGAACGAATGTTAAAATTAAAGATAAGCGTTTCAGGAGCTCTTGGAGACGTAATGAAAGAAGTTACTAAGATTGTGGATTCTTTTGAAAGACCAAAAGGATTAACAATTAATTATGCGGGTCAGATAGAAGAACAAGGAGAAGCTTTTGGAAGTTTGATTTTTGCTATATTGCTTGGTATCATTCTTGTATATCTTGTTATGGCTGCGCAGTTTGAGTCTTTTCTTGATCCTTTCATAATAATGTTTTCTGTACCTTTTGCTTTGGTAGGAGTCTCTCTTGCTTATTGGGTTAGTTTTCAGTCGATGAGCCTTATGGGAATGGTCGGGATCGCGATGCTTGTCGGTATTGTTGTTAATAATGCTATCGTTATGATAGATTACTTTAATATCTTGCGCAAAAGAAGTATAGATTTGATGGAAGCCGTTAAAACGGGAGCGAAAAGAAGACTTAGACCTATACTTATGACTACAGGCACGACGGTATTCGGACTCCTGCCTCTTGCACTATCTACCGGCAGCGGTTCGGTTTTATGGAAGTCCCTGGGTATTTCGGTTGTTGGTGGTATGATTGTTTCATCGTTTATAACGTTGCTTTTAATTCCGACTGTATATACGGTTTTTGAATTACCGGATAAATGGAGGAGATTCATAAGATGCATAAAGTTGCTTTTGGTACCGTTTAGAAAATTATATAATATGTTAAGAGGTTAAAGGAGAGTATCATAATGAAACAGATTGAAGTTGTAATATATATGGGCTTGGAGGATCAGTTTCAAAATGTATTAGAGGAAGAAAAAGTTGACGAGTATTTCATGACACCCAAAGTTATAGGTAAATTAGCGGGAACTGATCCTAAACTTGATACACATATATGGCCGGGGTACTTTGTGCAGTATAAATTCTGCCTTGATGAAAAACAATTCGAGAGCTTTCGAAGGAAAATCGAAGAGAAAAAAGATGAATGGGTCAAGGAAGGTTTTTTACTTATGGTAAACGAAATCCAGGAAAGGTGCGGAGGTTGTTCATGATACTTTATGTTTTGTTTTCATTGACGTTAGGACTCGAAGGAGGTATGTCTCAATTGAAAGGTGAAGATATAGTTTCCTCTTCGTTTGGGCCTTCTTATGGTCTTTTTTGTGATATTGATGTAACGCCTAATTTGACTTACAGCTTATCTTTTACGAATAGTAAAGGTGAAGCTTCGACTAATTCAGTGATAATGGATACATTGGGACAAATGTTTTCTGGGGCTGTGGGAGAGGATTTTCAATCTTTTCAGGGTACTCTTTCTGTTAACTGGGCTCCGCTTACAACAAGTTTTTCGCCTTATTTATCCGGGCGATTGGGATTGAGCCAGTGGAAATTCATAAACGGTAACGGAGATGTTGCTTTAAGTCTTAATGGAAATAATTTTGAAGGCTTAAGTCTTTTTCTTGGGGGAGGAGCGGGTTTAAGAGGAAAAATAGCTGGTTTTGTACTTGCTGTAGAAGGTTTTTCTAATTTTGTTTTTTCCGAGGACAAAGATTGGTATGAGGGATTCGGAGGATACGATGATAATGAATGGATTTTTAATGTTATGTTTAAATTAGGAAAGGAGTTTTAAGTGTTATACTTATTATTAGGATTGTCCGTGGGTTATGTTTCCGTCGACAAGGATTATACTATTCAACTGGGAATGAATGAGTTAAATGAGGGAATTGAGTCTATTAATCATGAGTTTGAAAAGGAACAATGGGGTTGGGGAGGTTCTTTATTTCTTGTTGAGAACAACCTGGCTTTCAAGGCGAAAATGCTTAAAGGAAATGAAATGGCGGATCTGGACTCGAACTCGATATCTCTTGGGCTCTTTTTTGATACAAAATTGTTTGAACTTGGTTACGCTTTTGAATTTTCTCGATTTATATTTTGCTTAAGTGGAGGTGGGGGACAATCATCCATAAATCTTAAATCGGTTAAAGAGTCTGGAACGATCGATTTTCCTGTGTCTCTTTTAAATCCTGAGGGGAGCGTTGACTATAAAGGTTCTTCTTTTGTTCTCTCCGCGAGCGCCGATGTTTTATTCGCTCTTTCGGATTATTTGGGTTTTGGTGTTTCTGCCGGTTATGTTCACGGTATAAGTACTCCGGAAATGGTAATAGAGAAAATGGGAGATATTGAAATATTAAACGCCCCACAAGTACCGCTAAATCAGACTTATGTGAAATTTATTTTCGCGGTGGGTGATTTTGCGAATCTGTAACCCAGAACCCCACCCTGGAAAAAATTAAACACAGAAGAAACAGAAAAAAAGCGAATACACAGAAGAAAAAAGAGTTTTTTTGTTGTTTAAACCCAATATCCAACCCCAAATTAATCTCACACAGAGAGCACAAAGCCCTAGAAACAGTCATTAGTCATGAGTCAAAAAATTCAACCCACAATCTCAAAGATAGAGACAGCAAATCATAACGCTAAACACTAAACTATAAAAAACAAAAAAGAACACAGAGAAAAAAGAAAATATTTATGTTTATTGTGAAAACCCATCATGCGCCACTAGAACTAATTTGACCACATTGGGATGGGAAGGGTTTCTTACTTCTTACTCCTATCTGCTTTTTCGTACAGCATTTGATAATAAAGAATTTTACTGATGTGTTCGAGGGCGGTAATGTTTATATAAGTTTCTTCGATATTATTTCCTATAGCAATCGTTCCGTGGTTTTTTATAATACAGGTTTTGTGATTCGAGAGAACTTCTGCGGCGTTTTTAGCTAATTCCGTAGAACCGCTTTCTCCTTCTATAATCGGAATTGTTCCGATTATTTTTTCTTTTTCTATAAGTACGGATTCGATTTTATTTCTTTTTGATATAAGTGATAGTATAATCGCGAACGGTGAATGGGCATGAATTATTGCTGCTGCATCCGTTTTTTTATAAATTTCACGGTGTACCAATAATTCGCATGAGGCTTTACAGTCTGCCTCTGAAGTATCATATAATGGTACTTCTATTAAGTCGTTTTCCGTCAATTCATCCAGCATTGAACCTGTTGCCGTTATAAGGATTTTTTTATCTTTTCGCTGGCTTATATTTCCAAAATTTGAATAAATCAAATTTTGTTCAGTTAACTTTCTTCCTATTCTGCTGAAATCTTGTAGCAAATTTACCATTTAGGGTTTTCAGAATGGAAGTTCTTCGTCATCTCCCGGAGGGGCCTCAACGTCATCTCCCGGAGGGGCCTCAACGTCTTGTGGTACTTCTTTTGGTATTTCTGTATCGGTTCCGTTTTCCTTGTATGGGGTTGTGGATTTGAGTAAGACCTGAACTCTAAATGCGCCTATACTTACTTCGGTTCTTTTAAAACCTTCTGTTTCTCTGGTATAACTGGATAGTCTGCCTTCAACAAGGACAGGAGCACCTTTTTTTATACGTTCGCTTAGTCTTTCTGCCTGGTTACCCCATAAAGTTACACCCGTGAATGTTGTTTCTTCCTTCCATTCTCCGCTTTTATCCCTGTAATTACGGTTTGATGCAATACTGAATTTGAGATAAGCACTGCCTGATTCTGTGTAACTAAGAATAGAATCAGCTGTCGCTCTTCCTGTAATGACCACAGAATTTATGTTTGGAATTCTATATTCAGCCATATTTTATTTCCCCTTTACTACGAGAATATACCTGAGTATATTATTGTTTTTTTTCATAAAGTCTTTAAAAGTGTTAACATTCTTTGGATCCGTTTCGAAATTTATTACTGTGTAAAAACCGTTGTTGTATCCTTTTATTTCATACGCGAGCGGTTTAATACCCCATTCATCTATTTTGTTGACTTTTCCTTTATCTTCTTCAAGTTGAGTTTTAATTTCCTCTATAATTTGTTTTGCATTTTCTTCTTTTTCGGGATTTATAATAAATGTACATTCGTATTTTCTCATTTGTCCTCCTTTTGATTCCCGTTAATTTTTGACATAGCTATTTCATCAGTTTCTTTCTGCCATATAAAAACAGCTTCTTTTGCCTTTTCTAATATTTTAGACATTGCTTGTTCTTCTTCTTTGCTGAATTTAGATAGTACCCATGTTGATGTTTCATTATCGTCTGAAGCTCCTATCCCAATACGTAAGCGTGGTATATCTTCGCTGTTTAAATGGTATATTATCGAATATAAGCCTTTATGTCCTCCATCGCTGCCGTTACTTCTCAGGCGCAATTGCCCAAAAGGTAAACTTATATCATCCAAAATTATAAGAATATTTTCTAGAGAAAGAGAAAAATCTTCATAAAGTTCTTGGACTGCTATTCCGCTGTTATTCATAAAAGTTGTAGGTTGGGCTAAAATAAAGTTTTCTTTTTGTGAGTAATAATAATGTCCTTTACCTGCTTTAAGCCTTAAATTTTCTTCTGAACATATAAAATTTATTACTCTTCTTCCAAGATTATGCCGCGTATCAATATATTCCGGCGAGGGATTTCCGAGTCCTATAGCCGCCTGATACTTTATTCGCCACTCTCCTTTTTTTTCTTTTCTTCGGTTTCTTCGCCTTCGCCTTCGCCTTCGCCTTCTTCTTTCGATATAACTTCTGGTTCTTCTGCTCCTTCTTCGCCTATTAATAATTCTTCTTCGGCAGGTGCAACTTCCACAATTTTTCTGGGTGATAATATGTTTACTACGGTTGAAGAAGGATCCTCTTCCACTTTGGCTCCTTCGGGAATACCAAGATCTCTAATGTGAATAGAGTCTCCTATTTCAAGAGAAGATACATCCACAACTATGTTTTCGGGGATATCTTTTGGTAAACATCTAACTATTAAGTCTCTATGCTCGATATTAAGTACTCCGCCTTCTTCGACGCCTAGAGGTTTACCCTGGAAATCCAATACTATATGAACACTGACTTCCTCATCTTCATGTATATGTTGAAAATCCACATGTACAGGTTTTTCGGTCAAAGGATTTCTGCTGACTTCACGCATTAAAACCTGAAGGTTCTTTCCTTCATAATCGAGGGTTATCAATGTTGCTTCAGAATGCAGTTGATGTAAGGTGTTTTTTAATTCCTCTTCCGCTATCATTATTGGTTTACTTTTTTCTCCATGACCGTAAATTATGCCAGGAATCCATCCCTCTTTCCTGAGATTGTTGACTTTCCTTGTTCCTATTTCTTTTCTTTCTTTTACTTTCAATTTGTCCTCCTCTCTTGCATCTTTCTATATAAAGAGTGATGATACAGATCTGTTTTTGTAAATTCTTTTTATCGCTTCGCCGAGCAGTTCAGATACAGAGATGACCTCTATCTTATCTGATTTCTTTTTTTTCAGTGGGATAGTGTCTGTAACTATGAGCTTATCGAGCGATGAAGATTCAATCTTATCTATGGCGTCTCCCGAAAGTACGGGGTGGGTTATATAAGCGTAAATCGCTTTTGCGCCTTGCTTTTTTAACTCATTTGCTGCCTCGGTTAAAGTACCCGCGGTGTCTACAATGTCATCTATTATAATCCCAACCTTATCTTTTATATCTCCTATGATATTGACAACTTCACATTTGTTTGGTTCAGGTCTCCTTTTATCGATAATAGCGATAGGTATATTACTGCTAATTTTCTTGGCTACAACTCGTGCGGCTTCTACTCTTCCTACATCCGGAGAAACTATTACAGTTTCATCATCTTTTAGTTTCATCCTTTTTATATGGTTTACCATAACTGGTGTCGCGAAAAGATGATCTACTGAAATGTCAAAGAAACCTGTTATCTGTGGTGAGTGTAAGTCGATAGTTATAACACGATCCGCTCCTGCTTTTTCCAATAGATTCGCGAATAGTTTTGCCGAAATCGGAACCCTTGGCCGGTCTTTCTTTTCCTGCCGTCCATATCCGAAGTAAGGTATAACAGCTGTTATTCTTCCTGTGGAAGCACGGCGCAGGGCATCGATTATAAGCAGCAATTCAATCAAATTTTCCGCGGGAGGATTTGTTGACTGAACAACAAAAACATCTCTTCCGCGGACATTTTCTTTAATTTGAATAAAGATTTCTCCGTCCGAGAATTGCTTCTTCAATAGAGTAGACAGAGGCAATTTTAGATATTTGCTAATACCTTCCGCTAATTGTACGGTTTCGGATCCTGAGAAAACTTTCAATTCCAATTTTGCTTCTCTTCTGGGGCGGTAGGATTCGAACCTACGTATGCGAGACCCAAAATCTCGTGCCTTGCCGCTTGGCGACGCCCCAAGAAATTATAATGGCAAGGAGTTTGATTTTTATAAAAGTTCTTCGTCCTCTATTATTTCTTCTTCTGATGAGATCCCTACTCCCTCGATATCATTATTTATCTCTTCTTCGAGGTCCGCTACTTCGCTACTTTCTTCTTCGCTGACAGAGTCAACATCCATATTTTCATCGGGTGCTTCGAAATCTTCCTGCTCGAGGTTGGAACTCTCCGGAGTTTTCCCCTCTTCTTCACATTTGCTATAATATTCATCAAGGACAACTTTTTCAAGCTTTTTCCTCATCTCATTATTTATCGGATGAGCGATGTCTCTAAAAGTTCCGTCTTTCCCTTTTCTTGAAGGCATTGCGACAAAAAGTCCTTTCCTTCCTTCGATTACTTTCATGCCGCGAACAACAAAATCATCGTCAAAGGTTACATTTACAAATGCCTTAAGCCTGGGTTCGTCTCTAAGAGTTACACGTACTTCTGTGAAATCCATTAGTCCTCCTTTGGTTTTAACAAGTTGAAGTACTTTTCTCGGGAGATGCTTTTGCAGTTTATTAATGCGTAATTATCTGTTTTTATGTCTCCCCATCTATAGTTGTATACTTCTGATCCAAACACTGCAAATATAGCAGGACCAGAACCACTTAATAAAACATTTATTGGTTTTAAATTCCTTAGCTTTTCCATAATATTTTTTACCTGAGGGTATTTTTTTATAACTAAATCGCAAAAGGAATTCTCTAATTCGTAAAAGATTTCCCTTTTTCCCTCTTGCATTCCATGTAGTATAAGGCTTAAGTCCGTGTTTGTCAAGGTTTGTTTTTCTTCTTTGTCCCACCAATTATACGCGTCTTTAGTCGAGATCGAAAATGAAGGTAATGCGAGAAGAATAGGAAACGTTGGTATATCTTTTGCCCATTGTATTTTCTCTCCTCTTCCTTTTACGAGTGCGGTCCCGCCTTTTAAGAAAAACGGTACATCCGATCCGAGTTTTTTTGCGCATTTGGTTAATTCTTGGGTATTTTTAGGATGTTGCAGTAAACTGTTTAAAGTTAAAAGAGTTACGGCCGCGTTTGAGCTTCCGCCTCCAAGTCCAGCTCCGATTGGTATATTTTTTTCAACTTTTATTTTTATCCCTAATCTTTCATTGCTTTTTTCTTTAAACATATTTGCTGCTTTATATATTAAGTTAGTAGGTCCAACGGGTAAATTAGGATTGTCGGAGGAAATTTCTATTTTGTCCCCGCCTAGTTTAAAGTATAGTAGATCTTTTAATGATATTGTTTGGAAAATAGATTCTATTGAGTGAAAACCGTCTGCTCTCTTTTCTTTTATGTATAAACCAAGATTTATCTTCGCGAATGATGGTACTTCAATCCAGTTCATAAGGAATTATTTACCACGAAGGGCACAAAGAACACAAAGGTCTTTTGTTTTTTTAACAACAAATTGAGTAGATTTCGCAAATATATTAGAAAAATCATTTATCAGAATCCTTCTTTGTTTCTTGTTTTAATTTGTCGGATTAATATATCTATTCTTTCTGTGTCTCCCGGATAAATTTCTTTCCAATTTTTAAGTAGTGCAATCGCTGTTTCGGGCTTGAATCGCATGGTATAGTAGAGAGTTTTTTCTGCAAGTTTTGGTTCTTCACTTATTTCTAAAATGATTTCTTTAATCTTTTCCGATTTGTTAGATATATTGTAGAGTTGAATAAGTCCCGCGTATCCTGAGTGTTTAAATTTTTCATTTTCAAGTAAGTATGTGAATTCTTCTTTTGCTTTTTTGTATTCGTTTGAATTCTCATCTTTTGCTTTGAAAGAGAGCATCTCGGCTCTTAGTAGATGAAGCGATGGAGTATCAATAATTTTAAGAAGTGAATCGCTGAAATTGGTTGAATTTTCTTTTTCACCCAGCAGAGTATATATTTCTTTAAGTTTGTTTGCTACTTGAGGTGTTGTTGATACTGCATACTTTGATTTTGATGAAAGAATAAAAGCCTTTTTAAAAATATTTTCTAAAAAATTTAATGTATCTTTGTCAGTTTTCGAGATTGTGCCTTTGGTTTTTTTCTTAAATTCTTCCAGTATTTGGCTTCCGGAATTAGCATAAAGCGAAGCGTGGTTGACTAACGGCTTTTCTTGAGCTCTTCCAGTGTATATTGTGGGATTACTACAGTAGCTTGTTTTAAATTCGCGAGTAAGTTTATCTAACATCTTTTTAGAATTTATCATATTATTTCCTTTTTTTCCCACCAAGCGGTAGGCAAATCCTTCTAATTCAAAATGTTTGCCAAATACTTTTCGCGTATAGGATTCGACAGGAGAAGAGAAATATATATTTATGGATGGGTTAAAATCTTCTTTAATGTATTTTTTGACGAATGTTGTGTCAGGCATTATAAAATCCTTGAATGTAGGTTTTTTCCCGGTGGAACAAAGAATGATATCTCTGACCAAAATATCCGCGGGTCTTAGCCATCGTTTATCTTCACATCTTATTGGTTGTATATTATCTATTACCCATTGCTCAAAATTAAGATCGGTGTTTCCGTTTTTTTTGCTTCTATTATATTCGCTTTCTAAATTGGTTCCTTTGAAAGGAGAAGCAAAATCTATGGGTATTCCGGACTTTTTTAACTGCCTTATATACCAGGAAGTATTCATAAGAGAAAAATTAGAAAGTCGCACACCTTTTTTATTTTTAGCATCGAATTTTCTAAATCCTTTTACTTCCTGAAGGAACCACACAGGGAAAGTATCGTTATCTCCGTATGTGAAAAGTATGGAATTTTCTTCAGGAGTTATGAGTAAGTTATGCGCGTAATCGGAAGCGATCCAGTTCCCTCTTCTGTTAACATGGCTTTGTATGTTTGAAACCAGGGGTATGAATCCTATAAAAAAAGAAAGAGCCATTATGGCGCGACTATAAGAAATATTTATCTTTTTTGATTTTATGTATATCCAGTATAATCCTATAGATACATAAAACATGAAAAGAAAGAATGCGGGAGTCCAGAAGTAGTCTCTCTCTCTGACTTCCCGGTCTTGATGGGTGGGATTGGGGTCGGAAGGGGAGAATTTTAAATTAAGATAAAATACTAACCCCAGGCTTACTAATAAATATAGGATAAAAAATAGCCAAAAAGTTTTTCTGTCTTTTTTGTAATGGATAAGCATACCCCAAAGTCCGATAAAAATGTATATATAAGTACCTGCTATAGAGATATATTTTATAAAGTTATTAGTAGATTCTCTTGGGTAGGGGAAATATTGCCATGAGAAATATTTAAAGAATATTTTTATTTGTTCAAATAACGCAATAATAGGGTAGAGGTGAGTTTGAATTTGAGTTTTTCTGGGAACCATCTTCATTGGTCCGTATTGTTCTCTGGATATTACATCCCATAACGCCTTAAAATTGCCCGGGTTTGCTTCGTTTATTGCCGGATTAGCCTGCGCTCTTATCATCAAATAATAATATGTTGTGATTCCTATTATTATGAGTACTGCCGAGAAGATAATTAATTTCGGATTAATAAATATTTTTTTATCTGTCATTATCACAAAAACTAAAATACCCGGAATAAGGAGTAGAGGCATTAGATGAATTCCGAATGATAAAAATATCAGGTAAATAAGAAGCAGAATATAGTTGTCGTCACCCCTCATTTTTCGGTTTTCGTTCCAGTGAAGGGTAAGCCACAAACCTATTACCAGTATTAGAATGGATGTGGAGTAAACTTCCGCTTCCACAGAGGTATCCCATACACTATAAGAAAGTCCGGCTCCGATAGCAGATAGCACCGCTATAAGGTGATTGCTTAAGGCCAGTTTTTTTCCTCTATTTTCTCTAAAACGTTGGAAAACAGACAGGATTATAAGATAAAGAAAACCTCCCGCTAAAGCGGACGAAAGAGAAGATAAAAAGTTTATACGTTTTGCTACTTCCTTGAAAGGAATAATAATGTCGAATATTCTGCCCAGCAAAATGAAAAATGGTGTTCCCGGGGGATGTGGTACTCCTAAAATATGAGAGCAGGCTATAAATTCGCCGCAATCCCAGAGTGAAACAGTAGGGGCGATTGTGTATAAATATGCTGCGATTAGTACGAAAAATACAGACGAAAAGCCTATTATTTTTCTTTTGTCGTACATTTATTCTCCTTCATTTCGAGTGAAATATAACATTTAGATATGATAAATCAAGACTTTATCTTCATGAAGTTTAAAGTCCAATGTCCAGCGTCCAAAGTCAAAACTAAATCCCAACCTCAAAATCCCAAACCATAGAAGACAGCCATGGATCAACGCGAATCGCTGACTTCGTGACACAAAAATACAATAAAGCCAGGGGTCTTTTGCTTTTTATATTTTAATTTATCGAAACTTTATATTGAGAACTAAAGTTTAACGAATCTTTTTTACTTTTTCGGCTTTTGGTCCTTTATCACTTTCGATGAGTTCGAATTCTACTTCATCTCCTTCCGAAAGTGTGACCAGGCCATCGATAAGGGCGGTTGTGTGGACGAAGATATCTTTTGATTCATCTTCTTCCATAGTAATAAAACCATATCCTTTTCTGTCACTAAACCATTTTACTTTACCTTCTGCCATACTAAAAGAACCTCCTTTAGTTTTTTGAGTATACTAGAGTATACTATAATGATACATAAATAAACAATCGAATAATCATATCTTTTTTTGTTTATTTGTCAACCCTGAAAATTTTATACAGTCCAAAGTCCAATGTCCTGAGTCCGAAGTCAAAACAAAAATCCATTTTTTAATAGTAAGTCGGCTCGGGATGCTTAGTGGAAAATCCCGAGCCGATACTTTTTTTCTTTTTCTAACTACCCAACGATCTAACCATCCAACGACCTAACTTTTTTATCTCTGTGTTTTCTATGGGATGGGCGATTGTATTGACAAAGTTTTATGTGTTTATATCTTCTAATTATGAAAAAATTGCTTTTATTATTTCTAATTTTACAAATAGCTGTTATTTTTTTGTATTATCCTGAGTTTTACGGTATTTACGATGAGGATTTATATCTTACTGCAGCTCACGCGATGCAAAATGGGTCTTTCTTTTATGAGAAAGCGGGAGTCGATGCACCTCTTCTGGGGACAGCAAAGGGAACAAAAGGAACTATTTCTATATATCCTCCGGGTAATTCCGCGCTTCTTCTTCCTTTTACTGCCATTAACTGGAAGCTTGGGTTTTTAAAAAATATTTTGCTCTATATAGGGAGCTTTTTACTTTTTATTTTGATACTGCGTAAACTGAATATCGACCCTGTTTATTCTTTAGTTTTTTTATTGCATCCAACAATACTGTTGTTTTCTCGAACGTTAATGAGCGATATTCCTTCAATGTTTTTTTTGCTGCTGGGAATATTTTTTCTACTCGACAAAAAAAGCCTTGCAGCCGGATTCTCTCTCGGATTTCTTGTTTTGCTTAGATATCCAAATCTGATTATAATTATCGGTATTTTTGGAGCGCTTCTTTATTTAAAGGAATATAAAAAAGTAATGTTACTTCTTCCTGGAGTTTTTCTCTTTTCTTTTGTGCTTCTTGGGTACATAATGTACGCTTATGGTTTTATTCTTGGTCCTTTTACGGTTGATGGTGCGAAATCTTTTAGTATCCAGTATTTTATATATAATTTTCCTTACTATCTTTTGTCTTTAAATGTTCTATATCCCGGAATGTTATTGTTAGCGATATTCTTTAACTTTAAAAACAAAAAGATTTCTTTTTTCGTTATTCCTTCTTTAGTTGTCATTCTTTTTTATTCTTTTTATTATTTTATCGATGGAGGGAGTAACTTAGCCGAAAAATTGGTTAAGGGACAGAGGTTTATGGTTCCGATCATTCCTCTTCTGCTGGTACCCTATTTGGATTTTTTACAAAATAAAAAATTCGCAAAGAAAGCTTTTATTTTTATCATACCTTTGCTTTTCATTTTTAACTGTGGAATTCAATATAAGCATCATCAATTTGTAAGAGAAGAAAAACGTCTTAGTCAAGTTTTACAGGAGAAAATTGAAAATGTTGATATGGTAATGTGTAATTCCGATACGGATGAATTATTTAACCCATATTTTAGCAGAGTAAAACTTATTGAATTGGATGAGATAGATAAAGATAAGTTGGATTCACTAAAAAATAATCATAAAATTTCTTTTGTCTTTGTTGAATTGAAGCGCGGTAGAAGTTATGAAGAAAAATCCCGGTGGATAGAATATTTTGCGAATGAAGGTTTTACGCTTTCTTATGAATCACAAGATCCCGTTCCTGTTATTGTAATGACTGAGTAATTTTTTCGATTTTAAGTATAAAATACAAGGAACTTTATTCCTTAATCCTTTTTAAACCCTTATTTTTTAATCTCAAAACCAATAGCATTTTTACGCCTTTAAACCAATCAATCCATATTATTTTTTTTCCGGCTTTTTTTGAACGGGGATTATAATTGATAGGAACTTCCTTTATTTTCTTTCCCGCGAGAAGTATTTTAGCGGTAAGTTCAGCTTCTAACTCGAAACCATTTGCTGTTATATCTAAGTTTCTGATTAAATCATTGGGAATTAATTTATAGCACGTATAAACGTCGGTAAGGTGACTGCCGAATAAAATATTTGTGGCCCAGCTTAACGAAATTCTTCCTATATATAAAAATCGGTTTTTTCTTGAAGATTTATTTTTATTGAGAAGTCTGGACCCAAAAACGACATCTGTTTCTTTGTTCAAAATAGGTTCAAGTAATTTAGGATATTCATCCGGATTATATTCAAGATCGGCGTCTTGAATTATTACATAATCTCCCTTTACTAATGAAAAGCCTTTTTTGATAGCTCGTCCCTTTCCAATGTTTTTATCGAGACGCAATATTTTTATATCATAATCATCCCTTGATTCTCTTTTTACTTCTTGTAATAATTTTTGTGTTCCATCATTAGAGCCATCATCGATTACAATTATTTCCTTTTTCACAGGAGATTGTTTTACTTTTTCTATGACTTCTTTTATAGTATCTTTTTCATTAAAAACCGGTATAACTACTGATAACTTCAAATCCACCTCGCTATAAATCTTATAAAAACTTTGTTTAATTTAGATTTTAATGTAAACGTATTTTGCTATAAGTCAAGAAGAAAGGGTGTTTTTATTTGTTTCTCTGTGTCTCCGTGTGGAATTATTTTTTTAGCCTTGACAGTTATCGATAACTAATTAATAGTCTATTTAAATCATGCTTTATTTTTCGTTGGAAACACTATTGTTATCTTCGTTGGTGGATAATTTTAAAATGTAATGTTTATTGTAAATCTGGAAACCTAAAGGAGGTTTTTTATGAGAAGGGTTAAGTTTTTTGTTTGTTTGATTATTGCGGTTTTTGTTTTTGCTCCTTTGTTTTTGGTGGGAGGAGAAGTAGGAGAAACAAAAGTCTCTATGTTGTTATGGAATAGATATACGAATCAAATTGTAGATGGAGATGTACTTCAAAGCGAATTTGCGTTAAAAAGGGGTTATTTTAGAATTGAACCTACTCTTACAGATAAGATAGATGGTAGATTTAATCTCGATTTTTTCTCGGATGAAACTTCTACTACAGGTGGCGGTGTAAGAGTGAAGTATGCTTACCTTAGTTTTAGCGATATTTTGCCAATACCGGAAACTAAAGTTAGTGTCGGTATAATTCAGCATTATTTTGGTTTCGGTTATGATTGGGAATATATTACGATTGAGCAGGTTTTAGAAGAAGTGGAAGGTGTAGCTAAATCCGCGGATTATGGAATTGCTCTATGTGGGAATATTCCAGGTGATAAAGGAATATATTCAGTTGCGATGTATAATGGTGAAGGATATACTCGTACAGGCAGCGATTTAGATTTGGACCCTGAAATTTTGGGAAATTTAAGGGTTTTTCCGGTATCAGGGCTTACTTTAGGAGCTTCTGCGCTATATTTAACCGATGATAACAAACTTGCTGTAGTCGGTCTGGGACGCTTTTCTAATGGTCCGTTTGAATTTCGGGGAGAATATCTTTTTCAGGATAAAGATGACATTAAAAGCAGCGGTTTTATGTTAATGCCAATTCTTAAACTTAGGAGTTTAATGGATATCGACGTTGATATTGTCGGCAGATTCGATATGTGGGATGCGGATACCGGTATCGACGATGACGGTCATATGCGTATTATCGCAGGTTTAAACTGGAATGTCCTTAGAAATGCAAATAATAAACCTCAAATCATACTGCAAATCCAGGGACAGAAAACAATCTATGAAACCGAGATACCCGATGTTAACCTTTTAATGATTCAATTGCAGTGGGGCTTTAGCAATATTTTTACCCAATAAGACTGCTTTTTAGAGAGAACATAGGCTTTAATAAGAACCCGGGGGAGTTAAGTGACCCCGGGTTTCTTTAATGGGAAGGGTGCTTTTTGAATTTCGGGGAGTCATAACCCATCTCTGCGTCTGGTTGTTTTCTATCATATTGCCTATCAATAACTTATATTCCACAATTTATTAACTTTTTTGGGGTAAGAAAATCTCTAGGCTTATTCCCCATAAAAAAATTCTAAAAATCTTTTTTAAGAATTTTTTGTTTTATAGTTGTGGTATTTCAATATCTTCTGCGGAAGGATTTCCGCTAGGGAAAAACCCAATACACGAGAGTAGATAAACGATATAGTTTTCGTCAGCACTTTAAGTTTTTGTTAAGTCCCTATTAATTAGGGGTTTATATTAAACCGTTGTGGATAAGTCATATAGCTTAAATCGTTGACTGTTATGTCTTTATGAGGGTCAGTTAACTTTCCCAACAAGTTATCCACATTGTTTGAGCTTGCCGCTTTTATTATTTGGTTGTGGTGGAAAACGTATTTGTTCTCCATTTTTGCCATTGGGGAGAGTTCTTGACATTCAATAATTTTCTTCTATAATGAGTCAAGATGTATTTTTTGTTTTTGTTGTATTCGGCTATATGTATTAATGAAATAATGTCAAACCCGATGGGTTCCAGCGGAGTTGGGTCTCCTGAGGATAGGAATGAATTTATTGAAATTTTTAATACGGGCCCGGACGCGGTCGATTTGAGTGGTTGGACTATTACCGATTTTGATGCAATTGATGAGGTTGTTCCATTTGAGGCTCTTTCCGGTGATTTTAATTCGCTGCTTTTGCCCGGAGGATACGCTCTTATTATGGATCCCGAGTATGTGGATTCTGGTGAAAATTATATGCCTTATGGTATTCCTGCGTGTCTTGTGCTTACGGTCGGTAATACGACAATAGGAAATGGGATTTCAACCACGGATAATATCGCTCTTATTTCTCCGGATGAAGATACGGTTTCTACGTATTATAATCCTTTTGACCCTGGAGATGGCATTTCCGTGGAGAGAGTTTATCCGAATACTGGTGATGTTTCTGAGAATTGGAAAGCCTGTGAAGATGTTTCGGGTTCTACACCCGGAAGGCAAAATTCTGTTTATTCGTCCCCCGATTTTTTGTTCGATTCTCTATGGGTTATGGGTAATAATGTTTCTTTTCTTTTGATTAACCCATTTGATTCAGTGTTAAGCGGAACAGTAGAGGTTTTTGATGATGGTAATAGAAATGAAGTTCTCGACGAAGGGGAGTTAATTAATAATTTTATTCTTACAGATGTGTCGCAGGATTCCGCTTGTCTGCTCGATTTTACGTTATCTTCGGATGGTGTTTATTTTATCGGGTTTGATTTGATAAATGAAACTATTTTTAGAAGAGTCAGGATTGGAGATGGTGTATCTCGGCTTATTATAAATGAAATCATGTATGCTCCTTATGAACCGCCGGAATGGATAGAGCTTTTTAATCGATCTCTATATAATATTTCTCTGAATTCTTTAAAGGTGGAAGATGTTTCTATTCCGGAGATAGAAATTCTTTCGGGAGATTATTTTATAGTGACTTCAGATTCCGTGGGTTTTTTAAGTTATTATGGAAATATTTCTTCTCCTCTTTTGGAAATGAGTTTGTCTCTTTCTAATAGTGGGGATAGTGTTCTTTTATTTGACGAAAATGGGTTTATTTTTGATAAGGTTGTTTATGCCGGTGATGAGACCGATGGTAATTTTTCTTTAGAAAGAGTTAATCCTGGAATTCCCTCGAATAATCCTACAAATTGGGGTCAATCCGTTACGGAAGGTGGAACACCCGGAGCTGTAAATTCTGTGTTCGCGGAGTATAAGAAAGCAGATGTTTCTCTTGCCGTTAACCCTAAGCATTTTACGCCTGATGGAGATGGTATAGATGAAACATGTGTTATATCTTTTAATCTTCCTTATATGAGGAATGATGTGACATTAAAGATTTACGATAGAAAAGGACATCTTTTGCGTGAAAATATAGAAAGCTATGGGGGAGAGAGTGGAGAATGGGTTTGGGACGGAAAGGATAGGAAGGATGAAACAGTCCCTACAGGTCTTTATGTTGTATTTTTATTGATTGAAGATGCCGACAACTCCGCGAGAAGTATCGAAAAAGCGGTAGTTTCGGTAGGAAGGTGAGATTAATTTGAGTACTCAAATTAATCCGTTGGCTGGTTGGATCGTTAGATCGTTGGTCAGTTAAAACTTACAAATTCTTTTATTCGTGTAATTCATGCAATTCGTTGTTTGTCTATAATTTTATAGGTAAGGTTTTAAAAATACATATCAAAAAGTGGAGATGGTGTGGGCTTTGTGCCCTTTGTGGTCTTTGTGGTAAGAATAATTTGGGTTGGATGTGGGTTGGGTTAAAAAAGTTTTTCTTCAGGGGCGAATTTTCTTCCTATAACAATATTGTCTTTTCTTTCCGTTTTCATCATTGTATTTAAAAATTTTTCCTGAGCTTCAGCCCGATGAATATTAGTTTCCGTTATTATTACGAGTCCATCGTTTTTTAAAACTCGTATAGCTTCATTGTAGGCCATAAGAGGCTCTGTTCCGAATTGCTCGAGCCAGGACACAGAATAAAGAAAAAGTATTCCATCGATACATTGTCCCGGAAAAGGAAGACGGGCAGCATCCGCTTTTAAAGGAATTATTTTCTCCGCGTTTTTTTTACTGATTTTGTTTTTTTCAACGTAATCAATAAGTTTGTTTTTAAATTGACTCATTTTCTGATAACGGTCTATAGCGAAAACGGTGGTCCCTTTTGATGCCAGTGATATCGAAGGTTCAATATTATCCCAGCATCCGATGTCGATTACCTTTTTTCCGGGACCGAAAAACGGAATTGGTTCAAATTCTTCTTTCATCGAGAGAAAGTTAGTTTATTAGTCTTTGCTGTCAAGGTGTTATTAGATACCGGATACCAGGTCTCAGACCCTAGCCAAAAAGTACTATTGGTACATTAGAACTTGGGTTCGTTGGATCCTTTTTTTTGACTAGCTAACGATCTAACGTTCCAACCGTGTGGTAGGAAAATGTGGTGGTGGGTAAGATTAAAAGTCTTGACACATAGGAAACTAGTAATATATTGAATCTATGGAAGGGAATAACGAAAGAAAAGAAAAAGTTCTTGGAGTAATTGGGTTGGGTTATGTTGGGTTGCCTCTTGCGATGGAATTTGTACGCGCCGGATACAAAACTATCGGTTTCGATATAGATGAAAAAAAGATCGATAAACTTTCCCTGGGGGAAATATATTTAAGACACATTAAAGAAGACAGAGTAAAGAATTTGTTTAATTCAGGTCTTTTTAGCGCGACTACCGATTTCCTACAATTGAACAGAGTCGATTTAGTTTCTATTTGTGTGCCGACCCCGCTCGATAAATATCGTCAGCCCGATTTATCCTTTGTAGAGAATTCAGCCAAATCGGTCGCGGAGAATTTAAAACAAGGTGCTATAGTGGTTCTCGAATCGACCGTTTACCCCGGCACTACGAGGGAAATTTTACTTCCTATTTTTGAAAGCTTTGGTCATGAATTAGATATGAGTTTCTATTTAGCCTTTTCTCCGGAAAGAGAAGATCCCGGAAATAAAGAATTCAACACGAGAAATATTCCTAAGGTAGTAGGTGGGCTTAGCGAGCAGTCGGGAAGAAAAGTTGTTGAGATTTACAAAAATGTTTTCGACGAAATTGTAGAAGTCCCGTCTGCCGAGGTAGCCGAAGCAACAAAAATATTGGAAAACACGTATCGTTCGGTGAATATTGCTCTTGTGAACGAACTTAAAGTTATATTTGATAAAATGGGTATAAATATTTGGGATGTAATCGAGGCTGCAAAGACTAAACCTTTTGGTTTTACCCCTTTTTATCCGGGACCCGGGCTCGGAGGGCATTGTATTCCCATAGATCCTTTTTATCTTTCCTGGAAAGCCCGGAAATTCGGTATAAATACAAGATTTATCGAGCTTGCCGGTGAGATTAATACAATGATGCCGGAATATGTTGTAATGAAAACTATATCCGCATTGAATAAGAATAAAAAATCTCTCAAAGGTTCTAAGGTTCTTGTTATTGGTGTTGCATATAAAAAAAATATCGACGATTCCAGAGAGTCTCCGGGGATTAAGATAATTGAGCTTTTGCAGGAAGGTGGGGCAGAGGTATCCTATTTTGACCCTTATATTCCCGAAATATATAACATGAGGCAGACCGATTTAGTGATGAGATCGGTAAAATTATCAGAGGAACTTTTAAAGGAACAGGACGCGGTTATTATTGTTACCGACCATTCCAATATCGATTACAAAAATATCGTTGATAATTCTTCTGTTATTGTAGATACACGTAACGCCCTTTCCGATATAAAAAGCGATAAAATTTTCAGGGCATAAATGAAGCTTGTTCATGTAGTTGGTGCCAGGCCTAATTTTATGAAAATAGCTCCTATAATGAGGGTTGCCTCAAGACATGATGATGTTGAGCAGGTTCTGGTTCATACAGGACAGCATTATGATAAGAATATGTCTAAATGTTTTTTTGAGGAACTTGGAATAAGAGAGCCGAATGTGAATCTTGAGGTAGGTTCAGGTTTTCATGGAGAGCAGACCGCAGAGATAATGAAAAGATTTGAGAAATTTATTATTGATAAGGGAGCGGATATTGTTGTTGTAGTTGGCGATGTGAATTCAACAATAGCTTGTGGACTGGTTGCCGCAAAACTGCATATACCTTTAGCTCATGTTGAAGCTGGTCTTAGAAGTTTCGATAGGAGAATGCCGGAAGAGATAAATAGGATTCTAACGGACGCGATTTCCGATTATCTTTTTACGCCTGCGGAAGAAGCAAATATCAATCTCAAGAAAGAAGGAATCCCGGAAGAAAAAATTCATTTTGTTGGTGATATAATGATAGATACTCTAATTTGGGAGATGGAAAGGACTCCTGATATAGATAAACCTCCTTTTGGAGATCTTGAGACAGGAAAATATGCAGTGTTAACTTTACATCGTCCGAGTAATGTGGATCATAAACAAACTTTTAAAGGGATTTTCGAGGCTTTAAATACCATAGCAAAAGAAATAAAAATAGTATTTCCAGCCCACCCGAGGACTCGAAAACGAATTGAGGAATTTAATATCGAGTTTGATAGAGAAAATATTAAAGTTATCGATCCTCTTTCATATAGAGATTTTTTAAGATTATATAAAAATTCTAAATTTGTTTTGACTGATTCAGGTAGCATTCAGCAGGAAACCACTTATTTGAATATTCTGTGCCTTACGATAAGAGAAAACACAGAAAGACCTTTTACAATAACAAGAGGTACTAATATATTAGTAGGTGTGAAACCTGAGATTATTATTGAAGAGTCCTTAAAAATAGTGAAAGATAAACGTAAGAAATCTAAAGGTATGCCATTATGGGATGGAAAAACAGCTGATAGAATTGTTAAAATTATTTACGAGAAATTATAATGATGAATAATAAACGTGTTAATATTTTAGGTTGTCCTATTGATAACTTGACTATGTCGGAAACTTTAGTAAAAATAGATGATTTAATTGTAGAAGATGGTGTGCATCAACATGTGGTAGTCAATGTAGCTAAGCTGGTAAAGTTACGTAAGGATATGGATTTAAAGAAAATCATTTTAAGTTGTGATATAATTAATGCAGATGGAATGCCGTTGGTTTGGGTCTCTAGATTTTTGGGAACCCCTTTAAAAGAAAGGGTTGCCGGGATTGATTTAATGGAACGGTTAATTGGGTTAGCTTATAAAAAAAAATATAGGATTTTTTTTCTTGGGGCGCATGAAAATGTTGTAAAGAAAATGGTGAAAGTTTTTAAAAATAAATATCCTAAACTGGAAATTGTTGGTTATAAAGATGGATATTGGAAAAAAGAAGAAGAAAGAATAGTGGCTGAATCAATTAAAAATTCAGCCCCTGATATTTTATTTGTAGCAATAAGTTCACCCAAAAAAGAGATTTTTTTAAATGAATATCTAGATTATATGAAGGTGCCTTTTGTAATGGGTGTTGGCGGAAGTTTTGATGTTATTGCCGGTTTGACAAAGCGTGCTCCTGAGTGGATGCGAAATAGTGGATTAGAATGGTTATATAGATTTACTCAAGAACCAAAGAGAATGTGGAAAAGATATTTGATCGGAAATTCGATATTTATTTTATTTGCGATAAAAGAAATAATAAAAATTAAATATAGAATGTATATAAAGTAGAATTATAAAGATAGCAAATCTTCAAGGTATTGTTCTTAGATTTCTAAATGTTTTTAGTCGCCTGTATTTTTTTATTAGGATTCGAATAAAAGATATTGTTCCTATACTCTATTTCCCCTTTTTCTTCTTAAAAACTTGACATAGTTTATTATGATAATATATTACTCGAAACAAAATGGAGGATTCAATAAAAGAAACGATAAAAATCTGCAGCCTTTTAACAAAATCTGAGAAATGGAAGTTTTAATAGTTACTAATATGTATCCACACGAGGAAAGACCCTATGATGGAATTTTCGTTAAGGAACAAATTGATGCTATAAAAGAGCAATGTCCAGAATGCAACATTCAGGTCTTTCATATCAAAGGTTATAAATCACCTCTAAATTACTTCAAAGCTATTTTTAAACTCAGAAGAATTTTGAGAGAAAATAAATACGACCTTATTCACGCTCACTATGGGTTATCTGGATTGGTTAGTGTTTTTCAGAATAAAATTCCTGTGATATGTACTTTTCATGGAAGCGATGTTTTATATATATGGTGGCAGAGTTTAATTTCCAAAATAATTACTATTTTTTTATCCCATTCTATAGCGGTATCTAAAAAGATTGCTCAAGAGTTACCAACTGATAATATTAGCATAATTCCCTGTGGATTAGATTTTGCACTTTTTAAACCTATAGCAAATAGAAAAGCAAGAGAAAGAATGGGATTGGATTTGAAAAAAAAATATCTTCTTTTTCCATCTGCAAAAAATAGAAAAGTAAAAAATTATCCCCTCTTCCAAAAAGCATTAAAAAGAACGCAAAAATATTTTGATGTACAAGAAGTGTTTTTAGAAGGATATGATAGAAAACAAGTTTCCTTAATTCTCAACGCTGTAAATTTGGTTATATATACATCTTTTTCAGAAGGTAGTCCCCAGGTTTTAAAAGAGGCGATGGCGTGCAATACTCCTGTCGTATGTACTGTAAAGGACTTTGCAGAAAAAACTTTTGAAAATTTGAGGGGATTTTACTATTCTCCACCTGACGAAAAAAACTTAAGTAGAATTATTATGAAGATTTTAGCTGAAGAGAATTGTAATTATAGTCTTAGAAAAAAAGTAAAGATATATTCTAACGAAAAAATAGCAAAAGAATTGTTAAAGTTATATCAGTTTTTTTGTAATACTAAAAGGAACATAAAAAAATAAGTTGTTCTTTAAGTATATCTATTAAACTATTACAGTAAATATCTTGACATATTTATAAATATTTATATATTCCTTTTTATTATGTTCAAATTAATTCTAAAAAAAGGAAAAGATAATAGAGAATGGTAAAACCGATTTTCATTTTAGGTTCTCCACGTTGTGGAACAACATGGTTAGGAAATATCTTATGTCAACATAAAGATATTTCAGGTGCTCAACAAATTGCTCATTGGGGTATACATGAAAGCAAAATATTTCGTAACATAATTTACTGGGGTGATTTAAAAGATGTTAATAGACTGATAAATTTTCTGGAATTATACAGCTCAGGAGACTATTTTAAGCTTGTGGAAGGAGAAAAGGATTTTTTTTACCGGAATCCACCAGAGGATTTTTTGGATTTCTTTTTTTCTTTGATGGATAGATATGCTAAAAAGAAAAATTCTAAATATTGGATAACTAAACTTTCGCCTATTTACTATTACCATCCTAATATTTTAAGAGAATTTATTGAAAGATTAAAAAAAAGATATTCTGAATATAAATTTATTGGAGTAAAAAGGGATTTTAGATCAGCTTTGAGGTCTCACCTCAAAATGCCAGGGACAAAGAGCGAAAGTGATTCTAAATTTTTATTAAGAGAATTTAAACTGTTAATGAAGACTGGGAGTTATATTGTTCATTATTCTGGAATAAAATCAATTATTGACAGTCAAGACGGTTTGATACTTAGTTTTAATGATTTACAGCAAAACAGGGAAGATACCGTAAAAAAAATTGTCGCATATTTAGATTTAGAATGGTTTGATAAAATGTTAGAAGATGCATATTTGCCAAATTCAAGTTTTATTGAAAAAAAGAAGAAAATAGGACGGTTCATAGAATCAGAGATAAATTTTATAAATATTTGCCTATATCCTATTCTTTCCAAAATTCCAAATTTCTTACAGTGCTTAGCTAGAATTAGAGATAAGAGAAGGACTTTTGAATCTCCAATGGACTCTAACCTGAGATTACTAAAAATGGAATATCTAACAAATAAGTTTAAGGAAGAATTAAAAAAGACTAATAATAAAGGATTGTATAATCTTTTATTTCAAAACACTGATGGAGATAATTTAAAAAGGAAGTAAGAATAGATATATTTTCCTTCCTTCCTTCCTTGTATCTCGATATCTGTAGATCCTGTGTAGAAAATATCTGTTTTATTATTTAATTATTTCCCGAACTTTTTTTAGTTCTTTTCATGTTTTACTACAATTTTCTGCTTTTATATTTTTACTATACACGTTTGTTTCTTTGGTTAAGTGTTATATTTTCTGTAAAAGTAAAACGAGCTGGTTGAAAGGGCCAC
>CAZKVT010000005.1:0-93192 GCA_964556365.1 uncultured bacterium | reverse complement strand
AATATTATTTATGTGCTTGGATATAGTTTTTAGATAAAGAAGACCAAGTAACTGAGAATAATATCAACGTATCAACAAGGTCAGACGTTGAAATGTGAAAAGATAACTTAGTCTTCAGTCACCAGTCATTAGTCAAATTTTAGGATTTTGGATTTGGGGATTGGGATTTAGTTAAAACAAACAATAACAACAACAAAAAAAATCTTGTAAATCTGCGTTTATCTGCGTCCTATTATCTTTGGGGATGGGTGGCTCCTTGACTTTCGTTTTAATTATTTTATACTCGATTGGTTATTGAAATAAAAAAAGGAGTTAAGTTTTGCATGAGTGGGCTTTAGCCGAATCGGTTGTTAATACCGTTTTAAAATATAAAGAAGAAAGAAATCTTTTAAAGGTTAATAAAGTGTTAGTAAAAATAGGTAAATTGCAGCAGATAGAACTCGATATATTTAATTCCGCGCTGGAAGATATTTCCAAAATGAAAAATATCGAAGGAGAATTTGTTGTTGAAGAGGAAAATGTTTCTTTTAAATGCAGGATTTGCGGAAGGGAGTGGGATTTTGAAGAAGGGATTAAAGATTTAAATGAAGACGAGTCCGAATATGTGCATTTTATTCCGGATGTAATAAGGGTTTATTCAAAGTGCCCTGCGTGTGGAAGCCCGGATTTTGAAGTTGAAAAAGGCAGAGGTGTCTGGATCGAATACATTGAGGGGGAGAGTAATTGAAGTACAAGATGACGAAATTAGGATTTAGGATTTAGTTTTGACTCGTGACTCGAGACTGATGACTAATGACTCTTTCGTGGGCTCTGTGTTTTAAAAAAGGGGGAGAAAGCTATGGATCCGAGATTTAGTGTTATAGATTCAAGGTTTTCCGGTATCAATAAAATTATTGCCGTATCCGGAGGTAAAGGAGGAGTGGGGAAGAGTTCCGTATCTTCTATGCTTGCTTTGGTATTAAAGAATATGGGTAAAAAGGTTGGACTTCTGGATCTTGATTTTAGCGGACCGAGCGACCATATAATTCTCGGGGTAGAGGATATTTTTCCGGAAGAAGAAAAGGGTATTATTCCGCCTAATGTAAATGGGATTGAATTTATGTCTATCGTTTATTTTACAGGAAAAAATCCTTTGCCTTTTAGAGGAGAGGACTATTCTAACGCGATCGTAGAACTTCTGGCGATAACAAGGTGGGGAAATCTCGATTATTTAATTATCGATATGCCTCCGGGTATAAACGATGTCGCTCTCGACGTTATAAAATTAATAAAAAGAATAGAGTTTATTATGGTCGGAAATCAGTCAAAATTGACTATCGAAACGCTTAAAAAAGTTATACAGATGAGTAAGGAATCAAAGAAAAAAGTGATTGGAGTTATTGAGAACATGGTTATTTCCGGAAATGATAAGGAAGAGAATAAATTATTGTCAATTGGAGTTCCTTTCCTGGGTGAAATAGATTTTGATGAGAAGTACGAATCTTCACTGGGAAATGTGGATAAACTCCTGGAAACGAAATTCGCTAAAGATTTAAAAAATATTATTTCATTAAATACGGGATTATTTTGAGTAATAGTACGCAGATAAACGCAGATTATTTTAGTCCAATGTCAAAAAATTAATACTGGAACCTGGTATCAGTTCTTAATAGTTGGTTCGTTGGATTGTGGGGTCGTTGGTTCGGAAAAGTTAAAAACGACCTAACGGTCTAACGCTCTAACGACCTAACGATTAAATCATCATATCTTTGCATCTTCGTTGTTAATTTAATCATTTGTATTGGCCTTGACTTATTGAGTAACAACGGTAATTTTTTATACAAATGTTATTTATAATAATTGCAAGTTTACTGATTCCAATGGACGGGACTCAGACAGATCATTTGAAAGCGTATGGGCTTACGTATTGGGTTTTAAGCGAAGGGCTTAACGCGGAATGGCTTCTTAATTATAGAGGCGGTAGTTTTCTTCTTCCCGGGCTTGAAGGAATAAAAAAGGAAGCCGACAGGAGAGGAGTTGTTTCTGTATCTGTAACTGAAGACCAGGTTAATGATATTTATGCTTTAATAGAAAGGCAGAATATGGAAAGAGTAAAGCTTGAAAAAGCTCCCAGGGTCGCGGTCTATATACCCGAGACGGAAGGACCGTGGGACGACGCGGTTTCTCTTGCTCTTGAATACGCCAGAATACCATATGAAAGAATATGGGACGATGATATACTCAGTGGTGTTCTTAAAAACTATGACTGGCTGCATCTTCATCACGAAGATTTTACCGGACAGTACGGGAAATTTTATAGTAATTACGCCGGTGCCCTCTGGTATAAAGAAGTTGTCAATATTAACGAAAGGAAAGCAAGAAGTTTAGGTTATTCCAAGGTCTGGAAAATGAAACACGATGTGGCTCGTGCTATAAAAAATTATGTAGCAGAAGGTGGTTTTTTATTTGCGATGTGTTCTGCTCCCATTACTCTGGATATTGCTCTTTCTTACTACGGAGTAGATATTGTTCCTCCTCAGATCGACGGAGATGGATTTGCTTCAAGCTTAAATATAAGAGCTAATTATAATAATGCACTTTTTTTAAAGAATATAAGACTTATAACATCTTTGAATATTTACGAACATTCTGATGTAGATATAACACAATTGGTGCTTAGAAGAGGTAAAAACAGTTATTTCTTTCTCCGTACCTTTATGGCAAAAAGAGATGTTATTCCTGCCATTTTAACTCAGAATCACACTGCGAGAATAAAAGAATTTTTGGGACAGGATACAGGTTTTAACAGGGAAAAGATAAAAGATAATATGATTGTTATGGCTGATATTCCAAATACTAAGGCAGTCAAATATATATATGGGGAGTGTGGGAAGGGAAGTTTTTCCTTTTTAGGAGGACATGATCCTGAAGATTATGCCCATTTAGTGGGGGATCCGCCGACTTATCTTGAATTTCATAAAAATTCACCGGGTTACCGATTGATATTGAATAATTTATTATTTCCGGCTGTTAAAAAGAAAAAGCTAAAAACGTAGCATTAGAAATGACAAAATTAGGATTTAGGATTTGGGATTTAGGATTTGTAAAAAAAACAAAGAGAAAAAACTCTGTGTTCTTTGTGTCTTTGTGTGAGATATAGTTTTTTTTATAAATGGATAAGTTAATAGATAATTACATTGAAGAATTAGTCAGGAGGAAATTTTCGGATTGCACCGTTAGAAGTTACAAGACGGACCTCGAAGAATTTAATTCTTTTTTAGAAAAAAACGGTAAAAAAAGTTTTTCTGATATTGATAGAAAGGATATAAGGGGTTTTATGGGAGAGTTACTTTCTTACGGATATAAGAAGTCTTCTGTTTCCCGAAAACTGTCGGCGATAAAGTCTTTTTGTAAATTCCTTGAAAAGAATAAAATTTTAAAAAGAAACCCTTCTCTTTCGATTAAAACCCCTAAAACCGAAAAACATATTCCTTCATTTCTTTCAGAGGATGAAGTGGGTGAAATGCTCGATTCTTTAGAATTGAAAACGGATTTTGATATAAGAAATAGGGCTATTCTCGAGCTAATGTACGCAACGGGAATTCGCGCTTCAGAGTTGGTTAATCTTGACATTTCTATGTTCGATATTAAAAGTAAATTGCTACGAGTATACGGAAAAGGAAAAAAAGAAAGAATTCTTCCGGTCGCGAAAACTGCTTTCGAGTTCTTAAATAGGTATTTATCAGAAGTAAGAGGTTATGATAACGGGGCTATTTTTTTGAGTAAATCAGGAAAAAGATTGGGACAGAGAGATCTTCAACGTATAGTGAAGAAAGCGATAGAAAAAGTTGCCACATTAAATCAGATGAGTCCTCATACATTACGCCACACTTTTGCTACTCATCTTTTAAACCGGGGTGCCAATCTGCGAGCGGTTCAGGAACTTTTGGGGCATGAATCTTTGTCCACTACACAGATTTATACTCATGTTAGTGTCGAAAAACTGAAAGAAGAATATAAAAGAACACATCCAAGAGCGTAGAAAAAAACAAAAAATACCACAGAGGACACAGAGAATGAATGTATTTAAAAATAGAGAAACACACAGAGGACTCAGAGAAAAAACAAAAAATTAATAGCCACGGATGAACACGGATTAAAAAAAATGTTCTGTTGTTTTAAACAAAAAAGAAAATGGTGTGGGAAGGGTATCAGTGTTAATCAGTGCAAATCAGTGGCTAATTCAGGTGTTTAAGGGGGAGAGATGTTAAATAAGATAATTGAAATTGCGAAAGGTGCCGGAGATATAATTCGTGATTATTACGGTTCTCTTAAAAAGGGCGATATAGAGAAGAAAGGTTATAGTCATTTTGTTACCAAAGCGGATAAAGAGGCTGAAGAATTTATAGTAAGTGAATTACAAAAAAATTTCCCCGGTGTTGGTATTTGTTCCGAAGAAGGAGATCCTGTTTCCGGCAAGGGGACTTTTATTGTCGATCCTTTAGACGGAACTCATAATTTTATGAAAGGTATCGCGCGTTTTTGCGTATCTATCGCGTATGAAGAGGATTCGAAAATTAAAGCGGGAGTTGTTTACGAACCTATTAGGAATGAGCTTTTTTCCGCGGAAAAAGGTAAAGGGGCTTTTTTAAATGGTGAAAGAATAAAGCATTCAGGTGAAAAAGATATCGATAAAGTTTTAGTTACTATTGGCATTCCCTCCTCAGCGTATGAGAAGAGAGGAAAAATAATGGATGCTTTGAAAGATTTGATATTGAAAGTTAATTCAATAAGGATTTTTGGAGCCGCCGCACTGCAATTAGCGGAAATCGCGGCGGGCAGAATCGATGGAGACGTAGGTTTTAATTTATCTCCCTGGGATGTAGCTGCCGGATGGATACTGGTAGAAGAAGCGGGTGGAATCATAACAGATGCGACGGGTGGAAATAAAATTTTGGAAGGAACTATTGTTTCCGGGACGCCTTACGTTCAAAGATTCCTTCTTGACTTTGTGCAAAATAATATTATATAAATAAACATGGTATTTATAAAAGAAAATATACTTTCAGCTCTAGAATATGTGGGTGGAGTTTTTATCCTTATGTGTCAAACTTTTTCACATATAAAGGGATTAATTAGAAAGTTTGATTTATTTCTGGAACAGGTATTCTTTCAGGGTGTTAAATCTATATCGATTGTAGCGTTTACCGCGCTTTTTATGGGTATGGTTACAGCCTACCAGGCTAATTATCAGGGAAAACAATATGCCCCCGATGTATATATAGGAATGCTGGTTTGCAAGGCATTGCTTATCGAACTCGGACCTCTTATTGTGGGTCTTGTTGTCGCGGGGAGAGTTGCCTCTTCTATCGCGGCGGAAATAGGTTCTATGAAAGTGACAGAGCAAATAGACGCGCTTGAGGCTTTCGCGATAAATCCGATAGAACACCTGGTTGTTCCCAGAGTATTTGCCGGAATTTTTGTTTTACCGATTCTTACAATTATTGCTGAATTTGTAGGGGTGTTAGGAGGTTGGTTATTTACTGTGATGAGTTTAAATATTACAAGTGTTGTATTCTGGAGAGGCGTACGTTTAAATTATTATCCGATAACTCTTTACGGTGGTTTGATAAAATCTATGACTTTCGGATTGACGTTAACACTTATGGGCTGTTATTACGGACTTCGAACGGAAGGTGGTGCGGAAGGAGTGGGTGAAGCTACAACGAAAGCTGTTATATCTTCGACAATTTTAGTTTTGATTCTCGACTTTTTTGTCGGGAGACTTGTTTTTGGTTAGGAGGTTTTATGGTTAAAAGGGAAAAAGCTATTAAAGTAGGCGTTTTTATTGTTGTTGTTTTATTGTTTTTTGTATTTGGTCAACTCTGGCTTTTGAATTTTAATGTCGGAAAAGGTGGTTATACTTTAAATATTTTTTATAACGATGTTAGTGGACTGAAGGGTGGGGATCCGGTCCGTGTTTACGGTATAAAAAAAGGCAAAGTGACTGATATGAAAATGCAGAAAGATGGAGTGTTGGTTACCGTATGGATAGAAAATAGTGTTATTTTGAAAGAAGATGCCGGGGCGTCGATTCAGGATGTTGCTATGATCAGCGGTACAAAAACGATTGTTGTGAGTCCCGGGATTTCAGATACGCTTCTCGATCTTTCCAGGACTTTACAGGGTGCGGCGAACAAGGGTCTTTCTACCGTTGAGATCGGCGGAATAACGGGACAGATCGAAGATTTAATGAGACTACTCAGAGAGGCTATGGGAGGTGAGGAAGGGGCCTTTGTAACCATTGGTTCTACTCTTAGAGAGGTTGAAATTATATTAAAAGAAAACAGAAAAGAATTAAAAAAAGCTATAGCGGGCGGAAGTAAAGACCTTGAAAAAGCTCAGGTTCTTATTGACGATATGGATTCTTCTATAAAAGAATTGGATTTAGCTTTAAAACACATAAACAGTAAACAGGGAACAATGGGTAAACTTATTTACGATGAAAAACTCTACAATAATCTGACAAAAGCATCCTCCAGTCTCGATAGTCTGCTTGTCGATTTCAGAAAAAACCCCGGTAAATATGTAAAGGTAAGTGTCTTTTAAACTTAGTTGAATGGTTGAATTGAAAAATAGTTGAATAGAATTACGAATCCTTCGGATTAGTTGAATTGTTGAATAGTTAAAACAAAAATATTCGTGCTATTCGTGTTATTTGTTGTTTCTAACCTTGTGGATGGGAAGGGTTTTAAATAACATAAACTTTTTTCTTTGTGTTCTTTGTGGTCTTTGTGGTTATTATAATGGTTGGTTCGTTGGATCGTGGGGTCGTTGGTTCGGATTTTTTTAAACGACCTAACGATCTAACCACCTAACGTCCTAACAATTTACTGACTTCTACTATTCTATTTTCTTTATTCTCTTTTTTGCTAACTGAAATGGTATAAATATAATTAGTAGAGTAATAACAAGAAATATAGAAGATGAAATCATTAAGGGTAAACTAATCGAAATCAGGTTACCTTCCAAACGGTTTTTTATGTATATGGAAATTGGTGTAGCAAAAAGTACCATCGATAATGCTATATATGAAAGGTTTATAGCTGCGGTCAGGAGGCCTCCTCCTCCCGAAGCAATTTTAGCAGGATTTGTTTCTCTGAAATCCGCGAATAAGGTTCCCATAGATACATTTAAGTAAACAGAGACCAATGAAAAAATAGCCGATAGAATTGCGGATAAAATTACTATGAGAATGTATTTGACAAGAATATAATTAGAAAATATGATTACAAATTCTGCAATAAACAAATTGATTATGAAAAAAAGTATGCTTTTTGAGTGTAATATCAGTTCGGGAGATAACGGGACACTTCGGACATTCCACCAGTTTCTCCCTTCTAGGCTTATTGCCGGATATACAAAACGCAATGAAAGAGTCGCGGTTATATAGCCGATAAAACCGGTATTTACAAGAGCGAGGAAAGAGAGCCAGAAAGGATCTCTAACATACAAAGGGGTTCTTCTAAGAGAAAAAGTATAAACTATTAAAAGTACTCCTATTATCATTAATTGAGACCACTGAAGGGGAGAGCGTAGGAATATCTTTATATCCTTTTGCATTATATTTAGTATTTTGGGTAATTTATTAGCCATAAGTTTTTTATGAATCAAGAATGACCCCGAGCTGTTTGTACTTGACATCCAGCTTGTGCGATAAAATAGATTTGAAAACAGAAATGCGATAGATATTGAAATTAAGCTTCCCGAAAACAGAAGAATAAAGTTTTTTGTAAATATTTTAAAATCATTATCTGCAAGAGCGGAAGTACATTTATAAAACCATTCGTTCGGGAAATACGGATTAGAGACTTTTAAACCTTGAATAAATTGATTTAAAGCTTCAAGATTTAATGTGTCTGGTACGCTGAGACTATAAGGAGTGGTTTTTATATAAATAAAAACAAATAATACGGAAAGACACCCGAGTACTGTAGCTAATTGTTTTACTGTCCAATAAGGGTTTATTCTTTTGAGTATAATAATGATTGTAACTCCCAGACCTGAAGGAATAGTAATGAAAGCAAATAGTGGTAATATTATTAACAATGTTCTGATATGAAAAGTAGAAAAAGCTATTAAATAAGAGAAAACAATTGGAATTCCCCCAATTAATGTTGCCCAGGAAGAGTAGAAAATAGTTTCTATTAATTTAAGGGAAAATATAGAAAAAGGCTGCAAGGGAGTAGAATGTAGATAGTCGAGCTCCATAGAATTATACATTGTAGAAAGAGCCGTTATTCCGTTACTCATAAACAAAAGAAGGGTAAAGATAAAGAAAGAGTATGATATAATCTTATCGGCTATTACTTCGCCAATAACTTCTATTGGAGCTAAAAATAAAAAAAATCTGTAGAAGAAAAGAAATATTCCTATTATAAAGATTAAAAAGACAATAGAGTACACTGTAAGATTCGATTTTCTTATCGATGAAATAGAATTAAACACTCTCAAGAGTCGCATTTTTATGAGGAATAAAGTCATAATTCTATCTTAAAGTTAACTACATTTTTGTCAATAGCATTAAAAATCCTTTGGATTAGTTGATTTGTTGAATTGAAAAATGGTCAAATAGAATTACGAATCCTTCGGATTAGTTGAATTGTTGAACAGTTGAATGGTTGAATTGTAAAAACAAATAAAAACTTTGTGTCCTTTGTGGTCTTTGTGGTTCAAAAAAGTGAGGGTTTTGGGGGGATAAATATCTTGACAATTCAACAAATCACATTATTATTAGGATTATGAATAGGGGCCGTGGCGCAGTTGGTAGCGCGCCTGACTGGCAGTCAGGAGGGCACGGGTTCAAGTCCCGTCGGCTCCAAAGTTAGAATGGAGGGTTAATTTTTATGAAAAAAACTCTGATTTTGATAGTAATTACATGTACTTTGTTATTTGTTTCGTGTGGTGGGGAAGCTGTTTTTGCCGGAAGGGCGCATAGGATGAAAGCCGAAAAAGGACTGAAAGAAATTAGAAACGCGCTTGAAAAATATATGATAAAAAACGGACAATATCCGGCGGAGGTGGAATGGGAAAGAGTTTTGGAACCTTATTTCAGGAGAGAAATCAATACTGATCCCGATTGGATTTCAAGAAAAAAAATGGCTGTAATGAGAGCGCAAACTAAAATCACACAATGTGAAGGTATAATCAAGGAACTGAAGAAGAACTTATTCACCGCGGATAGTACTATGCAAAATAGGATATACAGGTATCTTTATCCAATCGATTCCGCCATGACTTATGCGGTTTATGAGATTAAGGAAGCCAGACAATATGACTATAGAAATATCGGACCGGAATTAAATGCGCTGTTAGATTTTTTATCCGGAATAAATTTAGAAGCAGAAAAAAACAGGGTTATCAATTCAATGAGGCAGGAAAAAGAAGAGCTTGGTTATATGGTCGATGGAATCGAGAATAATCTATTGGAGAAGGAAAGCTTAAAGGATACTATAATAGAAGATGTTGTTGTATTTTTATTCGATCATATTGAAAGAAAATTAGGCGATCCGCTTTTGGTAGTTCAGGGTAAGTTTTTGCAGCCGATGGATGAAGCAGATACGATTTCATTGTATCATAAAAAGATTAAAGATCAAGTTGACAAAATTATTGATGTTCTTGATCCGAAAAAAGACGCGGTTCTGATAGACGATCTAAAAGAATTCGATAATAAGATGATTTCTTATATTCATGGGGACAAAAGATTGGAGTTTCTTGATGATATAGTTATTTTCAAAAAGAAAATCCCTTTGGCTGTAAACCTTTTTAATTCTTTTTATTCTGAGAGAATGGAAGTTTTAGATAATAATAGAGTTCTAAATGGATATTCTTCTCTTGGTAATATTGTATCTATGGTTAGACTTTATGAAGATGAAAATGATAGTATCCCTACAGGTAATTTGTATGAATTATTTAAAGAACAAGAAGCGATGAAAGAAATAGCGGAAGATTTATCGAGTGATCCTATTCTGGAGATTACAGATAACGGTTATAGATTGATTTCCGAAGCCAACGATTCGGATAGAACTAAATTGGTTATGGAGGTCAGGTTCGTCAATAATTACAAGGGTCTTGTTAAAGAATCCTTCCACGAAGGCCCCTATTATGAAACCGATGATACGGGTAAGACCTATTTTGTTTGGATTAAAGCAAAAGATCTTGAGAAAACGATTCTTGCGGTAAGTCCAAAATCAAAAGGAAGGGAGGGTTAAAAAGTGAAATTCCTAAGGGTTTTTTTTCTTTTCTTTTTATTATTTTTTACGAGTTGCGCGACTGCCAGTGATAAAAGTGGTTCGAATGAAGTTGCTCAAGGAGAAATTTCTGAAGCGGAGAAATTTTATAGTTTTGCTTTCGAACATATGAGACAGAAAAACTATGATGAAGCAATACCTCTTTTGAAAAAAGCTATCGAGGCGGATTCCACGTACGTTGATGCTTATCTGGCTCTCAGGCAGGTATATCTTATAGTTGGAGATACGAATAAAGCTTTAGCGATTTGCAAGAAAGGAGTAACATGTTTTTCCGATCCTGAGTCCAACCGAAAAATGGCACAAGCTATCGCGTCTCTATACGCGAAGATGGGAAAACCGGAAAAAGCGGAACAACTTTTTGAGAAAATAATAAAAGATAATCCCAAAGACCCAACCAGTTATGATTTATACGCAAGTTATCTTGAATCGCAGGGAAGATACGACGAAGCGCTGGAGAGCTACAAAAAGGCATATCAGCTGAACCCGGATAATGGAGGAGTGGCTTTTAGATTGGGGAACGCTTATTTTGAGCGTAAACGTTACGGGGAAGCAGTGAACTATTTAAAGAAGGCTAAAGAAACTTTTGGCAACGATATCGAAACAATTAAAAAGCTTGGCGAAGCCTATTTGGAACTTAAAGAGTACGGAAAAGCTATCGAAGAATATAAATCTATAATCAAGATAATTCCTAAACATGTTTCCAGCAGAATCCAGATAGGTAATGCTTATTTGAAGTTAAGACAATATAAGACAGCCGAGAAATACTATAATGAAGCATTGAAGATAGAACCCAACAATTTGAGTGTTTATTATCAGTTGATCAATCTTGAACTTACCAGGAATAATCTTCCGGGTGTTAAGAAATACGTAAATAAAGGGTTATCCATCGATCCAAATGATGGTATTCTATTTGCTCTTTATGGTGAGTATTACTACAGGTTGGGTTTAAATAATATGCAGAATAAAGAATGGAATCCAGCTATCGAAAAGTTTGAAGAATCCATAAGAATTTGGCAAAAGACAAAGACAAAAACAGATGATTCTAAATGGATACAATACGCGCAGAGGGGCATAAGTAACGCACGGAACAATATAGAAGAGGTTAAAAAAGTAAGGTGGTAAAATTTTAAGGTTTATAAACCTTAAAGATAAAGAGGAGATTCCATGGGTAAAATTTTTCTGTGGTTTTTAATTATTATTGTTTTAGGTTATGGTATTCTGTTTGGAGTTCGTTGCATTAAAGTAAAATTGGATTATTCGAATTTAAAATCTGAGGCACAAGAACTTTTTGGTTCTAATTCAAATATTGCTTATAGTGCAGTTCCGAGCAGATTACTTGAAATGGCTGAGGAGCAGAAAATACCTCTAAAAGAGGAAAATATAGAGATTTATATCGATGATTGGGAGGGGGTCAGGGTTATAACGTTTAATTATGTTGATTCCATACCGGTGCTTAATTATAAAAATGTATTTTTCAATTTCTCGTTCGCGGATACTGTTTATTACAAGTCCCGGAATTAGTCCTTGTTGATTATAGCCTTAATATTTTCTTTATTACCCGGAGAGTTTTCCTCCGGGTCTTCTTTTTTAACTGATGGTGTTTTTTTTATAGGTGATATTACTTTTGAAGGGAACATTATCTTTTCTAAACAGAAATTAGAAAGTTTGATGCCCCAAAAGGGCACAATCTTTAGTCAGGAGTTGTTTGAAAAAAATATTGAAAAAATTATAACTTTTTATTCGGATCAGGGTTTTCCTTTTGTGCGCGTTAGTCCCTGTGAATTCTATCTTGATTCTTCCTATATAAATTGTAAATTCATAATAGAGCCTGGTAAAATGCAGAGAGTTAATGATGTTTTAATTGAAGGTCTCTTATATACTAATCCGGATTACTTTAGAGGGAAAATTCAAATTAAGCAAAATGATATATTTAATGAAACAAAAATTAGTAGAACAATTAATGATTTAGAAAAAATAAATTTTATTGATGTTGATTCCTTTAAATTGTTGCCCGCCTTAGAAGAAGGTTGGGTAGATGTCATACTTTTTTTGTATGAGAAGACCGACGGAGACTTAAATGGAGCGGTTTCGTATTCTAATAACGGTGGTTTTAGCGGATTGATCGATTTTAGTAATTCTAATTTTTTTGGGAAAGGAAGAAAAGTCGATATAAAATTGGAAAGGGAGGGCGAAGATTATCAAAATGAAGTATTCGAATATATTGAACCGGATATATTTTATTTACCGGTAAATTTGAGTTTTTCTTTAGATCATGATTATATAAAGAATAATTACAATTTAATTTCTTTTTCTTCGGGTTTAGAGTATCTTTATAGTGATGCTATATTTTTCGGTAAGTTTGGTATGGAGTTTATGTCGAGTGAGGAGATCAGTGAATCCTATCCTTTTATAGATGTTGGTTTTTCATATTATGCAGGAATTATTGATTTTGATTATAGAGAAAGATTTAGAAAAGGTAGGGGATGGGATCTTGATGCGTCCGCCGATATTTACTTATTCTTTTTGCTTTTTAAATTAAATTATTTTAAAATTTCTTTTGAAGAAAGTTCTTTAACTTATTTTAAGTCTTTCAGAGGATATCCGGGCAAGACAGTTAAAGAAGGTGGGGTGGTAGGTTTAGAACTTAGAAATGAAATTGGTTTTTTAACAGCTTATCCTTTTGTGGATGCTAATTTTTTTGAGGATAGATGGCAATATTCTTATGGTTTTGGTTTAAGTATAAAAAAATTCTCTTTAGAGTACGCGGTGCCAAAAGGCATTTCTCCTTCAGAAGGGAGAATATATTTTCGATTCCAGTAATTTTTTATTTTACCACAGAGTACACAGCAAAACTGATAAGGATTATGGATTAAGTGGTATCTTAAAATATAGTCCAGCGTCCAAAGGGCGTGTTGCCGAAAGGCTTTTTCTCATCCTGGGAAATGTCTTTGCGAGTCAATCTTCTTGCCTAACCCCGGCGAAGCAATCTCAATTGTTAGACTCAAACGTCGCGATTTCATCATATACGAAAAGATTGCTTCACTTTGGCAGAGCAAAGAAGAAGCGTTCGCAATGACCTGGCTAGACTGTAAATTTCACTTTATCGGGTTTGGGCAACACGCCCCAAAGTCCTAAGTCCAATGTCTTTTACGAACTAACGAACAAACGATCCAACTAAAGAAAACTGGAACCCGGGACCCAGTATCCAGTACCCGGTACCTAAATTCTATTTCACCAATTCGTATTTCCACGAATTAGTTCCGCCGAAGTTTATTACATTCTCATATCCTGATTCTATCAACTTTTTCCTGGCGTTTTCCGCTCGTTCGCCTACTTTACAATAAACAATAATTAATTTATTTTCAGGTATTTCATCAGTGCGGTTTTCAATCGTATTTACGGGTATATTTATTGCTGTTGGTATATATCCGGAATTGTATTCACCCACGCTGCGTACATCTATAAGTACATAATCTTTGTTTTTATTATCTATAAGATTTTTAAGCTCCGGGGAACTTAATTTACCATTTTCGATTATCGTTTGAGTTTGTTTTGAAAAACCTTGATGTGCACAGTTTATCTGCAGAATAAAAGCGAGTAAAATTATTAAGGTTAATTTTTTTTGCATTCTACCTCCTAAATTTTTCCTTCTCTGATGAGTTCGGCGAATTTCTCAAAGGATCTATCGTAAGTTTTTTCCACATTATCAGGGAAAACGCATGCTGGGAGTTCCCTCATTCTTAAATGATATTGAATACATAAACAGCATCTTCCTTTTCTGGAGCAAGGTTCGTAAGTACAGTTACAATTTTCTAAATTTTTATCTTGTATACATTCCATTCTACCTCCCTTGAATTAGCCACAAAGCTACGAAGAAGAGCAAGTTTTAATTTCGAGTTTTGAATTTTGAGTTTTGAATTTCGACTCTGGACTTCGGACTTTGGACGTTGGACTAAATTTTTGTATACCACTTAATCCATTATCCCTGGACTTCTAACTTGCACTGCTTCTAATCCCAATAAGTCTCGCTGTGCTCTCTGTGGTATTTTTTTTATTTTATTTTTCGTATCGTGTTCGTATCGATTCGAGATGCGCGTGTAGTCCTTCGATTTCAGCAAGTTTTTCCGCTACTGGTCCTATCTCTTTTAGTCCCTCTTCCGTTACCTCGAGTGTGGTTTGTATTTTCAGGAAATCCTTAACACAGAGTCCCCCTGTGTATTTGCTTGTTGTGTTTGTCGGTAACGTGTGATTTAATCCACTGGAGAAATCTCCGAGCGCTTCCGCTGAGTATTTACCTATAAAAAGGGAACCGTAATTATGGAGTTTATCTTTGTATCGTTCCGCTTCTTTAATTTGAATTTCCAGATGCTCAGGTCCTCGCCTGTTCGCGAGTTCTATACCATCATCGATATTATTCAGTAAGATTATCATACCTTTTTTTGTAATTGATTGTTCTGCTATACTTTTAGTTTTTAAAACATTTAATTGCTTGTCGATTTCGCTTAAAACAGATTTTGCAAGTCTCTCTGATGTAGTTGCCAGAATAGGCAGCGCATCTACGTCATGTTCTGCCTGCGAAAGCAAATCCGAGGCTATTATTTTTGCTTCTGCTATTTCATCCGCTATTATCATTATTTCCGTCTGACCGGCTATAAAATCAATGCCTACGTTACCCAAAACTTCCTTTTTTGCGGATTGCACGTACTTATTACCCGGACCGACTATCTTGTTTACTTTCTTTACTGTTTCTGTTCCATATGCCAGGGCGGCTATTGCCTGCGCTCCTCCCGATTTATAAATTTCTGTAATTTTAAGAGTATGAGCGATGTTAAGTATCAATGGATGTATACTGCCCTGGTAAGTTGGGGGAGAACAGACGGCTATTTCGGATACACCTGCTACTTGTGCGGGTATTGCGCACATCAGGAGTGTTGATGCCAGGGGAAAGTTTCCTCCCGGGACGTAAACGCCTACTCTTTTAATTGGTTTTATTGTCTGTCCTGTGAACACTCCCTTTTTGATTTCAAATTCAAAATTATTGAATTGTTCTTTTTGTTTTTGCGCGAAAATTTTAATATTTTCAGCTGCTTTTTCTATAGCTTCTATTTCCTCTTTTGTGGCTCTTTTGTACGCATTTTCTATCTCTATCCCGCTTATTTTTATTTGGTTTAGTTCAACATTGTCGAATTGTTTAGTATATTTCTTGAGTGCTTTATCTCCGCTGGTTTTTACGTCGCTTATTATTTTTCTGACGTTTTTGATTTCCTCTATTTCTTGATATTTGAAGAAATCCTCATCGATTTCATTATACTTTATAACTTTCACTCTATTTCCCTTCCTTTAATAAAGTTTTTTAAAATCTCCATACCAACTTCCGTTAACACTGATTCCGGATGAAATTGTACCCCTTCTATATTGTATTTTTTATGTCTTATTCCCATTATCGTGTTATCGGTTGTCCAGGCTGAAAGTGTAAAACAATCCGGCAGACTTTTCCTTTCAACAATTAAAGAATGATAACGTGTTGCGGTAAATGGATTTTCTATGTTTTCGAATATTGTTTTGCCATCATGGTGTATTTTGGAAGTTTTTCCGTGTAATATGTTATTTGCTCTTATAACCTTACCTCCGAAGACTTCTCCTATTGTTTGATGCCCCAGACACACTCCCATTATGGGGATTTTTTCTTTAAAATGTAGTATAACTTCAGGACTTATACCTGAATCTTTTGGCGTTCCCGGGCCGGGTGAGATTATTATCGATGTTGGATTTAATTCCTCGATTTCCTTGATAGAGGTTTTATCATTTCTTTTTACCTGTATTTTTGCTCCTAATTCTCCCAAGAACTGGGCAAGATTATACACAAAAGAATCGTAATTATCGATTAGTAAAATCATTGTGATAGCTCTATAGCCTTTTTTAAGGCACTCATTTTATTTATAGTTTCTTTGTATTCAAGTTCGGGTACCGAATCCGCTACAACTCCACCTCCTGCCTGAAAGTAAATCATATCTTTGTATATTACTATTGTCCTTATACCTATGCATAAATCCATATTGCCGGCAAATCCGAAGTAACCCAGGGCTCCTGCATAAATGCCGCGTCTTACGGGTTCCAATTCGTCGATTATCTCCATTGCTCTTATCTTAGGCGCTCCTGAAACGGTTCCCGCGGGGAATGTAGCACGTATAAGGTCGAAAGCGTCCTTGTCTTCGAGTAAATTACCATTTACAACCGATATATTGTGCATAACCTTAGCATATTTTTCAATACGCATGAAATCCGAAACTCTAATAGTTCCGTATTCGCATACTCTGCCAATATCATTTCTGGCAAGATCAACAAGCATAACGTGTTCTGCGAGTTCTTTTTCATCACTTAAGAGTTCTTTAGCGAATTTATTGTCTTCTTCTTCATTTTTACCCCTTCTTCTTGTTCCTGCGATTGGGTTACTGGTTACAAGTCCTCCCGCTTCAAGTTTAATGAGCGTTTCAGGAGAGGATCCTAGAATATATAGGTCATTAAACCTCAGGTAGTACATATAAGGAGAAGGATTTGTAAGACGGAGGGCTTTATATATATTGAGAGGATCTTTTTCGTTTACAGCTTTGAATCGTTGTGATGGAACAACCTGGAATATATCTCCGGCATAAATATACTCCTTGGCTTTTTCTACGGCGTCGCAATACTCTTCTTTTGTAAAGTTACCGGTAAATTCAATTTTGCTTCCTTCGGATAAATTATAGTCTATCTCTTCGGAAGTTTTTATTATTTTTGTAAGTTCTTCGATTCTTTTGTTATCATCATTATTTGTATATAAAATTATATCTACAGTATCATTTTTATGGTTAAAAAGTATGATTTCCGAAGGAAACATGAAATAAGTTTCTGGTGCATTGATTTCATCTGAGTTTTTGTCAGGGATTTTTTCGAAAAATCTCACTGTATCATAAGAAAGATAACCGACCGCACCACCTGAGAAACCCGGGATGTAAGGATAATTTTCTACTAAAGACATCAATTCTCTTATTTTGTTAAGAGGATTGCCTTTTTCTTTGTGTTTTTCTTCGAAAATTTCAATGTCGATATTTTCTCCGGTGCTTTTTAATGTAATAAATGGTCTTCCACCTAAAAGTGAATGTTCTCCTCTTTTTTTAATGTGTATCATTGATTCGTAAATAAAGCTAAAAGGATCTTCTTTATATGCTTTTTCAAAGACTGCTTCAGGAGAAGCCTTTACCTTGATTTTCTTATGCAAAAAACTAATTTTCTTCTCTGATGTTATTTGCTCCACATATCCTCCTGAGTATTCCGTTAAATTCTGGAAAGGAAATATTTATACATTCGGATTCTACGAGTGTTGTTTTTCCTTCTGCTATAACTCCTGCAATTGCAAGCGCCATACCGATTCTATGGTCGCCAAAACTTTCACAAATGTTCCCTTTAAGTTTAATTGGTCCTTCTATTATTAGCCCATCCGGTTTTTCTTCGACTTTTGCGCCCATTTTCTTTAGGCCCGTAGCTATGGCGTAAATTCTATCAGTTTCTTTTACTCTTAATTCCTCCGCGTTTTTTATTACTGTTTCCCCTTCCGCTTGAGTGGCAGCTACAGCTATTATAGGTAGTTCATCAATTATTTTGGGTATAATATCACCGGAAATAGTTATTCCTTTTAATTCTTTACTTTTTACAAGTAAATCGGCTGTGGGTTCATAGTTTTGATTTCTTTCGTTTTTTATTGAAATATCGGCACCCATACTTTTTAAAACTTCAAGAATGCCTGTTCTCGTTGGGTTTATTCCTATATTTTTAATAAGTATGTTTGAACCTTTGATTACACTCGCAAGAACGAGAAAAAAAGCCGCGGACGAAATATCTCCCGGTATAGATATTTCTTTTGCTATTAAGTTATTTTTTTCTTTTACAGTTATTTTGTTTTCGGAAGATTCGATTTTTGCTCCGAATAAGTTCAACATTCTTTCCGTATGGTCACGGCTCATGGAGGGTTCTGTAATAGAAGAATTACCCTTAGCATACAGAGAAGCCAGTAGTATAGCGGATTTTACCTGCGCGCTGGCTACAGGGGTTTTATAATCTATCGCTTCGAGTTTTCCTCCTTTTATAGCGAGTGGAGCGAATTTATTGTTATCTCTGCCGATTATTTTTGCTCCCATAAGAGTAAGGGGTTCTACAATTCTTCTCATAGGTCGTTTTAATAGAGAACTATCACCCGTTAATACGGAAAAGAAACTTTGACCCGCCAAAAGACCCGATAATAAACGCATTGAAGTGCCCGAATTATTACAGTTTAATACATCGGTGGATTCTTTTAATCCATTTAATCCTTTACCTTCTATTCTTACACGCGCTTCATTTCTGAGGATCGTTATACCGAGTTTCTTCATTATTTCCAGAGTCGACATACAGTCGTCGCATTTTGAATAATCCTTCAACGTGGTTGTACCTTCGGCGATCGAGCCTAAGATTAAGGCCCTGTGTGTAATAGACTTATCTCCTCCAACTTTTATTTCCCCTTTCACTTTAGATGATTTCGATAAAATTAATTTCACTTTTTATCCTTTATAATATAACTTCCGAGAAGCTTAAAGTATTTTACCACTTCTTTTAAAGTCTCGACCGCGTGTTTGCAATTTTCATCTTCCATACTGCCCTTGAAATCGATATAAAAAAGATATTCATATGGTCGCCCCATGACTGCTCTTGATTCCAATTTGGTTAAATCTATGTTCCTGAGAGCAAAAATACTTAGGCACCTGAATAGTACTCCAGGTTCATTTTTTACACCGAAAACGAACATCGTTCTCGCGTTTTCGCCAGTGTATATTTTTCTCTCTTTAGATATAATAAGAAATCTCGTGAAATTATCGGGGTGGGATTCGATGTTTTCTTTTAATTTTGTGAATTTGTATAGCTTCGCGACCTGCGGTCCAGCGATGATAGCTACATCTTTTATTTTTTGTTCTTTCACGATTTTTGCGGCACCCGCGGTATCGTAAACCGATACCACTTTATATTCCGGATGAGAGGAGAGAAAATCTCTGCATTGAGCGAGCGCTTCCGGATGAGACCAGACTTCTTTAATCGATTTTATATCCGTACCGGCCGGAGCTAGAAGATTATGTTCTATTCTGAGGTTTACCGCGCCTATAACCCAGACGTCATATTCGAGCAGTAGATCATAATTTTGATGGATACTTCCTGTAAGAGAATTTTCTACGGGAACAACACCGTAAGTTTCAGCTTTGCTTTTCACCATTTCAAAGATATCTTTAAATGTTCGTACACCTGTTCTTTTTATGTTCTTCGGGAAAAATTTATTGGACGCGACGTCGCTGTTGCAGCCCGGTTCTCCTTGATATATTATTCGTTTCATATTTTCCTTCCCACTACTTTTGCTATGTTTTTTAAGTCATGCATTAATTCTTTGAATACTATAGGCTTAACGGATTGTTTTCCGTCGGAAAGAGCTTGAGAAGGTTGGGTGTGAACTTCCATTAATATTCCATCGGCTCCTGCTGCTATTGCCGCTCTGGCCAGAGCTGGAACGTATTTACTGTTGCCTGCGGGATGACTTGGGTCGACAATTATAGGAAGATGACTGAGCTCTTTTATAACCGGTACAGTACTTATATCGAGAGTGTACCTTGTATAAGTTTCGAAGGTTCTGATTCCCCTTTCGCATAGGATTACATCGTGATTACCTTCTGATTGTATATATTCAGCAGACATAAGCCATTCTTCGATGGTCGCCGATATACCTCTTTTGAGTAAAACAGGTTTGTTAAACCTTCCGACCGTTTTTAACAGTTGGTAATTTTGCATATTCCGTGCTCCTATTTGTAGAATATCAGCATATTTTGCAACCAGAGGTACATCGACTTCGGATACGACTTCAGTTATTATGGAAAGCCCGGTTTGTTCTCTGGCTTCTGCCAGTATTTTTAGCCCTTTTTCTCCCATTCCCTGGAAACTGTAAGGGGAACTTCTGGGTTTAAAGGCTCCTCCGCGAAGTATTTTTGCGCCTGCCTCCTTGACTGCTTTTGCTATTTCCAATACGATATCTTCGGATTCGACTGAACATGGACCCGCCATAATTACAATTTCTTCACCACCAATTGTCTTACCATTTACCGAAACAATTGTATTTTCAGGGTGAAATTCTCTGCTGCCCATTTTAAATGGACTCAAGATAGGCGTGAGCCGTTCTACAGCGGGAAGTTGTTCTATCGATTGAGTTATTCTTTCTCTGTCCGTTGCGCCTATGACATGAATTACTGTTTTCTTTACGCCCTTAAAGATTTTTGATTCATATCCGAGTTCTTTTATTTTCTCTTTGACTCTTGTGATATCTTTTTTTGTTGCGCCTGAAGACATTGTTATTATCATTTTCCCTCCAAAGAATATTTGAACCACAAAGAACACAAAAAGCACAAAGATTTTAAATATTTGTTTTTATTTTTTTTCATTTCGCAGTTTCTTTCTTTATGGTTATGTTTTTCATGTTTATCGTTTTGTGGCTTCCTTAAACTCCGCTACGAGTTCTTTTAGGTTTTCTTCATTTTTTATAGCTTCTATTATTCGGCTTCCTATAATTACTCCATCGACTTGATTCCGGAGAACTTCTATCTGTTTTGCCGTAGATATACCGAATCCAAGAGCTATTGGTGTTTCAGTACTTTTCCTTATATCTTTTAAAAATTTGTTAATATATGAAGGCATTTTATTTCTTACGCCCGTGGTTCCTAGTACGGAAACACAGTATAGGAACCCTCGTGTTTCTTGAACGATTTTTTTTCTTCTTTTTGGAAGTGATGCGGGTGTTAGCAGAAATATTAGTTCTATATGATATTCTTTAGATAGTTCGATCCATTCGGTTGCTTCTTCTACGGGAAGGTCTGGTATAATTAAACCGCTTACTCCGCTTTTGTTCATGTCGCTTAAAATTTCTTCTTTGCCATAGGCGAGGAGTGGATTTAAATAACTCATAAAAACAAGAGGTTTTTGGATTTCGAGTTTTTTAATATTATGAATGATTCTTTTTAGGGTTGTTCCTTTCATAAGCGCAGTGTGTGAGGATTCCTGTATTGTGGGTCCGTCCGCGATGGGGTCCGAGAAAGGAATGCCTATTTCAATGATATCAGCTCCGCTTTCCGCGAGTGTTTTAGTTATTTTCATAGATTCGGCCAGATTTGGAAAACCTCCGGTAAGATAAAGAATCAAAGCCGCTTCATTTTTTTTCTTTAATTCTTTAAATTTTTCTGAGATACTTATTGTTTTTTGCATAAGATTTCCTCCACGATCTCCAAATCTTTGTCTCCTCGTCCTGAAAGATTTACCAGAATTATCGATTCCCTTGGCATATCCGGGGCAATTTTTATAGCATGGGCAACAGCATGTGAGCTTTCCAGCGCGGGAATTATACCTTCTATTTGGGAAAGTGTATTGAACGCATCTAAAGCTTCGTCATCTGTAATCGCTGTAAATTCAATAACTCCTTTATCTTTAAAATAGGAATGTTCCGGTCCCACTCCCGGATAATCAAGTCCCGGAGCAACAGAATGTGTTTCTGTTATTTGTCCATCTTTATCCTGAAGAAGGTAACTCATTGCTCCGTGTAGAGTACCGATTCCTCCTTTACATAAGCTGGCGGCATGTTTTTTAGTGTCGAGTCCCAAGCCACCTGCTTCCACACCGATCATTTTAACGTTATTTTCTTCCATGAAAGCGTAAAAAATACCAATAGCGTTACTTCCGCCTCCGACACAGGCCGTAATTATATCCGGCAACTTATTTTCTTTTTCTAAAATTTGCCTCTTGCTTTCTTCTCCTATAATTGATTGAAAATCCCTGACCATCATCGGATATGGATGCGGTCCTACTACAGATCCTATGCAATAATAAGTTGTTTCTACATTGGTAACCCAATCTCTAATAGCTGCGTTAATCGCGTCCTTAAGAGTTTTTGAGCCTGAATCTACGGGAATGACTTCTGTTCCGAGTAATTCCATTCTAAAGACATTCATTTTTTGCCTTTTTACATCGGTTGTTCCCATATAAACATGACATTCAAGGTCTAAAAGAGCACAGGCTGTCGCAGTAGCTACGCCATGTTGTCCGGCGCCTGTTTCGGCTATTATCCTTTCTTTACCCATTTTTTTTGCCAGAAGTACTTGTCCCAGAGTGTTGTTTATTTTATGGGCGCCGGTATGCATCATATCTTCCCGTTTTAGATATATTTTGGCTCCTCCTGTCTTTTCTGTCAGTCGTTCCGCAAAGTATAGGGGAGAAGGTCTACCTGCATAATTTCTTAGCAGTGAGTCTAATTCCTTTTTGAAGTTTTTGTCTTTTTTGAATGATAGATAAGCTTTTTCGAGTTCATCCATGTTGTCCATCAATACTTCCGGTATAAATCTGCCCCCGAATTTTCCAAAGTAACCTCTTTCGTCAGGTAAGTTATAGTCCATTTTGTGTTTCTCCATTTTTTAATTTCATAACTAATTTCTTTATTGTCTGTCTTTTCTCATCAGGTACTCTAACGCCAATATGTACCCGTACCATCCAAGGCCGCTTATTTGTCCTACACATACGGGAGCGCTCATACTTTTATGCCTGAAATCTTCACGTGCGTATATATTGCTTAAGTGAACTTCTACGGTAGGAATTTCTACAGCTTCAATTGCGTCCCGGATTGCGACAGATGTATGTGTATATCCGCCCGGGTTTATTACAATCGCTGAATAGCTTTGCGCTTTCTGGATTGCGTCTACGATTTCTCCTTCTTCATTAGATTGTATAATTTTTACATCTATTTTTTTGTTTTCTGCGAAATTTTTTATTTCTTCATTTATTTTTTCGAGGTTCATATTTCCGTAAACCTCTGGTTTTCTTTTCCCCAAAAGGTTTAGATTAGGTCCGTGAATCACAAGAAATTTTTGCATTCTACCTCCCTCGTTATTATTTCCCCTATTTTTGTGGGAACAGGTAATCGGATTTTTCCTTTTCTTACTTTTTTATCTTGAGACACGCAATTTTTCATATCGTCCCTTTTTATATTTTTAGGTATAGAGAATGGTAATTCGTATTTTTCTATTAATTCTTCTATCCTTTTTAAATCTTCGTTTGGCAGCAGACCTTCTTTTTGAGCTAACCGGGCTTCTTCTACCATGCCAATTGCTACAGCTTCTCCGTGTGAATATTTGGAATACCCGGTAAGTGTTTCAATAATGTGCCCAATTGTATGTCCGTAATTTAATACTTCTCTTATTCCTTTTTCTTCCTTTTCATCTTCTTCAACCACTTCTTTTTTTATCTGTACACAACGCGAAACAATTTTTTGTAATAGTTTAACATCACGATCTATTATTTCTTTTTGTTTCTTTTCAAGAATATCAAACAATTCCGTATCATGTGTTATTCCATATTTGATAACTTCCGCAAGACCGTTCCTGAATTCTTTTTTCGGAAGTGTTAAGAGTTTTTTGATGTCGATTAAAACCATATCAGGCTGGTAAAATGTACCTATCATATTTTTTCCTAGAGGATGGTCGAACCCCGTTTTGCCTCCTATAGAAGAATCTACCTGCGCTATTAGTGTAGTTGGAATATGTATGAGAGATACGCCTCGCTTCAATGTGGAAGCAACAAAACCGCCCATGTCTCCTATTACTCCGCCTCCGAGAGCTATAATGCTGGAAGATCTATCCATGTTTTCTTTTAACAGAGCATCGAATATTTTTTTAATTGTATCAAAGTTTTTGTATTTTTCTCCGTCGGGGATTATACATGTATGAGGTTTAACCCCTTTATCTATAAGCATTTTTTCTATTTCTTTTATGTATAGGGCACCTACTACCGGGTTGGAGATTATTGCGACTTTATCTGATTTAAATTCCAGATTTAGATCAGAATTTTTTTCCTGTAAAATATTACAACCGATATAAATCGGATATTCTTTTGATTCAGCCTTCAGTTTATATTCTTTAAAGGTTTTTTCTTTGCTTTTTGTTTTGATTTGTAAGTTTTTAAGTATCTTTTCTGCCACCTGGATTGGGGTGATTTGCGAGGTATCTATCTTTTCATCGGCGAATTCGTAGAATCCTTTTTTCATTCTCTCGTTGTAAATTTTAATGATATTGTCTTTATTCTTTATTAAAGGTCTTGTTTTATTTTTATCTAATCTTTGTTTTACCGCATCGAGGCTGGTATATAGATATATAACTTTTCCCATCCCGGATAGAATTTTTCTATTTTCTTCGTCTTTTACTACCCCTCCACCTGTGGCAACAACAATATTTTTAATGTTTTTTATTCTCTTTAAGGTTTCTTTTTCTGTTTTTCGAAAATATTTTTCGCCCGATTCTTCGAATATCTTGTTTATTGATCTTTTTTCCTTAAGAACTATAAAATCATCCATGGAAATAAAAGATAAATCTGTCTTTTTTGATATCTCTTTTGCGACAGAGTCTTTCCCGGAGCCCATAAATCCAATAAGAACTACATTCTCAGGCATTGGTTATCCTTTTTATGTAAGAATCGTAACTTGCTTTTATATCTTTTATGCAGTCACCGCCAAATTTATTCAGTAAGGCGTCGCTCAATACATAAGCTATCATACTTTCGGCAATGACGCCCGCAGCAGGTACGACGCAAATATCGGCTCTTTCCTTTTGTGCCAGAGTTTTTTCTTTAGTATTTATATCTACCGATTTTAGGGGAGATGATAATGTGGGAATTGGTTTTGAGTAAATTCTTGTTACTATGTCTTCTCCGTTGCTCATTCCGCCTTCGATCCCCCCCGCTCTGTTAGTAGAGCGATAAAATCCTTTTTTCTTTGAGTAAAATATTTCATCCTGTACTTTTGATCCGAATTTAGATGCGTTTTTAATTCCTTCGCCGATTTCAACTCCTTTAACTGTTGGAATAGACATTATCACACTTGCAATAGATGCGTTCAGGCGACGGTCATAGTGTACATGACTCCCAATACCCGGGCATACACCCTGTACAATAATTTCACTTACTCCACCTACCGAATCGCCTTTTTTCTTTGCCTCGTCGATAAGTTTGATCATTTCTTTTTCGCTTGCTGGATCTGTGCATCGCAGAAGGCTATCCTCTATTTCATCGAAACTTTTTATGGGTTTTTTTATACGTATTTTTCCGATCGAAATAGTATGAGAATAAATATTTATATCGAATTCAGCCAAAAAAAGTTTAAAAATGGCTCCCGCTGCTACTCGCGCGGCAGTTTCTCTTGCTGAGGCTCTTTCCAAAATATCTCTTATGTCGGTACGCCCGTATTTCAATATACCGGGCAGGTCCGCATGTCCGGGTCTCGGGGAAGTAACTTTTTTATCGGTTGACCCTTTAGCTGTTTTCATTATATCTTTCCAGTTTTCGAAATCCTTATTTTTTATCTGAATCGAAATAGGCGAACCGATTGTCTCGCCGAATCTCACACCGGATAATATTTCCGCCTTATCGCTTTCGATTTTCATTCTGCGACCTCTTCCGTAACCTTTCTGTCTGCGGCAAAGTTCATTATTAATTGATTTTTCGTTGATTTGTAAGCCGGCCGGTATGCCTTCGATTATAACGGATAAGGCTTTGCCATGTGATTCTCCGGAAGTTATTAGTCTAATCATATTTCAAAACCTATTGCTTTTTTCATGGTTTCGACGGGAGCATTCTCTCCTGTCCATATAGTAAAAGCACGGGCGCCCTGTAAAATTAGCATCAAACTGCCATTTACCACTTTTACCCCCTTTTGTTCCTTTGATTTAAATTTATAATTTATATCATAGTAAACCGAGCCTTCTTTCATCCGGGGAAGAATCCTGCCTTTAAGATCGACAGGTGTCGCGTTTAAAATGATATCCGATTCAGCGGCTAAATTTTCTACTTTTTGAGGAGAGATTGTATCAGCCTCGTAGATTTTAGCCAATTTCTTTGCTTTTTCTTCGATTATATCTGTTATTATAAATCTCGTTGGATTTTTCTTACTTGTTATATACGAACAGGCATACGCAACTCCGCCCGCCCCGATTAGCATAATCTTTTTATTGGTTAGACTTATTTTGTATGTATTCAAAGATTCTTCAAAACCGTAAGTGTCCGTATTAAAACCGGTTAATTTGTTTTCCTCGATTAGAACAGTATTTACAGCATCGATAGAAATTGCCTCTTTTGAAATTTCGTCGAGATATTTCATTATTTTCTTTTTATAGGGAATTGTAACATTAAAGCCTCTAAACCCCAGAGCGGAGAGGCCGTAAACAGCTTCTTTCAATTTTTTTTCTTTTACGGGAAGTTGAACATATTTACCATCTAAATCCAAAGCTTTGAAGGCCGCATTATGCATTGGGGGAGAGAAAGTAGTTTTTAGAGGATATCCTATTATTCCTGTTACTAACAAGAGTGCGCCTCCCTAACAAATTTTTCAACTTTTTCTTTATCCTTTATACCGTAATCTTTTTCTACGCCGGTGGAAACGTCTACTCCGTAAGGATTTAATTCTCGAATAACCTTGCTAACGTTATCGCATGTTAGTCCGCCCGCGATTATAATAGGCTTTTCGATTCCGCGGGCAATTTTCCAGTCAAAAGTTTTTCCGCTTCCTTTTCCCGGGTCGAGAATAAATGCCGATACCGAGCAGTTTTTCATTTTCTTTATCAAGCTTTCTTTCGTATCATTTTTAGTTACTTTAATTCCTTTAATAACCTTTCCATTCACTTTTTTGCAGTATTCTTCCGATTCCCCGCCGTGTAGTTGAACCGCGTCGAGTAAAGCGAAATCTGCAATTCTATTAACTTCTTTTAGTTCTTCATCCACAAATATCCCGACAGTAGTAATAAAAGGAGGAAGTTCTTTTATAATTGCCTTCGCTTTCTCGGGCGTTATTCTTCTTTTCGATTCCGCGAATACGAAGCCGATGGCATCGGCACCGAGGTTTGAAATCATAATCGCGTCTTTTTTATTAGTTATTCCGCAGATTTTAACTCTTACTCTGCTTTTTTTATCCATTGTTTTCCTTCTTTCATTATTTCAATAAAATCTTTTTTCTTTCCTTTTAAAACTGATTCAATTACGTATTTCATAGCTTGTTCTAATCTATCGTAAAGATCGTTTTTAAAAGGATTGAATTTCTGTATAGCGTAATACAGGTCGGAATTTTCGGTTATAACTTCTTTTGTGGTTTTTATCTGAGAAGTAAAGGTTGTACTCGCTATTTCTTTTAAATCAGAGTAATCGTATTCTCCGTCCATTAATGTTTTCATGAAAATTATATTAATTACATGAGATAGAGCCAGAACATAGGAAATTATTTTATCATGTTCTTCAAGGGGTATTTCCACTAAAGTCGCGCTTGTGTCTTTAAAGAAAGTTTTCACCTTTTCATTCGCGCTTTTATCTTTACAGTCACAAATACATATTACCCTATCAGAAAGAGTATTAACCTTTGGTCCGAACATAGGGTGTATGCTTGTATAAGAAATACCTGATTTCAATGCTTTTTCTATAGAGTCTTTTGAATAATCTTTTAAACTCGCAATATCGAATACCATCCCTTTAAATTCCAATTCGATTATTTTAGCGATGGTTTCCGGCATAATTTCGAAAGGAATCGCGAGGAGAATACAGGAAGCCTCTTTAACTGCTTTTTCAAGATCAGTGAAGCTTTTGAAATGTTTTGATTTTCCTTTAACATCATGAATGAAAACATTATGTCCCTGGTTTGCGAAGAAATTAGCGAACCAAAGACCCATTTCCCCGAGACCTCCAATAATGAGGATATCTTCTTTATCTCCGCTGTAGGAAGAATAATGAAGGATTTCTTGCTGTCTTTTTGATTCGGTTATAATATTTCGCATAATTTTTTTTATTAATTTATCGGAAAGTCCTTCTTCTGACGCAACCTCTACGGCATTCCTGATTACTTCTTTTTCAACCTTCCAGTCTTTTAAAGGAATTCCTTTCTTTTTCTTTTTTCCGCCTATTTTTTTAGTTATCGAAAGTCTTTTGCCGATTAATTTGATGATTTCTTGATCGACTTTTTTGACTTCTTTCCTCAGTTTTTCAATATCATTCATTTTCCGAGAAGTTCCTTTAATTTCTTTTCAATATCTTTTTGTTTTATGAGGGTTTCACCTATAAGAACCGAATGAAAACCCGCTTCTTCTAAAGCAATAATATCTTCTCTCTTTTTGATACCGCTTTCGCTTACTGTGATATATTTTTCGGGAATTAATTTTTTTAAATTCAGTGAATATTCAATAGAAGTTTGGAAATTCTCCAGATTTCTGTTATTTATCCCTATGATTTCAGCAGAAGTCGCGAAGACTTTTTGAAGTTCTTCTTTTGAATGAACCTCGATGAGACATGCCATATTAAGCTCTTTGGCTAGGTCGAGAAATTTAACTAATTGTTTTAATTGTAATATTTTAGCGATTAAAAGTATAGCATCGGCTCCGATATAGGCGGACTGGTATATTTGATACTCATCTATAATGAATTCTTTTCTTAATACTGGTAAATTTACTTCTTTTTTGACATCGATTAGATGATTGTTATTACCCCAGAAGTATTTCGCGTCGGTTAGAACCGAAATCGCGTTTGCGCCTCCTTTTTCGTATTCCTTAGCTATGCTTATGTGGTTGAAATTGTCTCTTAGGAGACCTCTTGAAGGAGAATATCTTTTTATTTCGGCTATAATAGAAATACCGTCTTTTTTTAAAGACGCCTTAAAGTCTTTTTTCTTTCCGGATATCTTGTCGATAAACGATTCAAGTGGGGTAAAGGCCTTTCTCTTTTCGGTTTCAACCTGCTTAAATTTTATTATTTTTTCTAGGATTGTTTTTACTTTCATTTTGCTATATCTCTGAGCCTCTCCAGCTTTTTTAATGCTTCTCCCGAGTCGATCGATTCTTTTGCTTTTTCGATGCCATCGGCAAGACTTTCGGCTTTTCCTGCAACATAAATCGCGGCACCGGAATTCAGTATTGTAACCTCTCTTTTTCCGCCTGTTCCGCCTTCCAGTAAATTTAAGGCGATTTTCGCGTTTGTCCCGGGTGTTCCTCCTTTTAAGTCTTCCGGGGGTCTCTTAACCATTCCGAAATCTTCCGGTGAAATTGTGTATTCTGTTACCTTTCCGTCTTTTAATTCGCTTACGTAAGTTTTTCCGGTTGTTGTTATTTCATCGAGTCCGTCTTCTCCGTGAACTATCATACAATGTATCGAATCGAGGTTAGCCAGAACATTTGCAATCGGAGTGGTTAGTTCTTTAGCGTAAATTCCTAAAAGCTGTCTTTTAGCGCTCGCGGGATTTGTTAAGGGTCCGAGTATATTAAATATAGTTCTTACTGCCATTTCTCTTCTCGGTCCTATCGCGTATTTCATGGCCGGGTGCAGGAGAGGAGCAAACAGAAATCCAACGCCGGCTTCTTCTATGCATTTTTCGATTTTTTCCGGAGTGTTTTCGATTTTTACTCCGAGTTCTATGAGCAAATCAGCGCTGCCGCATTGGCTCGAAACGCTGCGGTTTCCGTGTTTCGCTACCGTACAGCCAGCTCCTGCCGCTACAAGGGCGCTAATAGTTGAAATATTAAAGGTACCAGCGTTGTCGCCTCCCGTGCCACAGGTATCGATAAGGTATTCTTCCGGGGCTTTTATCCTTGTAACCTTATCTCGCATGGCTTTAACGAATCCGGTGATTTCATCCACCGTTTCGCCTTTCATACGCAATGCTGTAATTAATGAGCCTATTTGCGCGTCCGTTGCTTCTCCGCTCATAATAGAAAGGGCAACTTCATAGGCATTTTCCTGGTTTATATCTTCTTTTTCGATGGCTTTCCTTATTGCTTCTTTAATGTTCATCTCCTTTGCCTCCTTAATTCTTCTAAACTGAATTCTTTGTCCCCAAAGCAGGAATAATTGCCAAGGTGACACGCAACACCTTTTTGTTTGACAGTCGCAAGTAGAGTATCCTGGTCGCAATCCGTTCTTATTTTGAGTAGCTTTTGAGTATTCCCGGAAGTTTCTCCTTTTATCCATAGTTTACCTCTTGAGCGTGAAAAATAACACATATTGCCGGTCTTGAAAGCTTTTTTTAAAGACTCTTTATTCGAATAGGCGAGCATTAGAACTTGATTGGACTCATCCTGGGTAATTGTAGGTATTAGTTTACTCTTTTTCCAGTCTAATGATTCTCTAAAACCTTCCGGGAGAGTTATTTTTCCCGTGTAAAGAGCCATGCCGAGCTGAACATCACATCCCATTTGAGCTAATTCCTTTACCTCGGAAATTTTACTGACTCCTCCCGCTACGGTGACTTTATTTTTCGTTTTTTTCAATAGTTTTTTTACTATTTCAAAATTAATTCCCGTTAAAGTTCCTTCTCTTTCAACACATGTAAATAGATATTCTGAAGCGAAACCTTGAAGAGTCTCTGCTGCTTTGTAAAGGGAGATACCTGTTTTATGTTTCCATCCTTTTGTGACAATTTCTTCATTTAAAGCATCGATAGCTATTATTATTCTTTCTTTGCTTATTTCTTTTTTTAATTTTTTAAGGAATTTTTTATTTATCTTGTCATCTTCAAAAGCTTTTGAACCTATTATTACTTTTCTTGCCCCGAGGGATATCATCTCTTTTGCCTTCTCGATACTCCGCAAGCCTCCGCCTATTCTGCATTCAGCTTTTCTAAATATCTTTTTGATGATGTCGAGATTATCACCTTTTCCCATTGCCGCATCCAGGTCTATTACCGCTGTTTCCCCGTATTTGTTGAATTCTTCAGCGAGTTTTAGAGGGTTATTATCTTCGAGCATTTTTTCTTTGCCCTGTTTTAACTGGACGGCTTTTCCTTCCATCAAATCGATAGACGCTATTATCATCTTACGCAAATCTCCTTATTTTTAAGATATTCTTTTATGTCTTTGATTGTGTATTCGCCGTAGTGCAAAAGTGAGGCAAGCAGTACGGCGTCGGCTTTTCCGCATTTTATCGCCTCGACCATCTGCTGTGGATTTCCCGCTCCCCCGGATGCTATAACCGGAATATTTACACTTTCTGATATTTTTCTGGTGAGCTCGAGGTCGTATCCTTCTTTTGTTCCGTCTTTATCTATAGAATTAAGAAGGATTTCTCCCGCTCCTAAATTTTCGCCCTCTTTTGCCCACGTGATTGCGTCGATTCCTGAATTATTTCTGCCTCCATGTGTGTAAGCATACCATGAGCCATTATGCCTTTTCGCGTCTATTGAAAGTACAATACACTGTGAGCCGAAAATCTCCGCCCCCTCGGTAATTAATGATGGGTTTTCTATGGCTGAAGTGCAGATAGCGACTTTGTCTGCTCCAGAGGTTAAAGCGTTTCTCATATCTTCACTCGAACGCAGCCCTCCGCCGACGGTTAAGGGGATAAAAACTTTTTCAGACACTTTTTCTACGACTTCTATGAGAATTTTTCTGCTTTTGTACGATGCCCCTATGTCCAGAAATGTTAATTCATCGGCGCCCTGTTCGTTATATACTTTTGCCATTTCGACAGGGTCTCCTACATTATCGAGGTCTTTGAATTTTATTCCTTTTACAACCTTTCCGAAATCTACGTCGAGGCAGGGGATTATTCTCGTAGCTAACATATCTCTACCCAGTTTCTTAACATTTTTAAGCCCATTTCCCCGCTTTTCTCAGGGTGAAACTGGACTCCGAAAACATTTCCTTTTTCTATCATCGAGGTATAAGTAATAAAATAATCAGTTGTTGCGGTTACTATATCCTTATTTTCAACTTCAACATAGTATCCGTGCAGGAAGTAAAAGAAAGATTTATTCGGTATTCCTTTTAATAGGGGAGACTCTCTTGTTATATTTATCTGATTCCAACCCATTTGAGGCACTTTACCTTTCTTGAAACGGGGGCATTTACCTTTAAATGCCCCGAAGCCTTTAGTATCTTTAGTTTCCAGGCTTTCTTCAAACAGCATCTGCATGCCGAGGCAGATACCCAGAAAAGGTCTATCTTCGGAAATCCAAGCCTGAGTAGCTTCATAAAAGCCGGTTTCCTGCAGCTTTTTTATTGCCGATCCGAATGCTCCTACACCGGGTAAAACGATTCTGTCTGCTTTTTTTAAATCTGCAGCTTTAATCGCGATCATAGTTTTTCTTTCTAAATGGTCAAAAGCTTTTTTTACCGAGCGGAGGTTACCGGCACCGTAATCAATTATTGCTATCATCACCTATCTTTCCTTTTGTGCTCGGTATATTTTCCTTTGCTCTTTTGTCTTTTGAACACGCCATTTTCATAGCTTTTCCAAAGGCTTTAAAAATAGCTTCTATTTTGTGGTGATCGCTTCTGCCGTAAGGCATTCTTACAACTATATTCGCCTCGAGACCTGTTGCGAAAGCTTGAAAAAAATCTTCCAACAGATCCGTATCCAGGTCCCCGCAGAATCTTCTTTTGAATTTTACGTCGAACTGAAGATAGGGACGTCCGCTGATATCGACTGCCGCTATCGCGAGAGCTTCATCCATGGGATAAACGAAATATCCTGCTCTATTGATACCTTTTTTATCTCCCAGTGCTTTTTTGAAAGCCTGACCCAAAACAATACCGCAATCCTCGACCAGGTGGTGTTGATCCACTTCTAAATCTCCTTTTGCCTTCATTTTGATGTCAAAAAGGCCGTGTTTGGTGAAGTTTTCAAATGTGTGTGTCAGAAACCCGATAGGATTTTTGATATCGTATTTGCCTTTGCCTTCAATTTTTAAATCGACTGTAATTTCTGTTTCTTTTGTTTTTCTTTCGATTTTAGCTTTTCGCATCAGAAAGTACCTCTTTTAATGTATTGAGAAATGTTTTATTCTGTTCCGGTTTTCCGATTGTTACCCTTAAAGTGTTTTTTAATCTTGGTGTGTCAAAAAATCTTAAGAGTACTCCCCTTCTGTACATTTCATCGAACAATTCTTTTCCGGGCATGTTCTGTGTTCTAAACAGGATGAAGTTTGTGTAAGAGGGAATGGGTTCTATGGTGGGGATTTCTTTCAATTTGGCGAAAACTTTTTCTTTTTCATCCATAATCTTTTTGACTATATCTTTTATATATTCATTTTTTTTCAAAAGCACTTCTCCGGCAATTTGCCCGAATATTCCCACTGAAAAAGGCAGCTTTGCTTTCTGGACCGCACCGGCTATTTCCGCGTTGGTTAAAAGATATCCAAGGCGGAGCCCGGCAAGTCCGAAAGCTTTCGATAATGTTCTAATTATGATAATATTATCGTATTTGTCCAGTAGGGAAATTGCTGTTTTTTTCGAAAATTCAAAGTAAGCTTCGTCGACAACAAAAATTCCATTTATATTCTTTGCTATTTCTTCTATTTTATCTATTGATATCGTAGTCCCTGTTGGATTGTTGGGGAGTGCAAGAATCACCATCTTTGCGTCTTTTCCTTTATTTATGATTTCTTTAATATCAAAAGAAAAATCTTCTAGTAGAGGAACTTCGTCTAAATCCAGATCCATGATTTTCGATAAATATGGATATATCGCGAAACCGGGGGAGATAGCTACGACTTTATCTCCGGCGTCACAGATTGCTTGAAAAACAGCCTGCAGTATTTCATTTGATGCGTTTGCCGCAACAATGCCTTCTTCAGGAAAGTTAGTATATACGGAAATAGCTTTTACCAGTGGAATAGCCGTTCTCGAAGGATATCTATTCCAATCTGTTATTTTGATTTTCTTTATAATCTCTTCTTTTAAACCTTCAGGTACATCGTAGGGAGATTCGTTTTGATTTAATTTCACTTCATATTTATCCTGCGGAACAGTATATTCTTTCAATTCCTGAATCGATTTTCGTATATATTTCATAATACCACCTTTTTCAATTCTCTCCGCGGAGACATAAAGAACTTAGAGGACTTATTCTTTCTGTTTTTTTGACAATATTCTTCGTCTCGCTCTTTTTGAGTGTTCTTTTTTTATTTCTTTTTTTATAATAGTTAAATACAGAAAAAAACATTTTTCTTACTCTCCGAGTTTTTAAATTTGCCCTGTTATTAATTTTAACTTTAGGCTTTGAACTCGGATGTATTTTCTTTTTTGTTCCACCAGTAATAATGAAAGTAAGGGGTAAAGTAATAACGAACGGTTCTTTTTGAAGATCTAAAAAATGACCTCCTGGAAGATTTTTGATTATTTCTATTTAATAAATTAATTTTTGTGTCGTTATTATTCATGAAAATAATATAGATAAAAGTTAGGACATGTCAAGGGGTTTAATAAGCTGTAATGTAAAAATTAAATATTAAAATGGAAAATAGTAAATCAAAGTTCATAAATTGACATTAAAAGGAGTTTTTGTTATAATAATTGATAAAAGATTTGTGTGATAATGCGTAATGTAAATAAAGAATAGAAAATTTTTAAGGAGATAAATTTTATGTTTAAAAGAAAATTTGTAATTGTATTTATTCTTAGCATATTGATGATTATATTCCAATCATGTAAATTGAATTCCGGTCCGGAATATGATATTTTAGCCGAAAGTACATCTTTCGAAGATGTTCAGTTGGCAGTTGATACCGCTGAAAGCGGTGATGTTGTACGGATCCCAGCCGGTAGTAGCACCTGGACTTCTAGACTGGAGATCCCCGATGATAAAAAAATAACGTTATCGGGCAGTGGACAGGAAGCAACCGTTATTTCATCCGATACATCGACACCCAGCAGCTTAATCAATATGGGCAGTTCCGGGTCACGTATTACAAATATGGGATTTCAGCTTGCTAACGATAACGGAAATGGTATTACGGTTAGAGGAATGGACTGGCGTATCGATCACTGCAGGTTTGATAATAATATTGAACACATTATTGAAGGCGTCAGTGCTCGTGGGTTTCCGTCTGAGGGAGGATGTCCAGTCGGATTGGTCGATCATTGTGAATTTAATAATACAAGGGCTTTGGTTGTAGGTGATGCAAGCCTTATGGCTAATAGTATCTGGGCTGAGCCTCTGGGACTCGGAACCAATAACGCCGTCTTTATTGAAGACTGCATATTTAATTATACTCAATTTAGCAACGCAATAGATGCCAATTATGGCGGAAGATACGTATTTCGTTATAATATTGTCAATGATTCTTATATTGAAGCTCATTCCCTTCAGGGAACAGAGAGAGCTACCCGAAGCTGGGAGATTTATGGTAATACCATTAACCAGGTAGAAAGAAGTATGTGGGCGCCCTTTTTCCTGCGTGGGGGAACTGGTGTCGTTTTTAATAATACTATAACGGGAAGCTGGTCTTCGGGCCCGGCAATCGTTGTCGATAACCGTAGAACTTTTCAAGCATTGGGTGATGGAGGATTAGCTGACGGTACTTCGCCCTGGGATGGGAATGAAGATTCAACAGGATATCCTGCCCGCGACCAGATTGGCCGGTCTACGGATGAGTGGCTATGGACGGATGAAAATCCCTACCCACCGCAAGAACATGTTCCTTTTTATCAATGGAATAATACACATGAGGGGAGTAATATTGAAGTATACGTGCATAATAATTGCGGTATTCATATTCAAGAAAACAGAGATTATTATAATAATGTAGAAAAGCCCGATTATGAACCTTATACTTATCCACATCCATTAATCGAAGAGTCGGAAGGAGATTAATTAAAAAGTAACTTAGGTAATAAGGTTGAAGAAGATTGATAGAAAGAAGTTAAAGAAGGAATTTAATTTTTGTAGCATCAACGGAGCCATCCCTTTGATAACCGCCGAAGCGGTTAGTGTATTAGTTTATTGGTCAATTGCTTAATTAGTATTCTAGTATTTGGGATTTAGTGAATGTAGTCTCTGGTCGTTGGTCTCCGGTTACTTGTCAGAAAAATAAAAAAAACTTTGTGGTCTTTGTGGCTAATTTGGGGGTAGGGGTTGGGATTCTGGCTCCTAACTTCTGACTACTGATTTTTGGCTTGACTTTTTATTTTTTTACCGTAAAATAAATTATTAAAGGTTTTGAAACATTTAAAGGGGGTGTTGAAATGGAAGAAAAAAAGATAGGTGTTATAACTCATTATTTTGGCAATATCTCTGTTGGTATTATTAAACTGGATGCTCCTTTAAAGGTAGGTGATATGATTCATATCAGGGGCTCTCATGATGATATTACTCAGAGCGTGGATTCTATACAGATAGAGCACGATTCTGTTGAATCGGCGGACAAAGGAGCGGAGGTGGGTATAAAGGTTATAGAGAAAGTCCATCCTCACGATGCAGTTTATCTGGTCGTAGAATAATAACTATTTAGCAGGAAGTAGAGAATAGTTAGTAGTTGGTACGTTGGATCGTGGGTTCGTTGGGTCGAAGTTTTTTTACTGCCTAACGACCTAACCGCCTAACGTCCTAACTGTAGTTTCATTCACCCTTGACACTCAATTAATTCTTAGTATATTCGCAGGAATTTACGAGAAAGATAAGGAGGATAGATGCCAGACCATCTTATAAAAGAGATAAAAAAAACCGAGAAAGAAGCTGATAAAATCATTGCTAAAGCTAAGGAAAAAGCACAGAAAGATATTGAAAAAGCAAGACAGGAAGCAGAAATGATGATAGAGGAAGCCAATGATAAAGTAAAAAAAATGATCGCTGATAAGAAGAAAAAAGGCGCGGAGAAAGCAGAGGAAGAGAAAGGGATAATGGAAAAAGAAATGGACAAAGAAATAGAGAAGGTGGCAAAAGATGCTTCCAAGAAAATAACAAAAATTAAGGATTTGATTGTAAAAAGGATTCTGAAAAGGAATTAAATGCCGCAAAAAAAGCTGGAAAAAGCTAATTTTCTTATATACGAAGATAATAAAGAAGGGTTTTTGAGCGATCTTCAGGAAAAAGGTATTTTTCATATTACCAATTCTCGTTCTTCTACATTGGCGGAAGAAAATCCGGATTTAATACCGGAAGAGAAATTTTCGGATGAAGAGGCAGAGAGAATTTTTAAGAAACTTCAGGATATTCTAAATTTACTTAAAGACCACGCGGAAAGTAAAGGAGTTCTCGGCCAGTTTATAGATCTAAAAACAGGAATTTCGCCGAAAGAATACAGTAAAATAGTTGAAAATTTCGATATAGAGGAGATTAATCAAATAAGTGAGTGGGAAAGTGAACTTTATCATTTAAAAAATAAGGTTACCGAACTTACAGATAAGGCAGAATTTTATAAGGAATGGGTAGATCTTAAAGCCGAAATTGCTGAATTTGATAAGATCAAAGTCGTTTCGGTAAAAGTTTATAAATTAGTAATAGATAAGGATGAATTAAAAAAGAAATTAAAAGATATTCCCGTAGATTTTCATATTATTTTCGAGAATCAAAAAAGATTAGGTATAGTTTTCTTTGTTTACAAAGGATTTGAAGAAGATTTCAAAAAAGCTATCGGTGATTATGAAGCTGAAACAATAGATTTTAAAGATGAAGAAAAAGAACCCGCCCATATAGTTAGAGAGAGCACAAAAGAAATTAATGAATTAAATAAGAAAATTAGTAAGATTTCGGAAAAAATATCAAAAAAAGGTTCTGAATACCAAAAATATATAGTGTTGTATGATTATTTTCTTTCCAGAATAAACAGAACAGAAGTTCTTAACAAAGGCCTTTCTACAAGGAAAGTTTTTTTTCTGGAAGGCTGGGTCGAAAAAGAAAACAGGACAATGTTACAGAATGTTGCCGATGAGTATGATGGCGTTGAACTTACCTGGATGAAACCTGATGAAGGTGAAAGAGCTCCCGTTAAACTAAAAAACAATTCTTTAAGCAGCCCTTATGAAGCTATTACTGGTTTATACGCATTGCCAAAGAGAGGAGAAGTGGACCCTACTCCTTATATAGCGATATTTTTTGCGGTTTTTTTTGGATTCTGTATGACGGATGCGGCTTATGGAATTGTACTGGTCGCGGTTTCTTTATATTTGATGCCGAAATTACCCGAGGGAAGGAAATATTTGTGGATATTTGTGGGTGGTGGAATACTTACGATATTCGCGGGAGCTATAACAGGAAGCTGGTTTGGGAATAACATAGAAATGGCTTTTCCCGAACTTTCCGGTATTAGTATATTCAGAGAAAAACTCACTATATTCGATCCATTTGAGAATCCTTTAAATTTCCTTTATCTTTCCCTTGTTTTTGGAGCTATTCAGATTTTTACGGGTTTAGCTGTTTCTATTAAAGAAAAAGTAAGAAAAAAAAGATATTTCAATGCTTTTGCGAATGAGATATCCTGGATTATATTCTTTATTTTCCTGGGTTCATTTGTATTTACAAAATCAAATGTGTTTAAGTTTTTTATGCTTGTTCCGATTACTATAATTGTATTGTTTTCGAGTCAAAGTAAATCTATTGTTATGAGATTGGCAAAGGGTGGATTTACAGCATTTAATGGTCTTATCGGTTTTCTTGGTAATATACTTTCGTACAGTCGTATTATGGCGCTGGGTCTGGTGACCGCGGGTCTTGCTATGTCCGTTAATATTTTAGCAAAGATAGTAAGGGAACTTGTTCCGGGTTTTGGGTTAATTCTGGCAATTCTTGTGTTCATCGGGGGTCATATTTTCTCCATAGCCATAAATACTTTAAGTGGTTTTGTCCATACTATGCGTCTCCAATTTGCAGAATTTTTCCCTTACTTCTATGAGGGCGGAGGCGAAAGGTTTAAACCTTTTGGGTTAGATGGTAAATATACAAGAATTGAAAAAAAGGAGGTTTAAGTGATTAATGGTTTTTGGTTAGCAATGTCAGGAGTGGCTGCGGCTGTCTTTCTTGCAGGAATTGGCTCTTCTATCGGTGTTCAGATACCTTCAAGAGCAGCAGCAGGTGTACTTTCCGAGCAGCCGGATAAGTTCGGAAGAGTTTTTATTCTGGTTGTTCTCCCGTCAACGCAGGGTTTCTATGGTTTTATCGCGGCTATGTTTATGATGATGAAGTTAGGTATGTTCGGCACTGGTATGAATGTCGATATGACCTTAATAGAGGGCCTTAGATATCTTGTGGCCGGTTTACCGGTTGGTATTGTCGGATTGGTATCCGGGATTCATCAGGGTCTAGTTTCAGCGGCGGGTGTCGAACTCGCGGCAAAACAGCCCGAAGCGACTATGAGAATCGTTATTTTTGCTGTTATGGTTGAAACCTACGCGATTCTCGGTTTTGTTACCAGTTTCTTAATGGTTAATGCTATCGGTTGAAAATGGGTAAAGTAAAAGATAAGATCCTAAAAGAAGCCGGGGGCAGCAAAAAGGACATAGAAAAAGAAGCCTTAGTTCAAATTGATAAAATTATAGAAAAGGCAAAGAAAGAAGCGGTTAATATAGAAAAAAAGGGTAAGGAAAGAGCTGAAGAAGAAAAAAAGACTGCGATGGAAAGAATCCTGAGTCGAATAAGAATGGATCTGTCGAATCAGAAACTTGCTAAGAAAAATGAAATTATGAACGGTCTTAAAACTAAAGTTGCTGCGGAAATGAAGAATTTGAAATGGGAGGAATACAGTGCTCTTGTTAAGGAACTTATTCTCTTGGCTTCGGAAGATGGTGATGAGGAAATTACTCCCGGAACGCTGCACAACGATAAAGTTAAAGAACTGATCGAAGAGCTTAACAGAGATGAAAAACATAATTTTAAGATTTCAGAAAAGAAGGCAGATTTTGAGGTCGGAGTAATCGTGTCGAAAGGAAAGAGAAGTGTAAATTCAAGGCTTTCCGTATTACTGGAAGAAACCTTTGAAGAAATGCAAGAGGAGATAGTAGGAACTTTATTTGGCAGTGAATAGATTCGAAACAGTAAGAGTTCTGGATACAAAATATACTTATGCTTTAGGCGTAATACGCGCGCGTGAAGTAAGGCTATTGACTGGAAAGAGGTTCGAGGAATTACTTTCTACCGCGGATGTTGAAGAATTGATGGCAGCATTGCATGATACGGATTATGGGCAATTCTTTAGAAATATTAAAGAAAGTGAAGCAGAGCAGGCCTTAGGAGTGGCTAAAGTCGCTCTTTATGATGATATCGAAAAACTTATAGGTAATTCCGAGGTTATGAGAATATTAAGAGCGAAGTATGATTTTCATAATGTCAAGGTTCTCTTAAAAGGAAAAATTTCCGAGGAAGATTTTTCCGATAAGTGTTCTCCTCTTGGTTCTGTGACTATTTCTAAGATGGTTGAAATATTTAAGGAAGAGAAATATACGTATCTTCCTGAATATCTAAAAGAAGCGGTGGAAAGCGGTATAGATGTTTATTATTCAACCAACCATAATTCCCAGTATTTGAGTTTTACTGTCGATGCTATTATGGCGGAAAAACTGACTTCATATATAGAAAATTCTTTTCTCAATAATTATTATAAATTATGGGTGGATTTGACGAATCTAAAGATAATACTGCGCCTTTTATTTCTCGAAAGATATGAAGAATTGATTGGCTTTGCTGTACTTCCCGGTGGAAATATCGGGGAAGATAAGATAAAGAAAGCTAAAATCGAAAACCCCGATTCGCTTGAAGATTTTTACAGGGGAACGGTTTATAGTTCACTTTTGGAGTGGAAAGATTCCTTTTCGGTTTTAGAAAGAGAATCCGAAAAATTACTTATTTCTTATTTAAAGTCTGTAGCTTTTGAGTCTATTGGTGTAGAACCGGTAATTGCTTATTTGCTTTTGAAGGAAAATGAGATAAGAGATTTGCGTGTAATTTTTATCGGTAAAACCAGTGGAGTAGCGGAGGATTTAATTAAGGAGAGGTTGATAATATGAAAATTGCTTTCGCGGGTCCTTATCATCTTGTTTCTCCTTTTAAATCTCTCGGCGCGGAGATATTAAATACAGAAGATAAGAGTATAGAAGAGATTAAAAAAGAAATCGAGAGTTCCGATTACGCTATCGTTTTTGTTTTTGAAAGTGTTTTTAAAGATTTGATGAAATTTGAAGATCTCATGTCCAGTCCTGAAATAAATATCGTCCCGATACCAGGGATAGAAGGAAGTCAAGGATATGGAAAGGATAGAATACGAGAGATGGTCAAGAAAGCTGTTGGAATGGATATAGGAGGCTTTAATGAGTGAAGGAAAAATAATAAGGGTTTCAGGTCCTCTTGTTGTAGCGGAGAATATGAAAGGCTCGAGGATGTACGATGTCGTTCATGTGGGAGAAGAAAAACTGCTTGGAGAAATCATTGAATTGGAACAGGATCTTGCTTCTATTCAGGTATATGAAGAAACGGAGGGGATTGGAATAGGAGAGCCTGTTTATCTTATGGGAGAACCTCTTTCCGTTAGTCTTGGTCCCGGTTTAATCGAGTCTATTTATGACGGAATTCAGCGTCCGCTCGATAAAATTAAGGAAAAATCCGGGAATTTTATTTCAAGGGGAATATTCATACCCGCAATTGATCCGGAAAAGAAGTGGGATTTTAATCCCGTGAAAAAAGAGGGAGATAAGGTTGTTGGCGGTGATATTATCGGTACGGTGCAGGAAACGGTTTTAATAGAACAAAGGATAATGGTGCCTTTTGGTATCGAGGGAACTATAGAAAAGATAGAAAATGGTAAATTTACGGTAAAAGATATTGTGGCCGTTATCAAAACGAAAGAAGGTAAAAAAGAAATTAAAATGGAGCAGAGATGGGGTGTAAGGAATGGGCGCCCTGTTAAAAAGAGACTTGCTCCCACATCGCCTCTTTTTACGGGACAGAGAGTTATTGATACTTTCTTCCCAATAGCTAAAGGCGGTACAGCAAGTGTTCCGGGTCCTTTTGGTTCAGGTAAAACGGTTATTCAGCATCAGCTCGCTAAATGGGCGGAGGCTGAAGTAGTTGTTTATATCGGATGCGGAGAAAGAGGTAATGAAATGACGGATGTGCTTAACGAATTTCCGAAGCTTCTTGACCCTAAATCCGGAGAGCCTTTGATGAAAAGAACAATCCTCTTGGCAAATACTTCCAACATGCCGGTAGCGGCAAGAGAAGCTTCGATTTATACAGGCATAACTCTCGCCGAATACTTTAGAGATATGGGATATTCGGTAGCCCTTATGGCGGATTCCACTTCCAGATGGGCTGAGGCTTTGCGTGAAATATCCGGAAGACTGGAAGAAATGCCAGGTGAAGAAGGATATCCCGCTTATCTGGGGAGTAAAATCGCGGAATTTTACGAAAGAGCGGGAAAAGTAAAGTGTTTAGGTAGTGATGATAGGGAAGGGGCGATTTCTGTTATTGGAGCTGTTTCTCCTCCGGGTGGAGATCTTTCCGATCCGGTTGTTCAGAATACACTTCGAGTCGTAAAAGTTTTTTGGAGTTTAAAGGCTGAATTAGCTTACGCGAGGCATTTTCCTGCTATCGATTGGTTGACTTCTTATTCTCTTTATCCGGACAATGTTAAAGATTATATGAATCAGGAAGTAGCCGAAGATTTTCTGGAAATCGAGCGGGAGGCTATGAAACTGCTGGAAGAAGAAGGCGAATTACAGGAAATGGTGAGGCTCGTTGGTATCGATGCTCTTTCTTCCAGGGAAAGAAGGATACTGATTACCGCGCGAATCATAAGGGAAGATTTCCTGCATCAAAACGCGTTTCATGAAGTAGACACTTATACTTCCATAAAGAAACAGTATATTATGTTAAAAAATATCATAACTTTACATCGGGAAGCAGAGAAACATGATGCCCAGCCTGAAGAATTGGAAGATCTTGATGTTCTCGAAGAAATTGCCCGTATGAAATTTATTGATGAAAAAGAAATGAAAAAAATTGAAAATTTACAGAATAAAATAAAAGAAGCGTTAAGTAATATTGCGACTGTTAAAGAGGAGGTAGCAACATGAGAGTAGAATATCAGGCTGTTTCGGATATTTCCGGTCCTCTTCTATTTGTTGAGGGTGTTAGTGGTGTTAGTTATGGGGAACTATGCTCTATTACATTACCAAATGGAGAAGAAAGAACCGGAAAAGTTTTGGAAGTTCATAGAGATAGAGCTATGGTTCAGGTTTTTGAGGGTACCAGAGGAATAGATATTCCGGAAACCACGGTTGTTTTTCAGGGTAAAACCATCGAGTTGGCTCTTTCCCGTGATATATTAGGTCGTGTTTTCGACGGTATGGGAAGAGTTATCGATGACGGTCCGGCAATTTTACCAGAGAAAAGAAGGGATATCAACGGAGAGCCAATTAATCCGTATGCCAGGGAATATCCGGACGAATTTATTCAAACAGGAATTTCAGCTATCGATGGTTTGAATCCGCTTGTAAGAGGACAAAAACTGCCCTTTTTCTCCGGTTCCGGACTGCCACACAATAAAGTTGCCGCGCAGGTAGTCAGGCAGGCTAAGGTTCTTGGTTCTAAAGAGCGTTTTGCTGTCGTGTTTGCTGCTATGGGAATTACTTTTGAAGAAGCTGAGTTCTTTAGAAACGATTTTGAACAAACCGGCGCCCTGGAAAGAGTTGTTATGTTTTTAAATCTTGCCGACGACCCGGCAATTGAGCGAATATCCACACCCCGTGCCGCGTTAACTGCTGCCGAGTATCTCGCTTTTGATCTTGAAATGCATGTTCTTGTTGTTATTACCGATATGACGAATTATTGCGAAGCATTGCGGGAAATTTCGGCCGCGAGAAAGGAAGTTCCGGGGAGAAGAGGTTATCCGGGGTATCTTTATACCGATCTATCTAACATTTATGAGAGAGCCGGAAGAATAAAGGGCAATAAGGGTTCTATAACAATGATGCCTGTTCTTTCTATGCCGGAAGATGATAAAACCCATCCGATTCCTGACCTTACCGGTTATATTACGGAGGGACAGATTATTTTTTCTCGTTCGCTTGAAAGGAAAGGAGTCGCTCCTCCTATCGATGTTTTACCTTCGCTTTCAAGACTTAAAGATAAGGGTATAGGTAAAGAGAAAACGAGAGAAGACCACGCGGATTTGTATAATCAGTTGTATGCCGCGTATTCAAGAGGTAAAGAAGCCGAGGAACTTTCAGTGATTCTCGGGGAAGCTGCTCTTTCGGAAATGGATAAAAAATATCTTGAGTTCATGAACAGATTCGAGGCAGAATACGTTAGTCAGGGAGAATATGAAAATAGAAGTGTGGAAGAAACCCTTGATTTGGGCTGGAAACTTCTTTCTATATTTCCCAGAAAAGAGTTAAAGAGAATCCGGGATGAATATCTGGATAAATATTTTGTAAAATTCGGCGGAAAGGAAGAAGAAAAGGAAGAGAAAGAAGAAGAGAAAAAGGATAAGAAAAAAGAAAAAGAAGAGAATAAGGATAAAAATAAGAAAAATAGCAAGGAAAAATAAAATGAGTAAAATAGTTAAAGGAGTATAAATAGAGATATGGCTACGCAGGTAAACGCGACGAGGATGGTGTTGCTCAATCTTAAGAAGCGGCTCAATATCGCGAAAAGAGGGCATAAATTATTAAAACAGAAACAAGATGAACTTCTAAGAATACTTCAGAAGACAATAAAAGAACTTTCTTCTATGAGAAAAGAAGTTGAAGAACAACTTGCGGAAGCTTTGAAGCAGTTTTTTCTTGCTCGCGCGTATCAGGATAAAAATATCTTTGAGGGTTCTTTTTTGATGCTCGATACCGATATCGAGTTATCTATGAATGTGAAAAAAGTTATGAATGTTCCTCTCCCTGAATATAAGAGAAGTTTGAAAGGGGAGATAGTCTCATACGGATTCGCGATGACTTCGCCCGCGCTCGATGTCGCTCTTAAAGGTTTAATGGAAGTTTTCGATCGATTGATTGAAATGGCTGAGCTTGAAAAGAGAATAATTCTTTTAGCTGCTGAGATGGACAAAACAAGACGTAGAGTAAACGCGCTCGAGTATATACTAATTCCCGAGATAGAAAGTAATGTTAGAGAAATAAATATGAAACTCGAAGAAAGGGAAAGGGAGAAAAATTCCAGATTGATGATGATAAAGGATGTGATAAGAGGCTAATATGTCCTTTCTCCTTTTATTGTTGAGTATCTCTTTAACCGAGGTTAGAGTTAATAAAATAGCTGATACTACAGCTAAGATGGTTTCTCTTTATCCTGAGATCGAGGGAATTGATTATATTGAATCTTTATTGTTTAAGTTGACAAATGAAGAAAGAACAAGAAGGGGCCTAAAGGAATTAGAGTTCGATAAACGATTGAGAATTGCCGCAAGGCAGCATTCAAATGATATGTTAAACAGAAAATATCTTTCGCACAATTCCGGCGATAATATTAGTAAAACCCCTTTACATCGAATATATGACTCGGGATTATCCGTTCTTGTTGTTGGTGAAAATATTGCGGAAAATAAAGGTGGCACGGTGCAGTCGCTTTTAAAGGAAAATCCGGATTCCTTGGCAAAAATCGTTATAAAAGAATGGATGAATAGCCCTCCTCACAAGGAAAACATTCTGAACCCCGATTTTACTCATTTAGGAATTGGTTCTATTGCGTATAAAAATACACATAAAGTGACTCAAAATTTTGCGGACGAGAGGGGTTTTTCCGTAGATAGTATGTTGGCCGAAGTAGATAAAAAGAGGTATTTAATATCCTTGTACATGAATGCAGTTGTTCCCGAGGTTAGTATTTTTGATAACGGTGAACCCATGGATACAGATTCTATTTATATGCGTTCAGGGCGTATGGATTTCCCCTTAATAAGAGATTCCGGTTTCCATAAAATAGAACTGTGTTTGAGAGAGGGGACGCTTTACCGTTGCGGGGTAAGATTTTTTGTTAATACGGATTATCCTATTGAAAACATTTTCCCGACTTTGAGTTATGAGTAAAAATTTTGTGTAAAGAGCACAAAATAGTTAATTGGTAAATTGGTGAATTAGTAAATTAGTAGAAAAATATTACTAATAAACCAATAAACTTATATACTAATATACTAAATCTTAACAATATTTAAAAACTAATATAAAAAAGATTTTCCCCCTTGCATTTATCTAAAGTATTTATATTTTGTGAGCAGTGAACATAGTGTTCTTAAATCGAATGATAAACTAAAGTGTTTTTTCCAAAATAAAAAAGGAGGAGCTAGGATGGAAAAAATGGTATACTTCTTTGGAGATGGTAAGGCAGAGGGTAATATTTCTATGAAAAAAACTTTAGGTGGTAAAGGCGCCGGGTTAGCAGAAATGACAAGTATAGGTGTTCCCGTTCCTCCGGGTTTTACTATTACTTCTCAATGTTGTTTATATTATGAAGAACATAAAAAGTATCCGGAAGGTCTCGAAGAAAAGATTAATGAAAATTTAGAGAAATTAGAAAGCGTGATGGGGCAGAAATTTGGAGCGACCGATTCGCCTTTATTGGTTTCTGTTCGTTCCGGAGCAGCCATTTCAATGCCGGGTATGATGGATTCAATTTTAAATCTCGGATTAAATGAAGAAATAGTAAAGGATCTTGTTAATAATGCGGATCCTCGTTTTGTATATGATAGTTATCGTAGGTTAATTCAGATGTATGGTGATGTGGTAATGGGTGTTGAACATGAAGATTTTGAAGGAATAATCCAGCAAACAAAGAACGCAAAAGGTGTAAAAGAAGATGCCGGACTTACTGCAGAAGATTGGAAAGAAATCTCTAATAAATTTAAAGAACTTATTAGGCAAAAAACCGGAAAAGATTTTCCACAAGCTCCTAGAGATCAATTGATGGGCGCCGTTAACGCGGTTTTCTCGTCCTGGGACAACAAAAGAGCAAAAGAATACAGAAGGATAAATAATATTCCCGGAGATCTTGGTACCGCTGTAAATGTACAGGCGATGGTTTTTGGTAATAGGGGAGAAGGTAGTGGTACCGGTGTTGCTTTTACAAGGAATCCTGCGACTGGAGAAAATTTATTCTACGGAGAATATTTGCTTGATGCGCAGGGCGAAGATGTTGTTGCAGGTATCAGAACCCCAGGTCCGGTTACTCACAAGCAGAAAGAAGAATCCGGATCTGCAGGGGATGCTTTAGAAGATGTTATGCCTGAAATGTACAGCCAGCTTGAAGATGTAAGAAAAAAACTTGAAGGACATTTCAAAGATATGCAGGATCTTGAATTTACGGTAGAGAAAGACAAACTATGGATTCTTCAAACGAGAACCGGAAAAAGAACCGCGATGGCTGCTGTAAAAATAGCTGTGGATATGGTTGGTGAAGGTCTTATCGATAATAAAGAAGCAGTTATGAGAGTCAGCCCGGATCAAATTGACCAGTTGTTGCATCCTATGATAGATCCTAGGGCAAAGCTTGAAGTTATTGCAAAGGGACTTCCTGCTTCTCCCGGTGCTGCTTCGGGTGAGGTCGTATTTACGGCGGAAGATGCCGTAGAAAAAGTTAATACCGGTAAAAAGGTTCTCCTTGTTCGTCATGTCACTTCCCCGGAAGATATTGCGGGAATGCACGCGGCAGAAGGGATTTTGACTTCAAGAGGTGGGATGACTTCCCACGCGGCTGTTGTAGCAAGAGGTATGGGAACTCCCTGTATTGTTGGTGCCGAGGACATAGTAATAGATTATGCCAGTAAAACTTTTACTGTCGGCAATGTAACCGTTAAGGAAGGAGACGCCATAACAATCGATGGAACTACTGCCAATGTTATTCTTGGTGAAGTTCCAACAATAAAACCTGAAATTTCAGGTAATTTCGAGAAAATATTGAAGTGGGCGGATGCGATCAGAAAACTTGGAGTTAGAGCTAACGCTGATACTCCCGCTGATGCAAAACAAGCCAGAGATTTCGGAGCCGAAGGTATAGGTCTTGCGCGAACAGAACATATGTTTTTCGGAGAGGACAGAATTCCTGCTATGCGAGAAATGATATTGTCTGAGACTCCCGAAGAGAGAAAAAAGGCTCTTGATAAGATACTTCCCATGCAGAGAGGAGACTTTGAAGGTCTCTTTAAGGCAATGGACGGGTATCCTGTGATAATAAGACTTCTTGACCCGCCTTTGCATGAATTCCTGCCAGAAGATCCGAAAGCAGTAGAAGAGCTTGCTAGGAATATGGGTATTTCCAAAGAAAAAGTAGAAGAGAAAATATTGAGTCTCGAAGAGACTAATCCTATGTTGGGTCTTCGTGGGTGCAGGCTCGGCATTCTTATTCCTGAAATAACGGAAATGCAGGCAAGAGCAATTATTGAGGCGGCTGTTAACGTAGTAAATGAAAATGTTAATGTTATTCCGAAAATTATGATTCCTCTTGCGGGAAGAAAAGAAGAAGTTACCTCGCAGAGAGAAATTATTGAAAGAGTGGCAAAAAAAGTTTTCGAAGAAAAAGGAAAGACTGTTGATTATCAAATAGGCACAATGATTGAACTTCCAAGAGCTGCTCTGACTGCTGATAAGATAGCAGAAGTAGCTGATTTCTTTTCTTATGGAACGAATGACCTAACTCAGACAACTTTTGGTTTCTCGAGGGATGATGTTGGCAAATATACTCCCAGCTATATCGAAAAAGGTATTTTACCTGCTGATCCTTTCCAGACCCTTGATCAGGAAGGTGTTGGGCAGTTGGTTGAAATGGGCCTCAAGAAAGGCAAAAAGACGAATGCCGATTTAGAAGTAGGTATTTGCGGTGAACATGGTGGAGACCCTGCATCTATTGAATTTTGCCACAGAATTGGTCTCGATTATGTTAGCTGTTCTCCTTTTAGAGTCCCGGTTGCGAGACTCGCAGCAGCTCAGGCAGTTTTAAAGGAGAAAAACAACTAAAAAGATAATAAAAATTTCTATTTTTTCGTACACCTCTACAAGCAAGGGCCGAGTGCCCTTGCTTGTTTTTTTATTTAGCCACTAAGTCACGAAGTCACGAAGTGAAAATTTGCTTATAAAATATTATAAAGAAAATGGGATGTGTGGTGGGAGCTTCGTGTCTTCGTGGCTATTAAATAAAGGGTTGAAAAATTTACAATAATAAGTAGATTTAGTTTATGAAGATTTCTAAAATCAAAAGTCCGAAGATATTATATTTGTCGCGCGGACGCGGTTTTAGTCATGGTATGTACGATTTACTTATTCTTAAGGAATTGAAAAAGATAAATAAAGATGTGTCAGTGCTTGTTGCTACTTATGACAAAGGATATACATATTTTCTTGGAAATGGATTTAAGCCTTTTGATATTGGATTGAAACAGGACGAAGAATTAAGTTTAAAAGCGGGTTTTAGAATATGGTCCCTTATTCGTAAATTTAAGCCCAATTTAATAGTCACTGATGAAGTTTTTATTGCCTTGCATATAACAAAGGGACTTAAAATTCCTTCTATATTAATAACACACTGGTTTTTTGAAACATTTAGTGGAGAACATCCGATCATTCCCGCGGTTAAGAAGGCGGATCATGTTATTTTTGTAGACACGCCCGAATTCCATACCATTCCCCCGGATTACAATATCCCCCTTACTTTTGTAGGTCCTGTAATAAGAGAATTCGAATATAATTTAAAGGATAGAAAAAGAGCAAGGAATGAATTAGGTATTAATATGAAAGATAAGGTCATTCTTGTAACACCCGGAGGAAGGCATAAAGAAAGAAGCAACTTGCTGGAAGTAAGTATAGAAGTTTTTAAGGAGTTAAATAGAAAAGATATAAAATTGATACTATTGACAGGGGAACTTTATAAAGACTATTTGAAAAGATTTGCAGATGATGACAGGATAATTGTTAAGGATTTTGACTGGAAAATCGACAGATTAATGGTAGCAAGTGATTTAACTATTTGTAAGGGTACTTTTATGACAACATGGGAACTTGCATGTTTGGGCATTCCTTCTATATCCATACCGGATATTAGTAATCCTGTTGACCATATTCATGTAGACAAAATGGCTAAACATAATCTTACACATAGGATCGATCCGCGAAAGTTTAACAAAAACGTTCTGCTTGAAAAGATGAAAGAAATCTTCGATTCAAAGTGTAGAAAAACAGCTATTGCAAAGACTTGTAGAGAAATTATGTACGGAAGAGGACAGAGAGAAGCAGCCGAAGAGATAGATTCTTTTATACGCAGGATATCCAAATGAAAAAACAGAAAATAAAATTTGACATAGTTTTTCTGTCTTACGACGAACCACTCGCGGAGGAACACTGGGATAGACTAAAGAAGCGTTTTCCTTATGCAGAGAGAGTTCACGGGGTAAAAGGTATTTTGAAAGCGCACAAAAAATGCGCAAGTTTGGCAAAAACCGATTATTTTTTTGTTGTCGATGGTGATGCCTATATTCTAGATAGTTTTAGTTTCCATGATGTTCCTTCGCGGCTTTCTAAAGATTTTTTCTATATGTGGTCGAGCAGAAATGCTATAAACGATTTAACTTATAGTAATGGTGGGGTGAAATTATTGCCAAAAAACATTTTTGAAGGTGTCAAAGATTATGGTTTGGACATGTTTGTTACTTTACCACATAAAAATATGGCTAAGGTTGCTTCTTTAAGTAGGTTCAATGCTTCTCCTTTTTATTCGTGGCGCGCTGGTTTCAGAGAATGCGTCCAGCTTGCCAGTGAACATTCAAAAAAAATAAAGAGACAAACACGAATATATCTCCTAAATATATGGTGCAATAAGGGAGCCAGTCGTCCGTTTGGAGAATGGTGTGTTAAAGGTTCTCGTGCTGGGAGAAGATATGGAATGGAAAATATTGGTAATGAAAAAGCAATAAAACTGATGAACGATTTTGATTGGTTGAAGATGCGTTTTTATTACGAATTGAAAGAGGGATATCTTAGAGGGATGGAGAGTGAATTGGATGAAAGTCAAAGACCTTGATGCTATATCGTAAATTAAATTTTTTTTATATTTTTTATAGAAAACACGGAGGTTGATATGAGCAATTTGAGAGTTTTTTCTTCATCTTTTGAAAATGGGGGAACTATACCGGCTAAATTTACCTGTGACGGAGAGAACATATCTCCGGATATTAGTTGGGAAGGAGTCCCCGAGGGAACTGAATCACTCGTTTTGATATGTGATGACCCCGATGCCCCGAGTGGTGATTTTGTTCATTGGGTTGTTTTTAACATTCCGGCGGATATAGATGGTTTCAAAGAAAATGCTGAAATAAATGATATAGCTGATTTGGGTATTACTGATTATGGACGTCCCGGCTACAAAGGACCCTGTCCGCCTTCAGGTTTTCATCATTATCATTTCAAAGTTTACGCGCTGGATGAGATGTTGGATGCGGAAAGCAATATAGACAAATACCGGTTACTTGAGAAAATGGAAGGGCATATATTGGCTAAGGGAGAACTTATAGGATTGTATAAAAGATAAAGGATAGGAGTATATAAGTCATAATTTTATTCCGTTTGTTAAATTCCAAAAGGCCTTTTAGTCTTTATATGAATTCTCTTTCAGTAAAGATATTATAGCCAAAAGAGAGGATAAATGAATTATAATATTGATTATGATAATATCTCGGAGAATTATTCAATATATAGAGACGCCAGTTCTACCGTAGTAAATCATATTTTGGAAGAGATAAAAAATAAAGATATTAAAAAGATATTGGAATTAGGGTGCGGTACGGCTGATTATTTATATGTGTTAATGCAACAGTTAAAGTGTGATTCTTATGGTTTTGATAATTCAGAAAATATGATAAATGAGGCAAATTTAAAAAATCCAGGCTTAAATTTAAATGTTGATAATCTGGATAACGTTTTTAATTATGAGGATGATTTCTTTGATTTAGCATATTCAATCGATGTAATTCATTATGTCAAAGATTTAAATCATTATTTTAAAGAATGTAATCGTGTTTTAAATAAAGATGGGGTATTAGTCACAGTAACAGATTCCGGGGAAGATTTAGAAAATAGAACAATAACAAAATATTTTCTCGAATCATTAGAAATTGAAAGGAAAAGATATCCCGGGGTCTATAAAATAGTAAAAGGCATGCAAAATAACGGTTTTAAGGGAATCAATATAACTCATTCGGAGAAAGAGCATAAAATGAGCGAGGAAATATTCCAAAAATTTAAAAATAAGGCTTTTTCTTCAATACGTCTTATAAGTGATGATAGCTTTAAAGAAGGCATTAAAAAGATAGAAGAAGATATGAAAAACAATGATTGTATTGTTAGGGAGCTATATACCTACATTTGGGGCGTTAAGTAGCTGTACGGATACTTCGGATCAGTTGAATTGTTAAATAGGCAAATAGTTGAATAGTAAAAAAACATTCGTGTTATTTGTGTGATTTGTTGTTTCTGATTTTAGGCTGCGGGTTGTGTTTTTACAAACAAAAAAAATTTAGTGTATTTTGTGTTTTTCGTGGTTAAATAACTTGTTTTTTCTTTGTGTCTTAGTGTTTTTGTAGTAAATTCAGCCTTTTTTCATACTAACCGCGTGATATAGGGATGCGAAAGCGATGTATATCCACATCATAGATATAAATACACCTACAAAAAGGCAGATGTAGCCCGCAAGAACGATGGGTCCGGCAAGTAAAGCCATACCAAAAACTGTCCATGCGTGTCCGTCTGTCATATTCCAGCTTTCTTTTATCGCGTCAGTCGCTTTCATTTTCTTATCCATAACGATATATGGAACGAACATAAGTTTGCATGCAAAGATAATGCCGGGAATAATTAAGAAAAGTGTTCCAAATCCTACTATAAGAGTTGTAAGAAATCCGGCAAGGACAACATTCCAGTAATCCTTAAAAGGTGAAAATAATTCTTTTATTTCAAATTTCTCTCCTCTTGATGCCTTAAGATTAAGATAAGATAATCCAAATTGCATCGGCCTAGCTACTAAAAAAACAAATACTATTGATAAAATTGTGGCAATAGCCGCAAAGAGAATCAAAAATATTGCAAAGTCAGGTTCCTTTTCGAAAAAAGCGGTAAAATACATAGGGATAAAGAAAATACCGGCAAACTGTGATGAAAAGTTAAATATTAGAAATATTACAAATAGTTCAAGAAAATTTTTCCAGAGCTGCCTCCAACCATGACCATAACATTCAAAAGCATCTGGCTTTAAACTATATTTTTCGGATTTCTTTACTGCTATATTTTCTTCCATACTACCTCCTTAATTATTTAGATTTTAATAATTAATATTAATAATGTCAAGGACAAAAAGCCATCCGCGTAAACCGCCATTCGCCTTTCGCATAAACAATAAAAATAGGGGAGAGTTAAGTGCTGTGTATGAGATAGCATTGCATTTTAACAGGATATTTCAGTTTAATTATAATAATTTAAGTTAAAGAATACCAAAAAGTTAAGTTTTGTAAATTAAACTCTATATTTTAGAAAAGTTTATAATTTTAAAGTATTTTGTGTCTATGTTGGAATCCGGTTTTTGTTCTCAGTACGCTATTGATAGGTGAAAATTATTTGTTTCTTTCACTTTTGGTTTTATTAAGCTGCTGCTTGAGGCGGCAAAGTTTATTTTTAGTTTTCCGAGTTTGACTCCGATTCCGCCGATTAGGTATATTTGATCTCTTTTGTAAATTGAATTCGAATTTATATAGGGGTCATTATAGATTCCGAGCCTCAAAGCATATTTTGATTTTATTTTGTATTCGCCGCTAATATGAATTCTAAAAACATTCCTTATTTCATCTACTATTTCGTAATTTTCACCGTCTGCATAGAAATTCATCCCTCTCCAGTTGATGAACTCTACTGCGCTATTGATAGCTAATTCCGTGGTTATATTTATTTTTGTTCCGAGAGAAGCTATTAATGGCAGGATTTCCTTAACGGAATATTCTTTATCGTTCCAGGTTTCTGTGCCTTGAATAAAACCTTTCTTAACGGATAAATCAATTCTAAATGCTTTGTTAAACTGATATTGTATGCCTAAGCTTGGTTCAATACCGAAATATGTCCCTTTTAGCATTTCTATTTTGCTGGAGTCGGGTGAGTTATATTCTTCATACGCATTGCATTTTTTTACAAGAATACCTGGATTAATCCCAATTGCTAAAGTTTCCTTTATTTTGTAGCTTATTATTGGGTTAAAAGCATAGAATCTTAATGCCGAAATTGATCTTACGGAGTCTTCTGTCGGCGGCATCCGTGCTGCTAACCATGAAGAAGTAGAACTAATTTTATATGGAATGCTTAGTGAAAAGCCAAAAGAAATCTTTTCGTTTAAAGGAAAAGCAATTCCTAAAAACTCGAGTAGAAATTCAGATATTTTATAATTTCTAGAGGAATAATCGTGGTTTCCATTAGTATAAACAATGCTAGCCGCAAAAGAAAGAGTTTTTATATCGCCTATTGCTGCGGGATTCCAGCAGGCATATTCTAGATTTTCTGATGTAATTATTGGATCTGAGAAATCATTAATATTATATTCTCCTATGTAAGGACTAATCGTTGGCATTTGTGAAATGATTAAAAAAATTATAATATTAGACATTTGGTACCCCTTTTTTAAAGAAAATTATACCATTTTTCCAATTTTTGTCAACCAGAATTTAGTTATTAGCATAATAGTGAATCAGTAAATTAGTAACAAAAAAATCCTGAAATTTGCGTTGATCTACGACCAATTATTTTGGGGTAGGTGGGGTACTATTTAACAACTCAACTATTTAACGATTTAACTAATCAACTGTTGCAGTTAATTTTCCGTTTTCTCTATAATTGCAGTACTCTTTCCCTTATGAAATTCGATATCGATTAAATCTTTTTTCTTGAGTTCTGACGCGTTTTTGATTATTTTTTTGCCTTTTCTGGTTATCGAGTAGCCCCGACCAAGGGTTCTTTTGTATGAAGTTGCCAGGATAATATTTTCAAATCCTTTAATTTTTTCCTGGTTTTTGTTTATCTTTAATTTAATTTCTTTGGTTAGTTTATCGTAGAGATGGTCTAGTTGTTGTTCTTTTAATTCGAAAATGGATAAGGGGCGTCTTATCGCATAGCTTTTTTCTATTCCTTTTAGTCGGAGTATGTAAGTTTTTATCTTCTGCGAGGTATAATTTATTATTGTGTGTCTAATATTTCCCAATAGATTGTTTATTTCTTTTGTATCGGGTACGGAAATTTCTCCTGCTTCAGTTGGTGTCGCGGCGCGCTTGTCGGCTACAAAATCGGCTATAGAGAAGTCCCTTTCGTGTCCTACGGCGGAAATAACGGGTATTTTGCACTTAAATACAGCTTCTGCTACTCCTTTATCGTTAAAAGCCCATAAATCCTCTATAGAACCGCCTCCTCTTGTTAGTATCAAGGTATCTGTGCCTCTAAACGCTTCAAATTCCTCTATGGCGCTAATTATATCAGCCGGGGCGTTATTTCCCTGTACTATTGTTGGTCGAATTATAACATTAATGCAGGGGAAGCGTTTTCCTAAGATTTTAAGTAAATCTCTAACTGCTGCACCTTCAGCTGATGTAATAATACCGATCGTTTTCGGGAAAGGAGGTATAGGCTTTTTGTTCCTTTCGTCAAAAAATCCTTTTTTTTCTAATTTTTCTTTAATTTCTTGAAATTTGAGGTAAAATTGACCAAGTTCTCCCGGCAAAACTTTTTCTCCTATAATCTGATACTGGCTGGCTCCTTCCCATATGTCGATTCTTCCGTATATCTGAAATGTTCTTCCTTCTTCGAGTTTGAAATCCAGTTTACTTGCTTCTCTCCTGAATATTACCCCTCTTAATACTGCATTTTCGTCTTTCAGGGAAAAGTAAATGTGTCCGGAGTTATGGTATGTGAGGTTGCTGACCTCACCCTGGACCCAAACCCATCCTATACTGGATACTTGTTTTTTTATTGTGGAAGTTATTTCAGATACCGAATAAATAAGCATTTTTATTCTCACACAAAGCCGCAAAGTACACTAAGCCCAACCATACCCCTTTTAAATTTCTTTTTTTTATTTAAACAAAAAATTTCTTCTTGCTTTCGTGTTAAAATCATTTGGAGTGGGGTGGGGGAAACAGTAATTTTTTTTCTTTGTGTTCTCCGTGTCTTTGTGTGAGGTATTCCTTTGGGGTTGTGGGTTGGGTTTTAAACAGCATTATCTTTTCTTTCTGTATTTCTGTGTGATAAATATTTTTCACAGTTTATAAAGGTTCGACAATAACATCGCGGTTGTAATACTACCTACGCCTCCGGGAACCGGTGTTATTGCCATAGCTTTCTTTTCGACAGACTCGAAATGAACATCTCCGACCATTCTTCCGTCTTTTTCATTTGTTCCAACATCTATTACTATTGCTCCTTCTTTAACGAATTCATCTTTTACAAATTCCGCTTGTCCCATTGCAACAATTAAAATATCCGCTTTTTTGGAAATATTTTTTATATCTTTTGTTCTGGAATGGCATACCGTAACTGTGGCGTTCCCAAGAGGACATTTCCTTAGTAATAAATTAGCAAGAGGTTTTCCTACAACATTGCTTCTGCCTATTATTACAGTCTTTTTTCCCATTGGGTCGATCTCATAGTATTTCATTAATTCCAGAACTGCTCCAGGAGTGGAAGGTATTATGGTAGGATTTCCCATTAGTAATTTTCCCAGATTATAAGGATGCATACCTTCAACGTCCAGGTCTTTATCTATTAAGTCTATCAATTCTATGATATTTATATTTTTAGGTAAAGGTTCAAGTATAAGTATTCCGGCAACTTCACCCTTTTTTACCATTTCCCCAAGAGATTTCTTTATATTTTTCTCAGAAGTCTCTTTCGATAGTTCGAGAGGTTTTACAGAAATACCCACTTTGTCTGCTTTTTTAATAATGCTTTTCAGGTAATAAGAACTTCCTGCATCGTTTCCTACTTTTAAAACGCCAAGTTTTCTCTTTGGGGAAATCTTTTCGAGTTTTTCAAGAATTTTATCCGCGACTGCTTTACCGCTAAGAATTTTCTGCAATTTGGATTCTCCTTATAGATTTTGCCTTTCCGGTGTTTTTTGCTATCTCTATTTCAACCGCGTTCATTCTTACATCATTTTTTGCAAGTTTAAATGATTGTTCCTTATCCCCCAGAAATTTTTTTATTATAGGTTTTGCTTGCATTCCGATTATCGAATCAAAAGGTCCTGTCATTCCCACGTCGGTTATATAGGCTGTTCCAGCGGGTGATATAATTTCATCGGCTGTTTGTACATGTGTGTGTGTTCCAATTAGAGCTGAGATTTTTCCGTCTAAAAAATACCTCATTGCGATTTTTTCAGCTGTTGTTTCGGCATGCATATCGATTATTATTATCGATGTAATTTTCAGCAGTTTTTCAACATAATCTTTCATTATCTCAAAAGGATTTTTAGTTTTAGGTTCTTTAGGCATAAAAGTTTGTCCCTGTATATTTACAACAGCAACTTTTTTGTTTTTTATCTCCAAAATTTTAAAACCTTCACCAGGGAAAGATTCATCGTAATTTAAAGGTCGAATTACATATTCGAGCTTGAAGATTTCTTTGAGTTCTTCTTTTCTGTCAAATATGTGATTTCCTGTAGTTATTATATCGCAACCATATTTTTTTAGTTTAGAAGCACTTTTAACGGTTAATCCAAATCCTCCGGCAGCGTTTTCTCCATTTACGATGATTAGGTCGTATTTTGCTTCTTTTTTATATAAGGGAATGAGTTCGGAAAGCAACCTAAGGCCCGGTTTGCCTACAACGTCACCGATAAAGAGTATTTTCAACATCCATTCCTTAACTTTAAGAACCACACAGGATATCTTATATAAATTATTCCGCGTGTTCTACGGCTCTGGTTTCTCTTATAACAGTTACCTTTATTTCTCCTGGGTAGCTTAAATTCTCTTCTATCTTCTTCGCGACTTTTGTTGCGAGTTCTCTGGTTCCGTTATCGGAAACATTCGCGGGCTCAACTATTACCCGTACTTCTCTTCCTGCCTGGATAGAATAAACCTTTTTTACACCATTAAAGGATGAAGCTATTTTTTCTAATTCCTCGACTCTTCTGATATAGGCTTCTAATGTTTCTTTTCTTGCTCCGGGTCTGGCTCCGGAAATTGCGTCTGCTGCTTGAAGAAGTACCGCGAAAGGAGTTTCTGGCTCGACTTCTTCGTGATGTGCCGCGATCGCGTTAACAATTACAGGTGTTTCTCCGAATTTTCTTGCAGCGCTTGCCCCGATATCTGCGTGACTACCAGAGTAATCCTGGCTCATCCCTTTGCCTATATCGTGCAATATACCTGCTCTTTTTGCTGTTTCTATATCGAGACCCAATTCTCCTGCCATTAAACCCATCAGGTAGGAAACTTCTTTTGAATGTTGCAGTACGTTTTGCCCGTAACTTGATCTAAACTTTAATTTTCCTACCATTTCCACCAATTCGTCTTTTATTTTTGATAGACCAAGTTCAAAAATAGTGCTTTCTCCTATTTCAAAGATTCTTTCCTGGAATTCTTGTTTAGTCTTTTCTACAATTTCTTCTATTCTTGCGGGATGTATACGTCCATCTTTGACCAATTTTTCCAATGAGGTTTTACCAATTTCTCGTTTTATGGGATCAAAACAGGATAAAGTAACTGCTTCCGGAGTATCATCGATTATTACTTCTATACCTGTAGCCTTTTCAAAGGCTCTGATATTTCTACCTTCTCTTCCTATGATTCTTCCTTTCATATTTTCGGAAGGTAGTGATACTACGGAAACTGTTGAATCGGAAACATTGTCTATCGCGCATCTTTGAATTGCTTCGGTTATAATTTTTTGAGCAGAACGTTTGGCCTTTTTTCTTGCTTCATTTATAACTTCGTTCTCTATCTGAATGGCCTTATTTTCAGCTTGCTTGCTGACTTCTTCCAATATTTCTTTTTTGGCTTCGTCCCGGGTCATTCTAGATATTGTTTCCAGCCTTTTGTTTGTTATTTCCACCAGGTCGGTGTATTTTTTACGCTTTAGCAATATTTCTTCTTTTTGCTCTTGAACAGCTTTTTCTCGACTCATTAAGTTTTTCTCTTTCTGAGAAAGGAAATTATTGGTTCTTTTTTGTTCTTCGTCTTTTCTTTCTAATTCTTTTTCCCATCTGTCAAGATGTCTTTTTTGAGCTTTAGTTTCTTCAATAAATTCTTTCTTTTGCGCTCTTTTTAATAGCTCTAACTTTTCCCGAGTTTTCTCTTCTATTTCTTTGCTCTTGGATTGAGCATTTCTTATTAACTTCTCAGCTTTTGTTTCAGCCGTTTGTATTTTCTTGTCGGTTTTAAATTTCTGAAGAAAGTAACCTGCACCAAGTAAAACAACTGAAATTACTCCATATAATACGATTATTATCCAACTCATTTGAAACCTCTCTTTTTATTTTTTCGAGAGGCAAAGGGAAAGAAGTATTATTCTAGACAGACATATCTTTTAACTTTTCAATCTCGTTAGCCAGTGCAAAGTATTTATCTGCTATATTTAGAGCTGTTAATATTGCAATGGTGTTTTCTGAAGAGTAAGGTTCTTCTTCCTTTATTGTTTTAGCTAATTCATCGACAAACATTGCAATTTTTAAAGCTTCTTCAGGATTTTTATCAGTAATGAAAGAATATTTATTTCCTAAGATTTTTACTTCTACTTCTTTTCCCACTTATAGCCTCTTTTTTAATTCTTCTTCTATGTTATTTATAAGTTCTATTGCTTTTTTCTTCTTTTCTTTTTCTTTTTCCAGTTCTTTTTTTAGTTGTTCATTTTGCAGTTTTAGATCTTTCAGAGTTTTCATACAATTTTTTACAATATCGGATAGGTAATCAAAATCTAAAATATTCATTCTCTTAGAGTGGCTCCTATACTCTTAAGTTTTGTTGTAATAGCTTTGATGTCGTCCTTTGTTTCATCGTCCGTAAGTGTTTTATTTGGGTTGTAGAATTCAAGTCTAATCGTAAGAGATTTTTTATCTTTTCCGAGTTTTTTCGCGCTATAGACATCAATTAATTTAATACGCGCTCTTTGCCTGGTTAAATTATCTAATAAAGTTTCTATTTCCTCGAATGGTGTTTTTTCATCGACTATTATTGAAATATCTCTTTTCAAAGGCGGAAATATACTAACTTTTTTAAAGCGCTCCTCCTTTTTGTGTTTTAAGAGTTTTTTTAAATTAATTTCAAAACCAAAAACATCATTTTTGCAGATTCCTTGATTTATCATCCCAAATGTTCCGCATAATTCTCCACCTGAGTTTATACTTAACGCTCTTTCTTTGATGAACAATGGATCGGTGCAATCTTTTAAAGAATAATCTTTGATTTTTATATCTCCAAGCAGTGTTTCTATTATACCTTTTATATCGTAAAAATCAACTTCACGTTCCTTTTCGTACCATTTCTTTGATATATTTCCTGCAATAACACCTCCTATGTTTTCCTCTTCTTCTTTACCTTTAGAGAAAATTCTTCCGACTTCAAAAATCTTTACAATTTCTTCACCCCGGTTAAGATTTCTCTTCACGTTTTCAAGAAGACCCGGAATCAAAGTATTTCTTAGTATTCCTTTATCACTCCACATAGGATTCTCAAGATAAATAGCGTCTACGTTCTTTTTAAAAGCCCATTCGGGTTCTATGAAAGGAATATTAATAGCTTCCCAAAAACCCATACGTACTACTATCTTCTTGATTTCTACAAGTTCTTTATTTTCTGTACGTACAGGGACGTAGTTCGTGTATTTAAATCTAAGAGGTATGTTATCGTAACCGGTAAATCTTCCGATTTCCTCGATTAGATCTTCCTCGATTTTTAAATCATTTCTATGAGAAGGGATTAATGCTTCTGCTTTATCTTCGTTTTTATTACTTACCTTGAATCCTAAATTCTCTAATATTTTGATGCTTTTTTCTTTTTCGACTGTCATGCCGAGAAGATTGTTGATTTTGCTGTAGGAAAAGGGGATTGTCTTTGTTAAAGTCGGATTAGGATTTGTGTCTACAATTTTCCCCATTATTTTTCCCTTGGCGTATTCTTTGAAAAGTTGTATTGCACAATAAGCAGCATACCCAACCATATACATATCAACAGTTCTCTCAAAACGGTATGAAGATTCGGTTGAAATTTTCAATCTTCTCGATGCTTCCCTTATTAGTGAAGGTTTAAAGAAAGCCGATTCGAGTACTATTCTTTTTGTATCTTCAGTTATTCCGGATTTTAAACCACCCATTATACCAGCCAGGGCAATTGGACCGTTATCATCCGCAATAATAAGGTCTTTTTTTGACAGTTCCTTTTCCTCTTCTTCCAGAGTTGTTATTTTCTCTCCTTTTGTAGCTCTTCTTACAGTTATGCCTTTTTGCAATTTGTCCAAATCAAACGCGTGAAGTGGTTGTCCGGTTTCTAAAAGGACATAGTTTGTGATATCTACGACATTATTCAGCGGACGGATACCACATTTTTTCAGTCTCTCTGTTATGAAAGAAGGTGAATTGGAAACCTGCATATTATCCAAAGGGCTTGCGGTATATCTGGGACAATCTTCTTCGGATTCTATTTCAACATTTACTGTGTTTTCTGCATTTTCTTCCGGAAATTTATAGTCGATACTTTTCTTTAAGTTTTTTTCGGTTTTAGCGGCTATTTCTCTTGCGATACCAATAACACTTAGTAAGTCTCCTCTGTTCGGAGTTATATCGATTTTATAAATGGTATCTCCGGATACTTTTTCGACTTCTTCTACTTCTATTCCGATTTTAGCTAGAAATTCGGATAGTTTTTCCGGGGGAGTTTTAATATCAACCCATTCTGAAAGCCAATTATAGTTTACTATCATTGAATTGCCTCAAAAACTGAAGTTCGTTTTGAAAAAATAGCCTTATATCGTCAATATCGTATTTGGTCATAGCGATTCTATCAACACCCATCCCAAAAGCAAAACCATTGCATCCTTCGTAGCCAAGAGATTTTAAAATGTTTGGGTGTACCATCCCTGCTCCAACCGTTTCTATCTTACCTCGCTTTTTACAAACTGAGCAGCCTTTTCCTTTACAAAATGGACACTCTATCCACATTTCCGCTGAAGGTTCTGTGAAAGGGAAGTAACTTGGAAAAAATTCGGTTTTGACATCTTTTCCGAAAATATTTTTGGCAAAAGAGTCTAAAGTTCCGAAAAGATCAGCCATCGATATATTTTTATCTACCCAGAGCCCTTCTATTTGCGTGAAAGTGGGGGAGTGGATTGGATCAAAAGTATCAACCCGGTAGCATTTTCCAGGCGAGATTATTCGTAGTGGTGGTGAATTTTTTTCCAATGTCCTAATTTGTACCGGAGAAGTGTGTGTTCGCAGGAGTCTTCCGTCTTTTAGATAAAAGGTATCATGCATATCTCTTGCCGGATGATGTTTCGGAGTGTTAAGGGCAGTAAAATTGTAATATTCGGTTTCTATTTCTGGTCCTGTTACTACCGAAAAACCCATCCGGATAAAGATGTCTTGAATTTCCTGGGAAAGAATCGAAAGAGGATGTAAGCCCCCGGTGTTTGATTTCCTACCTGGTAGGGAAGTATCTATCCAAGGATAAGATTTTCCCTTACCTATGGTTTTTTTCTTTTCTTCAATTGATTCAGCTAATTCATTTTTTAACTTATTAGCAAGCTGTCCTACTTTAGGTCGCTCGGTTACAGATAAATTGCCTATTGAATGCAATATTTTAGTAAGGCTACCCTTTTTTCCCAGATGCTTAATTCTAATCGATTCTAATTCGTCTATGGTCTTAGCTTTTTGAATCTCAAGTTTTGCTTCTTTTTTTAGAGATTCAAGATCCATTCACACTCTCTTTGGCTGTTTTCGCGATTTCAGAAAAAATTTCGGGTTCTCTAACAGCAATATCAGCGAGTATTTTCCTATTTAACTTAATTTTTGCGGTTGATAGCCCATGAATAAACTTACTATAAGAAATGCCGTTTTGCCTGGCAGCCGCGTTTATTCGGATAATCCAGAGTCCTCTGAAATCTCTCTTTCTTCTTCTTCTATCGCGATAAGAATTGACAAGCGCTTTCATTACAGCTTGTTTCGCTATTCTGTAAGAGTTTTTTCTCTTGCCGAAAAAACCTTTAGCTAATTTTAAAGTCCTTTTCCGTCTTTTTCTTCTTTGTACTACACTTTTCTGTCTCGACATTTAAATCCTCCTTAATGCATAAGTCTCTTTACGGTTTTTCTATCTGCTTTTGATACAACACTTTCTTTTGTCTGGCGTCGGCTGTGTTTATTATTGTGTTTTGACTGTAAGTGATTCTTGCCGGCTTTTTTAAAGGATATTTTTCCTTTTTTAGATACTTTAAATCTTTTTTTAACCGCTCCCTTCGTTTTCATCTTGGGCATTATTTCCTCCTTTAGGCATAAGTTGAAATTGAACTCTATGATTTGTCGGTTTTATTCTTCCCTGTAATTTTGACATTTCTTCGGTGTCTTTAATAATTCTATTCGCAAGATTTTCTGCTAGTTCGGGGTGGACTTTTTCTCTTCCTCTCATCCAGATTTGAATTCGTACCGGATTATGTTCTCCGAGAAACCTTTTAATATGTCTTAGTTTTGTTTCATAATCATGTGGTTCTATTTTAGGATAAAATTTCATTTCTTTTAAAGTGTGTTTTTGTCTTTGCCTTTCTTTTCTATGTTTTTTGTTTTGTCTGTAAAGATACTTGCCGTAATCCATAAATTTACAAACAGGTGGATCTTCGTTGGATCCAACGAGAACAAGATCATAACCTTCGGCTTTTGCTTCTGCGATTGCATCCTTTGTATCTTTAACCCCTCTATTATTTCCATCATCATCTATAAGTCGCACGCTATTAGATCTAATCTGGTTGTTTACATATTTTTTTTCGCTTTTTGAAATGACTTACCTCCTCTGTTTTATTTCTTTTTTAATTTTTAATAAAATATCTTCTATCTTGAAACTCCCAATATCCCCTTCTTTGTGATTTCTAACGGAAACTTTTTCGGATTCGGTTTCTTTGCTTCCGATTATAAACATATAGGGAATTTTTTTTGTTTCCGAGTCCCTGATTTTACGGGAAAGTTTTTCGTTTCTGTCATCTAATTTCGCTCGTATGTCGTTATTCTTTAGAGTTTTAAGAACTTTTTCTGAAAAATTAATTTGTTCATCGGTAATAGGTAATAATATAACTTGAGTTGGGGCTAACCAGGTTGGGAAATTACCGTTATAATGTTCGATTAAACCACCTACAAAACGTTCGAATGACCCAAATAATGCTCGATGTACCATGTATACCATGTGTTCTTCACCGTCTTCTCCGATATAGGTCGCGTTAAATCGGTGGGGAAGATTAAAATCGAATTGTATTGTTGGACCCTGCCAGCTTCTTCCAATGGCATCTTTGATTTTTATATCTATTTTCGGACCATAAAATACAGCTTCTCCTTCTTCTCTATGGTATTTTATTTCTCTTTTCTTAAGTGTTGATACTAAAGCCGATTCCGCTTTTTCCCATTCGTTATCACTTCCGGCGTATTTGTCTTTGTTTTTCGGATCCCTTACCGATAAAAATATCTCAAAATCTTTGTAACCGAAAGTTTTTATCATTTCCATGGCAAAGTCAAAAACTTTCCCGATTTCTTCTTCTATCTGTTCTTCGCTGCAAAAAATATGGGCATCATCCTGTGTGAATCCTCTAACTCTAAGCATTCCATGTAAAGTACCTGAACGTTCGTATCGGTATACCGTTCCGAGTTCCGCGTATTTTATCGGTAGATCACGATAACTTCTTGTTTGTTTTTTATAGATTAGAATGTGATAAGGGCAATTCATGGGCTTTACGACATATTCTTCATCGTTGCGACTAAAAGTGTACATGTTTTCGAAGTAAAAATCAAAATGTCCGGACGTTTTCCAAAGGGCCGCTTTTGCTATATGGGGAGTTCTTACTAATTGGTAATCTCTTTTTAAATGTTCTTTTTTCCAAAAACTTTCCATTTCTTCACGAATGATGGTTCCATTGGGGTGCCACAATACCAGACCGGCTCCGATTTCTTCATAAATTCCAAACAAATCTAATTGTTTTCCCAGTTTTCTATGATCTCTTTCTTTTGCTTCTTTATATCGGCGCATATAGTCTTTAAGCATTTTCTTATCAGGATAAGATACACCATAAATTCGTTGAAGGCGTTCTCTTTTTTCGTCTCCTCTCCAGTAGGACCCGGAAACGGATAACAATTTAAAAGATTTGACCTTTCCCGTTGAATATAGGTGAGGACCTCCGCAGAGATCGGCAAAATCACCCTGGGAATAAATAGATACGAAATCATCTTTTATGTTATCTATAAGTTCTAGTTTAAACTTGTTGTCAGAGAAAAGTTTTTTCGCTTCCTTTTTACTTGCTTTTTTATATTCGATTGGAAAATCATCTTTTATTATTTTTTTCATTTCTTCCGATATCTTTTTTAAATCATCTTCTGTAAAAGGCGTTTCCTTTTCCATATCATAATAAAAACCTTCTTCTATAGATGGTCCTATAGCAAGGTTGACATCGTATAATCGTTTTACCGCCTGGGCCATAATATGCGAAGTAGTATGCCAATAGGCTGATAAAGCCATTTTGTTTGTATAAGGAATTAATTGAAATTTACCACTTTCATTTATTGGAGTGTGAAAGTCTACAAAATTTCCATCCTTTTCCGCTCCAGCAAACTTATTGAAAATTAAAGGATAATTATCCTTTAATTTTCCTTTTAAAGCTATACTTTTCTCTACTTCTAATACAGAAAACTCTTTATCTATGTAAAGTTCTATCTTTATTTTCATTTATTATATATATAAACCTAATCTTTTTCTTTTTTATATGGGCGATAGTGGAATCGGACCACTGGCCTCTTGCATGTCACGCAAGCGCTCTAACCCCTGAGCTAATCGCCCCATTATTTTTCGTATAATAATAAGAATCATATGCATTGTCAACCTTTTTTTGATATTTTTAAGGATTGTTTAAGCTGCTAAATTGCAGACTCTTACATAAGACTGTTTAATCTCATCCTTAAATTTACTATTTTTTTGAATATCATGCAATTTTGCTGTAATCGCTTGAATTTTTTAGATGCTATTGACAAAATGTAGTACAAAAGTATTATATACATATATTTATATAATATAAGGAGATGATAGTGTTATTTGAAATTCTTAAATCTAAAATACATATGGCAAGGGTTACTGAAGCGAATTTAGAATATGATGGTTCAATAACCATCGATGAAAAACTTGCTCGCAGGGCCGATATTTCTCCTAATGAGAAAGTTCTCGTTAGTGATATCGAAAATGGTAACCGTTTTGAGACATACGTTATTTACGGTAAAGATGGAGAAATTTGTGTGAACGGTGCCGCGGCTAATCTTGCTGATGTGGGGGATAGGCTTATAATAATGTCTTTCGTGTATATAGATAATAGAAATTTCCCTCCTAAAATAATTAAAGTTAATGAAAACAATAAAATTCTTGAGTAGTGAGCAGCACTGAATTACCGGACTGGATTAAGAGTAAGCTTTCAAGAAAAAAAAAGGCTAATTCTTTAAAAAGTATTCTTAAGTCTAAAAGTCTACATACAGTTTGCGAAGAAGCAAAGTGTCCTAATATAGGTGAATGTTTTTCTAAAAAGACGGCCACATTTCTTATAATGGGTAAAATTTGTACAAGAAACTGCGGTTTTTGTTCTATTGATAAAGGAATTCCCAAACCTCTTGATGTTTCTGAGCCAGTTAGAATTGCCAAACAGGTAAAGGAAATGGGATTAAAATATGTCGTGTTGACTTCTCCGAGTCGTGATGACATTCCGGATGGTGGTGCGGTTTTTTTTGCCGATACTGTAAAGGAAACAAAAAAGTTGAATCCCAATACTAAAGTCGAGGTTTTAATACCTGATTTTAAGGGAAATATTAACGCCTTAAAAAAGGTTATTAGCTCTGGTATTAGCATTCTCAACCACAATGTAGAAACTGTTCCCAGGCTCTATTCAAAAGTAAGACCGGAAGCCGAGTATGAGAGATCTCTCGGAGTTTTGGGTAAAACGGCTATCCTTGATTCTAAGCTTCCCGTAAAGAGTGGTTTTATGGTGGGTTTAGGAGAAAAAAAGTATGAAATATTAGAATTATTAGAAGATTTGAATTCCGTGGGTTGTAATATCGTTACTATTGGACAGTATTTAAGACCTACTTTAAATCAACTTCCGGTTAACAGATATCTTCATCCGGATGAATTTAAGGAAATAGAAGAGTTGGCTTATGAAATTGGATTTGATTGTGTGTCATGTGGTCCTCTTGTTAGAAGTTCGTATATGGCGGAAGAAATATTGTCTTCACTCAGTACGAATCCTGTGGATTATTTAAATGGTCAAATAGTTATCTGGTAGTTAGTAGTTGGTGGTTAGTGGTTGGAGAAAAACAAAAGATACTGTTAATCCTGTTTGATCTGCGTCCAATTATTGGTGTGTGTTGGGCGAGCGAAAAGCGAAATTCGAACTGCTAAAGGCATAATAATACATAATTTATGTTGACTTTTATGCTAAGAGGCTTATAATTATACTATGAGAAAGATGTTTTTACTTTTTATTATATTTCCTATTATAATGTGTGATAAACAAAAAACAACGGAAATGGAAATACAAGAAGAAAGCCTTTCTTCTTTTATTCTGAGGAGTTATGAGGGTAGCCGCTTAATATGGAAATTAATTGCCGAAGATGCCAAAATTTCTGATACAACTATTATCCATCAATTAGAGTTGGAGTTTTATGATGAAAAATCCAACCTTACTTCAAGGTTAAAAGCTGATAGCGGATACGTTATTCACGAGTTAAATGATTTAAAAGTAATGGGTGATATAGTTGTTAAATCAAGTGATTCGATAACTTTATGGGCGGACGAATTAAATTGGTCTGAGGAGAGGCAAAAAATATTTACGGATGGAAAAGTGAAGTATTCAAAGGGTGATGTGGTTTACTTTGGCAGAGGGCTTGAATCCGATGCGAGTTTAAAAAAAATTATTATAAAAGAGAAATTTTCGGGGAAAGGTGAATTCAAATGATTTTCTTTCTTTTGATGGTACCTTATGAAATTTATTCCGGAACTATGGAGATAGTAGATAGAAGTAAGAATATATTTAAAGAAGGAATTGAGATTCGTTCAGAAGGTCTCCGTATAACGGCAAAAGAGGCTGTGCAGACAGATACCTCAATAATATTAAGGAGAGATGTTTTTGTAGAAAGTGAAAGATTTTGTTTATTTGCGGATTATTTAAATTATAAGGTTCCGTATAAGGTTCTTTTCGGCAGCAGAAATATAAAAATCTGTAAGGACGATACTTTAAGAGGCGATTCGCTTATTTTTTATAGGGAAAAAGAAGAAGGAGAAATAGTCGGAAATATTATTTATACTTCTGACTCGGCCGAAATTAAAGGTCAGTCAGCATATTTCTTTGAGGATTCCGTAATTATTGAAGGTAATCCAAAATTCAAATCTAATAAAATTGAAGTTAACTCGGATTTCGTCATTTATACTTTAAAGGATTCTACATACAAATTTTTATCTAATGTAAACTTTGAATCCTCAAAAATTTCCGGAAATTGCGGAAAATTAATACATAATATCAGAAAAGAAGTATCGACTTTGTTTGAATCGCCATTAATTTTAGAAGAGAAAGATTCCATAAAGGGTGAAGAGATTATTGTATACCACGGAGAAGAAACACTGGAAGCTTTAAACGGTAAGGTGATAACTTACTCCCAAAATGGTAGAAATATAGTTTGGGGGGATACCGTTTGGGTCTACTATAATAAAGGAAATTTGGATAGTGTATCTGTTAGAGGAAAATCGAGAGGTACGTTTATAAAAAATGAAGCTAAGAGCGGAAAATCTGGTTAAGAAGTACAATAAAAAAACAGTTGTGGATAAAGTTAAAATCTCGATTAATGAAGGAGAAATTGTAGGTTTATTAGGTCCAAACGGGGCTGGAAAGACCACAACTTTTTATATGATAACGGGTTTTATTCGTCCTGAAGACGGAGACATTTATCTCGATCAAGAAAAAATTACACGAAAACCTATGCATAAAAGAGCTCAATTAGGTATAGGCTATTTACCTCAAGAAGCCTCTATTTTTAGAGGGTTATCCGTAGAAAATAATCTTATGGCTGTGCTCGAAATTCTGATTAAAGATGAAAAACAGCAGAAGAAAAGATTTAATGAATTGGTAAAAGAATTCAAGCTGAAGTCTTTGTTGAAAAGAACGGCGGCAAAGCTTTCGGGGGGAGAAAGGAGAAGGGTGGAAATCGCTAGGGCTCTTACTTCAGATCCGAAGTTTTTATTGCTGGATGAACCTTTTACGGGTATCGATCCTATAACCAGGGAAGAACTGCAGGAAATGGTTTTGGTGCTTAAGGAGAAGAAAATAGGAATATTGATAACGGATCATAATGTGAGAGAAACCCTTCAAATAACAGACAGAGCATATCTTATGTTTGATGGGAAAATAATACTGAAGGGTAAAGCAGAAGATTTGATTGCTAATAAAACAGCAAAAGAACTGTATTTGGGTAAGAAATTTAAATTATAATATTATGGCTGAAAAAAGATTCTCAAATATTCAAAAACTTCAGCAAGGTTTACAGCTTAAACAAAAGATGAGTCCTCTTCAGGTATTGATGATAAGGATTACGCAATGCCCACGCCTTGAACTGAAAAACATAATATATAAAGAAATTGAAGCTAACCCAATGTTGGATTTGGCAGAGGAAGAAGAGCGAAGCGAGACCGATGAAGTTTCTTCTACTGAAGAAGAAGAGAAAGAAGAGGATATCTTAAATAAAGGACTTAAAGATTTCTTTATGGAAGATTTTCCTACTTATTTTGTTCCTTCTGATTTCGAAGAAGATAAAAAAAGACAAATACCTTACACGTTAAAGCTTTCAGAACGCTTGAAAATGGATTTGCACATGGAATTATTCGATGAAAAACTTATTGAAGTCGGAGAATATATGATTGATTCAATAACTGATGATGGGTTTATGGATACTCCTCTTCCTACAATTGCGGAATTCTTTGCTCTTCCGGAAAGTGAGGTAGAAAAGATACTTAAGATTATTCAGGAGTGTGCTCCCACTGGTGTTGCTGCAAGAGACGCGCGAGAATCTATAAGACTGCAGCTCGAAGTAAATGCCGGGAAGTCAGAATTGGAGCTCAAAATTATAGATGATTTCTGGACAGAGTATAAAAACATGGAAATTGGTAAGATTTCTTCTGTGTTAAATCTTAATCCAAAGAAGGTTGAAGAAGCTATAGGTAATATTCAGAAGATAAAGCCTCATCCTACTGTAAAAAACTTTGGGAGAGTTGAATATGTTATTCCGTCTGTTATTGTTCGGAAGGAAGAGGGGGGGCTTAAGATTTCCATCGATGAGCCCGAATTACCTTTCTTTCGTTTGAATGCGAAGTATCTCGGAGTTTTACAGGCTCCTGAAAATTATGATAAGAAAACAATAAATTTTGTTGAAAAATGGATAGAGAGAGCTAAGTTTATTATTCAGTCTTTGGAAATGAGAAAAAAGAATTTTAAAAAAGTAATGGAATATGTAATAGGTGTTCAGAGAGATTTTATAGAAAAAGGAGTAATGTTCATGAATCCTCTAACTCTTAAGAAAATCGCGGAAGCAACTAAACTGTCAGAATCTACAATTTCCAGATACTTAAAAGATACTTACGTTCAAAGCCCCGTGGGTGTTTTCCATATTAAACACCTTTTAAGCGGAGGGATTCAGGGAAAAGAAGATAATATTTCTACAAATACCATAAGAGAAAAGATTAAGAGGATGATTGAATCAGAGGGAGAAAACAAATTGTCAGATATTGAAATAAAGAAGAAATTAGAAAAAGAAGGTATTGATATTACGCGTAGAACTGTAGCTAAATATAGAAATCAATTAGGGATTTCACCGAAATTCAAAAGGAAACGGATCAAGTAAGTGTGAATAAAAAAAATCAATGTGTTTTAGAAACGCTTGAAAAAGGTAATTCTGTCTATTTGAACATAAAAGTTCTCAAGAAAAAATGCGGTAAAGATATTAAACCTTTATTAGCGGAACTTGAAAAAGAAGGAAAGATAGTTTCTAAAGGTCAAAAATTTGCCCTGTCAAGTAAAGCGGGATATGTAAGAGGGATTTTTGATGGGAAAAAGGGAGGGTACGGCTTTTTAATGCCTTCTTCTGATATGGAGGATCTTTTTGTTCCTCCGAATGAAACTTTTACAGCTTTAAATGGTGATATGGTATTAGGTAAAATTACAACAAAATCCAAAAATAGATTAAAAGCCAAAATTGTGCAAATTATCGAACGTTCCAGGAAATATTTTATTGGAAAGGTTGTAATATTGGAAGGCAGGTTAATGTTTATGCCTCAGGATAAGAACATCCCGCATAATTTCGAACTTGAAGATTCACATAAAACGAGAGAAGGAGATTTTATACTTGCCGAATTTGTTAAATGGACTACGCCGGTTCTGCCTCCTCTTGTAAAATTCTCCGGAAAAATAAGTGAAAGCAATCTTTATAATGTTTTAATTGAGCAGGAATACAATCTAACCCATAAGTTTTCTACAGGTGCAATAGAAGAAGCCAAAAATTTTTCTGGTTTTAACACCAAAGATAGAGAAGATTTTACTTCTTTAAGGACTTTCACCATCGATCCTTCCGACGCAAAGGATCTCGATGATGCGATTTCTGTAAAAAAAGATAAAAGTGGTTACCATCTTTGGGTTCATATTGCGGATGTATCCGGAGCAGTAGAGAAAAATTCATCTATTGATTCAGAAGCGAGAAAGCGTGGTTGTACAACTTATCTTCCGAATGAAACCTATTTCATGTTGCCGGAAGATATAACCAAATTGTTAAGTCTCGGAGAAGGAAAACAATCACCGGCAGTTACAGTCTATATTTATTTCGATAAAAAAGGAAAGGCAATAAAGAAGAAATTCTATAAATCCAGGATAGAATCAGATAAAAGATTTTCTTATACGGAGGTTCAGGAAATCCTGGATGGTAAGAAGAAATCGGATTTGATTTCTGATATTGAAGTTGCTTCAGAGCTTGCAAAAATTCTTTCTGAGAAGAGAAGGAACGAAGGTTATCTCGATTTTTTCAGGGAAGAGGTAAAAATCGAGTTCAATGATTCGGATCCGACTGCTATTTATCCTATTGAAGAACTTTGGACCCATAGGATTATTGAACAATTTATGTTAGCCGCGAATGAATCAGTGGCTGAAAAATTAGAAAACCAAAAAACCCCCGGAATTTACAGAATACATGAAGAACCGGAAAGAAATGAATTAGAACAGTTTAAAAGACTTGTGGAAAACCTCGGATTTAATTTACCGTCAACGAAAAGAAAAGATTTATCTGTTTTTCTCGATGAAATAAAAAATTCTCCGTACCGGAGAATTTTGAATTACGAATTACTAAGATGTATGAAGAAGGCAAGATATATAGCAAAACCTGAACCGCATTATGGTCTCGGATCCAGGCTTTATACGCATTTTACATCTCCCATAAGGAGATATCCCGATTTAATTGTTCATAGATTACTTTTTGGGCAAGCATATACCCAGGAAGAATTAAAGTCGATAGCTGACCACTCGACCGAGCAGGAGTGGAAATCGAATTCTGCTGAAAAGGATATAACTAAATTTTTTATAATGCGTTATTTAGAAGAAAATACAGATCAAGAGTTTAGAGGAATGATAACAAATGTTGCTTCTGATGGAATATGGGTAGAGCTCGATGATTTTCTTATTAGTGGGTTTATTCCATTGAAAATTCTGCCAGGTGATAGCTATAGAATAAAAGAACGTTCTCTTGACGGTAAAAGACATAAATTTCGAATAGGGGATATTATACTTTGTAAGATTTATACTGTTTCGCCTGGAATAGGTGAATTAATTCTCGAATATTCCGGCAAGATAGAAAAGAGACATTAGTTTTTAGGTTTTCGGTTTTAGGAAAAAAGAAAAAGTTTGCATTATTTATTGTTTTTTGCTGTTTGGGTGGTGGGAGGGTTCTTACTACTGGCTACTGACTTCTGACTTCTATGTTTTATACAGTTTGTGTTCTTTTATATAATTAAGTACTTCTTCAGGTAAGAGATGTGCGACGGGTTTACCATTTTTGATTTTATTTCTTATATCGGTTGAGGAAATCTCTATAATTTTTGTATTCAACATTTTTAATTCTTTCGGATATTCTTTGTTTTGTTTGTTTTTAATATTTCTTCTGAAAACGTAAACTTCGACTATTTGTAATATTTTTTCCCATTTATGCCATTTTTTGAAATCAATTGCTTGATCTTCACCTATAAGTAAACACAGTTTTTTTTCCTTTTTAAGCAGTTCTTTTAAAGTATAATATGTGTAGGACGTTTGTTTTCTCTTTGATTCTATACTTAATACTTCGAAAAACTGTATTTCTGAGGTTGCTAATTTCAGCATGTTGTATCTATCTATGAATGGGGTAGATGTAAGGTCGCTCTTAAAAGGAGATTTCCATGCGGGAATAAAAAATATTTTTTCAAGATCCAGTAAATTAAGGGCGTCATTAGCGAGTATCAGATGCCCTGTATGAACAGGGTTGAAATTTCCTCCGAAAACCCCTTTCACTTTATTTCTTCCAGTTTCTCCTGTGCTTTTTCTTTGAATTTTCCCTCAACTTTCTGGTAATAGTATACTGCCAGAGAATCATGCTTATTTGAAAGCGCTATGTCTCCAAGCAGGTAATTTGCTTTATCTTTCCATTTCTCGCTTTTTTCAGATACTCTGGTCAGATAAATAACTGCTGATTCCTTAATACCCATTTTAATATAAGTTTCTCCAATTTCAAGCATTTTTTGATTTATTCTTTCTTCCGCACTTTTTTTACTTTCTTTGGCTTCTTCCAGGTGTTTCGAGTATGGATATTTTGTTATGAATTCTTCATACGCTTTCAAAGCTTCTTTCGTGAGAGTCTGGTCTCTTTGTGGTATAGGAGCCATTTTTTCTAAACATTGTGCTTTTCGGAGGAACCCTTTTTCACTGAATTCAGAGTTGGAAAAGTTGTTGAGTAAGAATTGAAATTCACTTAAAGCCTCTGGGTAAGCTCCTGTTTGATAATATGATTCGGCAAAATAAAATTGTGCGTCATCTATCCAATGGCTGCCGGGATATCTGTTAAAAAAGTGTTTTAGGTGATTAATTGTTTTGTTATAATCTTTTTCTTCAAAATATCTAACAGCCTGTTTGAATTCCTCATCCGCAGATGTCATTTCGGGTCTTGTATTATTTGAGCAGTAAACAAATGCGAGAAACATTATTATATAGTATGATTTTTTACTCAAGGGTTATCCTCCATGTTCTTGATAATTTCAAGCGCTTCTTCCGCTTCTCTTCTGATTTTAGGTTTTGCGAATTTATTTAGTTCCAGAACTTTATTATAATGTTTAGTTGCCTGTTCGTATTGTTCTTGACTTAGTTTAATGTCACCAAGTAAGAAGTACGCGTCGTCTATTAATACTTTAGGCATACCAAGAGTTATTAACTCATTAAGGTATAATTCCGCGGAATCGTAGTTGCCTTCTTTTATTCTCTTTTCGGCCAGCTTAAAGGATGTTTTACCCAACCAGTATCTTAACCTCCAGCTCGAAAGTTCTTTTGTAGCTTCTTTTAGGACGTCATAAGCCGAGACTAAATCGTTTGTATTTATATAGCACTGTGCTAATTTTAATCTTAAATCATTATCAGAAGATTTGTATTTCATCCCCTCTACGTAATAATCTATACTTTTTTCGTAATCTCTTGAATCAAAAAACCAATTCCCCATCAATATGTTTTTTTCTCCCATTTCAAAATCGGGTTCGAATTCTAATATTTTCGAATAAATTGTTACCGCGGTAAATTCTTTTCCTTTTTCAGCCGCCTGGTTTCCGGCTTCCAGAAGTTTTTTTAATGCTTTGGTTTTCCATCTTGGATCAAGTTCTATAAGCTTATCGAAAGATTTTAATGCCCTTCTGGGATCGTTAAGATTCAAGTATATTTCTCCTTGTAGGTATATTTCTTTAGGTGTTTCGGAATTTTCAAGGAGTATTAATGCCCGGGTTGGTCGGAGAGAATGATAGTATTCAAAAGCTTTAACGTAATTGCTTTCTTTTCGGCAACCGGCAAAAATAATCAATAGTAATGTAAAGAATGAGTAAAATTTATATTTTTTTAACAACTTCAACAATTAATTTTGAAAGTTTTGGGGCCGCTTTATTGGCTGCTTCTAAAACTATTTCATGACTTACTTCTTCCATTGCATTGGGTAGGCAAATATCTGTTATTATTGAAAGTCCGAGAACTTTTTTACCCATCCACCTTGCTGTTATTACTTCTGGTACCGTTGACATACCTACTGCATCTGCTCCTAAAATATTTATCATTCTATATTCTGCTGCAGTTTCAAAAGTTGGACCCTGAAGTCCGAAGTAAACACCTTTTCTTATTTTCAATCCGGTTTCGAGTGCTATATCTTCGGTTTTCTCTACCAAGTCTTTATCGTAAGTATTGTACATATCTACGAACCTCGGACCCAGACGTTCATCGTTTGGTCCTCTAAGAGGATGTTCAGGGAAAAAATTAATGTGATCTGTTATAATCATTATATCCCCTCTTCTGAAAAAAGGATTCACGCCGCCAGCTGCGTTGGATACTATTAGAGTTTTTATTCCTAAATGGCAAAGCAGTTTGATTCCGAAGGTGACTTTATCCATGTTGTATCCCTCGTAATAATGAAATCTGCCGTTCATAACACAAACTTTTTTATCTTGTATTTCACCGAGTACCAAATCTCCTGAATGTCCCTTAACCGTAGATACGGGAAAATTCGGAATATCTTTGTATAATATTTTTGTGGGATTTTTTATTGCTCCTGAAACGTCGCCGAGTCCCGATCCTAATATAATTCCAAAATCAAACTTATCAAAATTAACTTTGTCCATAATATATTCTTTGCTTTCCGATAAAATAGTAAAAATATCTTTTCCCTTATTTGTTTCTTTCATTAAAGTTCCTTTTATGTTAAGTTTTATTCTTTAAACAATTCCTGAACTTTCTTTTTTGTTTTTTCTAACTCTTCCGTATTTTGATTTCTCGAAGGAGAATAATTTGTTTGTTTTTCTTTGACATTTATCATTTCTACTTCTTCGAGCATTTTTAATTGAGAAGAGAGAAAACTGCGTAGTTGTATGACAAATCCATTTTTTTGATTCCTTAGAGCGCTAATCTGGCTTTGGAGATCTTTCACTTTGGCCGCGGCATTTTCGATTATTTCACTAGCTTGTAATTTTGCTTTTTGCAGGATCATTTCAGCTTCTTTACGTGCGTTTCTTCGGATTTCATCTGTAGTTTTTTGTGTAGAAGTAAGAGTGTTTTGGAGAGTGGTTTCCATTCTTTTATAATCTTCAATTTTAGAGTCCAGTTCCTTTAACCGTTCAGACATACTTTTATTATCTCGTATGATATTTTCTATCTCTTTTGCTAACATTTCGAGGAATATATCTACTTCGTTTTTATCGTAACCTTTAAAAGTCTTTCTGAATTCTTGTTTTCTAATATCTAAAGGGGTTATTTTCATAATTCCTCCTCTTTATTTTTTGGTGGAGGCGGCGGGAATCGAACCCGCGTCCGAAATATCTGTTTGTAAGCCTCTACACACTTAGTGATTGTTTGTGTGTCGCTATTTTTTACCCAATCACAGGATTCAGAATAGCCATACCGGTTCTTTTTCGATTGCAAAACACCGGCAAATTTGCAACCTATCTCCTTTTTATGACGCCCACATTCGGAGTAAGGAGAAAACATCCAAAAAGGACGAGCAGCTTAATTAAGCTGCTATGGCGTAATTATAGTTGCCATTTAAAATAAAATGCCACAGTTTAACGAGTTATGACGGCTCGGAGTGCAGCTTACAATCCAGTCATACTCCGTCGAGAGCCAATTCGCCCCCATTTATATATATTTTAACCATTATAGATGAGAAGTCAAGTCCCTCTATTGAATTAATATAAAAATAAAATTATTTATATATTTAATATAAAAATATAAAAATTTCATTTTTGAAAAAACTGCTCTAATTATTTACAGCCTTGACTTTTGAGTTGGAAGTATTTATAATAATAAGGTGAGAGTAGGAAGGATATTATTATTAGATGGTGTAATAACCGATAGCCAGTTAAAAGAAGCGCTTAAAAGGCAAAGAGAAGTAGGGGGGCGTTTAGGTGCAAACCTTATTGAGTTAGGTTATGTTAATGAGGAGCAATTAATTAAGGCGCTCGAAAAAAACATGAATGTGAAAGGGGTAATTTTATCTGAGTGTCCCTTAGATGATGAAGTTTTAAATCTGATTTCTCCGGAAACAGCGAGAGCTTACGAGTGTATTCCGGTAGAAAAAAAGGGTAAAACCCTATATTTGGCAATGACAAATCCAAATGATGTGCAGGCACAGGAAGATATTCGTTTCAGGACAGGGTATGATATTACGCCATTGGTTGCAGCCGAATTATCTATAAATAAGATTTTAAAAGAACACTATGAAACCAAAGCTCTTGAGGATGAGGTGGCTGAAGAGATAGGGCTGGCGGAGGATTCTGTTGAATTAATGGATAGGGAGGAGGAAGATGAAGGGGCCTCGAATCTTGCCGCGCAAATAGATTCCGGTCCGGTGGTACAATATGTTAATTATTTATTAAAAAAAGTTGTTGTTGAAGGCGCCAGCGATCTTCACATAGAACCTTTCGAGAAAGATGTTCAAGTTAGGATGAGGGTAGACGGTGTGCTTCACATTTTTCAGCCTCCGCCATGGAGACTCCATAAAGCTGTGGTATCAAGACTTAAAGTTATGTCTAATCTTAAAATACAGGAAAAAAGAAGACCGCAGGACGGAAGATTCCAGGCGCAACTTATGGGCAGAAAAATAGATTTCAGAATAGCTACCGTACCTACCGTTTTTGGCGAAAAAGTCGGGATAAGAGTTCTTGATAAAGAAAGCATAGAGTTTGACCTGACAAAATTGGGTTTTGAAGAGAAGGCTTTGAAGGATACTTTTTCTGCCATAAAAAAGCCTCATGGAATTATATTGCTGACCGGGCCTACAGGTTCGGGTAAAACCACGACTTTATATTCAATATTAAAAGAAATTAACAATATAGATATAAACGTTTCTACGGCTGAAGATCCGGTTGAATATACTCTTTTTGGGGTTAATCAATTACAGGTTAGAGAAGAAATAGGGCTGACTTTTGTGGAAGCTCTTAAGTCTTTCCTGCGTCAGGATCCTGATGTTATTATGGTCGGAGAAATCAGAGATAAGCCGACAACGGATATTGCTATTCGTTCTTCGCTTACCGGTCACCTTGTACTTTCTACAGTACATACAAATTCAGCGTCGGCGACAGTTACTCGTCTTCTTAATATGGGAGTGGCTCCGTTTCTTTTGGCTTCGACTCTCGAACTTATTATTTCTCAGCGTTTGGTTAGGACTATATGTACGAAATGCAAAACTCCCCTTGAGGTGTCCGACGAAGATCTTTTAAAATTGGGTTTTGATCCAGCTAAAATGAATGGTAATAAGATTTACCATGGAGCGGGCTGTGAACGTTGTAAGAAAACAGGCTATAAGGGAAGATTAGGTTTATTCGAGGTTATGCAGGTTGGTTCACATATTAGAAAAATGATTATGGATGGCTCAACATCGGATGATATAGAAGCGCAAGCCAGAAAAGAGGGTATGAGTTCACTTCGAGATGAAGGAATTAAAAAAATTCTTGCGGGGCTTACCACTCTTGATGAAGTAGCTCGCGAAACGCAGGTGAGATAGTAATGGAAAAACTCGGTGAAATTCTTGTTCAAGCGGGTAAAATTACTCCCGAACAATTAAATGTAGCGCTTAGAAAGCAAAAACAAGTAGCTAAACGACTTGGTGCCGTTTTGATAGAAGAAGGGTATATTACGGATAATGAACTTGCAAAGACACTATCTCTTCAATACAAGGTTTCCTCTATCGATATAAAAACTGAAGATGCAGATGGTTCATTAGTATCGTTGATTCCGCCAGATATGGCTCAGAGATATGAAATTTTTCCCATTAGACGAAAAGGGAAAAAACTAATTTTGGGAGTGGTAAATCCCGGTGATTTAGAAGCAATAGATGCTGTTGAATTTAAAACCGGTTTAAAGGTGGAAACGGTGGTTGTGACTTTCCATAAGATGACAAAGCTTTTAGACCAATTTTATCCTGTTACTAAAGCAATCGACAGAGTAGAGAAAAAGGATGAAGAGATGGTCGATGAAGAGTTTATATTCGCTGAAGGCAGCCTTGAGAATATTTTTATCGGGAAATCCGAGCTTGAAGGGGATGAGGAAGATTGGAGGGCTGAGGCCGAGGAAAAACCTGTAATTAAACTTGTTAATTATTTGATTACGTCGGCTGTGCAAAAAGAAGCTTCCGATATTCATATTGAACCTTATGAAAAGACTCTTCGTATTAGGTTTAGGATTGATGGAATCTTGCAGCAGGTGGCGGAACCTCCATACCGATTAAGGCATGCTATTGCTACCAGGATAAAAATAATGACCGCTTCGATGGATGCGTCAGAGAGGAGGCTTAATCAAGACGGAAGGATAAAAATAAGAGTTGATGGTAAACCTATAGATCTTCGTGTTAGTATAATACCTACAGTTTTTGGCGAAAAAGTAGTTATGAGAATATTGGATCCGTCTTCACTTATGTTAAATATGGAAGACCTGGGGTTTGAACCGGATACACTGGTGAAATTTCAAAAATCTATTTCTCAGCCTTATGGTCTCATTCTGGTTACGGGACCTACCGGGAGCGGAAAATCTACCTCGCTTTACTCTGCTCTTTCCTCGTTGAATAAACCGGAAGTCAACATTATGACGGTAGAAAATCCTGTTGAGTATAATCTTAGAGGAATAAATCAGGTTCAGGTCAATCAAGAAATAGGTTTCGATTTTTCGGACGCGCTGCGCGCTTTCTTAAGACAGTCACCCAATATAATATTAGTCGGAGAAATAAGGGAAATAGATACGGCGTCTATTGCCATTAGGGCGGCTTTGACGGGTCATTTAGTCCTATCTACTCTTCATACAAATGATGCTCCCAGTGCAGTGAACCGTTTGGTTGATATAGGTATAGAACCCTTTTTAATTGCGAGTTCATTGAATTTAATTCAGGCACAGAGACTCTTAAGAAAAGTTTGTAAGAATTGTAGAAAAAAAATAGAGCCTGATGAAGTTGATAAGGTAAGCATTTTGAAGAAATTAGGCTTAACCACAGATGATATATTAAGTCAGGATATTTATGAGGCGGGACCGGGATGTCCGGAGTGTAATTCTTCCGGATATAAAGGTAGAATTGCGGTGACGGAAGTAATGCCTATTACTATGAATTTAAGACAGATGATTCTTGATAGGATTTCTACCGATGATTTAAGGAAAGCAGCTCAGAAGGAAGGTATGCGTACTCTTAGAGATGATGGTGTAGTAAAGTTAAAAAAGGGACTTACAACGCCCGATGAGATTCTAAGAGTAACTGTTGAATCATAAATTTTAGAGAGGAGTTATTATGGATTATGATATGAAAACCTTACTGGAAGAAATGGTGAGTAGAGGGGCGACTGACCTTCATCTTACGACTGCTTCACCTCCAATGTATAGGAAAGATGGGCAATTGGAAAAATCTAATTATGCTCCGCTTTCTCCGAATGATCTTGAAAAATTAGTTTATTCAGTGTTGAACGATGAACAAAAGAAAAAATTCGAAATGAAAAAAGAACTCGATTTAAGTTTTGGAGTACCTGGCCTTTCCAGATTCAGAGCTAATGTTTTTTATCAAAGAGGACAGGTCGCTTGTGCGGTAAGAACTATTCCGTTTAAAATCAGGACGTTCAAGCAGTTGGGCTTGCCTTCGGTGATATCTGACATGGCGAACAAACAAAAAGGATTGATATTGGTCACCGGACCAACAGGTTGCGGTAAGTCTACTACTCTCGCGGCTGTAGTTGATAAGATAGATAGGGAAAGGAAAGTTCATATCGTTACAATCGAAGATCCAATAGAATATCTTTTTAGGCACCAGAGAGCAATTGTTAATCAGAGACAGGTTGGTTCTGATACGGATGGTTTTGCGATTGCTCTGAAGTATATATTAAGGCAGGATCCGGATGTGGTTATGATAGGGGAGATGAGAGACAGAGAAACAATGGAAGCAGCGTTAAATGTTGCGGAAACAGGACATCTTACCATTGCTACACTGCACACAAATTCAGCAGTAGAATCCATTTCAAGAATAGTAGATACTTTTCCTCCCGAAAGACATAACCAGGTCAGGGCTCAAATAGCTTTTGTTTTAATCGGTGTTGTTACTCAAAGTTTAATACCTAAAAGAACCGGCGGCAGAGCTTTATCTGTTGAAGTTCTTTACGCGACTCCGGCGGTTAAAGCTTTAATAAGAGATAATAAAACGCATCAGTTGTATTCGAGTATGCAAGCCGGACAGAAATACGGGATGCTTACCATGAATCAATCGCTTTACAAGTTATATATGGGAAGAGAAATAAGTTTACAAGACGCGATATCTTATTCCAGAGAACCTTCAGAGCTTGAAGAAATGATAGCAAAAAAACAAACAATTGTACGTTAAGGGGGTAAAATATGCCTGATTACCTATGGAAAGGAAGAACTCCGAGCGGATCCATAGAGAACGGAGAAATTGTGGCGGCCAGTCCGGAGGAAGTCCAGCGTATATTACGAGAAAGGAAGATTGTACCGACATCGATACGGGCTAAACCAAGAGAGATAACACTTCCCTTTTTAAAAGGAAGAGTATCCGGTAAGGCTATTTCCGTTTTTACAAGACAGTTTTCGGTTATGATTAATGCCGGGTTGCCTTTAATAAAATGCCTCGATATTCAGGTTGCACAGGTCGATTCAGAAAGATTTAAAAATATACTAAAGGATTTAATCACTGCGGTTGAAGGAGGTTCCACTTTAGCCGATGCTCTAAGAGAACACAGGGATATTTTCGGAGATTTGTATGTAAATATGGTAGAAGCCGGAGAAAAGGGAGGATCTCTTGCTACTATTCTTGCCAGACTTGCCGACTATCTCGAAAAGGCGGATTCGATAAAAAGAAAAGTTAAAGGAGCAATGGTTTATCCGGCTGCCATTATGATAGTCGCAGTTATTGCAGTTGCTGTTTTGTTAATGTTTGTTATTCCCGTTTTCGCGCAGATGTTCGGAGATCTTGGAGGAACATTACCATTGCCGACGAGGATTGTTATGGCTTTGAGTGAGTTTATGGTAAGGTGGTGGTGGGTGATTTTTGTTTCGATTATATTTTTAGTCCTTGCTGTGAGGTATTATTATAAAACTGAGGTAGGAAATCTTCAAATAGATTCGTTTTTAATAAAATTACCTATATTTGGTACTTTATTAAAGAAACAGGCGGTTGCCAGATTCTCAAGAACTCTTTCTACACTCCTTTCTTCGGGTGTTAATATTCTCGATGCCCTCGAGATTACGTCGGGCACAACCGGAAACAAACTTGTAGAAAACGCGGTTATGCGTGCGCGTACTTCTATAGCCCAGGGAGAATCTATAGCGGAGCCTTTGAGTAAAGAAAAGGCTTTATTTCCTCCTATGGTTGTTCAAATGATTACAATAGGGGAACAAACGGGAGGACTCGATGATATGCTTTCAAAAGTGGCAGATTTTTATGATGAGGAAGTGGATCAAGCTGTTGCTAACCTTATGAATGCTCTCGAACCAATGATTATCGTATTCCTCGGAGTTATTATAGGTGGTATGGTTATGGCTATGTATCTTCCTATCTTCCAAATGGCTTCACAGATGATTTAAAAAAGGATTTCTGTGAGCAGGGCTAAAAGATATTGCATTTATAGAGCAATCCTATTTTTTCTTCTGTTTTCTCTAATTCTTATATTTAGAGAAAAAGGAAAGAGTCTTGTCCCTTTGTTCTTTCTTATTTTTGTATTCCTTCTTGACGAATTCTTATTATTTTTTCTTCAGGAGAAAGCGAAATTATATCACTTTCTCTTGGATGTAACATATCTTTCTTTTTTGATTGTATATACCGGTGCGGCTTTGAGTCCGTTTGTTCCTTTCTATCTCCCAATTGTGGTTTTAAGCGCTTATTTGCTTTTTTCGATCGATTCATTTATTGTTAGTGGTTATTCAGCGATTTCTTTTGGTTTGATCGCGATTTTTTTGACGGAAAAAATACCTGCAAATCTTTTTTTGATTAGTATTCCGGCTTTTCCTCCAATTGATATCGTTTTGATTGAATTTATTGTTTATTCTTTTGCTTTTCTTTTTACAGCAGCGGTTTCTTCTCTTGTTGTTCATGTGTTACGGGAGCAACTTATCAGAGTTAAAATTGATATTTCGGATATAGTAGAAGCTATCGATTACGGTATTATAACTGTGGACGAACAGGGACGTATTGTTTGGAGTAATTCTAGAGCTGAAGATTTTCTTCATATTACTCTTTCGCCTGGGAAAATACTTCTCGATATTACCTCTCCTCCGTTTAAGGAACCGATAGAGAAACTTTTAGACGGAAAAGAAAAAAAAGTAGAATTTGAAAGTGAGGATAGGATTTTTATGATGCGGTCCAGTGATTTATTTGATGGAAAAGGTACGATATTAATGATAAACGATCAAACCGAGGAAAAAGATATAGAAAAGAAGATGCAAATGAGAGACAAATTGGTTACACTTGGAAATTTTGCCGCTAATCTTGCTCACGAAGTCAGGAATCCTGTCTCTTCAATTAGAGCTTCAGCTGAGTTGATTGGTCCATCAGAGAAAGGAAATTTGGAGAAAAATGAAAAACTTAGAAAACTTATAATTAAAGAATCCGATAGATTGGATTATCTGGTTGAAAGTTTTTTAGATTTTACTAAGAGTTTTAATTTGGAAAATAGAACAATTAAGCCTTATAATTTAGTTGAAGATATCATAAGTGATCTTAAAACGACTAAATTTTTTAATAAAGAGATTGAGTTTAAGAACGAAGTGAGCAAAGATTTTACTATTAAAGGGGATTATAATCTTTTAAAGAGTGTATTATCTAATTTAGGTGTTAATTCTTTAAAAGCTATGACTGATGGGGGAACTCTGTTTTTTGGAAATAAGAAAAATAATGAAAAAAAGGTTCTTTTTGTCAGAGATACAGGATGCGGTATAAAGGAAAAGGATTTAAATAAAGTATTTTCTCCTTTTTATACTCATTTTAGGGAAGGTTTTGGTTTCGGACTCCCTATTGTAAAAAAAATAGCAGAATTACATAATTGGAATATTGAAATTGATAGTGTTGTTAATAAGGGAACGGAAATAAGGATAATAGTATGAAAGAAAAGATATTAGTTATTGATGATGAAGTAAGTATTCTCGAGGTAGTCAAATTAGGTTTGGAGGAAGCTGGGTTTAAAGTCGATGTTTTTTCTGATCCGATAGAAGCTTTAAATGCTTTTTCCGAAAGCAATTATGATGCTGTTCTTACAGATATAAATATGCCTGAAATGTCGGGGCTTGAGGTTCTTCGCCGTTGTAAAAAAATTAATCCGGAATCAGTGGTTATACTTATAACAGCTTATTCTTCAATCGATTCCGCGATAGAAGCAATAAGAGGCGGAGCATTAGATTATATAAGGAAACCTTTCAGAATGGAAGAATTGATTTTGAGATTGAATGAGGCATTGGACAGAATAAAAATTAAAAAAAGCTTGAAGAATCTTAGAGAAGAAAAACTCGAACAATTCAGAATTATCGGAAACAATGATAAAATGAAAGGAATACGAGAGAAAATAAAAAAAGTAGCTGCTACAACTTCTTCTGTTCTTATTTATGGAGAAAGTGGCACAGGCAAAGAGTTGGTCGCGAATCTAATTCATTATAATTCTGATAGACCGGGTAAATTCATTCCTATCAACTGTTCGGCTTTTCCCTCAGAGTTGTTGGAATCTGAGCTTTTTGGATATAAGAAAGGAGCCTTTACAGGGGCAGATAGGGATAAAAAAGGCTTATTTGTTGCCGCGGATAAAGGTACCTTATTTTTGGATGAAATAAGTACATTGCCAATGGAACTTCAACCGAAAATACTAAGAGCTCTACAGGAAATGAGTTTTACACCTCTTGGGAGTACGAAAGAAATCGAGGTAGATGTAAGAATTGTAAGTGCGACAAATGAAAATGTTGAAAAACTTGTGGAAAACAGTAATTTTAGAGAAGATTTATATTACAGGTTAAATGTGATTCCGATAAAAATACCGCCTTTACGAGAACGGAAGGAAGATATACTTCCTTTAGTTCAACATTTTAACAAGAAAATTTCCGAACGGCTTAACGTAAAAGAAAAAACGTTTACCGATGAAGCGTATGAAAAACTTATGAATTATAAATGGACTGGAAACGTCCGGGAATTAGAAAATCTACTTGAAAGATTAATTGTTTTAGAGGATTCGGAAGTTATAAATGCTTCTGTTATTCCTGAAGAATTTAGTCGTAGCAATCAGATAGACAGGTTGAATTTGGAGGAAATCGAGAGGAAAACTATAAAGAAAGCATTGGAAATGTCTAATAAAGACAAAAACAAAGCTGCGGATCTTTTAGGGATTCACCCTTCTACTCTTTATAGAAAAATCAAAAAGTTGAATATTAATTTTGCTTCTTAACAAATGGGGTTAACTTGAAATGATTTTATTTTATTTTTTCGTTATCGGTCTTAGTGTTGACTTTCAGCTGGATAGGGATACCAATTCTATCCCTTATGTTATTGTAAATTATAGAATGCCTTATTCGGATCTGATTTTTTATAAGAATGATAGTATTTATACCGGAGAATATTTGGTCTCTGTAGTTGTAGAAGAAGACGGATATCAAATGAGCGGTAAAAGTAAGAAACATCAGTTATCGGTTGATAATTATGATGAAACGTTATCCTCAAACAAATATTTTAATGGGTTAATGGAAATAAAAGTTCCTGAAGGCAAGATAGAGTTGACTTTAAAGATATCGGATCGTAATTCGAGTAGGAGTTGGACAAGGACGAGGGAATTGGCAATTTCCAAGTTAAAACCCACGGATATTGCTTCTATTAGGTGGTTTTCAAATCCTTCAAGAGAGGTTATTACCGATAAGGATACTATCAGAATAAGATTAAATATTTTTAGTAGTGAAGAAGGTAAAACTCAGCTTAAATTTTACTTTAAGGATGAAGAAGAAAAATTTTCTTTTCAAAGGGATACAATATTACCTGACAGGAAAAATCAGGAGTTAGGAGTTATTGTTCCCGCGAATAAATTTAAAGAAGGATTATATGAATTTACCGCGGAAGTACAAAACGTTACTGGAAGTAAAACAGCCAAAAAATCTATTTCTTTTAGAGTGTGGAAACCTTTCTTCGAATCATATAGATTTGTCGATAGAGTAAAACAAATTGAGTATATTGCATCTTCCGGAGAGATAAAAGAAATGCTTTCGGCGCGAGTAGAAGAACGGGAAAAATTATGGAATAAATTTTGGGAAAGTAAAGATCCTACACCCGGAGATAATTTAAATGAGTTTAAGATAGATTATTTCGATAGAATAGATTTTGCTAACAGAAACTTTTCCCGCGGATCTCTTCTTGAAGGTTGGAAAACGGATAGGGGTAAAGTTTATATTATTTTAGGTTCTCCGGATAATATAGTTGATGAGCCTTTTAATCCGAGCGGAAGTGCCTATCAAATTTGGTATTACTATGATGAAGGGTATAACTTGATTTTTGTTCAAAGATACATGACCGGGGATTATTATTTAGAAAACCCACCTCCTGAAGTTTGGTAATAGCCAAATTAGGATTTTGGAGTTAGTTACGACTTTATTTTAATTGAGATCTCTGTGCTATTTTTGTTATTCCATATGAAGTAAATAAAAATTTAAAAAGTAAAAAGCAAAATGACAAATAAAAAAGTAAAAATTAAAGATTTAAGAGTGCGCATTTATACGGAGTCCAAAGATTATTTGTTTTATTATTTTTTTGAAATTTTGAATTTTGATTCGTAATTTTCCATTTTGATATTTGATTCTTACATTTTCTCGGTTCCAGGCTTCTGTATTTTCTATAAAAGTTTTACATTTTAGAGGATCTGTCACACTGGGTTTTCTTTAAAAAATTAATATTGACATTGAGGGGAGAATAATTACTTTACTGTTATGAAAATAGATGATAAGATTATAGAAAGGTTGAAAAAGGCAAAAAAGGCTTTTTCCCTAACAGGTGCTGGTAGTTCAGCTCCATCGGGGATTCCTACTTTTAGAGGTAATGAAGGTTTTTGGAAAGATAAGAATCCTTTTACTATCGAGGCGTTTAGAAAAAATCCGCAGGAAGTTTGGGAATGGCACCAAAAGATAAAAAAGATGATACAAGAAACGAATCCTAATTCTTCACATTTTGCGCTGGCTAAGATGCAGGAGTTTTTCGAAGATTTTGCTGTTATTACTCAGAATATAGACAATTTACACCAGCGAGCTGGATCGATTAAAGTTATAGAACTCCATGGTAATATTTTTAAGAATAAATGTAATGAATGCGGCAAGGTTTTTGGTGGAATTGATTCAGATAAAATACCCAAATGTGATAAATGTGGTGGACTTATTAGGTCTGATGTTGTCTGGTTTGGCGAACCTCTTCCATATAGAGCTTTAATGAAGGCACGGATGTATGCAGAGAGTAGTGCCGTATGTTTTGTTGTAGGTACTTCGGGAGTTGTTCAGCCCGCCGCCTCTATACCTTTGATTGCCAGAGAGAATGGAGCTTTTGTTATCGAGATAAATAAGGAAAAGACTGTACTAAGTGAACATCTGGACTTCTCGATTTTCGGAGATGCTTCTGAAATTTTACCTGAACTTTGCGAGAGGTTATTATAAGTGTCGACTAAAGTTTCTATGTTTTTGGACAAAGCAGAAGAATATAGGGTTAAATATGATAGAATTCTAAATAAACTTCAAGATCCTGAAGTTATAAAAGATAGAAAGAAAATAATAGAACTTTCTCAGGAAAAAAAGGCTTTAGAAAATATAATATTACCTTTCGATGAATACAAGGAAGTTTTAAATAAAATAAAGGAAGACGAGAAAATTTTAAAGGAGACCGAGGACGAAGAAATGATTATTCTTGCGGAAGAAGACATTAAAGTTTTAGAAGATAAAAAGAAACGGCTTTTAGATAAGATTAAAACTGCCATGATGCCGGAGAATGCGGAAGATAAAAAAAATGCTGTGTTTGAAATACGTGCCGGAACAGGGGGAGAAGAGGCGGCTTTGTTTTGTGCTGATCTTTTGCGTATGTATTCAAGATATGCCGAGAACATGGGATGGAAATTTGAGATAGTGGATTTCAGTAAGACGGAAATGAATGGTTATAGGGAAGTAATAAACCTGATTTCCGGGGTAAATGTTTATGGACATATGAAATTCGAGAGTGGAGTTCATAGAGTGCAACGAGTTCCGGTTACAGAATCCGGAGGAAGAATACATACTTCTGCTGTTACTGTGGCAGTTCTTCCTGAGAGAGAGGCAGTGGAGGTGGAAATCGATCCTGATGATTTGGAGGTCGACTTTTTCTCGGCATCGGGACCAGGGGGACAACATGTTAATAAATCCTGCTCTGCGGTTAGAATAGAACATAAACCTTCAGGAATTATTGTTTCCTGTCAGGATGAAAGATCTCAACATCAGAATAGAGAAAAGGCAATGAGACTTTTAAGGGCAAAGATTTTCGAATACGAACAGGGAAAAGCGGATAAGAAGATACGTTCTAAAAGAAAAAAATTGGTGGGTTCCGGAGATAGAAGCGAGAAAATCAGAACTTATAATTTTCCTCAAAATAGAATTACAGATCATCGAATAAATTATACCAAATATAATTTAGATATGTTTCTCGACGGAAAAATCGGCGATTTAATAGAAAATTTAAGAACTGAGCAGAAAGGGGAAATGGATGATGAGATTACTTGAAGTTTTTGATTTTGGAGTTAAAGAGTTAGGGGTTTGTAGTTCTGCTCCGGAAATTGAAAGTTTTATTTTTTTAGAGGAAACAACAGGTAAAAGTAAAGAAGATATACTTATAAACAATAATCGGATTGACGAGAATGAGTTCCTTAAATTTAGGGGTTACTTAAAACGCCGGCTAAATGGAGAACCATGGCAGTATATAGTCGGAAAAACGAATTTCCTCGGGTTCGATATTTTTACTGAAAGTGGAGTGTTCATACCCAGACCTGAAACGGAATTAATGGCAGTTCGGGCTATTAGCAAATTAAAGAAATTTGATTATCCACATGTTCTTGAAATAGGTTGCGGAACCGGTGCAATCTCAATTTCGATTGCTGCCCGGGTCAAAAAAACTAAGATTATCACGACTGATATTTCAAAAAAAGCTGTTCGACTATGCAAAAAGAATGTTGAATATCATAAACTTAACGATAAAATCGATATAGTTTGCGTTGATTTATTTAAATGTTTTGTAAGTAGGAGTAAATTTGATATGATTATTTCTAACCCTCCTTACGTTTTAGAGGAGAATCTAAAAAAAACAGATACAGTTGTAAAAAGGGAACCTTTATTAGCACTGAATGGAGGAGATAAAGGAGTTAATATTATAAATGAGATATTAAAAAATGCCTCAAAAATATTAAAAAAAGGTGGTTTGATATTTATTGAAATAGATTCTTCTAATTTGCCTTATATTAAGATTCCCGGCAATTTAAAATGTTCGTATGAAAAAGATCAATATAATAAGATCAGATTTTTGTATGGAGTTAAAATATGAAAATAGGTGTTTTTTATACTTCCGGTAAAAGACATGTTGAATCTGTCTTGGAAAACCTGGAAAAAGCAGCAGCTGAGAACGGTTTTTCACTTGTTATATACGATGAAAATAAAGAGAAAATTAAAGAATGTGATTTCATTATTGCTGCAGGAGGGGATGGTACTTTTCTCTGGGCTGGTTCAATTATATACGATTTTGATATACCTCTTTTAGGAATAAATCTTGGGGGGCTTGGGTTTCTTACTGACATTAGGAAAGAAGAAATAAAGAATATTTTTAAAGATATTAAGTCCAAAAATTATGAAATTCAGGAAAGATTTTTTTTAAAGGCTAATTTTAACGGTGAAGAAAATATCGCTTTAAATGATGTGGTCTTTTCATCGACTGATATACGAGTTATCGATCTGGAGATATATATAGATAATAGTTTTGTAACACAACTCTCCGGTGATGGTTTGATTATTGCAACGCCTACCGGTTCTACTGCTTATTCCTTGTCTTGTGGAGGTCCGATTTTAAAACCCGGTATCAAAGCTATTGTTATAACACCTATATCGCCGCATGCTTTAACTTTTCGACCATTAGTCGTGAAGCAGGAATCTCGAATATTAATTAAAACTAAGGAGAAATGCCAATTAATTTTCGATGGACAAAGGTTACTTACTCTTAATTCTGGAGAAGAGCTTTCTGTTGAAAGGAATGTAAATCCATTGAAAGTAGTAAAATTCAAAGATTGGGATTACTTTGATATTCTTAGAAAAAAATTGAACTGGGGTAATGGATGATTAAAGAGATAAGAGTCAGCAATTACGCTCTTATTGAACGAATCGAAGTAACTTTAAAACCCGGATTTAATGTTCTTACAGGTTCGACCGGAACCGGTAAGTCCATAATAATAAATGCTTTATCGCTTCTTCTTGGGGATAAGGGAGATACTGCCTCGATAAGGAAGGAAGCTGACAAGGCAACTGTTGAAGGGGTGTTCTCTAATTCTCCGGAAGTGTATAAAATTTTAAATAATTATGAGATTCCTGAAGAGGAAGAGCTTATCGTAAGAAGAATAATCAACAGAAAGGGTGGAGGTAGGGTTTACATAAATGGTTCGATAGCAAATACTGATATTTTAAAAGAAATAGGAAATATTCTTTTTGATATTCACGGACAGCATGAACACCAGCTACTTATTAACGAAGAGACTCATATAGATTTTCTTGATTATTATGGTAAGCTGATGGGTGAGAGAGAGGTAATGGAAGAAAAGTTCAAGTTGTTGGGAAGTATTCGTAGTGAACTTTCGAAGATAGAATTACAGAAAAATGAAATTGCAAATAGCAGGGATTTATACGATTTTCAAAAGAAAGAACTTGAATGTGTGAAATTCAGCTTGGTGGAATATCAAGAATTAAAAGAAGAAAAGAAAAAACTCGATAATTTTGAAGAGATTAAAGAATTAGTTGAATATGCAGCTTCATTTATTAGTGATAGCGATGAGTCGATTTTAAGTAGGCTTTCCGAGATAACTTCAAACATTAAGAAAGCAGGGGAGTTAGATAAGTCTCTAGCAAAAGTTGCCGAAAGACTGGAAGAATCGGATTTGATTCTCCAGGATGCATCTTTAGAACTTGATAGATATAAAGATAGTCTCGATTATGATAAGGAAAGGCTTTCTGAAGTTGAGAATATAGTGGATAAAGTTGAAACTCTTAAAAAGAAATACAGTAAAAATTATGAAGAACTCTTAGGTATGAAGGAAGAGCTGTCCACAAAGATTTTTGATATGGAATCTTTAAAAGAAAGAGAGCAAGAGTTAAAAGATGAAATATTTAAGTTTGAAAAAGAACTTGAAGTACAAGCCTGCGATGTTTCAAATAAAAGAAAAGACGTTTCTAAAGATTTCGAAAAAAGAGTAGAGGAAGAGATAAAAGATTTGGGTTTTGAGAAAGCCCATTTTAAAGTAGAGATAAAAGATAAAAAAGAGATTGATGGGTTGGGTAAGGATGAAGTTAGATTTTTATTCGAGCCCAATGTTGGAGAGGGATGGAATAAACTCTCCAGCATTGCTTCCGGAGGAGAGTTGTCACGGGTTATGTTAGCTTTAAAGTCTATTCTCTCTGAGGTGGATCGGGTCGAGGGACTTGTCTTCGATGAAATCGATGTCGGAATAGGGGGGAGTCTCGCAAAAAAGGTTGGGGAGAAGATGAAGGAAATAGGTGCAATGCGACAGGTTTTATGCGTTACGCATCTTCCTTCTATTGCCGCAGAAGCAGATTTCCATTTAACGGTAGAAAAAAAGGAAAGAGATGGGCGAACTATTACAGAGGTAAAAGAAATTACCGGAAATGATAGAGTAGAAGAAATTGCCCGTATGATTTCAGGCGAGACTTCAATCGAAACCGCAAGAAAACATGCAGTTGAGCTTTTGAGTGGAACTAAGTAAAACAAGAAATTGAACCACAAAGACCACAAAGGACATAAGGCCACATCACACAACCCTGACATTAACCACTAAATACACGAAAAACACTAAAATATATTTGTTTTTTAAAACCCCACTCACAATCAAGCATTAGTAACAACAAATTACACAAATAACACGAATTAATTAAAAATATTTACCACAGAGGACACAGAGAAAAAAACAGAAAATCATATTTTTGTTTTGTTAAATCCCAACCCCTTTATTTTGTTTGTTTTAACTAAAAACTAAAACCGAAGACTTAAAACCTAATTTTATTACACCCCGTAGCCTCATTTAATTGCTTGACAAAATAAGAAATTTATATAAAATATACTATAATTAGAGTAATAATTAGATAAAAATGAAGATTTCTAAATCAAGTAGTAGATATATTAATAGGACTAAAGAATTTTGGGCTACCCATAACACAGATAAAATGTTGATGTATAAGAAGTTAACCGGAAATCTTGAAATCGGTTTATGCAGCTTGACAATAGAGCATCTGTGATTAATATTAGTACATATAAACTATGTTATACCATAATAATCAAAATCAGTTAAAGGATTAAAATCATGTTAAAAAAA